>DASXCL010000044.1:0-52180 GCA_036491195.1 Candidatus Angelobacter sp.
TCCCGAGCGTAGCCGAGGGAGCTTCCGAAGGATCTCTGCACTTTTTTCGTCTCGATTTAGATACAGGGAGTTCTCACGAAAATCCGCGTCCCTCACGCCTCCGCTCGCTTCATCCACCCTTTCAAATTCACCGCCTGCGCCGGATTCACCGCCGCCACGTGCCGGTAATGCGCCGCACTCAATTCGCATAGAAGCTGATAAAATGCGATCGGATCGGCACTATTCAGCGCCGAAAGCGTCTTCGCGCCAATCACTCCGTCTTCCGTCACTCGCGCCGCACGCTGGGCATAGACCGCGGCCTGGCGCACGCCCATGTTCACTCCCATATCGAACAGCTTGTTCGCGACGTTCTGGTTCTCCACTTCACCCAGCCGCATTGCGTCCCAGTATTGGCGCTCTTCGATCTTCGCCGCCTCGGCCAGCGCGTCTTTCGCCGGACCGGTAAAGAAATCCTCCGGCAGGTCAGGATGAAACTTTTCCGCGATGCCGAAGCGCGTGCGTCCTCCGGCATCCACCGTGACCCTGCCGGAGCAGGTTGAATCTTCATGTTGCAACACAAAGGCAAAAGCCGTTTTGAAATCGGCCATTTTTTTCCTCCACTGAAACCAATCAGATACAAAGGTTCTGAGCCCCTCTTGCCTTTCCGGTCTCGCGATTTCTATCCGTGTCATGTGTTCATCAGTGGTGAGCTTTTGCCGTTCCTATCCCCCGATCACCCGATGACGGCGATCTTTTCCACGTTTTTCCTATCTTGATCGCCCGGATCGTCGTCGCCGAAACCCCAAACTCCCGCGCAATCTCCGTCATGTGCATCCGGTCCTCTGCCAGCATCGTCTTAATCCGGCTCACCTGCTCCGTTGTCAGCCTGGATGATCCGTGCTTTTCTCCGCGCGGGCATCTTCCCTTCTCCGCCATGTCCCGCACATTCTCCGCCGCCGTTCCCAGAAACAGATGCTCGGGATTCACGCATCCCCGCACGTCGCATTTGTGGCACACCACCATGCCTGCCCCGATCGCCCCGCGAAACAGCATCCACGCCACTCGATGCGCTCCATGCTCCTTGCCATTGAACCGCACCGCTCCATAGCCATCCGGACGCACCATGCCCTGCCACAGCCAGCACCCACTGGCGGCGTCGGGACACACTTTGGCCAGAAATCTTTCTCTTGGAGTAAGTTTCATTGGATTCACCTGAAGGAGCAGTTTCGTTACAACGAAAGCAACACGAGAGAAGACTCGGGCCGCGAATTTCCCAAATGACACGAATGAAAAAACTTGAAAATGCGTTGATTCGCGTTCATTCGCGGCTAATTCACAATGAATGGTCGGCCACTACACGCTTCCCGTTCGGGCTGATGCCCTTGCGCTCGGCAAAGTCCGTCCACATCAGCTTGTGCTGGTACACCATGATCGACATCTTGCGATAGATTCCCAGCAGCACAAACAGATTGGCCGCCGTAACGAAATCGATAAAATGCATCTGCATGCAATTTCCCCTCAAAAATAATGAACACTGGATAATCGATCTGCCGCTCCCAGGCTGGCCCGAG
The DNA here is from genome assembly GCA_036491195.1 of Candidatus Angelobacter sp. Lineage (GTDB taxonomy): Bacteria > Acidobacteriota > Terriglobia > Terriglobales > Acidobacteriaceae > Angelobacter. Next base: position 1,551 of record DASXCL010000044.1, read on the forward strand.
CCGGCGCTGAACAAGGCATGAAACCGGCACAAAATAAATCCGGACAGGCGCATCAAGCCGCTTCAAGCGGGTATAGAATACGGGGCATTCCGCAGACCTGCCCTCAGACCCCGGGCCCCATGTGCAAGGGGCAGTCCTGCTTTGGAGGCTCCTTTATGGGAACCAATGCATTCCGTGCTCCCGGACTTACGTTTGAGCTCGAAGAAACAGCTGAAGAAACCACGGTTCACTGCAAAGGCAAAATCACGGCGGAATCAGCGGAGCTGTTTCAGAGCGAGATTCGCGACCGCGTGATTCCCACCTCTCGCGGCAAGGGCGTTGCGGTTACTCGCCGCATCATACTGGACCTGTCCCAGGTAACCTTCATCGACAGCACGGGGCTGGGAGCGCTGCTTTCCGTCTGGACGGCAGGACAAAGAAGGTCGTGCGACCTGGAGATCGTCAATCTTAGTCCGCGTGTAGAAAAGCTGGTGACCATGACCAAGCTGAACCAGGTCTTCGACAAAATGAAGGGCCTGTTCGGAGCAAAATAGCTCACATCTTATCGATGTCCCCAGGCACGCAGGTTCAGGCAGCGAGCTGCGACATTTTCTTGAACATGGCTTTTGAGCGCTTCGTCGCCTCGCACCAGGTCCGATCCTCGCTGGCGGGAAGCCGATTTGGGATTGCCGCCAAGCCCTGGCGTCTTTCCCTGCTGGACATTTGGTCGCTGCGTTGGACTACAATATGGTCTATGCTACTTTGGTGGCTCGTTGGCGCAATCGTGGCGCTTGCCCTGGGCCTGGCCCTGTGGTGCGCCGGTGCGTTCATCTACTTGAAGGTGCGCTATCGCGCGATGACGGACCGGCAGCATTCGCCCTTCATGGATTTGGACAAGGAGCAGCGGACACCGCGATCAGGCTCTTTGTAATCCCCGCAAACTTTTCTTCCATGATCTCCACCTATAGCTAGATGAGCGGCCAGTGATAGACTTCTGAGTCTCATGACGGCGCATGAAGAACAGGCAATGGACCGGTTCCAGTTCGGCGAAAACTGGACCCGCTTTCTTTCCCTGGTGGACGAAGACCGCATCGCGCAGGCCGTCGGCCGGCTTTCGGAAATGCTGGGCGATATCAGCGGAAAATCATTTCTCGATGTCGGCTCCGGCAGCGGCATCCATTCGCTCGCTGCCCTGCGGCTCGGCGCTTCCCGCGTTGTCTCCTTCGACTATGACTCCAAAAGCGTCGCATGTACCGCGGAGCTGAAGCGCCGTTTTGCCCCCATGGCCGATTGGCGGGTCGAATCCGGTTCGGCTCTCGACGAGCAATACCTGCGTTCCCTTGGCCAGTTTGACATTGTGTATAGCTGGGGCGTCCTGCACCATACCGGCGCAATGTGGAAGAGTTTCGATCTGGTGACAATCCCCGCCGCTCACGCCCTCATGGTCGCGGTTTACAACGACGAAGGCCGCAAGAGCCGCCTCTGGCTCATCCTGAAGAAGCTCTATTCCAGATCGCCCTGGCCCGCCAAAAAAATGCTCGAACTGCTGACGTTCATGTTTACCTGGGGCAAGGCGTTTATCTTCAAGCCGGGAAAGGCGTTCAGGCACTGGTCAACCTACTCGCGGGAACGCGGCATGTCTCCCTGGCGCGACGTGGTCGATTGGGCCGGCGGCTATCCTTGCGAATTTGCCAATGCCGGCGACGTGTTTACCTTTTTCCATCAACGCGGCTTCACGCTGGAAGCGCTGAAAACCACGCACGGAATGGGAAACAATGAATTCGTCTTTACGCGTTCACAAGCCCCGCCGGCGGAGAGACCGAAATCTGCCACTGAACAGTGAGCGGTTGCTTTCCGCAGCGCCGGGATGCAGTTTGATCGATGCGCGATTCTCATGCTGCAAACTTCTTACAAAGTAAATGGCGGCTGAAGTATGCGTCGGGCGGGTTGCTTTGCACCGAAATAAAGTTGCTTCTATGATGGATACGGTGAGCCCGTTTGCGTCCATGGTGCCGCTGGAGACCTTGTCGGCTGATTCCAGTTTGTCGGCCATCGTGCGGAGGATCTGGGCCATATACGCTCGGGCTTCTTCCATTTGATCTGTCCTTTAGAGTAGGATGTTTGCTGCTTGAACTATGAACACGCTCGCCCGCTTCTATCTGTCTCTTGCTCCCGCCGCTGCGCCTGATATCTGGCGCTCATACTCCCCGCTTGCCCGCGCCCGGATGGAATATGAGGATGAAGTCGCCGGAGGTTTCCTAAAATGGTTCCCAGAGGTGAAGGTGACCAGGCCCAGCGACACGGTGTAATCCGTGCCTTGGGTTTTCTTCACGCCGTTCACGTACACAGTGGCGCTCTGGTTGGCCGGGTTCTGGCAGGCTTCCAGGAAGCCGCCGAAGTTGCGCACCAGCTGAAAGTTCACCGTTACGCCGTCGCCCGCGCCGATAGGCTGGCCCGAGTAAACCGAATCTTCCAGCCGCTGGGTCAGGTCGCTTTCGTTCAACAGGAAGTCGTCGAACTGGCCGCCGCGCGCCAGCCAGAAGCCGACCAGCGTTTCCAGCGGCGTCTGTTCGTTTTCATCTCTCGATCGCGGATCGTTCAATAGATACTCATAGGCCAGCGTGAACTCCCAGATGGGGTTCTGATAGTTCTGTAATCGCACTTCTCGCCCGGCAAGCGAAGATTGGATGTCGGTGGCGAACGTGGGATTCTTGGTGATACTCCAGCCCAGGCCGCGGATTTTGGGAAACACCAGGTTGCTCATTTGATTCCTTTCCGCTTGAGCGCCCGCGTTACCTCGTTGGCGATCATGTTGCCGTGCCGGCGGATGTGGCCCTGAAATGAAGCCGCATCCACGGCGCTAACAGAGTGATTGACCACTACGGTGATTCCGGCGCCACTACCGCTGTAGCCCGGCCCCTGCTGGTTGGCGGGAATGATTTTCTCGCCTTTGTGCAGGTAGGCCAGTCCGTCCATGGGAACAAAGTTGGTGCCGATATCGAAACCGGCGAGTCCAGTCAATCCTAAGGACATAGTTTGGGCTCCGGCCGCAGCCGCGACTGCTGGCGCCGTGCTTACATTGAGCGGAAAAGGCAACGCGGACATGACTGAAGATATGCCGGCGGCCATGGATATTCCGGCTTTTGCAGTGGTTTCGGCGACTACTTCTTTCGTATGAAACAGCTTACTGATAGCCCACTCTTCGGCCTTCTTTTCGGCCTTTTGAGCAATGTAATCAGCCAGCGAACTCAGTAGCGACTGATACATCTTCTGAAAACCCTGCGTGATGGTCTCAGTGCCCTCAAGCATGCTGAGCACGTTGGTCTTGAAGGCATTGCCAATCTGCGAGAAGACCTGTTTGTACTGCTGCTCCTGGGCCTTCACGCTGTCGGTTACGGCCTTGGTCTGGACAAGCTGCGATTGGGCAACGACTTTATTGATCTGGTTTTGGACTTCCTGGGCCTTCTTGGGGTCTTTGTCCCAGAGCGCCCAGCGTTTCTGCTGAATAAGAAGCTCAAGCGCGAGTTCATCCTGTTTCGCTTTGGCGATCAGCACAATTTCCTGCTGCTGATTGATTTTCCCGCGCTCGAAGTCTTGAGTGATTAACTGGATCTTCTGTTCGCTGGCCTGTTTTGCCGCTTCGATCTCGCCTTTGTACCCTTCGTCCAAGACCTGTAACTGTTCATCCGTAGCCTTGATGGTCGCCTGGTTCTGCTTTTCGTCCGCGCTTAATACAGCGATGGTCTCCTGTGCTTCGGTGGCCTCAAAGGCAGCAGCCTTGTCAGCCATGGCCTGGCGTTCGGCATACACCCTGGCCACAAACTTGTCATGGAGCGCATCTGCCGTAGCCTGTTCCTTCGCAACCCTGTCAGCTTCTGCCGCACCTACCTGGCCTTTATCGGCGTCGGCTACTTGCTTAATCTGTATATACGATTCCTTTAAATCCTTGAGAACCGTGAGTAGCCGTTCATTGGCTTCAATGATGCTTTTGGTCTGGTCTGTTCCAGCCCATGTGTTATCCGTCTCAATTAGTTCGTGCGTCTTTTTGATCTGCTTATCAATGATTCCGGCGATAGCGTCCAAGTTGCCGCTTTGCTGCGCGGCCTTGATATCGTCCATCGTCAGGCGGAACCGGTCGCCAACTTCCTTGATGCCCTTTTGCGCCCCTGACGTCCCAAAGATAACCTGCTTGAACCATCCCTCTTCCATGGCGGCGAATGCCTTGGTTGCTTCATCACTCAAGGATTTAAACTGTTTTTTCAGTTGATCAAGCGTCTGCGCATCGATAAGTGCCAGCTTATCTTTGAACACTGCAAGCGGTCCCTGAGTAATCGAATCGATGCGCTCGCGGACTTCGAGCAGCTTTATCTTGGTGTTGTCGGAAAAGTTCTCTGTTGACTGTTTGAGCGCTTCCCATGCCGGCCCCTGGCCTTCAATCGCCTGCACCATCTGTCTGTGCTGTTCAATCAGCTCAGACAATTTTCCAGCTACCTCCGCAATGACCTGAACAAACGCGATGATTTCAGCCGGGCTGAATGCCAGATCGAGCTCGATGCCTAGCGTCTTGGTCAGCTCGCCCAGAGATTTGAACGCACCCGCCAGGTCGCCATCAAGAACATGATTCAAAGCTTCGGCGGCTTCCGTGCCTTCTTTCAGCGACTTGTTGACCTGATTGAGCGCTTCGTCAGCTCCCGATGGGTCAGCCTGTATCTCGATGTTGATGATTTCGGACATGCTGTATCTCTCCAGACTGGTTTTCAGTGCAATAAAAAAGCAGCCCGGAGGCTGCTTGCGATGCGATTCCAGATTTAGATCTATTTTTTGAGGCGCCAGCCGTCATCGTATTTCACGAACTGGGCTGTGTCATGGTGCTCCCTTTTGAGGTCCTCCTCAGAGGGCGCCGGCACTGAGAGCACCGGTCCCGGATTCGCCGAGAACCAGTCTTGCAAGCTCCGGCGTTGTACATCAGTCAATGCAGAGTAAACCTTTCCGTTTGCTCTCAATGCCATGCCCAGGTCCGTGAGAGCCCAGTTCCAGGCAAATTCAACCTGGGACGACTTATCACCGGGAATAATTCCTGTCACTTGGTTGACCTTGGCTGTAGCGAGCGGTAGTGAATAAATCTGGTAGCCACAATGGTCGGGATCCACAGAAGGTTCGAGTGCAACGTCGTTAGCTTTCACAAACGCTCGCCCTCTCTCCGTAAGAGCGACTTTCCAGAAGTCTTGTCCATCGGGAACGGCATCAATATAACCGCCGGCGCTCGCAATCACTGCAGCAGGATCGGTTGCCGGATTGAGATCGATATCGTGAGTTTCTCCATTAATGGTCCGCGTTTCACAATGTGACCCAACCCGTCCAATTCTTACCGGAATGCGCTCCCGTTGCTGGCTGAACGCCTCATTGATCTTTTCCGTAGCGGTTTTACGGTCCAAAGTACCCTTTGAACATCCGATCACAACAACTACTACGACCAAAAGCAGTGCTCGGCTCCTGATTTTGTCTCTACACAAATGTTTGTTTTTGTTGTCCACGTGGCTTGTCCTGAGGGTGAAGCTACTTCAATATCTGTTCTGATCAGCGTTAAACAGACTTCCAATGGGCGGAGAATTGCAATTACTTATGCCGGCCCCCAGCCGTTCGCGCCTTTCTTGACCTGAACGCTGCCAGTTCCGGTGTAGTCTTCCCCAGGCACCGGTAGCGTGAGCTTCTGGTAACCAAGGTCAATATGGTTTATATAGCGCTGTATTTCTTCCCTCTGAGACGGAGCCAGCATGGAATAAAGTTTTCCATCCTTGCGCAACTCTTGGCCGAGATCGGTCGTATTCCATTTCCATACAAAGGCGATTTCAGTGGAATTTTCGCCAGGGGTGATCGCGGTTACCTTTACCAATTCCGGCACAGCGACATTTAGAAAATCACTCTCATAATCGCAGCCATTGAGCGCCGCATTGGTGACATGTCTGCTACCACTCTGCTGAAAAACTTTTTTTCCAGGTTCCGTGAGAGCGACCTTCCAATATCCATCCCCGTCTGCGTTGACTGTGACGTATCCTGCCATCTCGGCAAAGACGGTAGTGGGTTGCGATTGAGGCGTTAGGTCCAGGGGCAGGTCCGCTTGCCGCCCTTTGTCATTCAGGTAAGGGCACTGGGTCCCAACTCGGCCCACATGAAGGCTAAACCCGGCTGGATTGGATGATAGAAAACGCTTCGCTAACCCCTCGGCAGTATTCTGATCCAGTTTGTTGCTAGAACAACCGGGCAAAATCAACAGCAGCAGGATGCCTGCCTCGCGCATGAGCTACTCTCCTTAGAACCTGCGAGATACTATTGGAACGTTTCGCCCATTGTAAAGATCAAAATTCATTACACGAGAGAAACGAACATTCTAAAGATTTCGGTCATGCGTCCAGCGCGTTATGCTTTAAAAAGTTATGTCTTATAAAACTGCGGAAGCTTTTTGGCTACGCCTCCTCCAGCGAATGAGACAGCTTGCGTCAGTTCGTTGAAGTGTCCGTCAGTAAAATTTTGGGTTTTGCCGACTTTTTTCCGCTTGCCGCCCATCAGGTATGCGCCGACGAGCACGTGCGTCGGAGGGTAATCCTTCCAGTACGCCATCAGATCATTGAGTTCCCACAGAGTCAGCTTTTCGATCTCCTGCAAAGTCCATCCGGTAGCGGTGGCGACATGGCCAAAGACAAACGGCCAGTCCGCTATACCGGTACCGGAGTCGGTTCCCCCGCGGCCGCCTTTTTTAAACCGGACACTTCAAGCATGGCGTTGAACAGGACACTGAAGTCATCGAAGGTAAGGCCATTCTCAAGCTGCTCGGTTGTCAAATCCTGGTGAACCTTACGAACGGCATTCTGGATTACGGGCAGATATCGGAGCAACGAAGCAAGTCCGGAGTTTTCCGCGGACGGTTTTTCCTGGAACAAGGCGTCGAGTTGTCGCAAGTCCCCGAGCGTGAGCGATGAAACCGTCAGTTGTCCCAGCGATGTGGGGATAGTTTGTTGCTTAAGCATGCTGCATGTCCCTCCAATAAAGTGTGTTGATTGCGCCACAAAACCCATTTACCACAAAGGACACGAAGGCTCACAAAGGTTCGTCCTTCTGAGGATCACCCCTTGGTGTTCCTTTGTGTCACTTTGTGGTTAAAGCTTTTATTCGTTGCTGTACATATCGATGACCTGGCCGGCGGCGTTGGCAAAGGCTTCAAAATCGAATTCAGGAATGATGAAATCTTCCTGCTTGGTGGCAAAGCTGAGCTTGGACGCAACCACCGAATACAACAGCACGGAAAGCTGGTTGGTGTTGTAAACCGTCTCCAGAAAAACTTGAATGGTGGGAGCAAAGCCCATGAGCTGGTTGGTGATGTTAAGCTGTGTGCCGGCCGCCGCAGCGGTAAACGTGTATGAGATCAAGATGGCTGCGCCGGTATCCGCGGCCGCAAAGGTGTAAACGCCGGTGCCGGTGTTAACGCTGTACTGACCCAACACCGGCCCCGAAGCCACGCGGGTAAGAGGAATGCCTGTGTTTGTATAGCGCACACCCCAGTCCTGCTTGAAGGTGGCAGCGTTGGCAACCGTGATGGTAAACGGCGTGGTGGGGACCGTACCGGCCTCATCCAGTGACGTTTTGATCATGCCGGCGCCCATGCTCTGTCCGAAGAACAGATCGTTGAGCATTTTGCCGTTGATGGCGGCAAACTTTGATTTGCCGGTGATTTTGCATTTTCCGCGGGCCACGGCCTCAGGAAACTGCTTTTGCCCGTAAAGCTGCTTGACGTCGCCCGAAATATCGAGCGATACGTCCTGCAAGGTTCCGAATTTCATGGGAGTGGGGTTCGCGGCGGTATTGCCGCCAACGGGAAAGCCCCACAGGGTGCCTGATCCGAATTCAAACATGTTTTCTTTCTCCTTTTTGGGGAGTCCGCCCTGCACTCCCATAGATTGAAGCGGCCTTATGGCCGCGAAAATGGATTGCTACTTAAGCCTGAATGATTTCTATGCGGTGGCAAGAATCTCTACGGGCACGACAGCCAGCGCCATGGAACCGACAACGTTCTCAACAATTTCTATTTTTCCTTCAATACGGCAGTGCGAGACCTTACCGCCCAGAAGTTGCGCAATTCCCGGCGTCGCGCTGCGGATGGCTGCTTCCACTGCGTCCAGGAGCGAGTTGAGTTCGGTGGACGGAACCGAATTGGGTTCGCTATCGCCTGCCGTGTACAGCACAAGATCGACGGTCATCCGGGCGTGCAGGGGCAGACCGCTTAAGCTGGTGCCGGTGAGTTCATCTTTCTGTACTTGATAAAGTGAAGGCCGGTCCGCAGGTGAAAGCTGCGAGGGATCCTGCCAGCGCCGGCTGACCGTATTGAATGGACCAGCCGGCGACAGGAGCGCGCTCTGCAACGTGGAGAACAACGCGGAGTAAATTTGCTCACGCGGAAAAATCACTGCGACACCTGAACTTGCTGGATCGCCTGCTCAAGCAGATCAGGCAGCGCCTGTTGAAGATCATTGATTGCGGGACGCAGGTACGGCCGCGGACGAATATAAGGACGGCGGCCTTCTTTCTTCTTGAACGGCCCGCTACGGCCGGCGAAACCGCCGTATTCGTGAATACGGGCGTAGGGCAGATCCGATCCAATGCTGACAGCCAGGCTCTGGCCGTCTGGGGTTACTTGAATCGACTGCAAGACAGAATTCAGCAGGCTGCCGCTGCGAGAAGTCAGCAGATCGCTGGAACTGCCCTTGCTCGCCGATCCGGCAAAATATTTTGGGACCGCGCTGCGCAGTGATTGGTAGATGAGCGGCTGCAATGCCTTGTAAACATCAGCCACCAGACGGGGAGCGAGTCCGGCGAGCCTCTGCTGAAGTTGCTGCACGGCGGAATCGTCAATCTTCACTGAGATCATAGGGCTAACCTCCGATACTGGCTGAAAATGGCCATGGAACGCGGCGGAACGTCGCCCATATCGAACGAAACGTTTACCTGGCCGCTCATGCTGTTGGATTTTTCACCGATGCGCACGCGCTGGCGATAGGCCAAGGCAAATGCCTCAATGGCCGCCTGTTTGAGGTCGAGCGGGACAGCGGAAAAGCCGGCGGTGTAAGTGACCTGCACGTTCTGCAGTCCGCGGCAAAAACGAAAACCGCGCAGCAGGATACGGCGCGTGTCCCAGAGAAAACCCGCGGCCACAGAAGTAGTCGCCTGCGGAACGGGAAGGTTATCAATGCTTACGCTGCTGACCGCCATGATGGGATACTGACGCGGCAGAAGGCGGTTCGAATCATTGCCATCATAATTTTCGGTCAACGCGCCAATGACCGCAGCCAGAAGGTGCGGACGATCCAAGTACTGCAAGACTTGCAGGCTCGCGTTTGAAATCAGGCTTTGCAGAGTGACATCGTCGTTGTTGCCCTGGTTGGGCAGCCATGCTTTGAGTTCCGCGACGGTGCAAAGATCGTCAGGAGCAGCAGCCATTGGTTAACCTCCAAAGAAGCAGGTCCGCAGCGCGGACGCTGAGTCAGGCGCTGTCGGCGTCTCCGATCCAGAGTGTTGGGGGCGACGGGAGCGACGGGGCCGCCGGTTCAGGGGCATGAATTTCATGGAACGGCAGGTTTCGTCTGGTGAATCCGGAACCGAGCTGGACGAAGCTGCAAGGTCGCCCGCATTCAGGACAGGCAAGAGAATCACCGGAAGGAAGCTGCGGGAGCGCCTGCCTTACGTCGCCACAATGCGAACATCGAAACGCGATGTATACGCAAGGAGCGAGAGGCTTTGCCGCGGAACGCGATACGTCCGCGGAAGTAGAGTCGCGATGGTCCGACGACGGCTTGGCGGCGGAGCGCGATGTTTCATGGGCGGAAAGTGGACGATGATGCGACGGTGATGTGGCAGCGGAAAAAGACGTTTCCTGTGTGGAAAGTGCGCGATGATCCGAAGGGCACGTGGCGGCGGAGCGCGCGAGCGGGCGATTTACAGTGACGGACAGCTGATGGTCAACAGGCATTTTGTTCTCCAAGGTTGCGGGTTGAGACGCGATTGGCTGGCGATGGAATTCAGAGGTTGTTGAGCGCCAGATATCGTTCAAGCAGTTTTTGCGCGCAGGCCTGACCGCAAGCCGGCTCGTCAGTGGGCCGCAATCCGGTAGCAGGCAGGTAAGGACCGCAGAAGAAGCGACCCTGGCGGACCGAGGTGACGAACCAGTGGTTGGTTTCACGGCGGACATTGGTGCATCCGGGAGCCGCGCATTTTACGGTGACGACCAGATGAGGGTTGCGAGGCTTGGTCACAGGCAAGCCTCCGACTGGATGACGAAGTTGGGAAAAGCTATGGCGGAGAGGAAGTGTAAGATCGCTTTTCGCCAAGAGCGGGACTTTGGCCGATGCGATGCGGGGGCACAGAGCAGGTTGAGATCGGGCGGCTTAGTGGCTGAGCCGTGGAGGATATGTTGAGCGGAGGCTAGCCGATGAGATGCGGAAGCGCCGGATTGGTTAAGATCGGGCGACGAAGTGGCTGGGCCGTGGAGGATATGTTGGGCGGAGGCTAGCCGATGCGAGGCGATGACGCCCGATAAGTTGAGGTCGGGCGACGAAGCGGCTGGGTCGTGGAGGATACGTTGGGCGGAGGCTAGCCGATGCGATGCAGAAGCGCCGGATTGGTTAAGATCGGGCGACGAAGCGGCTGGGTCGTGGACGATATGTTGAGCGGAGGCGAGCTCGGCGGCAGTGGCAGAATCGCTCCAGTGACCGTCGTCGCAATGCGCGTCAAGACAGGCGCCGCAATACTGATTGCCGCAATCAATACAGAGATAAAGATGCGTGTGGCAAAATTCCAGGTCGCAATCGAGACATGAGTTGGCGCAGGCTACGCCGCAGACGGGACAGAGCGGCGGATGGTCCGGCAAAGGACGGTTGTCCGCCGGGTGAAAATGGCCGGAAGACAGGCGATGGGATGAAGCGGATGCAGTGGCCGCGTGCGTTGAGCCGAGAGGCGCGTGGGGATGCGCTGCCAAGGCGGGAGTGGTGGCGTCCCGGCGGGAGTAGGCTCGGAGCAGTGGTGATGGGATGGGCGAGTCATCACGGAGAAGGGGAGCGCGGCTGTTTGAATTTGAGGATGGACGAGGAGAGCCGGCGGGCGGGCGCAGAGGCTGAGGATGACGATCGCTTAGCGCCAGAAATTGCTGTGCCTCGAAAGGCAATTTTGGAGGATCTGGCTGAGAGGTTGCACCAAGACGGTGCATCGAAACCGACCTTCGGCCGTTTGCCACGCCTTCTATTAGCGAGTAATAACGGCGTGGCGAGCCCGGCAGGACTTGAACCTGCGACCCTCTGCTTAGAAGGCAGATGCTCTATCCGACTGAGCTACGGGCTCTCGTTCTATGCGTGATTTTACCAGTGTACGGACATCTGCGGGCCTTCAATTTTAGGGCATTACAACCATTGTAATCGTGCTCTATGTTTCGAAAACTCCGGCATCGATCTGCCGTAATCCAGCAACTTCAACTATTTTCCATGCTTGAATCAGCTCATGCGACAAAATCTATTTTTCTCTGCACCATTCTTGTTCATCAGCGCCACTCGTTCCCGTGATGTGCACTGGCATCGATCAGGAAGGCCGCATGTTCTCCAGTCGTAAATAGCGCACGCCTGCGGACCATTTAGCCGCGCCCGCTTCGACCATCCCATTACCCGCAAGTTCGTGCCAGTTGCACGACGGCATTCTGCAAAAGAATCAGTGCAACTTCCCATCGACGGCCGGGCTCATGATCATCATCGCCAAAACCGGATACGTACGCAGTCAAACAAAAGCCGCTCGTCGACACGTCCGGCCCGCGCAACAATCGACCGTCATCCTCACGTGTCTTATCCGGCAGGTCCGCTTTGGCCAACTCTTCCAAACGCGGTGCGCGCCCCTCCGTCTCCAGCCGCTCCTCGCCTCGCGCTCTTTCCTCCGCTTCGCCACGCAACCGATCGCCTGCTCCCTCCGTCTCCAGCCGCTCCTCGCCTCGCGCTCTTTCCTCCGCTTCGCCGCGCAACCGATCGCCTGCTCCCACCGCCTTCGGCCGCTCCTCATCTTTCCCGGCCATCTCCCTTCCGCCTCGCGCTCTTTCCTCCGCTCCGCTGCGCAACTGATGCTCCGCGTCCGCCGCCTCCGTCGGTTCCTCAGCATTTCCCAGCATCCCATTCCCGAGCTCGGTCGTTTGCAGACCGTCTCCATCCCTCACCTTCCCAAGCGGACCATCTTCCTCGGTCGTTTGCAGACCGTCTCCATCCCTCAGCTTCGCACGCGGCCGATCGTCTCCATCCCTCACCTCCCCACGCGAACCATCTTCCGCCGTTTCACCGTGCTCAGCCCCCCGCGTCTGGTGGTAGTAACATCGACGTATAACCAGTTCCACGGTAGCGGCAATCTCCGGCGCATGCCCCAGCAACCGGCATAGCTCCCGCGCAAACGCTTCGTGTTTTTCCAATGAGCACCGAATCGATTCATCCTCAAACACCAAATCAATGTAGGAAACGAATTTTCGGTCGCCAAAGATCTCTTCTTCCGGCTCCACTTCGCTGCTGTGCCATGCGTCGCATTTCGCCGTGGCCAGCGGAAACCCGGGAGCATTGATTCGTGTCAGAAACGCGCTGAGCGGCGGGTACGCCGCTGCTTCAGGAATTTGCAGCACCAGCTCTGGATGGCTCTTCAGGTCGTAGTAGCGCACCTGCGGATCGTCGGAACGCCACGGCAACTCCAGCGCCGGATCGTCGCGTCCCAGCTCCACGGAAAAGTCGGCATGCATCAGCTCATCCCGTGATGCTGGAAGAAATGAATGATCTGGCGTTCCGCCCATCTGCCGTCGTATCCATTAGGCTGGGCCAGAAAAGCGCAATGGCCGCCGTGCTCGGTTTCCAGCAGCGTGATGTTCGGATTGGCCACCATCTTCGCCCGCGTTTCCGGCAGCAGCCGGATAAAAGGATCGTCAATGGCATGCACCACCAGGGTCGGCAGCGCAATTTTCTCAATCACCCGGGCCGCCGAGGCGCGCGTGTAATAGTCCTGCGCGTTTTCAAACCCGCAATAGCGCGCGGTCACCACATCGTCAAATTCGCGGATCGTCGTGGGGAACCGCGCCACCTTTTTGTAGATGTCGGGAAACAGCTTGCGCTTCCGTTCGTAGGTGCGCATCAGGCTCACCAGAAACTTCCACTCATAAATCTTGTTGCCGCCCACATGCATGGCGTCGGCAGAAGCCGCCAGGTCCGCCGCCGGTGACACCGCAGCCACCGCCTTCAGTTCCGCTGGCGCGTCTGTTCCCAACTCGCCGGCAAGTTTCAGCACCAGGTTGCCGCCCATTGAGTAGCCAATCAGCCCCACGCGCCGGATTTTTCTCTGCTCAATCACCATACGCAGGACCGCGCCTACATCGCCGGAAAGGCCAGAGTGATACAGCGTCGGCGTAAGCTGCCCCGTGCCTCCGCACGTGCGCATGTTCATCCGGACAACGTTCATCCCGGCGTCCCAGGCTTTGGTTGCGTTGCCAATTACGTACTGTGACAGGCTTGACCCCTCAAGCCCGTGGACAATGATCAGCGTTGCTCCGCGCTCGGCGTCTTCCTGCCAGTGGCAGTGGCACAGCACCTGCGTATCCTTATCCACCCGATACAAACATGCTTCCGCCGCGGGCAGGTCGCTCTTGCGCGGCAGAAAGTTGCCTGCCATCGTCATGGCGTGCCGGTTGCGCAGATACGCGCGCGGCACAAACTTGTCGAAAACGATATCTGTCAAATTCTCAGCCATGCTGCTCTGAATACAATCGCTCCTTGTTCCAGCTTCGATCTCGCCCGCGCCAGCTAAATCTTCTTCGTGCTGTGCGGAACGCTTCTTCCCGCCGGCCCCTGAACCCCAACAGACTGTCATGCCAACTGACCTTCTTCCGTTCGGTTTGTTATTTCGCCTTATAATAATGATGCAGTAGCGTTGGGAATGCTGCTGGATCAATTTTACTCGAGCCCGCAGGACTTTTAACCGCGCCAACGGATGCAAATGAACGACCCTTTAATCGAGCAAACAATTTTTGTCGAGTAACGGATTAGCGAGCCAGCCGATATGCCAATTTTCGAATACGTTTGCCAGAAGTGCAGCCATCAGTTTGAAGCCATCGTGCAGGGCACACAAAAAGCCGCCTGCCCCAAATGTGAGAGCAAGCGGCTGGACCAGAAGCTTTCCAGCTTCGCCGTCCGCGGTGAAAAATCTCACGAGTCCGCTGCCCCCGCGGGCCCATGTGGCTCCTGCGGCGACCCTCGCGGCCCCGGCTCCTGCTCCATGAATTAGCTGCAAAACTCGTGTGGCACAGCCGCCCCCGTGTGGCTCTTTTTTTGCGTGGTGGGGTGGAGTCGCTCCCGGCTCCTCGTTTGCAACTGAATCGATTAACCCGGCCAACGATGCGTCTGTAACTGAATCCGTCTGTCACTCAACAAATGAAGCGACCAACATTGTTTTGTCACCTTTCGCGCAGTATCCGTAAACCTTGCCGCCTCCAACCTTGTCATGCTGAGCGCCGCTCGAGTTGAGCGCAGCAAAGCGAGAGCAAGTCGAAGCATCCCGAGGATGTTCATTCCACCATGGTGCTTCAGGGAGTTCTCACCAGGATCCTTCCCTGTCTTTAAAGGATGAAACCGAAACCGCCCACCGCCTCCGGCGCGACATGATTGAGCCCAACGCGACTGAGCGCCCGGCACGTGCGGTTTTCGCGTGATGGGGGTGGCGACACACGCATTCCCCGGCCCTCCGTCAGAAATCGTGTAAATAGGCTGTTTCGTCACCTTTCACCCAGTATCCCTAAACCTTGCCGCCTCCAACCTTGTCATGCTGAGCGCCGCTCGAGCTGAGCGCAGCGAAGCGAGGGTAAGTCGAAGCATCCCGAGGATGTTCATTCCACCATGTTGCTTCAGGGAATTCTCACCAGGATCCTTCTCTGTCTTGAAAGGATGCGCCGCCGGCGCGACATGATTGAGCCCAGCGCGACCGGGCCCCCGGCACGCGCGGTTTTCGCGTGATGGGTGTGGGGCGGCAAACGCATTCCCCGGCCCTCTCTCCGAATTCGTGTAAAATGGACTCTCTAGCCTTGACGGTGGGTATAGTTCAGTGGCAGAACGCCAGACTGTGGCTCTGGATGTCGTGGGTTCGACCCCCACTACCCACCCCAATTCTTCAATAAGTTGCAAACGCTCACGTTACCCGTTGGATTTTCTATTGCGCGAGTCTTGCGCGAATCCACCTCTCAACGATACGAAAAGCTATGCCTGTCGCAACCAACCAGATGGCGCCGGAAAATACAGCCCAGCTCCATCCAGTGAATATGAGACCAGCACTACCCTTCCACCGCGCAACAGCGATAAGCGCCAGTTCCACCACCAGCATAAAGCCGAGGTAAAACGCGCAACTCAAAACCGCAACTCTGATTAACATTTACACTTCACCCCCTGAGTGTTGAACGGCAAGACGCGCGATTTTACTGCTTGCTTGCGCCATTTCGTCGGTTACTACATCGCCATAGACGTTCATCGTCGTTCTGATGTCGGCATGACGCATTAGTTTCTGCTGTACGGCAATGCCGGTTTCGACCGCGTCGTTCAGCTTGTTAAATCCACTCGCGATGCCGTTTAGCTTCCCGACTGCTTCAAGGCCCAAAAGTGCGCCGATTCCAAGCAAAACCACAATTGCCCACATCATTGCTTTTCACCCTTCCCAAGATCGTCTTACTTGGGTTCAGAGTAAGCGGGATGATAAACTTTTTCCACAATGAAAGACGTGGCCGAGCTTTTGCACGCTGTCGCATGGCCGATTGTCGTTTTAATCGCTCTCTTTTGTTTCCGAAAGAGCATTGACGATACGGTCAAGGAAATTCTAAGCCGAATTCCGTGGGAGAAACTTGCATCTCTTAAGGCGAGTGGACTTGGCGAGTGAAAATTGCCCAGACTGCTCGACAGATGAAGATACCAGTTCCACCTACTCCGTCCTTCGAAGAACCAACTTCAGCGGATGCCGAAACGAAAGCAGGCGCATGATGGAGACACAGCAAGCACGGCAAATAGACCTGCGCATTTTGGGAGAGGCACTGGTTAACCCGAAAGCCGCTCTGATGCATTTAACAATAGAGATTGACCGAGAGTTGAGAAAGCTACTGGTAAGTGCGGGTGTTCTGCAGAGATACCTTAATTTGACGTCTTCAACTTTGCCGAATGCTGTGGAGATTCTTCGGAAGATGGGGTCAGTAGTGCCAAAGAATCTTGAAGAAGCCATTGATGAATTCTGGTCACTAAGAAATTCGGCTGTACATAATGCCGACTTCAACCAAACGCTCGCGTATCACGCGCTGGCCATGCTGGGGCGGTTATTTCGCCATGGATCGATCACACATCACGGCGGCTTCGTTAATCTCGCCAGCGGAAGAATGGCGCCACTGACACTAGGAAGTCTGCGCGCCACCAAGCGAAAAGCATCTTGACTCGTACGGCAACTAGCCGTACACTATAAACAAGGAGGGACCGTGGCGCAAGCATTTAAACGTCGTTCGGGCTCCCGCACTCGCAAGGAGCAACGGTTAGAGGCCAGGATCACTCCGGACCAGAAGCGGCTGATCGAGCGTGCCGCTGAACTGCGCGGTACGACAGTTACGGAATTTGTGATTGCTAGCGCACAGCAGGCTGCCGCGGATACGATCAAAGACTTCGAGGTATTAACGCTCCGCGATCAGGCCCGTAAAGTTTTTGTGAATGCAATGCTCAACCCGCCCCCGCCAAACGAGGCAGTGCGTGCCGCCGCACGGCGCTACAAAGCACAAATGGGAGGCTGATTGACCAAGGAACGCGAAGAAGCTCATTTTGTGATTGAGCCGCTCGGAGCAAAGCATGACCGAGCGGCTTTCTCTTGTGGCAACCAACAGCTCGATTCGTATCTGCAGAAGCAAGCTGGGCAAGATCTGAAAAAGCGGGCAGCCGTGCCATTTGTGATCACTCCGGACCACAAGACAATTGCTGGCTTTTACACCCTCTCGCAATACGCGGTGGATTTGGGAGAGCTTCCGGAAGACATCAGCAAGAAAATGCCAAAATATCCAATGGTGTCGGCAACACTCCTCGGGCGTCTGGCAGTCAGCGAGAGATTTCGAGGCCAAGGTTTAGGGGAGATGCTGCTCATGGATGCGCTGCATCGTGCCTTGCAATCGAGCGAGCAGATCGCCTCCGCGGCAGTTGTCGTAGACGTGAAAGACGAGCAGGCGGTTGCGTTCTACAGGAAATACGGATTCATCGATCTTCCGAAGATCGAAAGGCGACTCTTCTTGCCCATGGGGACCATCGCGCAGCTGTTCTCAGGAGACGACTGAGCATCGCAGACAGGTCTCAAATAGATCTCCCTCAACCTTGGCTGCCTCTTTGTCGCGGCGATTCGTTTACGAGGTCAGGAAATTACTCGCAGTCCCAAACTCATCGCTGTCGTGAATGATTCCGTACTGCTGGCGCGAACCGTGATGGCCGCGATTGAACGAGACAGATGAAGCGTGATCGCTAATCAACTAGCCGCTGCCAGCGCCTTGCCAGCACTCTCAGGATCGGACAGAATTGTCCCCGCCACTTCTGGCGTAAGGTGCCAGCTGAGTTCTTGTAGCGTCGTATTGGGTTTCAAATTGAAAACGACAAATCTCTTCCGAAGCTCCACCTTTTCAGGGTCTTCGAAGTCATGCGCAACCACGATTATTCCAATGTGGTGTTGAGTGCAGAGCCAGGCAGCCTCTGAAACGCTGAACGCTTCACAGATGTGATAGCCAGCCCCCAACCGTTCGACGGGCGAACGGGACGACTTATTTCTCAAACATACGAACGAGATCATTTCACACCACCACAACGCTGATTTGTAGGTCTGTAAGTAAAACTAACCGCTGTTTCCCCGCTCTTAGATTAGAAACGAGTTAAAATCTCTAAATTGCGGCCAGTTCTCCGGCCCGAAAATCAGGCCGCTGCCTGACCTTTTGGCTTTGGAAAAGATTGCGCTTCTGGCAAACTAAATGCGTCCAAGAGAGATTCCTAATGACAGACAAAGATCGAATTGACGCCCTGATGAGGCTGGCCGAACTTCAATCGGACATCCGGGAAAAACGCCGCGAGATTGAATTTAAGGTATCCATTGGCCTCTGGGCGATAACCGGCGGCGCAGTTGCCTACTTGAAGGGGTACCCGGTTGGGTGGTCGCTCCTGCTCTTGGCATTTATTGTGTTAATGCATTCGTGGTTGTGGGTAAGGACGCATTACAACAGCAGCGAGCGGGACGCTATACAGGTTCGCTATTACATGGAGCATGCGTTACTAATTGCCCGTCCGGAGAGCGGTGTCAATCCGGTCGAGCGCCTGCCAATCCCAAAGTTTGGTACATGGAAATTCGTGAAGCATCAGCCGCTCTGGTTTGAAATCGCAGTGACGCCCGTTCTCGGGCTAATCGTTATCCTCGTCTCTCACTATTACAAAACTTGTTAACGAAATCCGGCATCTCACCATGAATAAATTCACTTCAGAGGTTCCGGCCATGATCGCAACGGAGCATCCTTTGAAAACCATTCGGCCTGGCCAGTGGTTCGTTCTGTCCTTCCTGCTTGTTCTCGGTACCACGTTAGGGTTTCTGAACGGGTGCGGAGGAAAGAGCACCAGCACCAACATGCCGCCGATGGGCGCTATAGCCAGCTTTGCCTTTGTTTCCAATTCCGGCGCCGGGACCGTTTCAGCGTTTGCGGTAAGCACAAATGGAAGTCTTTCCGCCGTCGCGGGCGCTCCTTTTACTGCTGGCGCCGGAGCGGAGTTCATGGCCTTTGACTCCGTCCACAAGTTTCTGTTCGTGAACAATCAAAACGCCAATTCCATATCGGCGTTCTCCGTGAACACCAGTACAGGCATGCTGACGCCGGTCATGGGCTCGCCTGTCGCCACCGGAAACCGGCCAACGGGCGTGGCCGTGGACCCCATGGGAAAATTCGTCTTCGTCGGCAATCAAAACGACAGCAGTATTTCAGTCTTCAGCATCAACGCGAGCAATGGCGCGCTTTCTCCCATAGCGGGGTCGCCATTTACCGGCATTGCCAGCCCGTTTGGAGTGGCGGTCAGTCCCTCCGGCGCGTTTTTGTTCGTGAATAACTTCACCGACGGGAACGGCACAGGCGCCAATGCAGTCTCCACCTTCCAGATAGCGGCCAATGGGGCGTTGACTCTGGTGGGATCAGCCAATTCAACCTCGAATCCATCAGGAATCTCCGCGCCGATTGGGCTTGTCACCGACGGCAGGTTCGTCTTTGTCGCAGACCACATGGCGGAGGCGGTGGTCCCGTTCAACGTCAATGCTTCAAGCGGCGCGCTGTCGCCGGCATCGTCTCTGCCTGCGCCGGCAGCGTCCTGCGGAACTTCCTGTCATCATAATCCGTTGCGGCTTACCATTGACTCCATGGATCGGTTCATCTATTGGACCAACGTGCAGGCGGGCACAGTGGCTTCTTTCAGCATCAACAATAACGGATCTCTGTCTGCGGTCTCAGAGGTTGCCACCGGGCAGCATCCGTTCGGACTGGCGCTCGATCCCGGCGGCAGCTTTTTGTTCGTAGCTAATAAGATGGACAACAGCATCTCCGCCTTCACTGTGAACTCGACGACCGGCATGGTTTCCACTCTCAGCGGCTCGCCCTTTATCGGCGGCGGGTTGAACGCGCCGACAGATGTGATCGTCGTTCCAATGCACTGACGCCGGGTGCACGAGTCAGATTCGCGAGGGACATGTGCGCCAGCTCGCCCGTAATATCTGCCATTGAACGTGAGAGTCCCAGAGATGTGCCCGTCGTTACCGTCAAAAATTTAGGCCAGAGTCCTTCCGGGAACCCTGGCCTATTCAATTTAGGAGTGTGACGGATTGGATTGTGTCGGATGAACCTGCCTTTCATAACAGTAGATTCGATACGTCGCTGGAAAATATAAGGTGCATCGTAAGAAATCCTGACTCACCCGCTTGTGATCGGACGAACGAATCCCTACTCGTCCCGCAGCGCTACCATCGGTTCCACCCGCACAGCGCGGAGCGCAGGAATAAAGCATGCGGCCATTGCTACCGCTGCCAGAATCGCCATCACGCCTACGAACGTCGCCGGATCTTTAGCGTCGACGCCGAAGAGCATCGTCTTCAGGAAGCGCGTTAGCGCAAGCGCGCTCGCTACTCCTAGAACCAGTCCAGCTACTGTCAGTCTGCTGCCGTGTCCCATCACCAAGCGCAGGACATCGGCTTGCTGCGCTCCCAGCGCCATGCGAATGCCGATCTCGCGCGTGCGCTGCGTGACCAGGTAAGCCAGGACGCTATAGAGTCCGACCGCCGCCAGAATGAGGGCAAGCGCGGCGAAGCTGCCAAGAAGATAAGTCATCATCCCGGTGTCCTGGGTGGCTTCAGCGATCACTTGTTCCATGGTGCGCGGCTGAAAGGCCGCCAGAGATGAATCAAGGTCTTTCAATTGGCCGCGCAGCGCCGGCAAAATGCTCATGGGCGCGCCGCTGGTTCTTACCGCGATGTGCGCGTAGAGACTCTGCCTGTCCAGCGCGGCGGTAAGCGGAAAGTAAGCTTCAGGGAAAGGCTTCTTTTGAATGCCAAAGACGCTGCTATCGCCCACCACGCCGATCACGCGAACCGGCACGCCTGAATGGAACACCTTTCCCACCGCGTCCTGATTGGGCCAGAAAGTCTTTGCCATGGTCTGGTTGATCACGGCAACAAAGGAAAGCTCTGGCGGCAGCGTTTTTATATCAGGATTCTTTTTCACCAGTTCATTGATCTTTAAGTTGACCTGGTTTACCTGCTCGAAGTCGGCCGAGGAGAAGTTTTCTCCGTGCATCAGAGGAATTCCCAGCGCACGAAAATAGTCAGGAGTTATGTTGTTGTATTCCACCAGCCGGTTCGCGTGCGCCGGGTCCTTATCGCCATCAATGGTCACGTAGCCGTTATTCCCACCTTCCAGCGGAAGCTCAGTGGAAATGGACGCGGCCACCACGCCCGGAGCGTGCTGTACTCGTTCCAGATAACGGTCGATGAAGTCTCGCCGCGAAACCGGAGTCGCGTAACGGGCGTCAGGAAGAACTACCGTCATGGTCATCAGGTTTTGCGCCTGCACGCCGATATCCGCATTGCGCTTGTTGCTGAAGCTGCGCAGCAGCAGTCCGGCGCCGGCCAGCAGGGCCACGGACGCGCTGATTTCAAGGATCACCAGCCCATCCCGCAAGAGCCGCTGCCAGCCCAGCGGACCGGCCACCGACTGTGCGCTTGATTTCAGCTCTTCACTCAGATCGACTCCCGTGGCCTGCAATGCGGGAGCAAGGCCAAACAGGACACCCACAAACATGCTGACTAAAACGGTGAACGCAAGCACGGTCACGTCTACCTGAATCGCGTTGACGTGAGGAATCGGCAGGGCGTTGGCCGAGCGGATCGTCGCCACTGCCCACCACGCTCCGGCAAGTCCAAGGGCCGCTCCCAGCAGAGAAAGCAGGACGCTCTCCGTGAGCAACTGGCGTACCACCCGGGTCCGGCTTGCGCCCAGCACGGCGCGCAGGGCAATCTCGCGCTGGCGTCCGGTGGCCCGGGCCAGAAGAAGATTGGCGACGTTGACGCACGCCACCAGCAATACCGCCGCCACCGCTGCCAGCAGCAAGAGCAGTTGCGGACGCGAGTCACCCGTGATCTGCTCCTTCAGTGGTACGACCACGGCTTCAATTCCCGGATTTTGAAACCGCTCTTCTATGCGCTTGCTGACGGCCAGCAGATCGGCCCGTGCTGCTTCAATACTGAGGCCGCCCTTCACCCTGGCAACGGCGTTATAGCCGTGCGATCCGCGCGGGCCCAGCGCTTTTTCCGCCATGTCCTGCGGCGTCCATATCTCCGTACGTGTGGGAAAATTGAACCAGTCCGGCATCACGCCCACCACCACGTGTGGTTCACTGTTCAGTGCAATGGTCTGGCCGATCACGTCAGCGCGCGAGGCAAAGAATTTTTTCCAGAAACCGTTGCTGATCACCACCACCTTGTTCTTGCCTGCCTGGTCTTCGCCGGGCGCGAATGTCCGTCCCATCGCGGGGCTTACGCCCAGCACGGTAAAGAAGTTTGCCTGCGTGGTGATGGCGATCACTGGCTGCGCTTCTCCCGAGCTGCTGGCGTTAAACGATCGCTGCCAGCTATAGAGCGCCGAGCTTTCCAGCGTCGCGTTCTGGGCCTGCCAATCCAGGTAATCGGGGCCGGTCAGCGGGAAATTGCCGGGAGCTGGTTCGGTCTCCCAGAGCTGCACCAGCCGGCTAGGATCTTTGAATGGCAGCGGCTTCAACAGCACCGCATTGATCACCGAAAAAATGGCGGTGTTCGCGCCAATGCCCAGCGCCAGCGTGAGCACCGCAACCAGAGTAAATCCCGGACTCTTGCGCAGCGTCCGCGCGCCATAGCGAAGGTCCTGCATCAGCGTTTCCACAAACGGCAACCCGCTCTGCCGTCGATAGCTGTCGCGGGCCGTATTGAAGCCCCCGAATTTCAGCAGCGCCTGCCGCCGCGCTTCGTCAGAATTCATTCCCGCGCGCAGGTTATCTTCAATATGCATCTGCAGGTTGCTTTCCATCTCCTGGGCAAACTGCTGCTCCCGCTGTTTGCGGGAAAAGCCCCCTGCAATTCGTGCCAGCCATCCGCGCAATGTCTTCATAACGACTCCTTGCCGGGGGAAAGAAACCGCGCCAGGATGGCGGTGGCTTCTTCCCAGTCTCGTGTACCCGTCTTTAGCTGCCTGCGCCCCGCGCGGGTCAGCCGGTAAAAACGGGCCTTGCGATTGTTGTCGGAAACGCCCCACTCGGAGACGATTGTGCCTTCCTGTTCCAGCTTGAGCAGCGCGGGATACAGGGTCCCATAATTCACCTGCAGCCGGTCGCCACTGGTCTGCTCAATGCGACGCGCAATTCCGTAGCCATGCAACGGCCCCATGGTTTCCAGCGTCTTCATCACCATCAGCGCCAGCGTTCCCTGCCAAACGTCGGTTTTGTCGCCCATCAAAATCTCTCCTATGGGTTACCCATACTATCCAGAAAGACGCTGATATGGGAAGACCATATGAGCTGTCCATGTTCTTAGACTGGTGGTATGAAAGCTGGTTAGGCGCAATCCTGGAGAGGCGAAAAAAGAGAGAAAAAGGCCATGCATTCTGCAAGACCTCTTTCCTGAAGAATATGCGCGCAAAGCCGCGCTGTTCACGCGGCTTCGCAGTGGGAACAATGAAAAGGATCTCTAAGCGGCTTTGTCGGCCTCCACGTTCACGCGGTCGGCAATTGACGTCAGCAGATGGTCGGCGTGGCCTTCTTCTTTGATCGTCTTGTCCAACAGTGAGGCCTGCTCTGTTTTTCCAAGAATCTGCGCCCAGTGGCGAACCGCCCCGTAGGTAGCGATTTCATAGTGTTCCACCCGCTGCGCGGCGGCAATCAGCGCGGCATCGCGAACGGACGCGTCCGTTGCGTCCTTAATCATGTCTTCGGCTTCGCTCACCAGGGCCGACAGGACCTTGCATTTGATCGGTTCTGCGCTTTGAATTTCTTCATTCAGGATGTGTTGCAGCCGCGTCATGTGGACGTGCGTTTCCTGAAGGTGGGATTGCAATGCCTGTTTCAGCTGCCCATCGGTCGCTTTTTCGATCATTGTAGGCAGGGCTTCCGTAATCTGTTGTTCGGTGGAAAGCAGCATTCGTAACTGGTTCCGGTAAAGTTCACGAAGGCTCTCGATGTTGGCAGAGAAAAATTTCATCTTTAGCTCCTTTGAAAGTATTCATACCCACTCTTCCGCATCTGCTCTCAGGCAGCGCGTCCCTGCTTGCTGATTTTGAAAGTTGAGTTCCTGAGCATTTTCCTCATACAGAAAAAGAAGAGTGGATTTAGTGTCACTTACTGGAATGAGAGTCCGCTACGGAGCAACAGGTTGCCGCACCATTGATTTGCGCCGTGATTATCCGATCCAGCAGGGCGGATTGAGAGCGGGCGAGAGTCGCTTTGTAACAAAACGGTTCGCAAATGCCTGCGCGGATAAACCCGCGGGCGGCGCGCATCATCTGATGCAATATGCTCGTAGATGGGGGAGAGGCTTGGCCAACAAGAAGAAGAAAAAACAAGGAATGCTAAACCCTACGCGTCTTTCCGCCTTTGACGGAGGCAAGAACGTGCAGGTCATCATCGAAACTCCCAAAGGCAGCCGCAACAAGTACGCATGGGACAAAGACCAGCAGGTATTCGCCTTGAAAAAAGTCCTTCCGGAAGGAATGGCCTTCCCTCATGATTTCGGCTTTATCCCATCAACCGAAGGCGCAGATGGAGATCCAATCGACGTGCTGGTACTGATGGACCAGCCTGTCTTCACCGGATGCCTGGTGCAAGCGCGCCTGGTCGGGGTGATCGAAGGCAAGCAGACGGAGAAGGGCGAGTCTGAGCGCAATGACCGGCTGCTTGCGGTCGCCGAATCCAGCCATACACACTCCAACATCAATTCCCTGAAAGACCTCAACAAGGATCTGCTGAAGGAATTGGAAACGTTCCTGACTAACTATCACTCAAATGACGGAGCGGAGTTCAAGGTGCTGGCGCTGAAGGGACCGGATGCCGCGGCTAAATGCCTCAAGAATGCTCTCGATTAGAAACTTATTCTCTCAGCCGCGTTCGCATTGCTCAGCAGCTGTTTCATCGGTCACGCAGCCACGGGCTCGTCCTCGCCTGAAACTTCCCTTGCGGTGCTGGAGAGATCCGCGCCTTTGCGTTCACCGCCAAACCATGTGATTACGGCGACCAGAGACGCCACAATCACTACAGTCCAGGTAAGCACCGGGGCAAAACTGCCGCCGTATCGTTCTTCCGCCAGCTTGGCCTGAATGACGGAATTGCGCGATGACAACAGGTTTCCGAGCTGATAGGCGAGACCGGGAAAAGTTCCGCGTACTGCAGGAGGAGAGAGCTCATTCAAGTGCGCCGGCACAACTCCCCAGGCTCCCTGGATCATGAACTGCATCAGGAAACCGCCGAGCGCGAGCAGAGCAACGCTGTTGGCATGGGCCCACAAAGGAATGCAGGGGATGGCACACAGCGCGGCGATCACGATGGCTTTGCGGCGTCCGATTTTCTCTGACCATGCGCCAAAAATGATCCCACCCAGCAGAGCGCCAATGTTGTAAACGATGGCGATAAGTCCGACAATCTTCGGCGTGAAGCCATGGTTCTTCTGCAGGAATGTGGGATAGAGGTCCTGGGTGCCGTGGCTGAAGGAGTTAAAAGCAAACATCAGCACGATCAGAAACAGAAAACTTCCGGCGAATGCAAGAACATCGTGGCCGAGATGTTGTTCTGGCTTCGTTTTGGCCTGCCCTTGCAGCCATGCCGGCGATTCATCCACTTTGGTGCGGATATAGATCACCAGGAAAGCTGGGAGTGCGCCGATCACGAACATGCCGCGCCAGCCCACGAATGAAAAGAGCGTGCCATAGATCAGCGCCGCCAGCAGATATCCCACAACATAGCCTTCTTGCAGCAATCCCGAGAAGAAGCCGCGGCCTTCCTTGGGCAGCGTTTCAAACGTCAGAGCGGCCCCAACGCCCCACTCGCCGCCCATCGCAATTCCAAACAGCGCGCGCATGATCAGGAATACTTTCAGGGAAGGCGCGAAAGCCGAGCCCAGCTCAAAGACGGAATATGCAATGATGTCGATCATCAGGGTAGGCCGGCGGCCAAAGCGGTCCGCCATCATTCCAAAGAGAAACGCCCCGACCGGCCGCATGGCCAGCGTAATAAAGATTGCTTCCGCTACCGATGAAACCTTGGTGTGGAAGTCAGCGCCGATGGCGCTTACACAAAAAACCAGAATGAAGAAATCAAAAGCATCCAGCGACCAGCCCAGAAAGCATGCAACAAAGGTATTCCGCTGGACAGACGTGAGATTCTGCAGTCGGCGAAAAGGGTTCATGCGGCGCTCCGAGAGCTGAAGAATCTGGTTCCGGCGCGAAAGACGTTCCCTTGCAATCTGGGCCGGGCCAAGTCTCAGCCTAACCCACTTAAGATGCTCGAACTGGATCGCATGCTGTGCAGAATTTCTGGCCCGCCGTCGCGAATCACCAGAGCTGTTTGCCCCACTCCAGGTTTTCGCGCAGATGTTTTTTCAGGATTTTGCCCCCGGGATTGCGCGGCAATATTTCCGCGCGCAGCACCAGATACTGGGGCACCTTGAAATCGGCCAGATGCTCTTTCGCGAATCGCAGGATATCGCCGGCCTCGGCCATTGCTCCCGGCTTCAAGACGATGGCCGCGCCAACTTTTTCCCCCATCATGCTGTCTGGTACACCCATTACGGCCACTTCATAGACCGCGGGATGGGCCGCCAGCGCGTTCTCCACTTCCACGCAATAGACGTTCTCGCCGCCGCGATTCACCATATCTTTCTTGCGGTCGACAATCTGGACAAAACCCTGCTCGTCCAGGCGGGCCATATCGCCGGTGTGCAGCCAGCCACCGGCAAATGTTTCTGCAGTGGCTTCAGGCTTGTTCCAATAGCCCGGAACAATGTTAGGACCGCGCATCAGCAACTCGCCAACATCGGCGCCGGGAAATACGCCATCCAGTTTCAAATCCACCACCGGTGCGGCGAAGCCTACGGTCTCAGGCCGCAGCCGCGCGTATTCGTGCGGAAGATAAGTCGCGACTGAAGAAGACTCAGTCAAGCCAAAACCGTTGCCCACGCGTGCGTTGGGAAATGCTTCAATGATCCGCCCGACAAGGTCAGGCGCAATGGGAGCGCCGCCATAGCTCACGCGGATCACAGCCTGGGTATTGGTCTCGCGGAAATTCGGCTGGTTGATGGCCAGCCAATAGACCGCCGGTACCGAAGTGAGCGCGTTGATCCGCTCCGATTCAATCAGCTTCAGAAAGCTTTGCACGTTGAAGGACGGCATGATCACGGTGGCGCTGCCGCCTTCGCAAGCCACCAGAAACTGGCTGTTGCAGCCCGTCACGTGGAACAGCGGAACGGAAACCAGGGTGCGAATGCTTCCGTCAAACGGCAAGAGGCTTATGCGACGTGAAGTCTCTATGTTGGAGAGAAATCCTTCGTGCGTAAGCATTGCGCCCTTAGGAAATCCGGTAGTGCCGCTGGTATAGAAGATTGCTGCCACGTCTTTCTGCTCCAGGTTCTCCACCACCAGGCTGTCTCCTTGGGGCAGCGGTTGCCCGGGCAGGAAAACGTATTTGCTTCCGGAATCCTTCAGCACATAGTCGATTTCAGATTCGGTAAATCTCGTGTTCACTGGGACGGCAACGGCGCCGGCCATCTGGACGGCAAAAAAAGCAATGCACCAATCGGCGCAGTTTCCCAGGCGGATTGCTACGCGTTCGCCGGGTTGAATGCCCAGTGCGCGCAGGCCGCCGGCAGTCCGCGCGGCACGGTCCCAGAATGTGCGATAGATCAGGCGCTCACCGCCAACCTCCACCACCGCCTCATTGCCGGGCCATTTTTCTACCGAGCCGCGCAACATCTCCACTAGAGATCGCGGGCGGTCCTGATAACGGGCCACGCCATCCGCCCCCCGCACAATTCCTGACTCATCGAAAGGATGGATAACGCTGCTCAATAGGCCCCCTGGCGTTCGAAGATTTTTCTCGGGTTGGCGACCAGCATGGTCTGAAGCTGCTCGTCGGTCACGCCCTGCTTTTTCAGTGCAGGAATTACATCATTATGAATATGTAGATAATTCCAACGCGGCAGCATCATGGGCAGAGGCCGCTCCGGAAGCCAGTGGTTGTAGCAGGCGGCGTCATGCGAGAGCACCATTTTTCCCGCATGGCCACGTTCGCACACTGACGCCACGGTTTTCACACGATCTTCAAAAGAGAGAATTGTGTCAATGCCAAAGCGGTCCATGCCTATGTAGGAACCATTCCCGACGAGTTCTTCCAGGTAGGCCAGGTCGGTGGTATCGCCGGAGTGCCCAATCACCACGCGCGAAAGATCGACGCCTTCCTCGCGAAAGATTCGCTGCTGGTCCAGCCCCACGCGCCGCCCAGCATGTGTGTGGGTGGAGATAGGCACACCGGTTTTGCGGTGCGCTTGCGCGGTAGCCCGCAAAATTCGCTCCACGTCTTTGGTCACGCCGGGTTCGTCCGTGGCGCATTTCAGGATTCCCGCCTTCACCCCGGTATCCGCGATGCCTTCATTGATATCGCGCACAAACATGTCCACGATCAGTTCCGGGCCGCCCAGAACTGTGCCGGGACCGCGCAAGTGGAAGTAGAGCGGCGCATCGTGATACGTATAAATTCCCGTGGCGACGACGATATTGATCTTTGTCTGCTGCGCGATCTGCTGAATCCTGGGCAGGTATCGGCCTAGGCCAATCACGGTGAGGTCCACAATCGTGTCCACGCCCTTGGCCTTCAATTCGTTCAACCGCGTTACGGCATCGGCGACTCTTTTCTCCTCGCTCCCCCATTCTTCGGGATAATTCTGGAGGATCTCAGTATCCAGCACGAAGACATGTTCATGCATCAGCGTTGTGCCCAACTGGGAGGAAGCAATCGGGCCGCGAACCGTCTGGACCTGCGCCATGGCGAAAGATGCCTCCGGGACAAGGATGGACGGCAAGTATCCCAAGTGAAGTTCAACGCGTCAAGAGAGAGCCGGCCCGCAACCTTCATGGCGACGGTTCGGAGCCATTGTGGCAAGTTCTTACGGCGCACCAGAAATAAGGGGAAAGACAATCGCCTTTCCCCTTTTAGCTTTGCTGCGGCGAATTTACTTTAGGATGGTCGAGCAAAATGTAGTGTCCGCGCCGAACGGGCCACCGCACTGAAGGGTCTGCTGGAATTGATCGGCCTGGCCAAAGTCCTTGAGCGTGTCAGGATAATCAATGCCGTAATGGAAGCCGCTCTTGGTTGCTGTGTACCAGGGATAAATACAGAATGGCCCGCCGTAGGTCGCACAGGTCAGGGCGACTTCAGCCTTGCCGCCCTGGTCGCTGACGACGGCAAAACTCTTTGGACGGGAACCGTCGCCAAACGTCACGCTCTTGATCTGGACTGGAGAGAATCCCGCCCATGAGCCGGCATTGTACGAATCGCAGAAAGTCTGGCCGGGAACGCAGAAGGCATCGCCGCCGGTGAAAATGGATTCGTGACCTATCTCCCATACGAAAGCGTTGGGAGCATCATTGACCACCCCCCAACCCAGTGCGTTGCCGATCTGCTGGGTATCAAAGGCCGGCATCAACGGGCCATCAGAAGGCGAATTGAGAATAATGGTGCCGGAGTGGCTGGTGGACAGATCAGTGACGGTGATGTGGAAGCCATCAGCCGCGGGCGTGACGAAATAATGAACTGTGATGGTGTCACCAGCATGCATGACCAGAGGGTTGCCGGGAGTGGTTGAGTCTTCCAGCATAGCGTTGAACGCAGTGGTTTCATTGAAGTGGTGGGCAGAGTTGTTGTTGGGAACGAGCTTGAACACCGGCGAGCACGCGGTAAAAGTGTTGGGTGAAAAGTTCACGCTGAAACCGCCGTCATTAAAGCACTTGCTCACCAGTGAATCCGGATAGAACTGGAGTTCGACAAACGCCTGGTTGAAAAGACTCTTTGGATCGTTGACCGTGCCGCCGAACCAGAACGTTGGGCCTACGTCCGACACGCTGGAGCGGCCGTTGGTGGGAAGCACGACGGTCCATGTGAGATCGCGGGCGGAGCCCGGAGCGCTGGAAACCGGCATCAGTTCCGGCTCGTCATGGCCGGTGCAGCCCTGGGAATAGTTCGTCTCAAGAACGCCGGGAATGTATTGAGGATGATGCGCCAGGCACGCGGTCTGC
Source organism: Candidatus Angelobacter sp. (assembly GCA_036491195.1). Lineage (GTDB taxonomy): Bacteria > Acidobacteriota > Terriglobia > Terriglobales > Acidobacteriaceae > Angelobacter. The sequence continues at coordinate 31,447 of DASXCL010000044.1, forward strand.
GCGTGAAGACTACATGTAAGTACGAGGGATGCCGCGAACAGAAGAAAACGCTTGCTGTTCATAGAACCTCCGGGGATGAGGGTTAGGGGCCAGGGGTCTTTCGGCGCGCCTAAAAAGCGAGGAGAAGTTTAGCACAGGCGGCGCACTCGACCAGGATTCTTCATGTGCACTCAACGAAGCATTTGGGTAAAACTCCCTGAATCGGCTTTGCGAGTGATGTATCCTCGGGCCCCTTCGACTACGCGCTTGTGCGTTAATTCGCGGCTGATTTATTTCTTATCTGCGTTTCTCGGCGCAAATTTGCGGCTGACTTGGTTTGGTTATTTGCCAGTTGCAAGTTGCTATTTATGCGGATCAAGCAGCGATGCCGCGCCTCCAAAATCGCGTCCCTTGTTGGCGCCCCGCCCCGCTTTAGCGGCAAGCGGCGATCCTGAATTCAATTCTCCGTATTTCTCCAGCAGAACAGGCACCAGCGCGCCTTCAGCTTCCTTGGTGAAAGTCATTTGACTCTCTTTTCGATCAATACGGATAAAATCACCCAGTTTGATTTGCCCGGTGGCGACCAGGTTAGCCAGGGGAAAAACCACGTTCTTTTCAATGGCCCGCTTCAGGTGGCGCGCCCCATACTTGGGGTCCGTGCCTTCCTGCAACAGGAAGCCTTTGACCGGTGCGGTGCAGGAAAATACGAACTGGCTGTTACCAGTGGCCTGCAGGATGCGCTGCTGCACCATGCCCAGTTCGATCTCCAGGATCTGCTCCAGATGCTCCGACTTAAGGGTCTTGAAGACCACGATCTTGTCGATCCGGTTCATGAACTCAGGGGAGAACTTGCGCCGTGCCGCGTCCTGTGCCGTACGGGTGATCTTGTCGTCAAGCGCGGCATCCATATGCCCGGCTTTTCTGGTGTTGCCAAAGCCGAGGCCGCCAGTCATAAGGTCGTCCATCTCATGGGCGCCCAGGTTTGAGGTCATCACGATCAGGCACTGGGAAAGATCGACGCGGCGATTGTCCCCCAAAGTGAGCGTCGCCTTATCCAGGATGCCGAGCAAAAGCTGCCACAGAGCGTCGCTGGCCTTCTCAATCTCGTCGAAAAGAAGCAACGTGAGCTTGAGCTTTTCCGTATGCCACTGGTTGAGGGCTTCCTGGGTGAGCAGTGGGTGCGTCTCGCGATGCCCGAGATAGCCTGGAGGCGAACCGATAAGCTTGGCGATTTCATGGCTGTGCTGGAACTCGGCGCAGTCAATCTTGATGATGGCGCGCGGGTCGCCAAAGAGCGACTCAGCCATGGCTTCCACCACTCGCGTCTTGCCTGAGCCGGTGGGCCCTAGAAAAAGCAGGTTTCCCACGGGACGCCCTGGGGCGTTCAATCCCGCAAGAAACATCTGGTAGATCTCCACCACTTTTTCGACGGCCGGATCCTGGCCAACAATCTTCCGCCGCAAAGCGGTTTCAAAATCCTGCGCGTCTGAGCTGCGCCGTGTGGGATCAAGTGCAGTATTAAAGCCGGTCCTCATAATTCCCCGCCTCTTTTTTCGCCCGAGGGACGCCTCCCTAATTTCAGAGGCGTAAATGTGAGATGGAAATGTGAGCTGCGGAGTTGTCATTACTAATCTGTCAACACCCATCTACATGCATCTAACATTTAGATGCAGAGTGTGTGACAAAAGGTCAGGCACTCCAGCCATTTTGATCAGAGTACCGGGTTGCGTGATAAGATGCGTGGAAAGACCCCGGGAAAGAGTCCCAATGTTACCCAAGAAGTATCGCTTTATCTCCTCCGCAGCCCTGATTGTGCTTGGGCTCGCTGTTGCAGTTGTAGCTTTCACGCGGCATGGGCAAAGTCAGGTTGCGGCCGCAGAAAAACCGGCGCCTGCAGTGCAGATCCCGCCGCCCGCCGCCGTTCAACCACAAGAACTTCCACCGGGGACCATCACAGTTACGGCAAAAGCGGTAACTACAGCTCAGTTCCTGGCTCGCGGCCATCTGTCAGAGTCTTCATACATGACAGTTGCGGAATATGTTGACGCCATCGGCAAGGCGAATGGCGGCAAGACAACATTTAAGAAGGGCGAGATCATCATGGTTCCCGGCATTGAGCCCCAGCCGGTCGTGGAAAAAACGCGCCCGTTCGCCAAGGACACCGAAGTCCGCGCCATCTACCTTACAGGCGGGACCGCGGGGAGCGCGCATGGAATCGATCTCGTCCGGCGCTGGCGCCAGGCAGGCGGAAACGCCGTGGTGTTCGATATCAAAGACAGCGACGGCACCATCAACGTCAAGTTCGATCATCCTCTAGCGAGAAAGATCCATAATTATCCCATCAGCAATCTGCCCAAGTATGTGCGCTTCCTGCATTCGCTGGACATGCACGTGATCGCCCGGCAGGCCCTTTTCCGGGATGACAACATTGCCCAAAACCATGGCGAACTGGCGGTACAGTCCAGAAGCCTGCACCAGCCGTGGCGCGAAAATGGCAAGCTGGTCTGGTCCGACAGCTCAAACAAGGAAGTGCAGGATTACAACATCGCGCTGGCCAAGTACGTAGCCGCCTCCGGCGTGGATGAGATTCAATTCGACTACGTCCGCTTCCCTGCCGAGGGCAATCAGGCGGATGCGCAGTTTGCCTTCCAGAAAGACCCCAAACTGCACCGGGATGACGTGATCGCCAATTTCCTGGATCGCGCGTATACAGAACTTCACCCGATGGGCGTACTGGTTTCACTCGACGTGTTCGGCATCATGGCCTGGCAGCGCCAGGTCGATCTCAGCCACACCGGCCAGGACATCGTAAAGATGGCCCAACACTGTGACGTGATTTCGCCCATGATCTATCCCTCGCACTTCTTTGGGATGGACGGCTACAAGGCCCCGGGCGACGCTCCGGAACATTTCATCAGCATCTCAATGGACCGCTTCGATAAGATCACGACGAATTCCGGCGTGGTAATTCGACCCTGGCTCCAGGCCTTCCGCTGGAGAACCAAGACTTATTCGCCGGAATACATCTTGAAGCAGGTCAGCACTTCCAATGCCCACCACGGAGATGGGTTCCTGTTCTGGAACGCGGCCAACGATTACTCCAAGCCGTTTGCGGCCATGCCAACCATGATGGCAAACCCGAAAACGTACCTCTACACGCCGCCCGCCACCGTGGCACAGACCACTCCAGGCCCCACGACGCAGGAAAAGGCGGCCCAGTCATCGGGTGGAACCCGCACGCAACCGTAAGAATCGTTTCCCCGGCAAACATTTGTAATCCATGGCTAGAGAATTTAGCCGTATGTAATGTTAGCCGGGGAAATTTCCGTCAGATATAATGTTCCGTTCGCCTGAATTTCCTATCTAAATAGTGTTAGAGTGCGTTTGGACCGTTGCGGCGTCCAGGCAGAGGTTCGAACGCGTTCAGGCCGGGACATCAAAAATCTGAAGGAGCCTATCTCATGGCGATTCAAGCGACCGAAAAAATCTGGCATAACGGGAAACTCATTCCCTGGAAAGATGCCCAGATCCACGTGATGGCTCATGTGGTCAATTACGGTTCGTCTGTTTTTGAAGGAATTCGCTGTTATGCGCCGGCGGGCAGTCCTGCCATTTTCCGGCTCCGCGACCATATGCAGAGACTCATGGACTCTGCAAAGATTTACCGCATTGAAATCGACTACAACCTGGACCAGCTCTGCGCCGCCGCCCTGGAACTGGTGGCCGGCAACGGCGTATGGCCGTGCTACCTGCGTCCCATCGTGATGCGCGGTTACGGCGAAGCCGGCGTAAACCCCTTCAACTCACCCACCGAGGTCTATATGACCAACTATCCGTGGGGCAAGTACCTGGGGCACGGCAACGTGAGCGATGGCGTGGAGGCATGCGTCTCTTCATGGTCGCGTATTGCGCCCAATACCATGCCGGCGATGTCCAAGGCCGGCGCCAACTACATGAATTCCCAGCTGATCAAGATGGAAGCAATCGTAAATGGCTACGTGGAGGGCATTGCCCTGGACGTAAACGGCTATGTCAGCGAGGCTTCCGGGGCCAACATCTTTATCGTGCGCAAGGGCAAACTGCTGACGCCGCCGCTGGGCAACTCTGTGCTGCCCGGGATTACGCGTGAGAGCGTGATAACGCTGGGTGAAGACCTGGGCCTGACCGTGGTGGAACAGATGATTCCCCGCGAAATGCTCTATCTGGCCGATGAAGTCTTCTTCTGCGGCACCGCGTCAGAAATCACGCCCATCCGCGCCATCGACAAAATCAATATCAGCAATGGCGTCACTGGACCTGTGACGCTGGCATTGCAGCGCGAATTCTTTGGGATCGTAAATGGCGCATCCGCCGACCGGCACAACTGGTTTACGCCCGTTCCGGTAAAAGATCGTACCAAGCAGCCGGTAGGCGTTTAAGTATTGATTTAATCCCGAGCACTGCGAGGGGTCCCTATAACCACGAAAGTTTTCGAGGATGATTCACAAGCGTAGCGAGAGATTGCTACGCTTTACTTTAGAGGATTCCAACACCTTGTCTTTAAGAGTTTTGACGATCATAGAGATCGCTCACTTCGCTCGGGATTGAATCGAAAGCTTCGCTCGAGACGTTATCCTAACCGCGCCACGATTCCCAGTTCGCGGGGAAGCCTGGTATTCAATTGCTCCTGCAGTTTCTTCATTTCGGGGCAATCAGCCCGATCAAAAGCAATTCCGGCACGGCCGCTGCTGTGGGACCAGACAACATTGCCGCTGGCATGCAACGATGCTGGAGTCTCAGGCAGCACCAGACTCATGGTCAATGAAGCGCCCTGAGGCAGGGGCTCGGCGGCGTTCAGGCATAGCCCGGTCTGGCTCATATTCAGTACATTCACCTGGTGCAACGTGCGTTGCCAGCCACGATGGTTCAGCGTACCGGAAACCAGCTTTACCGGCAGGGTGTGCCGGTAGGTGGCGATTCGTTGCTGCGTCATGGTGGTGTATGACGCCTTGAGGCTGCGGACCAGCAGATCCACGGTAATGGGTTTCGGCACGCGCAGTTGAATGCGCTTCTGGTTGGGCTGTTCCAGACGGGCATATGGCATAAGGCCCACCGCTACTCCACGCCAGCGCGAAGAAGGCTGCAACAGTGCGAGTTCTGCGATGTGGGGCACGTCGAAGTCACAAACGGCCAGATCAAGCCGTGTACTGTGCAGGACCTGCTCCGCTTCCGGAATGCTGAATGCGGGATAGACCCTGATCCCAAAACTCTCCAGCACTCTTCTCGCCATACCGAGAGAACCTTCTGCCGGCACAAGGACCAGGGCAGAAAAGACATTCCACGGAGCGAAAATCTTCGCTGGTCTGGGCAAGTGATTGCGGGCTAGATTGCTTGAACTCATGAGAAACACCGGATCTTACTGCGAACACCAGTGGAGTAATGTAAAGCGGCGGAGGTCATGGCGCAGTGAGCAACGTCACATCAAGAGTGACTGCTCCCGTCCTGTTGGATGCAGAATCTCACAGAACGAGACGCCGCCTCCACGGCGTTATCCCTTATGATGCGCCAAAATTTGCATTAGAGAGGGGACCCCAAAAAACGCTGGAACACGAAACTGAGGATCAAGAAGGCTGATCACGCCGCCAGTGCGATACCCATCCCGTCGAAGCCGAATTCACCCTGGCCAGTTATACTTTTCAGCGCAAACAAAGCAGTTTGTTCCGACCCTTAGCTGAGGAGATCAACCATGAAACTGCCAAACCCATTCGTCATCTTTCTTGTTCTGCTTGCGCCGCTGCTCGCGACGGCACAGCAGCCGGAAGTCAAGTTCATCGCCGACACACTCGTTGTTCAGGCCGAAGGAAGCTATGAAAGCGACCCCGATCTGGCCATCATGGCTTTTGACATCTCATCTCAGGAAAAAGAGTTGAAAGAGGCTTACACAAAGGCAACGCAGTCGATGCGCATGATCGTTGCGGTGGCGGAGCGTAACGGACTCGGCAAAGATGCCATTCAGACCGGCGTACTTACGGTTACGCCTTTTTATGAGGGTGACCGCAAGAAACGGGCGCGAGCCTATCGCGTGCAGGGCCACGTGGTTTTGAAGGTACAGGATTTCTCTAAAGTTGGGCCGATCATGGACGATTCAGTGCAAGATGGCGTCGCCGACTTCCGATCGTTGACTTATCAGCTATTGAATGAAGAGGCGGCAAAACAGAAGGCAGTGGCCGACGCCATGCATCGTGCCGTAGGTCGCGCTACCGTCGCGTTGGTGGAGACGAAACAGAGGCTTGGACCAGCGAGGTCAGTAAGCTTGGAGGTGCGAAACCTGATCGGGATCGCTCAAATTGAGAGCCTGCCTTATGACATCTACGCGAATGAAACCGGCGAGCGAACAACGGGAGGTGGAGGTTTATTCAGCATGGCCAAGAGAGCTGCGCCTCCACCTCCGCCACCCCCGCCGGTGCAACCAGGAAAAATCACGATTACGGCGACGGTGCAATGCGTGTTCGGAATTGAAAAGTGAGAAGTAAAGGGCGGGAGAACATTATTCTCGATTAGAGTCAAATATTTATTGGTGTAGGGATGCCGCGCCGCTATGGGGGCCAGACGCGCGGCGGTCTACAGGCATTTGCTGAAAACGTTGCCGTCCGTCAAAAAGGTTTGCAAGGGCAGGCCGAAAATTTCGTTTATCGCGCCTACCGCTTGCGCTTGCGCCACTCTTCCGCCGTGATCTCCCAAATCTCTGAAGGCAAACGGCCAGAAACGTAGTCGCGATCTTCCTTGGCAATCACGCGCATGCCCTGGTTTTCTGAAATGCGGCGCGAACCGATGTTGGCAATGGCTTTGGGAACGCGCAGCACGGGGAATTTCAGCACTTCGAACCAATAATCCGTCACTACGTCACAAGCCTCGGTCATCAGACCTTGACGTTGCCATGGAAGGCCCATCCAGAAGCCGCGATTATCGGTTTCACTGCGGAACAGACTGATGGCGCCGATCAGTTGATCCGGGCCGCTTTTCAAGCGAAGCGTCCAGGCCCATTCATCTCCTCTTTCAACGGCCGGCAAGGTAACATCGCGATAAAACTTGAAAGCGCCATCGGATGGATACGGCCACGGGACAGCGTTTCTGATATAGCGGACAATCTCCCAGTGCGGAAACAAGACCTGCGCCTGCTCGGCATCGAACAGCTCTAGCGGAAGCAGGATGAGGCGAGGCGTTTGGAGGCTGGGAGTCATTGAGATTTCACATTTGAAATTTCAATCTATCCGGCTTTAGCTCGCGGCTTCTCCGCTTGTTCTTTCTCTCTCGGATCGGTAATCAATCTTGCGCTGTGATTATAGGTCAGATAAGCCCAGGCCCATTCGCTCATCACAAACAGTCGATTGCGGAAGCCGACAAGAAACAGCAAGTGAATGAACAGCCAGGCCAGCCAGGCGAAAAAACCTGAGATGTGAATCTTCCCGAGTTCGCCCACGGCGCGCGACCGGCCTATGGTCGCAAGGCTACCTTTATCAAGATACTCAAACTTCTCGCGCGGCTGGGCTGCCACCGATCGTTTGATCTGGCGCGCGGCAAACTTGCCCATCTGGATTGCAGCAGGCGCAACGCCCGGCACCGGCAGGCCATTGTGCCGCGTGGCTGAAGCCAGGTCGCCGGTAACAAAAACTTCTGGATGTCCCGGCACAGTGAGATCAGGTTGAACAATTACGCGTCCAGCTTTATCCACGGGCACGCCCAGGATCTTGCCCAGCGGTGACGCCGAAACGCCAGCGCCCCAGAGAATGACTGACGCTGGAATCTTTTCCTTGCCCACGGAGACCACTCCGGCCTCAATGTTGGTGACCATGGCGTTGGTGCGGACTTCAATACCCATTTCCTTAAGCTGGCGTTCAGCGCTGGCGGAAAGATCTTCTGAATAGGAGGGGAGGACGCGCGTGCCGCCTTCCAGCAAAATAATGCGCGACTGGCGCGGATCAATCGAGCGAAATTCCTTGGTCAAATGTCGTCCCGCAATATCGGAGATCGCACCGGCGAGTTCAACGCCTGTTGGGCCGGCGCCGACGACCACAAAATTCAGCGGCGGCGGAGTTCGCTTAGCATACAGTTCGCGCTCGGCGGTTTCAAAGGCCATCAGAATCCGACGGCGGATTTCCGTCGCGTCTTCTAAGGTCTTCAGCCCAGGCGCAAACTCCTCCCATTCGGGATGCCCAAAATAGGCGTGGGTGGCGCCCGCCGCCACGATCAGATAGTCGTAAGACAGATCAAGGCCGTCAAGCCGCACCAGGCGCTTTTGCAGATCAAAGCCGGTAACCTCGCCCAGCAGGACTTCAGTATTTGCAGCCCGGCGCAGCACAGTACGCACCGGAGAGGCAATTTCAGCGGGTGAAAGCACTGCCAGCGCCACCTGGTAAAGCAGAGGCTGAAAGGTATGGTGGTTCTTGCGGTCCACCACGATAACGTCCACAGGGGCATTAGACAGGGCTTTAGCGGCATTCAGGCCGGCAAAACCGGCCCCAATGACCACCACCCGAGGTCTATTAACGTGCTGTGTCATCGGTAACATTGTAGCCAGCCCTGACCCAACGTACACTGCTGAAGGTAAAAGCTTTATTGGCCCAAGGTGCAGACGAACCGGGAACCCAGGCAGTCAAAGGAATGCGGGATTTTAGGCGCGCTCCCCGATTGCGTTCACGGTTTCCGCGTGGTACGTTGCAGCCAATCAGCAGCGCCGGAGATATAGATTGTTCTGTTGAAGACCCGGATTCGTTTTAGCACGTATTCTTTTGGCCGATATTCTCGTTAAGACCCAGGATTCTTTGGTACGAGTGAAAAATGCACATTGATGATCTGCTCAGAATTGCGATGGAGCGAAAAGCCTCCGACCTTCATTTGAAAGTTGGCAACTATCCGCACGTGCGCGTGGATGGCGAACTGGTGCCGCTGACCGATCAGCCTCGCGTTTCCGCGGAAGACATGCTGAACATGGCTTTCAGTATGATGTCCAACCGGCAGAAGCAGAAGTTCAAAGAAGTTGCCGAGCTCGATATGGCCTACGGAGTCGCCGGACTGGGACGCTTCCGTGTAAACGTTTTTCAGCAGCGCGGCAACGTCGGCTTGGTACTGCGCGTGATTCCCACTAAGATTCGCGCACTGGAAGAACTTTATCTTCCTAAAGTTATCGAACACATTTGCGAAGAGGCCCGCGGACTGGTGCTGGTAACCGGCGTGACCGGTTCAGGTAAGTCAACCACACTGGCCGCCATGCTCGATCGGATCAATTCCAGCCGGTCTGAGCACATTATTACGATTGAAGACCCTATCGAATTCCTTCATCGTGATAAGAAAGGTTTTGTCAACCAGCGTGAAGTGGAGGTAGACACTCCCTCGTTCGGGTCTGCCTTGCGAGCTAGTTTACGTCAGGACCCGGACGTGATCCTGGTGGGCGAAATGCGCGATCTGGAGACGATTTCCACCGCGCTGCACGCCGCCGAAACTGGTCACCTTGTTTTCTCAACACTGCATACATTGGATGCAGTCGAAACCATCAACCGTATCATCGCTGTATTTCCTCCACCGGAGCAGAAGCAAGTGCGTATGCAGCTTGGCGCCACATTGCGGGCCGTCGTCAGCCAGAGACTTGTTAAGCGCGCTGACGGTGCAGGCCGCGTCCCAGCTACCGAGGTCCTGATCTCTACCGCGTTTGTCCGCGAGTGCATCATGACCCCGGAAAAGACGCGCCTGTTGCATGAGGCCATTGGCGCCGGCACCTCCCAGTACGGTATGCAGACGTTCGACCAGTCCCTCTACGATTTGTACTCGCAAGGCCTGGTCAGCTATGAAACCGCCCTGGAGAACGCCAGCAATCCAGACGACTTCAAGCTCAAAGTGCAAGGCGTCCATTCCACAGCGGACGCGGCACGCGAGCAAATGGAGCAAGCCGGATTTAGCGCCGGAAGAGCGTAATTGCTCAACTTGTAAACAACCACCAAAACGATTTACCCAAAGGAGACGCGAAAAGGCGTCTCCTTTATTTTGGACGCTGGATGCCGCGCAAGCCCGAGGCATCGTCCACCGCGACATTAAGCCAGCCAACATCTTCATCACCCAACGCGCGCCAAGGTGCTCGACTTCGGGTTGGCCAAGATTGATTTCCTGGCAAAAGGCCAGGTCTATGAAGGCAGCACCGCAGTTCAGGAGCACCTCACCAGCCCCCTGATCAGCACTGGGCACGGCAGTGGGCACAATCGCGGAATAACACGAAGGGGTATCTGGCACAACCCAACGAATTTCGATGGCGCGCCCTGAGCGACGATCTTAGAACTTTTTCAGGCGACCGAGACCATCTACATAATTCTTTTTTTGCTTGTCCGCGGGGTCAGTAATGGTAACGGTATGGCCCACGAAATCGAAAACGGTCCTTCCCCCAGTTGGTGGAGAGATGGATGAAGAGAACACTGTCCCGGCTTTTTCATGACTTTAGCAAACCAATTCGCCCAATTTGTCAGACTCGCGGCACAGAAGATATTAGTCGTGGTGTATTTCGACGACCAACCAGCTAGTGCCGTGCCTCTTCAGGCGAAGCGTGACCAATTTCGATCTGTGATGTTCCTGAATGCGGAAATTGCTGTGTTTAGCGGCCCGCTGTTCGAACTTTGAGAACCATATTTCATTAGGTGGGATGCATCAATTCTTGTTTCAAGAGAAGAACCGAGCCCGCTCCTGAGGGCCACAATAAAGTGCAGTACTAAGTATCACGGCAGAGTTTCTGCTTTCCGAAATGCGCAAAAATTAACGTTTCTTAATATTTTTTTGTGCGACTATCCCCGAGCATTCTTCCCGGCCATTCCGGGAGTTGGGAGGAATCGCTTCTTCGTGACGAGCCCAGACTCGAATTTCGAGCCGGCGGACATTTGCGATTTAGCTGGACGTTTCTCACCCGGAAACATTTTGTCTGTAGCAGCATCCTGGCTCGCAGACAGACCAGAACAACGTTAAGACCAACGGCTAGAAGCGCGGCTAGCAGCAATTTCTCAGACTTGTGCGTAAAGGTAAGCGTTTCGCGATACCAATGGAGAGAGAGATGTTTGCATCAAGCGGTCGAGCCCGGCTGGGTGGAACGGTTGCGGGAAAAAAGGCCCTATCGAATGAGAATCTGATTAAGTGTCCGGTCATCAACCCTGGTTCATTGATCCCCGTTGTTCATGAAAGACGTCTGCGCAGGGTCCTGGAGAAAATTGAGAGCGGTCCGCTTCGCTCGGTCAGCGAATTGGCGCGCGAGGTGCGGTTGAGTCCAGCGCATCTCCAACGCTTATTCAAGCAGGAAACAGGCGTGCATATCAGTGCCTTGCTTTCTGAGAACAGGCTGCGCATGGCCGCTCATCTGCTTTCCACGACTGACATGGAGATCAAGGAAATCGCCTACCTTGCCGGATACCAGCATCACTCCAGTTTCGTTCGCGCGTTTCAGCGGCGCTTTCGTCAGGCGCCGAAGGACTATCGACAGCCTGCGGCGTAAACGGCTAAGTATTGTCGCATTCAGCTAAGTGTTTTGTATTGCCAGGCAGGAATTCAGGAGTATGTTTCTGATTGCGGTGAGCCTGCAATCCCACCGGCGTCAGCAAGTGAGTCAGTGATTTCCCGCAGCGTATGGGCCATTCGCTCCGGGCTGACCGGCACTTCGTCGTTTTAAGCAAGTCAAAACCAAGATCATCCAGGAGCCGAGAACTCGAGGGAGGACGTGTGTCTTTACGTGCCACGCGCTGCCTCAAGGTTTCCGACTGCGGATAAAACGTCCCTCGAAAGGAGTTCCTATGAAGAAAATGCCGCGTGATCCTGCAGCAAAATCAAAAAAACATAAGAAAAAAGACGCTGAACTTACAAACGGCGGCGGAGTGACCCGAAGAACAGTGCTCAAGGGGACCGCAGCCTTGGGCGTAGTCACTATGCTTACCTCAAAAAAGAGCTGGGCCTTTGATCTCCCACCGATTCCGCCGGAACCGGCAGATTGCACGCCCAACCCGGGTCACAGCCCGGCGACAACGCCGTTTGTGCAGGCGCTGCCGATTATGCCGATAGCGATCCCGACGCGACTCAACCCGCAACCGACCCAAAGCGCAAATACTGCTGGGGGTGAGGCCGCACGCGCCGACCATCAATTCTGGAATCAATTCTTCCCCCACGTGCAGTATGACATTTCCGTTCAACCGGCCATGCATCAATTCCACCCCGAAATTCCGTCGACGTATATCTGGGGTTACAACGGAATCTATCCAGGGCCAACCTTCCTCAACGTCTATGGCGTTCCCATAGTGGTGCGTTTCCGCAACAATTTGCCGGTGAATCACAATGGGTTTGGGGTCAACACCCACACCACTCACCTGCATAACGCGCATACGGCTTCAGAAAGCGATGGCTTTGCCAGCGACTTCTGGGGCCCAGGGTTGTTCAAAGACCATCATTACATCAACGCCTACGCTGGCTTTGTTTCACAGCCGCCTCTGGGCGACCCGCTGGAAGCGATGGGAACTCTTTGGTATCACGACCACCGGCACAGCTTCACTGCCACCAACAACTATCGCGGTCTTAACGGCATGTACCTGCTTTTCAATGAGCACGATAGCGGGTCGGGAACCCCCACAAATGGCGGGAATGGCGACAATCTAGGGCTGCCCGGACCGTATGGAGTCTACGATATCCCGCTGCACCTCACCGACAAGCTGTTCTGCGCAGACGGCTCGATGTTCGCCACGGCGCCTGACGCAGTCCCCGCCGGCGACAAGTTCATTGTCAATGGCGTGATTCAGCCGTTCTTCCAGGTGGAGAGACGCAAGTACCGCTTCCGCATCAACAACACGGGGCCGGCACGCATCTGGCTGTTGAACGTCATTGACAACAACGGCGGTGTAGTACCGATGACCGTGGTGGCGACAGACGGCAATCTGCTGCCTTCGCCGGTCACCATACCAAACGCGCAGGAAACCGCCGTAACGGGAGCAACCCTGGGAGGCGGGTCCGGCCTTCAGGTCCACGTCTGCCAGCGTTATGACGTGATTTTGGACTTCAGTCAGGCGCAGATCGGCGACCACTGGTATCTAACGAACAACGCGCCGCAGTTTGTCAACAACGCTCCGGAACCGGACAACGACCAAGTGGTTCCGGGCCTGGAAGTTGAAAACGTGCTCATGCGGTTTGACATCACCAAAAATCCGAAACACGGAGACCCAAGCGTGGTGCCATCTGTACTGACGACACTGCCGAATATCTCCACTCCTCTGGCCAACCTGGCTACAACCAGGATCTGGAACTTCAACCTGGCTCTGGCCGGCCCAAAGGGTGATCCGGAAAACCCGAATGCCGCCAGGGTATTCAACATCAACGGATTGACCTTTGATGGAAACCGCTCTGACGCCACCATGCGCAATGGGTCGTCAGAGACGTGGATCCTGCGTAACCGCTTCCCGGGTTCAGGCTGGGTCCATCCCGTCCACATCCATCTGGAAGAGGGTCGTGTGCTGGATCGCAGGACCTATGTCCAGGATGCGAACGGCAATGTCACCATCACCAATCACTTCGTTCCACCGCTCCAGCAGGGCCGGCGGGACGTGTACCCGATCGGGCCCAACGATGAGATCCTGGTCTTCCTGCAATTCCGGGATCTCTTTGGCAAGTACATGATCCATTGCCACAACTTGGGACACGAAGACGGCCTGATGCTGGATGCCTGGGATGTCGGTACTGCTACCTCGCCGGTCACCTCGCCGGTCTACTCGGATGGCACAACCAACGACGGCGCCGGCCAAGTCAATCAGGGAGCACAGCCGAACATTACTCCGGCGTTGACGACGCTTCCGGATAATTTCAACCTAAATCCTCCTGATACGAAGCTCGATCCGCCCAAGCTCAGGAGCTCCAAGAAAGGAGTGAACGCATGAACCGACGTGACCTGCTTACCTGCCGTGTGATCCCAAAGGGTCAACCGGTAGCATCCATGGGGCCGGGGTTTTACACCAACGCCGTTTTCCATACGCATGAAGGCAAACCGGTGCGGATGTACGACGACCTGATCCGGGGCAAGATCTCGATCATCAACTTCTTTTACGCAAGTTGTGAAAGGTATTGCCCCAGAACCATGGCGTGCCTGGCGAAAGTGCAGGACCTGCTCGGCGACCATTTGGGTCGAGACATGTTTATGTACTCCTTCACCTTGAAGCCGGACGAAGACACGCCGGAAAAGCTGAAGGCCTATCGCAAAGGAGTTGGCGCCAAGCCGGGCTGGACCTTCCTCACCGGCAGTGAATACGACCTCACCACTATGCGCTTCAAGCTCTTCCGTGTGGACCATCCTCTGATCGATTTCGATCTCGAAATTCATGCGTCCATGCTGCGCATTATCAATGACGAACTCAACATGTGGACCTCCTGGGTCTTGCCGGATCCCCCGCGCCTGATCAGGGAAACCATTTCCTGGGTTGAGCCGACCAAACCGTTTGGAGTACGGGTTCGCGAGAATGCCGAACTTCAGGCACAGATCAACAAGGAAAGTGCCACTAACGAGGCCTTGTGGGCTGTATACAAGCGCGCTCACGGCTGGCCGGCTGAGGCCACCGAAAAGCAAGAAAACCCGGAGGGCATGAAGAAACTCCAAGCCCTGCTGGCTATGGCGTAGAAGCAAGGTTGGCTTCGGGCGGCGCTGGATCGACCCGCAACGCCGCGGTGCCGTCCGAGTCACCAACCACGTCGCATTGCGGAGAGGAGTGCCGCAGAAAAGTGCGGCCTCCTCTCGCGGCGAACAGACCCAGGGATGAAGGCGTTTTATTATTATGGCGCTCCTGCTGAGGACGAAAGACGACCGGCAGTTGCCTTTAGTTCTCAGCTTTTTCGCCGTGCTCAGCGAAAAGTATTTGGCTTATCAAGGGGACTTCCATGAAGCGGTTTGCTTTTGCAACGTCACTGATTTTTTCTCTGTTTCTCGTCTTTCCTATCGTGTTTGCCGGCCAGGAGCCGTCGGAAGGTTGCCGGTTCAACATAGCAGGCACCTGGCAATCTTCAACCGGTGGGCAAATAAATCCCACACGGGAACGGTTTGGGCCCAACGGAGTGATGACTGAGCTTTCTCGCAATACCTCCGGCAAAGGCCCGGAGTGGCAGATGACGGGCAAATCCAGGTACCGCCTGGACAATCACCAGGCACCCAAAATCATGACTTGGGAAAAAGGCGGTGATCGTCACTCTCCTCGTACTACGCTAGAGGTCAAGGCATTTGATGATGGACTCTTCATCGCAAAGGCTGTAGGCGACCCTGACACCCAACTCACTCGCTGGGTCAGGGTTGATCCCTATCGCTACTTCGTGGTTCTGGCCGCCGGCAAAGGCTCTCCTGGTTTTGGCGATGCCGGGTTCGCCATGTTGATCAAGACCGACGGTGTCCATATACAAACCGATGCTCTTGGCGAATATCCTGTGGTCACTCCCCGGCAGCGGTATCCCGAATTTGGCGTGATTTCCGAGGATATTCGTAAGCGATTTGACGAGGAGCCTGTGGGCGATAGCGGTTCTATGTTGCGCCTGGAAGTGACGGCGGGTCCTTACAACAGGGCTCTGAAGGTTCTGAAGAGCTGGCAGAGACGAGTGGACGAAAACCAAACCCTGTATCCTACGGTACCGTATCTTGACAATGCGGTCTTCCTCAACCAACTCACCAGCAGCCTCAATGAAACTGGCGTGCTCGAGTGGGCGGGAGGTAAGCCCTGCGCTGAAACCATCAAGCTGCAGAAATTGACGTGGCTCTTGAGCGACCCGGTCATGAGCAAACACAACTTGCCCCAGACCCCTTATTACCTTTTTAAAGCGCTGCGACAGCTCAATAACTCTCTGCACCTCAGCGACAACGAATTCCACGCAGCACTGGCAGGCGATCTGTCCGCCGCAGTCACGATCTCATCGAGGTGAAATGAACCTATGCCGATCTTTGAATATGTGTGCAGGAAGTGCGACCACCGTTTTGAGAGCATTGTGCTGGGCCGGAAGAGGCCCAAGTGTCCCCAGTGCGCAAGCGGGAAACTGGAGCGTCAAGTGGAAGCTTTTATTCACGGCCGGACAGGGAAGAAACCTCGTGGAGTCAACACTGCAGACAGCATTGCCCACCTGCGATCGCTTGTGGGAAACATACCTACAGTATCCAAATATCACACCGGGGACCTGAACACGCCGAAAATCGCGCGATAGGCCGGGTGATTGATGAACTGTAGAGTACGGGGAAAGATTCTTTAACACGTTCAACGTTGTAAAATTGCAGCGGGCTTTCCCGTTTTCAAGCACTGGTTGATGTTGCTTTCGATGGCGCTTTCGCTGATTAAACCGGCGTCGTGCCGCAGGATTGTCCCCGAGCGGTCAATAAAAAACAATTCAGGAAGGCCTTCAACGCCTCCGTAGAGGGCTGCAACTTGGTCTGTCCCGAGCACAACCGGATAGTTGACTCGCATCTTGTTCGCGAACCTGGAGATGGACCTTTCTGGCGACTTGTCCATGGCCACGCCCACAATCTGCAGGCCCCGCGCCCTATACTTCTTCTGCAGTCTGACCAGCCACGGCATCTCGATCTTGCAGGGTTCACACCACGTGGCCCAGAAGTTGACTACTACGCCTTTGCCTTCAAAATCAGAAAGCTTCAGGGTCTTGCCCTTCCCGTTTACGAGCTTCAATTCGAATTCCGGCGCCGGCTTGCCAGCGAAGTGATCTTTAGTTTTCTGGGGTGAGGTTGTGGCTGGCGGCGTCTGCAACTGGTAACGGAGCGTAGCGCTTGAATACAGCACCACAAGCACCGCAAGAAAGGGAATATTCCGCATGTCGCCGTGGCGATGTTAATTCTCAACGTTGAGAGTTGTCAACCAAAACGGCAGCGGTTAGCACATGAAGTGTCGGGCAAAAAATAACGCGTTGACAAGCACAAACAAAGCCGCGAAGTACTCTCACGGCTTTGTGCAATGGCCAAGTGGTAGTCACCCGGCCCGGCACCAACACCATTGAGGTTTTCGGTCCTGTAAAGCGCCGAGTGGTGGTGCGTATCTCCCAGATCAGCGAGCCCCGCGGCATGGCCGTGAATGATGAAGGCGGCACACTCTACGTGGCGTTGGCAGGGAACAGCAGCATCGCCGTGGTGGATACGCGAAACTGGAGAGTGGAAAAGATCATTTCCGTGCAGCACCGGTGGGACAAGCTGTTGTGGGTCGGGCAGACAAAAACGCTCTACGCTATATGAAGGATAAAGATTACGCCACCCTCGGCATCGAGGCGGGCAATAGTGCCAAGATCACGATAAGCGAGTGTGGAATCTCACGATTCATTCAATATCTTTCCTCCATTCCAAGAGAACTCTAAAACCTTCCGCCCTTCCTCGCCTTGTCTTCCGCCTCAAGCATTGCGGCATGAATATCTCTGGCTGCATTCAGGCCCGATTCCCAGGCGCCAGGATAAGAACCGTTATAGATCGCGCGGGCAGTCCCTTCTCCGGCGAAAAACAGCCGCTCTGTTCCCTTTGCATCGGACACTGGTTTCGCCAGGATCTCGCGTTGGCGCCAGTTTCCGGGCTCCGCAGCCGAATAGGCGCCGAAGGAGGTTTCATCGAGGCTCCAGCGCGTTATCTGAATTCCCCCTGGTTCAATGTCCTTGTCGATGTCTGTGTCACCAGACATTTTGGAAAGAGCGAACTTGGTGATGGCAATTGAGAGATTGTCGCATGGTTCGCTTTTTCCGGAACCGTGCTCGATGTTCTCGCAACGCTTCTCCAGTGCCGTTGCCCAATCTCCGCCAAAAAAGCCGATAGCGATGTTCTTGTTGAGCGGCTTGAGGACGAAAGCCATTACTACCCACTTTCCGTGTACGAGCGGAAGGTGCTGCTTTTTCGCAAAGCCCAGCGCCGCTTCAGGAAGGTCCCCTTCGTACAGGATCCATGAGTTCACTGACTTCGCCGGCTTTTTGAGAAAAATATCTCGCTTGAGAGGGACGATCACTTTCTGCATGTTACCCATCTGCAAATGATCAATGGCATAGTGTTTATCCGGCGGCAGGTCCGGATTGAACCTAATCTTATTTTTCTTCAGCACTCCAACTGAGACGGTAATCAGCGCATACGAACCCTCAAAGATTTTATCTCCTGCAATCACCTTCACGCCATCCCCGGAGTAATCCACCTCCGTGACCGGTGAGTTCAAACAGACCGGCAAGCCCTCTCCAAGCTTCTGAACAAAAGCTCCCATTCCTTTGTCGACGAGATCATCCTCGCCGGCTTTAAACTCTGCGCCCTCAACGGCGGAAGTCTTTTGCAATTCCACAGCGCTCTCTAGTGGACCAGCATTGGCAATCAATAAACCAATGACGTCTTTGAACTTCTTGTCATCAGGTATGTAGTGTCTCGCCACGTCGCTAGTAACTCGCAAATCTCTATTCGCTATGGTGCAGAATTCCTCAGGAGAGCGAACGCGCGGCTGGCAAAGATCAGCTAGACGAGAAATCTTGCTCGCCGGAATCTTACCTTTTAGACCCTCGCAGATCTTTTTTTTCGACTTACCGTTTTCGTAATCGCTGCACGCACCCTTAGCCAACTCGTACTGGCTCTTAGCAGAGCCATCGGCCCGCTCTACCCCTTTTTCGTATTCTTCCACGGCGTGGTCAAATGCCTCCCTCTCTTTCTTGGTGGCCTCCGTGCCATTAATAAAGTAGGGAAGATCGAATTGGGTGCGCTCCCGCTTGAAGCCCATGGAGTCAACCTCTTTGGTGAGCGGGTTGTTGGGAGCGTCGTGAAGCCACGCGCCTCCGTAATCGATGGGAACCTTGTCATCGCCGATATAGCCTACATACGCCCGGCCTCCTATCCGATTGTTCGCCTCTAGGATTAGGACCGAGCGGCCCAAGTGCTGCAACTCCTTCGCCGCACTGAGTCCCGCAATCCCCGCTCCGACGATGATTACGTCGTATCGATGGGCCGAGTATTTCCCGCTGGACGGCGTGCAGTCTGCGGGAGGCTTTCGGACTTCTCCTAGATATGTCGGAGCCTTCGCGTCGGCGGAACTGGTGTATGCGTGGACACCCCAAATAAACAGGAAGATACCCACAATGAAGCTCAGTAGTTGCAGCGTCAGAAGCCACCAAGTACAGCGTCCCCAGTATCCGGCGCGGTCACTGTAAGATTTAAGTTTCTCCGCTTCTTCTTTATCAGTCACTTCTCCCGCTTCTTGTCGTTTCTTTAATTCGCGGGCTCTTGCGGCGTTAGCCGTATTACGAAAGTCGATCAGTCGGCAATAATTTGTTGCTAGCCCCGCGGCAATCGCGAGTATCAACACTAGCAGCGAATAATAGAGAAAGGCATTGGAAGGAAGGTTAGGCTTGTCGAGAATCAGCTTTACCCCAAAGCCCAGAGACGCGGTCGCCAGCGTCAAAACCAGATTGACGACATGACCGAGATGGGCAATGCGTACCTTTTGCCAACGGAGAAAAGCGGCATGTGCTTCTGCCGCCTCCCTAAGAGGCCCTTGTGTCTCCTGACTCGGTCTTTCACTCGCCATTTTTTAGGTTGTGCCCTAAAACAGGATGTGCCTTTTCGTCGACGCGCAGATTATAACCCCGAATGGGCGAACGCATGCAGGTCAGATTCGGGAAAAGGCTACGTGCGCTAAGAAGAAGCACGGCTGGACGCAAGAGACTCTCGCGCACAGGCTCGCTTGACCGCACCTATTTGTCTGACATTGAGAACGGGAGAATGAATGTCTCCCTCGGATTGTCGCCTTACGGCAAGGAGGCCGTCTTATCAGGCCGATCTTTAGATCTCATCCGGAGCCTCGCTTTCCCAATAGGGGCCGTCTCTCTTGGACGAACTTTCGAACGGTTCAGACGTGATTTCCTTAGGATTGGGTCAAACTCCGCATCGCTGAGGTGTCCCAATTGGCTTAAATTATTGTGTGCAAGAAGTGGCGCGCCCTAGGTGACGATCTTAGAACTTTTTCGATCTGGGCAGGCTTCGGCACTCCAGAAACCGTGCTGTTAACTGCTTCATCCTTGATATGGTTACACAAGAAGCACAGTTTACGATAGCTGTGATGGGTAAAGATTACGAAGCATTATCCGTGCCGGAGTGCCGCCATCGGGGCAACTCCCATAGCGCGTCGCGCCGGGAGGTAGCTGGCCAGCAAGGCGACGCCAAGCAGTACCACGGGTGCCACAAGAAAAACCAAAGGGTCGTGAGGTCGCACTCCATAGAGAACGCTGGCGAGAAAGCGAGCCGACGCGACTGCGGCAATCAAGCCGACCATGGCGCCGGCGAGAACCAGGCATCCAGCTTTACGCAGGATCATGCCGGCAACGTCGCGACGCTCAGCACCCAGAGCCATGCGGATCCCGATTTCGCGTGTGCGCTGGCTGACAATAAATGCCAGAATGCCATGCAATCCGATGGCACTCAAAAGCAACGCGAGCGCGCCAAAGCATATTAAGAACGTGCTGGCCATGCGCACAGGCTGAAAGCGGTCAGCCAGTGCGTCGCTAAACGGCAGGTCTTCGCTGATGGGAACATTCGCGTCCACGGCCATGATCTCGTGACGAATCTGCGGCAACATCGCGCGCGGATCGCCGTCGGCGCGCACTAGTTCTGTGGCCGCATGGAAAAAGGAATCTTGAGTGGTACTTGGCGGGCAAGGAAGAAGAGAGTAATAGAGGGATTGGCGACCTCTGCGCAAAATTCCGAGATGCATCTTTCCACAGAAGACCGGGAGCAGTTGGA
>DASXCL010000045.1:0-7135 GCA_036491195.1 Candidatus Angelobacter sp.
CCGGGTGCTTTCTCAGTCACCTTTGCCCCAAATGGCGCGGCTTTGGTTTCTGAAACCGGTCCGGCCGGCGGCAGCGACGCTTCGACTATCTCTTCCTATTCAATCCTTGCTAACGGAACACTTTCCCCGATCAGCCTGGGAGTCGCAACATTGGGCAACGCGAACTGCTGGAACGTCGCTACGCCAAATGGACTTTGGGCCTACGTGTCGAATGCGGCTTCCTCGACGATCTCCGGATTTCGCATCGGAACGGACGGATCGCTGACGCCGATCGGGGCGACAGTTTTGGGAATCAACCCGACCGGTGCCGGCAATCTGGACATCGCGCTCACTGCTGATAGCAAGTTTCTCTACACCCTGAATTCTGGAGACGGCACAATTGGCGTTTTCGCGATTCAGCAGCAAGGTGGAGCACTTGTCAGTGTAAGTGAGGATGCGGTCATCTCGGCGAAAGCCGGGTTCAACGGCATCGCTGCATTCTAACCTCCATCAAAACGTGAGTTGCGGCTAAGACCGCAACTCACATTCAAGTTTCATCCATTCTTATGAGGAGCGACATAGATGATGGATTCAGACAGCCGTCGTTAGACTAGATGAACCGCCCAATCCACTTTTCGGACACGATGAGATCGTCATTCGGCCCGACCAGCGAAGTCGTGGCTTTGAAAAATAAACGAGCTCTTTCGGAATCTTCATTTTGCTTTCCCGGGCGATCGCGAAAGTTCAAGCCAATACAGACTATCTTGCTGGGGCGGGACATAGGTGATCCAAGTCGGACAAAATGCGCTACTCGCGGCGCCGAAACCACGCCTCAGATCACTAATTTGCTGCTATTGTCGGGCGTGTGCCGCTGGAAGCGCTCTCCTGCTCTCGGCATGTCTCAACTCGTTCGCGATTTGCCGTTTTGCTACGTTCGTAGCTGCGCATGTAGTGGGCCGTTTTTGCTGCGCACCGGGTGCACGTCTTCAGGCCTGGGCGCGCGACATTGTAACAACCCGGTCTAGAACACCTGTTGAGCACAATCTCGCGGCAGCTGAGTCCTTCCAGGATGTGGTCAATCACTTTGCCGTCATTCAAATGTTCCTGCCAGTCTGGGAACATACGCGCCACGATCTGTTCACGTTCGAGTTCAGTCATTAAATCACCTCACCAGTTGGCCATCCGTTCGCATGGAGCATCAATCGCCATTTTCTGACTCCGATTAACATGCACGCTCACTAGAGATGACCATTGTTAGTAGTTCTTTATTCCAGCTCCTCCAATGCCGATCTGAATACACGCTCGATAAGCAGTATCACTGGAAGGTACACAACAAGCAGTTATCGTCACTCACTTCGGAATGGCTTCGATGACGCTCTGAGGGGCCATGGTTGGAACGATTCTCGTAAGCCTATAGTCAGCGGCGTCGAGCAGAGCTTGAAACTCAGACTTTGTCCGTTCCCTTCCTTTGGTCATTACCATCATGTTCAGATCGAGAAGCTTGCTAAAAGACGCGGAATTCGTGTCAGGCACGATCATCTCAACTATTAGCACTCTGCCGTTCTTAGCCATTGCCTTGCGGCAATTGTTAAGAATCCCCACCGCAAGATCGTCGGTCCAATCGTGGAGGACGCCGGACAAGAGGTAGGCGTCGGCTCCTTGGGGAACGGAGTCAAAGAAGTTTCCCGCGACAAACGAGGGTCGCGCCGCATCACTGCGGGCTCGGTCGCTTAATCCACCTGGTAAATCGAAAACGATTCCGCTCATCTCGGGACACAATTCCAGAATCCTCATCAAGAGCTGACCCTCGCCTCCTCCGACGTCCACAATAGAAGTTATTCCCGAAAAGTCGTAAGCCAATAGAACAGCATGGGCCAATAAGGATGACAGGTTTGTCATACCTTGATTGAAGGCGTCAGATGCCTCGGCGTTTTCCTGTAGATACTCGAACAGACTCGTTCCAAACAGATGGTCAAATGCTGTAGATCCACATCGAACACTGTGCAGAAGCTCTCCACAGGCTTGGTAATGAATTTCGCCGATCGTAATCACTGTAGCTCTAAGAGATCCAGGGACATCACTCCGGAGCGTTTCCGCAAGGCGAGAAAGCGCAAACCGGTCGTTTTGTACTTGTGAAAAGACTCCGACGCTCGACAGAGCACGAAGCAGCCGGAAGAGTGACGGCGGATTCGAACCGGTGGCGCTTGCCAATACCGCGCAGGATTGCGGGCCATCCGTTAACAAATCGGCAATGCCAAGTTTGGCCGCGACATAGATGGCCTGGGATACCCAGTAAGCAGTTGCCATCTGGAACAGAATAGGAGGGGACGGGTTCTCATCTTTCGCCCTCGTTGCCCTTGCAGGAAATAATCGATCTCGCAAAAGCGGTTTTAGTTCCGCCCACGAGCGCGTTCTCCTCGCTTCATCGAGGACACGGAGGAGCGGCCGAAAGGCCATTCGAACTACCATCTGAGTAGCGCTACCTCTGTGGCCATTCCCGGACCTAACGCAATCACTACTCCCCAGTCACCTGGCAGTGGATGACCGTTACGCACTACCTCATCCAGAACAAACATTACAGTGGGCGAGGACATGTTCCCGTAGTTTCGCAACACTAGGCGGGAGAAGCGCAGTTGGTCGTCGGTCATGCCAAAGTGCTTCTGAACGTTGTCAATTACTTTGCGTCCGCCGGGGTGGACGATCCAGAAGCGAATGGCCGATTGGGCAAGTCCATGCCTTCGCAGCAACTGCTGGAGCGCGGTTTCAATCATGGGACCGGCGAGATGCTGGATCGACACCCCAAGTACGATTCGCAACTTGCCATTGCAATGTTGAAGTCCAACCTCTTCGATCTGCTCTGTATCGAGAAAAGTTTCGAAGTCAACAATTTTCGGGTAAGCGCGATCTGTTTCCGCGCCTTCACCTACCAGAAACGCGGCAGCGCCATCAGCGCAGATCGCATTGCCGATAACGGTCTCAAGAGTGTTATCGACGTAGTAGCAGGCGGAGCAAATCTCGACCGCCACCATCAAGGCTAGCCGGCCCGGGTTTGCACGAACAAAATCTGTCGCCCGCTGCAACGTGGGAACTGCACCTGCACAGCCAAGACCCGTGATCGAAGCTCTCTGAACGTTTTTGCGGAAACCCATGTGGGCGATGAGACGGCTACTCACATCCGGGCATGTATAGCCTGTGCAGGTGCAAACCGCCAGGAAATCCACCTCCTGCACGGTTCTTCCAGCCGACTCCAGGGAATTCAGAATCGCTCGGCAACCTGTCTTCACTGCGCCCGAGAGATAACGCTGATTCTGTTGATCAGAGGTTTCTTCGAGGTTCGGGGTGCCGCCAAAGAAGAAGTGGCGGTATTCAATGTCGCTGTTCAGGAAAATCTTCCGAATGCGCTCGCTCTCGTAACCAGCAGCGTGGAAGCTCTGCTCTTGCGTAAGCCGAATCGGCGGATTTGCCGTTCCAATTCCGAGAATTTGTGGAGAATTCACTGTTGACCAGCCAATTCTTGCGAGGAATCAGTGTTACCGTCGGGAGATTGGGCTGCGAGCTCCGCCTCCAGTTGGGACTTGAGGCGGCGGCTAGCTTTCTCGAGCTGAGCTTTAGCTCGGGCGACATGTCCCAGGATTGTGGGCAGCCGCTTTGGTCCCAACAGCAGCAATCCAAGCACAAGCATGAAAAGGACCTCTGTTCCAAACCCCACGATTTACTCCTTGCCCCCGCACTGATCGCTAGAGATAGGGGATAGTGCGGTAGCTGGCTGTGCCTCTTCGGCTTTAATAGCTGCCTTGAAACCGCGGATACCTTCTCCAATGCCTTTGCCTAGTTCGGGCAACTTTTTGGGCCCGAATACGAGCAGGGCAATTCCAAAAATGATTAGCAGATGCATAGGTTGAAACAATCCTTCAAACATAGATCCTCCTTGAACCGCAACGCCAAAATCATCGAGTTGTCGTAAAAATGCAGGTGCCCTGACCTTCGACCACAGCCCCCGTCACTAACGCAGGGCAAACCGGCATTTCAAACCTCACGTATTAGCGGAAGGGCGCAATGTACCAGGAGTAATAGGTCCACATGCCGCTGATCACAACAACAAACCAAAGCACAACTTCTGCACGCATCCATCGCTTCCAGTTTCTGAAGCGCAACCACGCCGGAAGAACATCAGTGCCCGCAACCAGTACGATATAAAGCCCCAGAAGCTCAGCCGTTATTCCCAGGGCGGCGTGAACTATAGGCGCGGCGTAGTACGCCTTGTGCAGCAGCCTTGGAAGTTTCGGATTCATTTGTCGCCGTAACGAGGGCCACATCACGAGTCCAATCATCAACAAGTTCAAGAGAAGCACCGTCGTCTGACAAATGCCGTGCGCTCGGTAACGTTTGTGTCTTGCCAGAACCACCCCTGCTACCAGTGCTCCTGCCATAACCAGCTGCACCACGAGGTTGACATCGGCTTGAAAAGTGGCGCCGGTTCCGAGGAACCCTTTGACTGGCAACGAAAACAGCACAATCAATCATTAGCTCCATCCATCTGTTAATAGCCTGCAAACTCTTCCGTCCGAATGTCGCCTCCTGCGAAAGAGTCTCACTAGAGATAACCGGCTTACCGCTGTTTCTATTCGCCTTGGCGAAGAATGCTGCTATCGATTGATTCTGCTACTTGTTTGCCCAAAGTCTTGCCGGCAATGTGATCAGTGCGGAAGTGTTGCCCCGCGTAAATACGGCTCAGTCCCGCTTCCTCCGCCGCTGCCGAGAAGCTGGTGAAGTTGCGAACCTCATTCCTTTTTTGTGCGAGGGCCGATGCTTGAGAAAGTGAGAACACCGCTGTGCTCCGGCTTGCATATCTCTAAACTGGAACTACCGACGAAATATTCCAGAAGGGTTGTAAAACATTCGTCAGGAACAAAAGGAAAGCCCCATTTAGCGCGCGCAATGCAATGAATGGAGCTTCCTGAATTAGTCGTCTACGTGGATCTTGGACAGAATGCGTTGTTTGTGTCGAACCGTACCTATGAGGAAGCCAACGACTTGTTAACTGCTTCCGCGCCTAGCATCATCAGCCTCGGCCGCCAACTGAGTCACGAACTGAAAAAAGGCCTTCGATTGCCCAACAAAGGCATTCATGTTCACAAAGCCTTGCAGAGCAGCTGTGGCAGCTCCCTTGGTGGCCGTGGGACGTATGATCGAACATACCGGCAATCTCCGGTTGAGGAATGCTGTCGGTTCGGGCATGATCAAGTTGGACTGTAAGTCCTCGCCAACCGCTGGGACAGCGGCATCCGTCAGATCGGGAAAGAACACCGAGACCCCCGTAACCGGATCAACGATATTGCTCGTTGAAGGAACCGCATTGCCGGCTTTGTCGTGCCAGGTCTGGAAGTGCATGATCTCGGTTCCGCCGATGCTGAGCAGAATGCGCAGAACTTCCACACTCGTCACTCGTTGTGCCAGCCCCGGATACATGCTGGCGCCACCCACTTCGATGTCGGCGAAATGAAAGCCTGCCGTGTTGGCAATGGCTTGGAGGAAATTCGGGTCGTTCAGGTCATCGTCAGTCCGAGGAATTCCGGGATGCGTTCCAACAATCAAACTCGGAACCGCCGGCGCGAAGGTGTCGCCAAGATCCGGATTACCGGTGCGGCTGCGATAACGCGTCCACCAAGTCGTGTCCACGGTGAGTTTTCTCAAGTCCGTGAGCCTTGGAACTTGGTTGGCGCCTGTTGCCTTGCTGCTGCTGTTTAACGTACGAAACCGCTCTAGGCTTACTGGCAATACGCCTTTTGAAACCAGGAATGCATTAATAAAACTTTCATGGGACAATTCATCCTCGGTGTTGTCGCTGATGTACTGCGCCATGTCGCCATCGAGTTGTGATACGGCATTGGTATACGCGCTGTTCCCGCCGGTAGGGCTTGAGGGATATCCAGGGATCTGCTGACTGGCTATGGCGGAGACTTCGTTGTCTTGTGTGCCCGCGAGTTCTGCATACTGCAGCCAGAGGTCAGTCTCGATGATTTCGGCTGCCGCCAACCAGCGCAGGATAGCAGCATCGCCGCGCGTCAGGTGACCGTTACCGGGCTCGGCCAACGCCGACGGCACACTTTCTAACAACGCAGCGCCTGCTGTTGCGGCAGCTCCGGCCACCACGCTGTTTCTCAGGAATGAACGCCGGTTAAACGCCTTCTTCTCAGAGGAGGAGCCGTCTTCTCCAGAAGCTTGGTTTGACTGCGAGGGTGTACGATCTGCGAGACTTCTGAACTTCATAATAATTAACTTCCTTTGCTCATTAGGATTTGGTGCGACTTGCCCGAAACTAGTTGATGGTTCACGTATTGACTCCACTTAGAAACCCACCGAGATGCGCCGCAAGTCCGATAGCAGCAACTCCGAGTATCTCGATGGGAATGCGGAAGTCAGGGAGAAGCGACGATCCGGCTCTACGCGTCCGCCAGTGGAGCCACCACGAAGCAATTACCAGCAGCGCCGCAATCGACGCCGCGATAACGTGCAAAAGCAAAAGACCTTTGAGCCTTTTGCCATCGAGAGCAAACTGCCAAGCCAGCAGACCTGTCAGGACTGCGGGAATTACTGTCGCGGCTGCAATGGACAGGTTCAAATAGGCGGCCCCGGCAAGTTGAGAGGTAAGTTTCCCGCGTGACAGCAGATCCAATCCAACTCCGGTGATAAAGAGAGCAATCGGAAAATGGATGAGCACGACGTGCTGTGCATGCTTTGCCAGCAGAACCGTCCGCAGATCGAAAGGGTTCACCATATTCGCATTAGTCCAGTCTGTTTCTGTTAACGTCGGCCTAAGGATCGATCGTTTATTGAACAACGATCTTTCCCACCATCTTTGGGTGAACGCTGCAGTAGTAGGCATAAGTGCCGGCTTTGGTGAAGGTGTAGGAATATTTGTCATCCGTGTCCAAAGCTTTGGACTTGAACACTCCGTCATTACTGGCAATCACGTGCGGGACATCGTCCTTGTTTACCCAGGTCACGGTGCTGTTAACTGGCACAGTTAGCGTATCTGGGCCAAAGGTGAAGTTGTCTACGCGTACTTCCATGGGCGACTCTGCCACCTCGCTCTTCGCGCGCGTCGGATGCAGAATGAGAACGGCGGCAAGGGCCAACAAAAGCGCAACCATTG
>DASXCL010000046.1:0-51193 GCA_036491195.1 Candidatus Angelobacter sp.
CGTTCGAAATCCTGCTATACCCGATGTCAGCCAGGTGCCGGCCACAATGATTCCGAACCCCGACCTCTCGAATATCCCTGTCACACGGGAACGGATTTTCGAGTTCGGCAGCGGAGGAAACCAGACAACCAACGATCCAGTGTCTACGTTTTTCGGCCCCTGGGGCATCAAGACTGATAACCAGGGCCCCACACTGAACGCCGACTATGGACGCATCTCCGCTGCTCCTAAGTTCGGCACTCGCGAGATCTGGACGTTGAAAAACGGAGGCGGTGGTTGGGACCACCCGATCCACATCCACTTTGAAGAGGGCCAGGTTCTGGCGCGGAATGGCAGTGCTTCCAACGTACCCGCATGGGAAAAGGGCCGCAAAGACGTTTATCGACTGCGTCCGGGCGGCAGTGTCACTCTGACCATGCAGTTCCGTGATTTCGGCGGCATGTTCATGGAACACTGCCATAACACTGTTCACGAAGACAATGCCATGCTCCTGCGCTGGGAGATTAATGATGCCGGCGGCGCGTTCCTGAAAGCGCTGCCGACCCCAATCCCGACTCCGCAAGGCGTGACCTTTGAGGACCCGGACGACATTCTCCCAACGGCCTTCTAAGGCTGTTCCTCCTTGGAGAAGGTGAGTGAGGGCCGGCGGTGGTTAAGTAGTTTCTCCGCCGACCCTCGCTGAAATGCGGATGTCGAACGGAAAGGAAGTTCATTATGCGACGGATAGATCCATTAGGTATCGCGCTTCTTGCTGCGATGCTTTTGCTCGTTGTCATCTTCGTCTCCAATGCCGGAGCTGCGAATCGCTGGGGGGCCGGTTATTTTCCGAACGTCCCCCTGACCACGCAGGATGGACAGACCGTCCACCTGTATGACGACTTGCTCAAGGGCAAGACCGTTGTTGTGAGCCTGTTTTACAGCGAATGCCAGGATTCGTGCCCGCTGGAAACCGCGCGTCTTGTCCAGGTGCAGCACATGCTTGGCGATCACGTGGGCAAAGACGTTTTCTTTTACTCCATCAGCATCGACCCTGAGCATGACACTCCGGCTGTGCTCAAGGCATACGCGGAGAAATTTCATGTCGGCCCGGGCTGGCTGTTTCTTACCGGCAAAAAAGCTGATATCAATCTGGTGGGCAGGAAACTTGGCCTGGATGCAGATTCCACTCTCAACCGTGACGGCCATACCGTTGATCTGATGATCGGCAACGAGCCCACCGGCCAATGGCTGCGCAACTCCGCCACTGATAATGCCCGTTTTCTTGCCACAAATATCTCTACCTTGGTCGATGGCTGGAACCGGCACAAGCCTGCAGTTGCCAAAAGTTACGCCCAGGCCCAGCCGCTGGCCGTGACTGACAGAGGCCAGTACCTGTTTGCCACGCGTTGTGCGCCGTGCCATACCATCGGCAATGGAGTAAAGATTGGCCCTGACCTGCAGGGTGTAACCGGCATACGCGACCGCTCCTGGCTCTCGCGTTTCATCCAGAAGCCGGATGTGATGCTAACGGAAAAAGATCCGCTGGCCATGGCGCTTTTCAAGCAATACAAAGAAATACGAATGCCCAATGTTCGCCTGGGGCCGGATGATACGGAAGCCCTGGTCAAATATCTGGAAGGTCAAAACGCGAAGTTACCTCATGTTGCTTCCACAACAAAGAGTGGGGAAAACGAAAAGGCTGAGAAGAAAGGGCTGGAAAACTGATCTCAGCAATTGTCGCCCCCCAAAGAATTTCTCCTTGGCTGCGCTCGCCCTATTTTAAGTGGAGAGGGTTTCGATATGGAACTCCTCTCCCGGGCAGGCTTGGAAGGAATCGCCGAGATCGCCATAATCGCCGACATCGCACGTGATTGGAAAGCAAACCTCATCACGGACTGGCAGATGATGTGGCAGCTTTCCCGCCATTGAAACGGCTCATTCGAGAGGGGGGCGGGGATGCTAGAATCTGCGCCGTGGAAAAACCAACTGTTCCCGACTCCATCCAGCCGCCTGCGGACGAAGAACTTGTTCTAATGGCGCGAGCCACGGGCTTTCAGATTTATGTCTGCCGCAAGGACGCGGAAGGCAAGCCGGCATGGACGCTGAAGACGCCCGAGGCCCAGCTCTTTGATGAGCACGGCAAGGTGATCGGCAAGCATTTTGGCGGTCCCACATGGCAGCTCAACAATGGCAGCCAAGTCACCGGCAAGATGGCCGCCAAGGTGGACGCGCCAGATCCCAAGGCGATTCCGTGGCTGCTGGTGACCGTCACGGGACATTCCGGCGACGGAGCGTTGAGCCGGGTGACTTCGATCCAGCGGATCAACACGGTTGCTGGTTTAGCACCTGAAAGCCTTGCGCCGGCCTCAGGGTGTAGCCAGCAGAGCGGGGAAGTGGAGTTCAAGAGCAGTTATTCGGCGGACTATTACTTTTACGCGCGACGGTGATCAGGCCACGGTCCGCTTTAGCTGGCCGCATGCGGCGTAAATATCGCGTCCGCGGGGGCGGCGGACAAAAGCCGGGATGCCTGCCTTGGTCAGCAGATCTTTGAAAATCCGCACGCTCTGCTCGGCCGGCGTCCCGAACTGGATGCCCGGACCGGGATTGAGCGCAATGAGATTGACCTTGCAGCGGATACCGCGCAGCAGTTCCGTCACTTCACGGGCGTGAGCAGGACTGTCATTCACTCCGTCGAGCAGCACGTATTCAAAGGTAATTCGTTCGCGGTTGCGAAGAGGGAAGTCGCGGGCGGCCTGCATCAGCATTTCCAGGTTCCACTTCTTGTTGATCGGCATGATGCTGCTGCGGATTGCGTCGTTTGACGCGTTGAGTGAGATGGCCAGCTTGGGCCGCACCGGCTCAGCGCCAAAGTCGTGAATGCGCGGAAGAATGCCGGAGGTTGAGACCGTCATGCGCGATTCGGGAAAGCCGACGCCTTCCACCAGCAGCCGCACGGCTTTCATGAAATGCGGATAGTTGAGAAAAGGTTCGCCCATGCCCATGAAAACGATGTTGACGCGCTGGCGCTCCATGTCCACGTGGCGGTCATTGAGCACGGCGATCACCTGGCCCACAATTTCGCCCGCGTTCAGGTTGCGTTTTACGCCGAGCTGCGCGGTGAGGCAGAACTGGCAGTTCACGGCGCAGCCGACCTGGCTGGAAACGCAGATCGTTGCGCGATGCCATTCTGAGTCGCCGGCTTCAGTGCCGTCGCCAGTCTCGCCGTCATCGCCTTCGGGCATCCAGACGGTCTCCACGGTTTCTCCGTCGGCCATGGCGATGAGGTAGCGGATGGTGCCGTCAGTGGATTGAAAGCTTTTCTCAACGCGAGGATGGCGGATGTCGAGACCTTCTTCTTTCAACGCGGTGCGAAACTGCTTGGGCAAAGTAGAAACGGAATCGAGCTCGGCGAGCCGCTGCGGGTAAAGGGCGTCAAAAAGCTGGCGCGCCCGGAATTCCGGCTGCCCATGTTTTTGTGCAATACCGCTAAGCTCTTGATAATCAAGGCCAAGAAGACCGTCGTGGAGCAGTTCAGGCATGTGGAAAGAGGTTCCGCTTTAGATTTTACACTCCGCGGCCAAAAATGCGCCGCAAACCTCTAAGGCTTGCTTAACTCATTGATTTATAAAGACATATATTTAACCATGCGACCATTTCCAGTGTGTAAGAATCAAATGGAACCAGAGATGCAAACTGCTGTTCTAACTCGCCCTCCTTTAAGTGAACCTCGAAACATCAAACGCGAAGTTCTGCCCAACGGTTTGATCGTGCTCAGTGAAGAGATGGCACATATCCGTTCTATTGCCATTGGCATTTGGATGAAAACCGGCTCGCGCGATGAGTCGCCCGATCTCAACGGTATCTCGCACTTCACCGAGCACATGGTTTTTAAAGGGACGAAGACGCGCACCGCTCGCGATATCGCGCGCCAGGTGGATTCCATCGGCGGCAACATGGACGCGTTTACCGGCAAAGAGACCATCTGCTTCAACATCAAGGTCCTGGATGAACATCTTCCAGTGGCGGTCGACATTCTGAGCGATCTTGTGCTCAATCCAACCTTCGATCCCAAGGACATTCTTCGCGAAAAGGGCGTGATCCTGGAAGAGATCAAAATGGATGAGGACAATCCGGATTATCTGGTGCATGAAATCTTTACCCAGAATTTCTGGAAGGACCATCCTCTGGGCAAGCCGATTTTGGGGACCAAAGAGACCGTGCGCTCCTTTGAGCAGGAAAAGCTGTTCGATTTTTACCGCCAGCGTTTTTCTCCCAACAACATGATCATTTCCGCCGCCGGCAATCTGAACCATCAGGCGTTTGTGCAACTGATCAAAGAGCGCTTTGCCACCCTTGACAGTGTGCCGAACGGCTTTCATATGCCTGCGCCTGCGGTTACGCCGCGCGTGATTACCCGCAATAAGAAATCGCTGGAACAGGTACAGCTTTGTCTGGGCGTGCAATCCCATCCCATCTCCGACGAGAAGCGCTACGTCTCTTACATTCTGAACACTGTTCTGGGCGGTGGCATGAGTTCACGGCTGTTCCAGAAGATCCGCGAAGAGCAGGGCCTGGTCTATTCGATTTACAGCGATTTGAATCCTTATCGCGACACTGGTTGTATGGCCATCTATGCCGGCACGTCAGTGGAGTCCGTGCGAAAAGTAGTGGATTCAGTGTTGGCCGAATTCCGCGAACTGAAATCGGAGCCAATCCCGGCGGACGAGCTGCGCCGCGCCAAAGACCAGCTTAAGGGCGGCCTGATGCTTAGCCTTGAATCCAGCACATCTCGCATGTCTAACCTGGCCCGCCAGGAAATGTATTTTGAGCGTTTCTTCAGCATGGATGAAACCATCGAGCAGATTGAGCAGGTGACCGGCGAGGAGGTCTGCGAAATGGCCAACGCCCTGTTCCATCCTGACAAAGTCGCGGTGACCGTGCTGGGAAATCTGGATGGGCTGAAGCTGTCAAAGGAAAATCTGGTTTTTTAGTCCTTTTCTGTAATCCCGAAGCGAAGCGAGGGATTACTATCGACGACCAACCCACTGAGTAAAGAATCAGCCGCAAATGAACACGAGAAAGCGCGAATTTTCTTGGATTCGTGTTCATTCGCGTGTATTCGCGGCTTAAAGAATAACAAGCAGGTAGCGTTCCCTCGCTACGCTCGGGATTTCAGACAAGCTACCTTTCCACCACGCTCTCCAGCATCTCAAAAAATTCCGGAAAGGAAATCCTCGCCGACTCTGCACCGTGAATCACGCTTTGGCCTTCGGCCCGCAGCGCGGCTACGGCAAACGCCATGGCAATGCGATGGTCGTCTCCGGAGTCAATTTCCGCGCCATGCAGCTTCTGGTTTCCCGGAACGCGCAGCCCGTCTTCGCGTTCTTCGCATTCGGCGCCCATGGCGCGCAGGTTTTTCGCCACCAGCGCAATGCGGTCAGATTCTTTGACCCGCAACTCTTTCGCATCGCGAATCTCAATGCCGTCCCGCGTATACGGCGCAATGGCTGCAAGCACCGGTAGTTCGTCGATCAACGATACGGACTGTGCTCCTTCGATCGTAATTCCGGTCAGCTTGCCGTGTTCAATCTTGACCGTTCCTACCAGCTCGCCGTGATGTTCTTCCAGATTGATCACTGAAAGTCGAGCGCCCAGGATCTTCAGCACGTCCAGCAGGGAAGCGCGCGTTGGATTGAGCAGCAGGCTTTCGATCACCAGATTGGACCCTGGAAACAGCGCCGCAGCGCACATGAAGAACGCGGCAGAAGAAATATCTCCCGGCACCGCGGCCTGGATGGCGGTCAGCTTCTGGCCGCCTTGCACGGTGACCCGATTGCGGCTGCGTGAAATCTCCACTCCAAATGCGCGCAGGGCCTGTTCCGTGTGGTCCCGCGTTCGGTGCGGTTCATCCACCGTGGTTTCGCCTTCGGCGAACAGCCCGGCAAATAGCACCGCCGATTTCACCTGCGCGCTGGCCATCGGCGTCAGATAGTCAATCGCGCGCAACTTGCCGCCGCGAATGTGAAGTGGAGGGCGATCGCCCGCGGCCGCGCTGATCTCGGCGCCCATCTGTCGAAGCGGCTTGATGATGCGTCCCATGGGCCGGCGTGAGAGCGATTCATCGCCATGAAGATCGCAGGCAAAATTTTGTCCGGCAAGAATGCCGGAAAGCATCCGCATGGTCGAGCCGGAATTACCGCAGTCCAGGCTGTGTTCCGGCGTTTGCAGCTTTTCCCGGCCTTCAATCTCCAGCGTGCCGTCCTGGTTTCTTCGCACTGTGCAACCCAGTTTCTCTACGCATGCCACCGTGCTGGCGCAGTCTGCTCCGCTGGAAAAGTTTGCCAGCCGCGTGGCGCCCTGCGCGATTGCCGCTAGCATGGCATAGCGGTGCGAGATGGACTTGTCGCCGGGCAGCCGCAGCGAACCCAGTATGTTTTGTGCCGGACGGATGATCACCAGTCTTGCTCTCCTTTAAAAAGCTGCATTGGAGTTGCCCGCGAGCGCCGAAATATATTCTTCGCGCGCTGTTTATGGAAATACAACTCCCTGATTTCGCGAGCATTCTCAATGTAAGTCGTGCGGAAGCGCGATGCCAACAAGAGGCACTCCCGGTCAGTCCCCTGCTCTTCCAGGATTTCCTCTTCGTGACAATTCAAATGTAGCAGGTTGTTATGAAGACTCATCGGGTGATCGCCCTTGCTCTGGGATTTACTGCTTGCAGCATCTCTCTTGCGGCTCAAAGAATGGGCACGGACCTTTCACAGTCGCCTTTTTCGGAACAGATCCCTCTTACCGGGCAGAATTCCCGTCCCGGAGTAAATTCCACGCGCGTGGACAACGGTTCGATCAGCGGTGTAGTCCAGGACACACAAAATAATCCACTAAAAGATGTGCGGGTAGAGCTCACGGATGGGAACGGCACAGTCGTGAATTCCGCCTACACTAATTCTGGCGGTCAATTTGAGTTCACCCGTGTTGCCGGCGGCGGTTATCTGGTAGTGGCCACGTCCGGGTTGCAGCAGGCGTCTGAACGCGTGGATGTCAGCAGCTTTAACAGCGTGGTGAATATCCGCATGCAAGGAAAGGGCAAGCCCGAAGACGGAGTGCAGGGCAATTCCATCTCAGTTGCGCAGTTCCGCGTGCCCGCGAAAGCCCGCGAAGAATATCGCAAGGCTCATGACGGCCTGGAGAAGGGGAAACGGGAAGATGCCAGCAAGCATCTGGCGCGGGCGCTGGAGATTTGTCCCAACTATGCTGAAGCCCTTACGCTGCGCGGCATCATGGAACTCAACCAGAGAAATTCGCAGGCCGCCATGGCCGATCTCGATAAGGCCATCCAGGCAGACGGCAACTACGCGATGGCATATTTGGTCATAGGCTCCGCTTTGAATATGCAGTCGAAATTCGATGAGGCGATCCGTGCCCTGCAGCGCGGCCAATCGCTTTCCCCCGATTCCTGGCAGGCGTACTTTGAAATGGGCAAGTCTTACATCGGCAAGGCCGACTATCCGGCCGCCCTGCGGCAGTTGGAACGGGCACAAAGCCTGGCTCCCGCGGAATACCCGCTCATCTATCTGCTGCGCGCACATGCGCTGTTGGCCATGAAGCAATTCCCTGAAGCCATGACGGCCTTGCAGGCCTATCTGCAGAAAGATCCGAACGGCGCCAACAGCGAGCAGGCGCAAAAGATGCTGCAACAGGCGCAGGCTTTTGTGACCCCCAAGAAATAACGCCCGTCGAATCGATAACCCAATCAGTCACCCTTCGGGTGGCTTTCTTTTAGCGGTTGGCGACTCGATCTTGTGCAGCCGGCGGAGCCGTGAGCATTAGAGGCTCTTCCGGTATGATGATCCAGGCAGCCAGGTAGGCCAACAAACCAACTCCTCCGCATACCACACACACCACCCACACAATGCGGATCAGCGTGGCATCCAGGTCATAGTACTCCGCAAATCCTGCACACACGCCCGCGATCTTACGGCCCTGGCGAGGCCGCACCAGTCTCTCCCGGGCGATTACGCCTGCCACCCGCTTGCCGCAGTAGGCGCAGAGGTTCGAATCGTCAGGAATCACCTTGCCGCAGTAATTGCAATACATCGTTTTTCTTCCCCTTTCGTCAGCCGATTTCGTCAGCGCCGGCGCAGCCTGTGCGCACCTGTTCTCTTACTTCCCCTCGCTTACTTCCATATGATACGCAGGATTGGCCCGTGGAGTTCAGTGATTTGGCAGAGCGAAGAGTCGAAAAAAGAGCCACATGTGCGAAGGTCAAAAAATGTGTATTCCCCCGGGACAGAGGCAGCTCTTCTTCACGGTCGGTGGATGGCCGAAGATAAACACGTTTTCTCAAATTGAGGCAGCATTTTGTGTAGATTACGGGCAATCGAGTGAACATACGCCTCATGCGGCCGTTTCAAACCGGCTATTAACGCCGTTACTGAGGTAATAAGGAAGGTCGAAGCAGGTAAGGTGTCATGTGGGCTATTATCGGGCAGTTTACCTGATATCTAAGCCGGATCGGAACCGGTAAAACAATGTTGCTCCCCCGCATCCTCAACCAAAGGGATACGGAAAAGAAAATTATGACAAGACCGCTTAAACCAGTGAAAGAGTTCTATACGGAACCCGAAGCCGCTGGCTATCTCAATATTCCTCTAGCCGAGCTCTACACGCTGCTGGATGAATACATTTTTAACGATGGCAGCCCTCGCCCGCAGGATCTCACTTTCTGTGAAGCCGATCTGGTTCTGCTGGGTTTTTGGAGCAAAACCAGGGACAATCCGAAGATTCTTCGGATGCCCCGCCGCCGGGAAGCCTGAAGCTTTTACATCGTAAGAATTTCCAGGTACATTGTCCTACTGGCCATGGCTGCGGTGTAACTTCATGCATGGCTTAGGGTTATGTGCAGCTTGCCTTTGGCCCTCGATTTGCCACTAATCTATCAAGACTAGGGGTCTCCGATGGCACAGTTGGCACCAAATTATGAAGAACGGCAGGAGTTCTGGAAACCTGCGGTTGCTCCACGGCAGGAACCTTCAGCGGCTGAAATCTCCGATCAGGTGTGCCAGGAGTGCGGGACTGATTTCGTTCTCGGCTCGCGCTTCTGCTATGTTTGCGGCAACGATAGGAACGCCAATCTTGCGTCCCTTACCGGGCTGCGCGCCTGGATTGATTTTGCTTCCCTGCGAGAAGCCTTGGGACAGACCAGCGCTTCGCTGGTTGCGCTGGTGATGGGCTTTGCCTGTGTGATCGCGGCCATCGTGACCGGATTTGTCTTCACAGCCACCACCCTGCTTGATTGGCAGGCGGTGCAATTGTGGCGCATTGAGTGGCTGCTGGGCGCCGTGGCCATGTTCGCAGCCGGCTTCCTTCTCAAAAAGAAATAATTTTTCTCCCCTTAAATAAAGAGCGGCGAGCGCATTCGCCGTTCTTTTTTACTTTTGTTCCGTCCTTAGTGTCTCTTCCAGAATCAGCCCGTCTGAAAGCAAAGACGGCTGCCGAGAGGGCAGCCGCTGTTAAGAAATTTTATTTTACCGCTTAGCTAAGCGGAGGCTGTGACGTGGAAGAAGGTGGCGTGGTTGACGGCTGAGTCGAAGTTCCCATGTTGCTTGGCGGTGGCGGATTGTTCGGTACCGTGGATGGAGACGTTCCAGTTGGTGTGGTTCCAGGCACACAGGGAGTTGCTACCGTAGTTGAAGTGCCGCTGGGCTGCGATGAGGATGCCACGGTTGAACTGGAACTGCTGCCGCTAGTCGAAGGCGTACTGGCGGTGGTTGAAGGGCTAGTTCCAGTGGCGGTGCCGCTGGTTGAAGGCGTGCTTCCAGTGGCGGTGCCGCTGCTATTGGATGGCGTGCAAGGCACTGTCGTGCGGCTGCCCGCCGATGGCGTAGTGCTTTGGGTGGTGCTCGGCATACTGCCAGTCACCGTCCCGCTGCTGCCAGATGTGCCTGACGTTCCTTGCGTGGTTGAAGAGCCGCCCATCGAACTTGGGGTGGGTTGCGATGTGGGCAGAGTTCCTGTGGAACCAGTTGTGGTCCCCGTCTGCGTTGAAGTGGTGCCAGGTTGGGTTGTAGTTGTTGTTCCTGGCTGAGATTGTGTCGAGGATGTGCCGGTCTGCGTTCCCATTCCGGGGCTCGGACTGACCGATCCTGTACCTGTGCTTTGTGCCGTGGCAAGTCCTACCGACAATGCAAACACGGACGATGCGAATAAAATCTTGCGCATAAAAGCTGCTCCTTGTGGACTCCGCTGGCCGGATGTTCCGGTCGCGAATAGAATCACTCTTCAAAACCTGCGGTTACTAAATGGGATGCCTGTTCCAGCACAGAGAGATGTCGCGGCAGAGTTGCCGGACGCTACTATTTGCCGCGGCGCCCGCCTGCGGTTGGACAAATGCCGTGGTTGCTTCTATTCTTCCGCGTGTACCTTGCAATAAAATGAGAGTCTCCGCTGTAAGCCGATCAGGCACTTGTAGTCGCCGGATGCATACTATTTTTATCGCGTGTTGAAGGGGAAGTGATTTGAACTCATCGTTAATCCGTAGCCGCCTGCGCCTCGGTCTATTAGTGGCGCTGGTTGTCTTCTGTATCGCCCTTACGGGAAAGTCGATTGCTCAGGAATCCGATCTCAGCGCTGACGAGATTATCCAGATTCTCCAGGAAAATCCGGATGTACTTGCCGAAGCGAAGACAGAGATCGTGAACCAGCTTCGCGACCGCGGCTATAACGTTTCCGCGAGCGACATCACGGATGACCGGCTATTCAGCCAGATCCGCTCCGATGACCGCGTGCGCCAGCTTGCCAGCGACGAATTGACCAGGCGTGGTTTCGGCTCTGGCCAGCAGGAGGATCAAACTTCTGCTGATCAGACTTCTGCTGATCAGACGGACCAGCAACTCGGACAACAAAGCCAGCAAACGACTCAGCAAAATGGCCCGCAGCCAAGCCAGCAACCGGGGCAGCAACAGGGCCAACAAAACGGCCAGCAGCAGCGGTTTCCCCAGACAATACCGCGGCAGGGAACAACCGGGCGGCAATCGACTTTGGGAAATCAGCAGGGCATGAACGGGCAGGCACGTCAGAGGCGGCGGCAGCCGCCCAGCAGCAAGGCCCCTTCGCAGGCGGAATATCCATTGCGCAACCTTCCTGCCTTGCGCGACCTCTATACCCAGGTTGTCATCGATGAGACAAAACTCGAACGCTTCGGGGCGGCGCTTTTCCGCAACAGCACTGCCGCCGCGGATAAATCTCCGCTGAGCGTTCCTGTTGGCCCGGATTACGTCCTGGGGCCGGGCGATGAGCTGGTGGTGGATTATTGGGGGAGTTCCTCGCAACACATTCAGCGCTCGGTTGATCGCGAGGGTCGCATTTCAATTCCTGAAGCCGGTTCACTGGTAGTCGCGGGACGCACTCTCGGCGAGGTCCAGCAGACGATCCAGAAAATGCTTCGCCAGCAGTTGCGAGGTATCTCCGTGGACGTGACGCTGGGCAAGCTGCGCACTGTGCGTGTGTATATTGTGGGCGACGTGAAAAATCCCGCCGCATATGACATCAGTTCGCTTTCTACCGCTTTGAGCGCGCTCATCGCCGCGGGAGGCCCCACGGAGACGGGTTCATATCGCACCGTCAAGCATTATCGCGGCAAGGCTCTGGTTGAGGAAGTCGATCTTTATGACCTCATGCTGAAAGGCGTGAGTTCCGGCGAGGTTCACATTGAATCCGGCGACAGCATCCTGGTGCCTCCTATCGGTCCGCAAGTGACTGTGGCGGGCAAGGTGCGCCGGCCCGCGATCTACGAACTACGCCGCGAGCAGACGCTGGACCAGGTTCTTGACCTTGCCGGTGGCGTCCCGGTAACGGGAGAACTGAGCCGTATCCGTGTGGAGCGAGTCCAGGCCCATGAGCGTAAAGAGATGATGAGCGTGAACATGGGCGCCGGCGCCGGGGCCCAGGCTGCCGAAGACGCGTTCAAACGCTTTCACATCCAGGATGGCGACGTTGTCACCGTGCTGCCGATTCTTCCATATAGCAATCGCGCAGTTTATCTTGAAGGCCACGTCTTTCGCCCGGGAAAGTTTTCCTACAAAGATGGCTTTAAAGTCACCGATCTGATCGCTTCCTTCGACGACCTTTTGCCAGAACCGGCTGACCGCGCAGAGATCGTGCGCCTGCATCCGCCCGATTTCACTCCTTTCGTCATTCCTTTCAACGTGCGCGATGTGCTCAGCAAACGGGTCGAAGCTCCCAGCCTGGAGCCGTTTGATACCGTCCGAATTTTTGGCCGCTATGAGACTGACGGTCCCAAAGTATCTATTTTCGGCGAGGTCTTGCGTCCGGGCGAATATCCGCTTTCGGAAAAAATGACGGCAGCCGATCTCCTGCGCATGTCCGGCGGTTTCAAGCGCAGTGCGTTTCAGCAGGCGGCGGACCTCACCAGCTATTCCGTGATTGATGGCGATCACGTCGATCTGGACCACCGCGATATTCCCATCGGCAGGGCTTTGGCGGGAGAAGCGGATACTGACGTTTTGCTTAAGCCGGGCGACGTGCTGACCATCCGGCAGATTGGCGGCTGGAATGATATTGGCGGCGCGATTTCCGTCAGCGGCGAGGTAATGCATCCTGGACGCTATGGGATTCAAAGAGGCGAGCATCTCAGTTCTATTCTCAAACGGGCGGGCGGATTCTCCCCTGAAGCCTATCCTTACGCCGCCATCCTGGATCGGGCCCAGGTACGGCAGGCGGCGGCCAAAAGCCGTGAAGATATGGTCACCCAGATCCAGGCCCAGAATGTAGCCTCCACTACAGGGACATCCTCATCGTCGGCCAGCTCGTCACGAACCAGCGCGGTTGCCCTGGAGCGTGAGCGTCAACAGCTGCTCGCAAAACTGAAGCAAATTCAGCCAAACGGGCGCATGTTGATCCACGTGAGCTCACAAATCGAAAAATGGGAAAACACGCAGGCCGACGTTGAAGTCCGTCCGGGCGATACGCTCTATATTCCCAAGAGACCCAACTTTGTCATGGTGGCAGGGCAGGTCTATAACCCCATCGCTATCACCTTCAGCACAGGCAGACACGCGAACTGGTACCTGAAACAGGCGGGCGGACCGACCAAGCTGGCCAGCAAGAAGGAGATATTTGTGGTCCGCGCCAATGGAACCGTGGTGGGTCGCGGTTCCGGGGAATGGTGGTCCGGCAGTGTTTTGAGCACTGTCTTGCAAGCCGGAGACACCATCTTCGTTCCAGAGAAGGGCGCCGGCGCCGGAATCTTCAAGAACGTCACTCAGTCGATTTCGTTGCTTTCCGGGGCCGCTGTTGCTGTTAGCGTGATACGGACGTTCTAACCGGGAGAATGAGTTGATCCGAATGGGAAACAGCAAGCTTGCATTTTTATTGACCGTTTTCATGACCGCTACAGTGTGGGGGCAATCGGCGGATACAGGATCGTCTTCCGGGGCTGCGCCGACGCCAACTCCTGCTCCAGCATCGGTTCCACAGGCTTCCGACGATTCACATCGAGCCAGTGATAACCCGGTGAAGTTCCTGCGCAATCTCGCACACGACCAGAAGGATATCTGGACGAGCCCCTTTAAGGCGCGCATCGAGGACTTGAACTGGATTGTTCCGCTGGCCGGTGTGAGTGCCGGTCTCCTCAATGCCGATGCGGAGCTTACATCACGCATCCAGGGCACCAGCACTTTGGGCAAGCATTCAAGCACGGTCTCAAATGGAGGTGTAGGTATTGCGCTCGGTGGCAGCGGCGTTCTTTACCTGATGGGCAAATACCGGGGTGACGATCATCAGAAGGAAACCGGCATTCTGGCCGTTGAGGCCGCTACAGATAGCCTGGTTGTGGGTGAAGTCTTAAAGGCGGTGACGCAGAGGGCTCGTCCCACTGACGGCAATTTCAAAGGCGATTTCTTCAACAGCACTTCGATATCCAATTCATCGTTTCCTTCAGTGCATGCTCTGCTCGCATGGTCTGCCGCCAGTGTTCTGGCGCATGAGTATCCCGGTCCGTTTACTCAGATTCTTGCCTACGGGCTCGCCACCACGGTCAGTGCCGCGCGTGTATCGGGCCGGGACCACTTTCCCAGTGATGTGGTTGTAGGGAGCGCCATGGGATGGCTGATCGGAAGGCAGGTTTACAAGGCGCATCACGATCCTGACTTGCCGGGCGCGGGCTATGGCACGTTTGTCCGTGAGCCTGGGCCGGTCGGGGAAGGATTTCCCCTGGCGGAACGCGGTTCGCCTTATGTCCCGATCGATAGTTGGGTTTATCCCGCATTTGATCGCCTTGCCGCACTGGGTGTGCTCAATAGCGGGATCGCCGGCCTAAGGCCCTGGACGCGTGCGGAATGTTCCCGGCTGCTGGAAGAAGTAGCGGGCGAAGTGGATGAGTCCAATCCCGACGAAGCCTGGCGTCTCTATTCCGCCCTGGCCCGTGAATTCGCCACTGAGTTGAATGGACAGCAGACAGATTACATCGCCTTGGATTCAGTCTATGCTCGCATAACGCCAATTTCCGGCACTCCGCTTACGGACGGCTATCACTTTGGCCAGACCATCGTGAATGATTACGGCCGGCCTTATCAGCATGGAACAAATGGGTTGGCGGGATTTTCCTCCAGCGGCTCTGCCGGCGCCCTGGCCTTTTACGTGCGTGGCGAGTATGAACACGCTCCCTCCGCGCCTGCGGTTTCGCAGTCGGTGCAGGATGCGATCCAGATTGCCGACTTCAAGGGCCCGCAGCCTGCGTTTCCCGTGCCGGCCTTTAATCAGCCTCGTCTGCTCGACGCCTATCTTTCCTTGAACATCAAAGGCTGGCAGACCTCCTTTGGAAAACAGACATTGTGGCTCGGCCCTACACAGGATCCTTTCTTGTGGAGCAATAATGCCGAACCCATTTACATGCTTCGCGTCGATCAGACTCATCCGGACAAGCTGCCAAGCTTCCTGGGACTGCTGGGGCCATTCCGCACCGAATTCTGGATAGGCAAGTTGACCGGCGACCATTGGATGAGCACTCAGGATCCAGCCATTGGAGATGTATTCTCCTTTGGCCGGACCCTCCCCAAGCAGCCCATGGTGAATGGCTTTAAAGTCAACTTTAAGCCCACGCCTAATTTTGAGTTTGGCGTGGGGCGCACTGGGTTGTTTGGCGGAGCGGATTTCCCGGTCACTCTGGGATCGCTCAAGCATTCGCTCTTTTCTACGACAAATTCTTTTGGCCGGGGCTCCGATCCGGGCGATCGTCGTTCCACCTTCGATTTCACCTACCGCATTCCGGGGTTCAGAAAATGGCTGACCTTATACGACGACTCATTTGTGGAGGATGAAATTTCTCCCATTGGTTATCCACGCCGCGCCGCGCATAACCCGGGACTTTATCTCTCGCAGGTCCCCGGAATTGCGCATCTCGACTTCCGCGTGGAAGCCGCCTACACCAACCTGCCGGGACTGATTCAGAGTTCCCAAGGCGGTTTTTTCTATTTTAATGACCGTTATTTAGACGGCTATACCAACAAAGGCAACATTCTGGGTAATGCCACGGTTGGGCGGCAGGGAATCGCCATGCGGGCCGACACCACCTACTGGGTTGCTTCTGACAAAACGCTATCGTTGGGCTACCGCAGTGAAATTGCCGATAGCATGTTTCTGCAAGGCGGAAATCTGCGCGACATTCACTTCAAATCCGAATGGAGCCTCACTCCGCGTGTCTCGCTTTCCACTTTTTTGCAATACGAGTGGTGGAATTTTCCGTTGTTGAGCGCCGGAAAAAAACAGAATGATTTCACCACCTCCTTTCAATTAACATATTGGCCGCATTGGAGACTGAAACGTGGAAGCTAGGGGCCCGGCAACCGTACCTATCTATGCCCCCTCCATTCATCCCGAACTGGAGAAGCGATATCCGCCCGCCGCGCCTGATCTGGAAGACAAGAAAGGTGAGAAGCTGTGGGTGTTGTGGCGCTCGCGCCGCTTTCTCTGGGGTGTGGCCTGGAAGACACTGCTGGCTTCCATTGTTTTGGCTTACGTTGTCCCATCGCATTACACCTCCGCGGTGAGATTTGTTCCCGGCGAGAATTCCAGCAATAGCGGCGGCACTTCCATGATGGGTCTGTTGAGCAAGGCGATCGGCGGCGCTGACAATTCCAGCATGGGCATGGGCCTGGATGCCGCGAGTTTGCTGGGCGCTAAGACGCCGGGGGCATTCTTTGTGGAAGTTCTGAAAAGCCGCACGGTCCAGGACCGCCTCATCAACCGGTTTGACCTCCGCTCCCGCTACGGCAAGAGCACTTACTTTGAAGCCCGCAAAAAGCTTGCCAGATTTACCGATATTGAGGAAGACAGGAAAAGCGGCGTCATCACGCTTACGGTCACTGACTATGAGCCAAAAGTCGCCGCCCAGATCGCCAATGCTTACGTTGAGGAGTTAAACAGGCTTGCCGTCGATCTCAACACGTCGTCGGCGCACCGTGAACGGCAATTTCTTGAGGACCGGCTTGCTGCTGCAAAGCAGGACCTGGCCCGCGCAAGCGCGGCCTTGAGCCAGTTCACCAGTAAGAATTCCATGGTCGATCCCCAGAATGAGGGGCGTGTCCTGATGGATGCCGCGGCACGCAT
Organism: Candidatus Angelobacter sp.; assembly: GCA_036491195.1. Lineage (GTDB taxonomy): Bacteria > Acidobacteriota > Terriglobia > Terriglobales > Acidobacteriaceae > Angelobacter. The sequence goes on from DASXCL010000046.1 coordinate 16,606, forward strand.
GCAGGGCGAACTCATTGCCAGTGAAACCGAGCTAAAAGGCTTGCAGCAGATTTATTCTAACGACAATGTTCGTGTGCGCACTCTCAAAGCGCGGATGGCGGAGTTGGAGTCGCAACTCAGGAAATTGGTAGGCCACAGCAGCAACGCCGCAGGGCAGGACACGGCCGCGGGCTGGTCTGCGTATCCTTCCATGGACACGTTGCCGGCACTGGGGTCGCATTACGCGGACCTCTACCGCGAAGCCAAGATTCAGGAAGCGGTCTATGCTTTTGTGACGCAGCAATTCGAAATGGCCAGAATACAGGAAGCCAAAGAACTTCCGATCGTCCGCGTGATGGACGCCGGCGTAGCGCCGGAAAAAAGATCCAGCCCAATTCGGAGCCTGATTGTTGCGGGCAGCGTCTTGGGGGCCTTGGTACTGGCCTGCTTCTGGGTAGTGGGCAGGTATCGGTGGCAACAAGTTCCGATCGATGATCCTTATCGTTTGTTGGCCGCTGATGTTGCAGGGGAGTGCAGGGCCGTCCTGGGAAAGCTGCGGGGCAGAGCAAGATAGAAGCTGTCGTTGGACAAAATTCCGACTAGGAGAGCGCATGCCTCCCGAACACGAACGGCGAGAAAGAGAATTTCACCAGAACGTGGGTCTATCCATTGAGCGATATTTCCAGGAACTCACCAATCTGATTCCGCGTTTGCCCTATGGTTCTATCGCCCGGGTTGTCGAAATCTTTCTGCATGCGTTCGGGGAACAGAGGACTGTCTATGTTTTTGGCAACGGCGGCAGCGCCTCCAGCGCTTCGCACATGATGTGCGACATCAACAAGGGCGCGGTCGGCCTGGATGCAACCCGGCGCCCAAAGGTGATGGCCCTTACCGACAATGTTTCTCTTATCAGCGCATGGGCCAATGATTACGGGTACGAGAGGATCTTTTCCGAACAGCTTAAAACGTTTATCAAGCCGCGGGATGTCGCTTTCGCCATCAGCACCAGCGGCGATTCTGCCAACGTATTGCTTGCGCTGGAGACCGCAAGGGAATACGGCGCCATGACCGTGGGGCTTGCCGGCGGCGAGGGCGGGCGAATGAAGGCGCTGTGTGACGTATGCGCCATTATTCCCTCAGACAACGTCCAGATTGTTGAAGACCTGCACCATGCCGCGATGCACTCGATTTTTACCGCCGTACGGAAGAGCCTGGCAGCGGAAACCGCCAATACGCTGCTGGCCCGGGCAGCATCTTTTTAGGGCTTTGCATGAAGATCGCGTTTGACTTGCGCAGAATCGGCAATCCGGGAATTGGCAGGTACATGAAGTGCCTCGCCGAGTCCATCACCGCCCTGGCGCCTGAGAACGAATATCTTCTGGTCCTGCCACCAGGCGGAGAAGGTATGGTCAATGTCCCGAATGCGGAAAAGATTTGCCCGCCGCTGAAGTATTATTCTTTTCGGGAGCAGATCGAATTGCCGCGGATTCTTGGCCGTCACAAAGTCAATCTGCTGCACTCTCCCCATTTTTTGCTGCCGCTTCTCCGGCCGTGTCCGGCGATCGCTACCATTCATGACGTAATCTATCTAGCTTGCCCGCAGGATCTGCCCTCGTGCACCGGACGGCTCTACTACCGCGCCATGATGCATGCCTGCTCCCGCACGGCCACGCGCATCATCACCGATTCCTGGTATTCCCGGGATGAAATCGTCCGCTACTTGCATACTGACCCGGAAAAGATTGATATGGTCTATCCCGGCGTGGATCCAGCTTTCCGCCCGATTACGAAGCCTGGCAGTCTTGAGGCTGTGCGTGCCCGTTACGGCATTGATCGCGATTACATCCTCTGCGTTGGCATTTACAAGCCGCGTAAGAACCACGCGGGCCTGTTGCGAGCTTTCCGGCAATTTCGACGAGAGGGCCACCGGGCACAACTCGTGATCGCAGGACCCATGGCTGACGGCGATATTGTTCTGCGCCGTCTTGCCATGGATCTGGGAATTGCGCCTGACGTCATCTTTACGGGTTTCGTGGAAGAAGCCGACCTTCGCGCACTTTATTCGGCAGCACGCGTGTATGCCTGTCCTTCATTCTATGAAGGCTTTGGTTTTACGGTGCTGGAAGCCATGGCCAGCGGGACTCCGGTGGTGTGTTCCTCCGCGACGTCGCTGCCCGAAGTGGCCGGCAAAGCAGCGCTGTATTTCGACCCTCATAAGCCGGAGGAGATGGCGAGCGCGCTAAGCCGCGTTTTTTCTGATTCTTCTGTGCGGACCTTGCTCATTGAACAGGGTCGTCAGAATCTGCAACGCTTCAACTGGGCCGACACCGCGAAACAAACTTTGGCAGTTTATCGTCAGGCATTGCAGCTGCCTGTACCCAAAGCGGTATACGCATGAACGCCGCAGGCGCTAACGGTTTGCTCAAGATCGCGGTCGACGCGTCAGCTTTGAAATCGCGCTACAGCCATCACGGAATCCAAGTATATACCCGCAACTTGCTGGAGGCGCTGCGCCGCGTTGGGCCGTCACGCGGCATGCAGATCAGGCCGTTCCTTCCCGTACAAAAGGAATCGATCGCCAATACTCTTGCGGAGACGCCAGATTTTTCCCCGCGTCAGACATCCTTGATGAAATTCGACCGCTTCTGGCGCTATGGCGGCGCAACCGCAGCAGCCTTTCTTGATGGCGCAGACATCATGCTTAATCCTAACGGTGCTTCTGTGGCTGTCAGTTCGCTGCTTCCGACCGTGACAACGATCCACGATCTGACGCCGATGGTGATGCCGTGTTTTCCCCGGCGCATTGCGTTTCTGCTCAAGTTCTTCCTGATGCATACAGCGAAATCGTCGGCTGCGATTATCACTGTTTCAGAGCATTCCAAGCGGGACATCGTGCGCTTGTGTGGCGTGCCGCTGTCGAAGGTTCATGTAGTTTATGAAGGCTATGATCGTTCACTCTTCCATGATGCTCCCCCGGACGCGGCTTCTCTTGCGGGCTTGCGCGGTCGCATAGGAATCAAACGGCCATACATCCTTCACCACGGCGCCGTTCAGCCGCGAAAAAATCTGTCCCGGTTGATTGGAGCCTATCGGCTCATGCTCGCTCGGAATCGAAATCTGGACTTGGATCTTGTGCTGGCGGGCCCGCTGGCATGGCAATTTGAAGAAACTGTCGCGGCTGCCCGTGACGATCATGACAGTCGCTGCAGAGTGTTGCTTACCGGACCGTTGAGTGACATGGACTTGTCTCTGCTGCTTCGCGGAGCGACGCTTGAGGTCATTCCGTCGCTCTATGAAGGCTTTTGCCTTCCGATGGTCGAAGCCATGGCCTGTGGCGTTCCCACAATCGCGTCCAGCGGTTCATGCCTGCTGGAAATCTCTGGCGGAACGCTACGCTATTTTGACCCGTATTCCGTTGAGGAGCTGGCGGAATGCATGCGAGAAACCCTGCACTCTCACGATCTGCGGGCCGAACTGTGCGGTCGAGGCAAGGAACGCGCTCAACAATTCAGTTGGGACCTCTGCGCGGAAGAGACCCTGGCTGTGGTGGAGCAAGTTGCCCACATGGTACCGGGCAAGGCGCGGGCCGCGGGAGTTGTGCTGTGAAAATCGCAGTGGATTCATGGACGCTGGCCAGCCGCTTTCGCTGCCAGGGGACGTACGTCTATGCGCAGAACCTGATTCGCGAGTTCAAGAAACTCGGGAGCAGCGGCGTGCGGTTTTCGCTCTTTTCTTCCGAGAGGAATGGCAATGACGCGGCCAGGATCGCGCCTGTGGAGAACTTCTCACTGCATGCTTCGCGGCTGCTCGATCACGACCGCCTGTGGCGGTTTGGTGGCGCTGGCATGTCCGCCGCGCGTTTGCACGCCAACGTGATGTTTCTTCCAACCGCTGCCACCCTGCCAGTAGGGCCAGTGCCCGTGGTATGCACTATCCATGACCTGACGCCGTTCACCATGCCGTCGCATTCGAAAAAAGTGAGTACAATCCAGCGCTTATTGATGAAGGGCTGCGCCAGGTTTTCCCGGGCGATCATCACATCGTCAGAGTGCTCCAAGAGAGATATTGTGACGCTGCTGCGCGTTCCGGAAGAGAAAATTGCCGTGATTCACGATGGTTGCGACGCCACGTTTTTTAATACCGAACCTGTGGACGCTGGCGCCCTCGCATCGCTGCGCTCACGGATGGGGATCGAAAAGCCTTACCTGCTGCATCATGGGACCATTCAGCCGCGCAAGAATCTCAAGCGGTTAATTGAATCGTTCCGCATGATGCTGGCGCTTGATAGAAGTTTGGATTTCGACTTGGTCCTGGCGGGTCAATCGGGATGGGGCTCGCAAGAGATCATGGATGCGGCGAAGTATGGCAAAGGCAAGGGGCGGGTGATTTTTACGGGCATCCTGCCGGATGCCGATCTGGCGCTGCTGATCAAGGGTTCGAGCCTGGCGGTGGTGCCTTCGTTGTATGAAGGTTTTTCGCTGCCGATGGTCGAGGCCATGGCGTGCGGCGTGCCGACCGTGGCTTCGCGAACATCATGTCTGCCGGAGATTTCTGGAAATGCGCTTGCATACTTCGATCCGCTTTCCATCGAAGAAATGGCATTGTGCATGCGGTCTGTGCTGCACGATCCACAACTGGGGCAACGGCTGCGACAAAACGGGATCGAACGTGCGCAGGAGTTTACCTGGGAGCGTTGTGCGAAAAAGACACTGGAAGTCCTGATAACGGCGGGAGCAGGACGCGCGTAATAGAGGCACATGGAATTTCCAGCGACATCACGCACGATTCCGCAACAGCGGCCCGGCCTGCGCGAGGAGCTGTTGATCGTTGCGGTCGTCCTGGGGCTTGCTGTCGCGGCACTGTTGAGCCCCCTGGCGCTGCCGCTGGCGGTCGGCGGGTTGGTGTTTGTCCTGGCTGCGCTGCGCTTCAAACCTTTGCTGCCCGTTGTCGTGTTCTTCCTGCCAATCACGCCTTTCCTTAATTGGGACTTTCCCATTCGCGACCTGAGCACCCTGGTCAGGTTTAGCTTTTTCGGCGGCGTTATCGTGTATAGGTTGAGCCATCGTGAAGATCTGCGCGAATGGCTCTGGTCGCACTGGCTCACCCGGGCAATGCTTTCCTATTTTGCGATTGCGGTTGCGTCAGTGGCGTTGGCGGGGCCGCTCACGCTGGATGCGGAGCGCGAACTCATGCGTCTGGCTTCGTACGTCTGTTTTTATTACGTCATCACGGATTGGATACAAACGCACGGGGACACCGGCGCATTGTTGAAGGTTTTGATGGTTTCCACTATTGCCGTTGCGCTCTTCGGTCTCTACCAGGTGATGATTGGCGGCTACTCCGCTTTATATGACGTTCTCTATCCTGTCCAGGAAGAGATCCAGCAGATACCGCCATGGTCGGGACGGATCACTTCGTTTCTGGAGCACTACAATGGGCTGGCCGGCTATCTCAACCTGGTAGCGCCGTTCTGCGTTGGCTTTGCCTTGCGCGGAAGCGATGCTACTCTCCGAACGCTTAGCAAATGGTGTCTGGCTTTCGCAAGCGTGGCTCTTTTGCTCACGCAGAGCCGGGGCGGACTTGTGGCGTACGCCGCCATGCTCATGGCAAGCGCATATCTGCTGGCCCCGGACCGCAAGGCGAGAATGCGACGCATCGCAATCCTTCTGGTCGCATGTTTGTTGGCCGGCGTGGTGGCAGGGTTCTTTTTTCAGCGGCTAGGAGAGATCGACGACTTCACGACGGTATCGCGGTTGGCGATCTGGGGTGGAGCTTTCACGGTTTTTGCCCGTTCGCCCATGTTCGGCATCGGGTTCGGCAATCTTCGCGGGCTGATGGGAGGTCTGCTGAACCTGCCGGATGGCTGGACGGGCGATGCCCATAATCTGTATCTGGAACTGCTGGCGGAGACCGGGTTGGTAGGCGTTGCGGCTTTTTCCTTCCTGCTGATGTGCTCACTGCGCGCGGCCTTAAAACAATTCCGGACTTCTCATGACGAGTTCGGCAGGATCATTGGTTTCGCCACCTTCGCCGCGATCTGTGGTGTGCTAGTGCACGGATTGGTCGATTATCTTTTTCACACCACGCCGCAGGTGACGGCCTTGTTGTTTCTTATTCTCGGAATGCTTAGAGCGCAGATGTCGGGCGTACGGGCGGGCCCAACCCGGGCCTGGGCACAACAATGACCAACGGCAGCAATGCATTGGCGATCGCGATTGAAACGGGACTGGAAGTTGTCGTATCCTGCAACATTTGCGGCAGTGATCGCATTCAGAATGTGGACGCGGAATTTAATCTCTGCCGCTGCGATTCCTGCGGATATGTATTTGACAGCCCCCGGCCTTCAAGTGAAAAGGTAGCTGCATTTTATTCGCACGCAGGGAAGTATGATTCCTGGCTTGAAGAGGAGCATGCGCGCGATGATCTGTGGAAGCGCAGGCTGCGAAAGCTTTTGCCGCACCGGTCCGAGGGCAGCGTGCTCGACATCGGAGCGGGTATTGGACAATTTCTTCACCACGCGCGACCCTTCTTCACGAAGATTGCTGGAACTGAAGTTTCGGCCAGCGCGATCAGGATTGCCTGGGAGAAATACGGGATAGAACTTCTTGGCGGACAAGTTGCTGACCTCAATTTGCCCGTAAGTTCATTCGACAACATCACATTGTTTCATGTGCTGGAGCACGTGCCCGATCCGGCAAGCCTGGTCGCCCGGTGCAGGAATTTACTGAAGCCGAACGGTGTGCTGGTGATCGCTGTGCCCAACGATGTATTGGCCTGGGGTTCAAAAATCAAAAAGCTGGGAAAAAAGCTGGGGCTTGGGCCATTTCAGAAATTCAGCCCAGTCCTGGGAATCTCGCGGGCCGGAGCATCGCGTGAAATACATCTCTCGCACTTCGCGCCGGCGGTCCTGCGCCGGCTTCTGGAAACGTCAGGCTTGAACGTGGTGGAGGAGTCGCTCGATCCTTATTATGTCTCGGCTGGCCTGCGCCGGTTAGCGGACAGCGCTTATTACACGCTGCACCGGATGCTGTATGGATCGCTGAGAGTCAATCGTTACGACACGATCTGGATGGTCGCTCGAAAGCCATGAAGTGGCTTCGTGAGCTGCAGCGCAACTGGGAAGGCCTGGCGCAGGCCGACCCCTTGTATGCCATTTGCACCGATCCTCGGAAACAAAATAGGCAGTGGAACAAGGAAGAGCTGTTTGCCACTGGCAGGCATGAAGTGGCGGTGGTGCTGGGTTGCATCGGCCAAGTTGGCATTTGCGTTGACCGGAAGTCGCCGGTCCTCGATTTCGGCTGCGGCGTAGGCCGGTTGACGCGAGCGCTTGCGGAACACTTCCCAGAATGCTGGGGAATGGATATTTCACCTACGATGATCAATCTGGCCAGAGAGTTCAACCATGACGTTCCGCGATGCCGGTTTGTATTGAATGAGAAAGACCGTCTGGAGTCCTGCGACGACAACTATTTCGGCTTCATCTATACCAGCATCGTGCTTCAGCACATCGCGGCAAAATACGCCATTCAATACATAGTGGAGCTGATCCGGGTACTGAAACCCGGCGGAGTGTTTGTTTTTCAGCTTCCTGACGGCTTGCGCGAAAGCGCAATCAAAAAGCTGCGCGTGAAATTGGCGATACGCGCCAGGGTGCAATCCTTGCTGGGGATTGCCAGGCCCTTCAGCATGGAAATGCATTGCATCAGCGAATCGAAAATTAGGAGCGTACTGCGGAACAGCGGAGCGGAAGTAGTAGACGTGCGTCTGACCAATTCAGTTGACCCCTCATTTTGCGGGGACCTTCAATACCTGCCACAGGAACCTCAATCGGGATACGTGAGCAAGCAGTATTGCGTGGTGAAGATGCCGTGACTGGCCCACGTCAAAAACGGGCATGGACCACTATGCGGCCCTGCTGAATCGTGGAAAGGGGAGAAACGCCCTTCTTGGCCCACTGAACGGCTGTGTGCAATTGACTAAAAACCGAAGTCTTGTGGACGACGCGAATTTCCCGAAAGCCGCAGGCACGAAGCATGCACTTTAACGCGCCAACGTTGGGAGCACACCAGTTGGTCGGATCATCGTTCAGTTCGCGGCCGGGATAGAAAGCGACCGCCGGGCGGCGGCAAAAACGAAAATCAATCGCTGTCTCAAGGACCAGCAGCTCGCTGGTCACGCTGGCCACACGTTGCAGGGCGAGCAACGGGTTTTGCAGGTGATAGAGAACTCCGGCAAACAAGACGACGTCCCATTTGCCGATTCGCTCGGGGCAAATGTCATAGACGTCGATGGTGAGGTCTTCCACCTTCGACGCCAGGGCGCGTCTTGCCGTATCGAAGCCCTCTTTCGATCCCCAGCCCATGCCTTTCCAAATAAACCAGTCGGTTGCCAGCACTCGTCGCGCACCTCTAAGCTCCGCCTCAAAGGAGAATGCGCCGTCCCACGCGCCGATATCAAGGAATGTTTTGCCGCGCAGGTCTTCAGGGAGCTGGTATTGTCGCAGGGAGCGCGCGACGTCAATCACGCCTTTGGTGACAAGACCGGGGCCAAGGTCCATGGAGTGAAACCATTTGATCCTGGCAATCTCTTCGGCCAGCGGCGCCGATGTTGCTGGAGCAGTCATAATCGTGATAGAACCCGTCGTGTTAGAACCCAGAACGTGATGGAAACAGAAGGACCATAAAATGCGATCTCGCCTGAAGTGTACCATCGGGAACGTGGAGAGGGACAAGTGCGCGTAGGCTTTGATGCCCGCTGGTATAACAAGTCCGGGGTAGGGAGCTACGTGGCTGGGTTGCTGCCGGCACTGGTTCGTGCGGGGTGTGAGCTGGTCGTTTACGTTGATCCCGCGAATCCCGTTCCCGGACTCGAACACTGTTCCGTGAAACCTGTGGCGGTACAGTCCGGAAAGTACTCGCCCCTGGCAACCCTCGAATTTCGGAGCCGCGCGAGAAACGACAAGCTCGACCTGTTTCACTGTCCATTTTATGCAGCGCCGCTGCTTCAGTGTCCGGTGATCGTAACAATTCACGACCTGATACCTTTTTTCTTTCCCGTTTATCCCTGGCCGAAACTGAAGATGGTTCAAGCGGGCTATCGTGTGGCGGCAAGCCGCGCGGCGCATGTTATCGCCGATTCCTGCCATACGGCCCGCGACATTCAGAAGATTCTCAAGGTCGCACCAAGTCGAGTATCGACGGTATACCTGGCTGCAGATCGGGCAATGTTCCATCCTGCCAGCACGGCAGGAGAGGAGGAACGCTTACGCAACAAGTTTGGAATTAAGCCGCCGTACATTGTTGTGGCCAGCGCGGGTAACTGGCGCACCAAGAACCTGAAGGGCGCCCTTGAAGCATTAGAGCTTGCCCGAGAGATTGCGGGCGAGGAATTTCAAACGGTTGTTTATGGCCCCCCCGACGCGTTGAACACGCAGGGCGTAGGCGAGCTAGCCCATAAGCCGAATTTAGTTCAGACGGGCTACCTGCAGACGCCGGATTTGGCCGCAATTTTTCGTCATGCTCATGCTTTCATGATGCCTTCGCTCTATGAGGGATTCGGACTTCCCTTGGTTGAAGCAATGTCATGCGGCTGCCCTGTGATTACTTCCGATCGTGGATCGCTGCCCGAAGTCGCGGACGACGGCGCCCAATGCTTTGGTCCGTTCGAAGTTGAGGGAATGTCTGATGCTCTTGTTGCGCTCCTGCGTAGTCCTGAGGAGCTAGAGCGACGGAAATCCGCTGCCCTGAGGAGAGCCGCTGATTTTTCCTGGGACAAAGCGGCACGAGAGACAATCTCGGTATATCATCACGTAAAACGCTTAGTTTCTGCTCCGTAAATCAAATTGACTTCGTGTGAGAGGTGCGTTCGGATGCGAGCTTTAATAACAGGAGTGACGGGACAGGATGGTTCGTACCTGGCTGAGTTGCTGCTGGAAAAAGGATATGAAGTTCACGGGATCGTTCGCAACATCGCGCGTGAAAACCGTGCCGTCGCCGCGCTGCCCGGAAGCAAGGTCCACCTTGTGGAAGCGGAGCTTACCGACCAGGCGTCTCTGGATCGCGCCTTGCAACAGGTGAAGCCCGATGAAGTTTACAACCTGGCCGGGCAAAGCTTTGTCCCGATTTCGTGGAACCAGCCAATGTTGACCATGGAAGCCTCTGGCATGGGTGCGCTGCGAATGATCGAAGCGATTCGCAGATGCGCTCCGGCGGCAAAGTTCCTACAAGCCTCAAGTTCGGAAATCTTCGGCAAAGCGGATAGCGGTCCGCAAACGGAGTTGAGCCGGCTTCGCCCTCGAAATCCTTATGGCGCAGCCAAGCTGTTTGCGCACCACATAACCATCAATTATAGAGAGAGCTACGGCATGTTTGCCTGCTCCTGCATTGCTTTTAATCATGAATCCCCGCGGCGTGGCGTGGAATATGTCACCCGTAAAGTGTCGCAACAAGTGGCCCGGATCAAATCTGGCATGGCCGACAAACTGAAGCTCGGCAACATTGACGTGCGCAGAGACTGGGGATTTGCAGGAGATTATGTTCGCGCGATGTGGCTGATGTTGCAGCAATCCCAGCCTGATGACTTTGTGATCGCCACTGGCGTAACTCATAGCGTGAAGGAACTGGTGGAGATTGCTTTCGCTCACGTGGGCCTGGACTGGAAAGAACATGTGGAGATCGATCCCGCGCTGGTGCGGCCCGTGGAAAACGATCCGCTCACCGGGGATCCCACAAAAGCGATGAAAGTCCTTGGCTGGAAACCTACTGTCACATTTGAGGAACTAGTGCGAATGATGGTGGATTCTGATCTGTCCTTACTTTCCCGGGCAGCGGCCAACCCCGCGGCTACGGCTATCGCCGGGGACTAACTGTGCCTGCTTTTCCCGCCACGAGTCCGGAACGAACCAGCGCCTGTTCGCGCGTGTCTCTTGGGCGCTGGAGCCGCGCCCTGAAAAGATCCATGGACATCGCTGGGGCCGTCGTACTTCTGGTTCTCTCTGCACCGCTTGCAGGTTGGCTGGCACTCCGAATCAAACGTTACGATGGCGGCCCGGCGCTGTTTCGACGCCGCGTTGTTGGTCCCAAAGGGGAGTTTGATGCCTTCAAACTTCGGACGATGCGCGTGGATGCCGAAGAGATCCTGCGCCGTGATGAAACTTTGCGCAGCCAATTCGAAGTGAACTTCAAGCTGAAACAGGACCCACGCGTCACGCCAGTCGGTGCAGCTCTGCGACGGACTGGACTGGACGAGCTGCCCCAGCTGTGGAACGTTCTAAAAGGAGAGATGAGCCTGGTGGGTCCCAGGATGATCACTCCTCAAGAACTCGTACGATACGCAGATGCAGGCTGGATTTTCAGTTGCATGAAACCCGGCGTGACCGGTTACTGGCAGGTGGAGGGCGATCAGGAAGCCGACTATGATCGCCGGATCACGATGGATCTGTTTTATGTTGAAAACTGGTCGCTGTTGTTCGACGTGAAAATACTTATCAGGACCCCAGGACGGGTCTTGCGGGCATCGGGAGTCTAGCAAATGGCAAATGTGTTGGTTACAGGCGGCGCAGGCTATGTGGGATCAGTTTGTTGCGCTGAACTGTTGCGCCTGGGCCATTCAGTAACGATCGTGGATGACCTCTCTACGGGACATAGAGATGCCGTGCCTTCAGGCGCGGCTTTCTTTCAGGTCGATATCGGCAACCAGGGCGCGATGCAATCGCTGGTGAGCCACATCCGGTTTGACGCGGTGTTTCATTTTGCCGCGAAGGCGCTGGTGCCGGAATCGGTGAGTAATCCTGGGATATTCTTTCACCAAAACGTGGCGTCGGCGATTGTGATGCTGGAAGTGTTGCGTGCCGCGGACATCAAAAACTTTGTATTCTCATCGTCAGCGGCGGTGTATGGGACGCCGGAGCGCTTTCCCATTGAGGAGGATGACCCGAAGAATCCAGTCAACGCATACGGCGAAACCAAGCTGATGTTCGAGCGCGTGCTTGACTGGTATGCCCACGCCTATGGCTGGAGCGTGACCGCGCTGCGCTACTTCAACGCGGCAGGCGCGACTAGAGAATTGGGCGAACGACACGATCCTGAGACGCATATCATCCCGCTGCTGCTGCAGGTTGCTGCCGCCGGAGAACGCAAGGTCTTCAACATCTACGGTGATGAATATGACACGCCGGATGGCACGTGCCTGCGCGATTACGTGCATGTGCTCGATATTGCGGGCGCCCATATCTGCGCGTTGCAGAGGTTGAAGGAACCTGGCATTCGCGCTTATAACATCGGGCTGGGACAAAGTTATTCGGTGAGGGAAGTGTGCACTGCGGCCGCCGAAATCACCGGTCAGCCAATCGCGCTGCGCGTAAGCGCACGGCGCGAAGGCGATCCGGCCATCTTGTGCGCCAGTCCGCAGCGCATCATGAAGGAGCTGGGCTGGAAACCTGAGCACTCTTCGCTGCATGAAATCATCAGCTCGGCCTGGCAATGGAAACGGAAGCAGCTTGGTTCGAGGCTTGCTGTCTCATCGCGCTAGATTCACTCTTATCCGATGAAAGCATTTATCCTTGCGGCGGGAAACGGCACTCGGTTGCGACCGCTGACCGATACAACTCCAAAATGTTTGCTGCCGATTCAAGGCATCGCGCTTCTGAATATCTGGCTGGAGAACTGCCGATCTGCCGGCACCACTGACGTTCTGGTGAATGCGCATGCTCACGCGGCAGCGGTAAGAAAATTTGCAGCGACACAGAAAAGTGGCGTGCGCGTGCACATTGCGGAGGAAACGCAGTTGCTGGGCAGCGCTGGAACTCTGGCGGAAAACCGCGATTTTGTTGCCGGAGAAAAATCGTTTCTTGTTCTTTATGGAGACGTGTTGACGAACGTCGATCTACGACGAATGTTGGATTTTCACCGGCAGAAGCAGCTTGCTGCCACTCTCGGGATTTATCAAGTCCCTGATCCAACACGTTGCGGTATTGTCAGTGTGGATGACAACTCGACAGTCCAAAGCTTTGAGGAGAAGCCGGCGCGGCCGCGGAGCAACTGGGCATTTTCTGGTGTGATGATCGCCCGGCAAGAGATTTTTGGTTTGCTGCCAGATTTCCGGCCCGCGGACATCGGCTTTCATCTACTCCCGAAATTGGTGGGACAAATAGCAGCTTACCCGATCTCTGAATATCTCCTGGATATCGGCACCGTTTCCAATTATCACGTTGCTCAGCAGTCGTGGCCGGGACTCTCGCGCGCCGGAATCCGTGGCAAATAGAGGAATGAGAATGCTGGCCGCGATTATCGTTGATTTTGATGGAGTCATAGTCGATAGCCATCCCTTGCACATGCGGGCGTGGAAGGAATTCTTGTGTTCCGCGGGCAGAGGCGTCAGCGATGACGATCTTTTGTTCGTTCGGGAAGGCGCCAAACGGGACGAAATATTGCAGCGGTTCATGGGCGATCTTACAGCAGAGCAAATCCAACAATACGGCTCTGAAAAGGAACACTTGTTTCAGAAACTTGCGGGCGAACTGAAGCTGGTCCGCGGTTTTGCGGGGTTTCTGGCACAAGCGGAAGTCGCAGGTTTGCCTGCGGCGGTGGCAACATCCGGCAGCCGCCGGCGGGTCGAAGGTACGCTGCGCCGGTTTGATTTGCTGACAAGGTTTCACACGATTGTGACCGGCGATGACGTCCCCAGAGGCAAGCCTGATCCGGCGCTTTTTCAACGGGCGGCGCAGGGTCTGCGGGTGGATGCAGAAAATATTCTGGTTTGTGAAGACGCAGTTGCCGGCGTTGTCGCCGCGAAGACTGCCGGAATGAAGTGCCTAGCCATTGCCACGGACGGCAGAGAAGCAATGTTGCAAGCTGCGGGCGCTGATCTGGTGGTTGCGGATTTTGCGCGGGTAAGCCTGGATGATGCGCGACGGATGTTTGGTGCGTCTTCTTCGTCGCGGTCAGCTCAGGCCCTTTAACGCAATCCGTTGTGGCATGGGTTTAAATGGCCTGTTAAAAAAGAAATTTTGCATGCAGACGAGCTCCCGGGAAGGAGCATGGAGCTCGTCTGCTGCCTGGAGCAACCAGCCAACCAGCGCCAATCGCGAGGCTGGTTGGCCGATCGCTTCAGTTTCGCGGGACGCGAACTTTGTTACACCGCACGGGCCTGGCGTGCGGGATTAAATCGCGCGGGCCAGCACGCGTGCGCCGGTCCGGATCACCTGATTTGAAAAACGTTCCATCTCTTCCAGTTGCGGGCTGAACTGCAACAGTAACAGGCCGGCGCCGGCATCTTCAAACTCCTCGATGCGTTCGGCCACCTGTTCCGGCGTTCCCACCAGGCCGGAGCGCAGGCCGCGGTTCGATACCGAGTAATCCTCCAGTGACACGCGCTGTTCCAACTGCGTGTTGGCCAGCCATTGCTGATAATTCTGGTAGCCGGCGGCGTTCTGCCGGACGTCCGTGATGCGGCGCAGTTCTTCGCGGGCTTCGCGTTCGGTGTCGCGGACAATCGCGTAAGCGGCTACGCCGAATTGCATTGGCGGCAGACCCCAACGTTCGCGACGCGCTGAAAGATCGCGGACTTTCTCGCGGATCTTCTCCGGCGGATCGCCGTGCATCACGTAGGCATCGCACTTCTGCGAAATCAGGTTCTTGGCCGCTTCTGATTCGCCTCCGGCATAAATGACCGGGCGCGGACGCGACACCGGCTTCGGCTGCAAGACCAGATCTTCAACCTTGTAATACTTGCCTTCGTAATTTACGTGATCGTGCTTCCATGCCTTGTCCACCACGTCGAGCCACTCTGAAGTGCGGGCGTAGCGATCGTCATGCTGGTCAAAGTGCACGCCGTATTTGCGGGCTTCGTCGGCCCACCATGAAGAAACGACGTTGAGCGAAACGCGGCCATTACTGATGTGATCGATGTTTGCCGCCTGCTTGGCCAGCAGCGCGGGATTGTGGAATGTCGGGCGCACGGCGACCATCAGTTCAAGCCGATGCGTCACCGCAGCCAGCGCCGCCGCCGTGGACCATGCGTCCAGTGACGGCTCTTCCGGGCCTTTGATATCGTTCAGGTTAAGCTCGGCAATGAGCGTGAGGTCGAAGCCAATCTCTTCACTGCGGCGCGCCAGCCGGCTGACATAAGGCCAGCTTGTCTCCATCTGCTCATCTTTCACGTTGCGCAACCAGCCGCCAAAAACGGGGAGCCAATATCCGTATCGCATTACGCAGCCTCCTTTTCCAGAAAGTCGACTAGCCGGACAAACGGATCAAAGCCAATGACCTTGGGTCCGTCGGCAACGAAATTGGAAAGCGCGTTGATGTCGTAAAAATAAAGTTTGCCGTCGCGGTCGTCGACTATGTACTCAATGCCGCCGACCTCAATGCGCGCCTCCTGCATGATGCGCTCCACCTGCTGCACAATGTCGTCCGGCGGGGTGTAACCTTCCACTTTCAGCCCGGTCTTTGGGGCGTCCACGGGGCAGGCGCCGCGCGCCAGTTCCTGGCCGCCGGTGGTCTTGCAGATATCGGCGGGGCAGAGATCAAAGGTTTCACCGGTCAGGTGGACTTTGATTCCGTAGAGAAACTTTCCGCCGACGACTTCCACCCGAACAATGTGCCCGCCGCGCGCCGGAATAAATTCCTGCACCAGGGCGGTTGAGTCCAGGCCAAGATCGAGCGTGCCGGCTTTCGCGGCTTCTTCCAGTTCCACGCGCGTATTGAACTTGGTTACACCGGCGCCGCTACCGCCAATGTTTGGCTTCACTACGATCGGGAAACGCAGGCCGTCAGAAGCCTCAACGGCGTCCGCCGGGTGGTTGATCACGCGGCTCTTCGGGTAGGGAAGGCCGAGCGATTCCAGCAGCGATAACTGGAGGGCTTTCGACGTCTCATAGCGAAATGCCTTTTGGCCGTTCACAATGCGCTTGCCGCGCTGCTCCAGATGGTCAAGGTAATACAACGTATAGAAGATCGCCTGGCCGTGGCCGCGGCGATAAGCCGACGGGCTCATGCGATTGAAGATCAGCGAATATCCGCCTTCACCGTTCAGGTGTGCCGGATCGAAGTGGTGCTGGGCCGCATCAATGCGGACGAACGGAACTCCCCGCCGCTCCAGTTCCTTGAAGAGCGGCACAAACCAGTGCGGGTGTTCATAGTAGATTGCGATTGGCTGCTTTAGCTTTGACATGCCTTCCTCTTTTCCTGAAGGAGTCGCCCAAGTCCCGTGAGCAGCCTGAAAAACCAAAAGGCCGCTCGTTTTGAGCGGCCCCGGTGGTTGAATCTGAGTGTGAATCTAAGAAAAATTGCTCAACACCGGCCGCTCACCTGTACACATACACATACAGCAACACATAGCCATATTGCCTGCGGAAGCCGGATTGGTGAACGATTGGTGCATTTACGGTTTTAAGCTTACACGGTGGTCAGGGGAGAGTCAAATGGGTTGTGTCGATCGCGAGCAAAACGGTCTTACCAGGGTTCGACGCCTCAACCCGACATCGTCTCTATTCGATTGTCAAAGATCTGACCCACTCTCGCCGCCTGGCCGGCCTTTTCTCTTCCGATCTGCGTTGAATCTGGATGAATCTGCGGCTAAACCCCCCACCGTTTCCGGCTCTTCTTTAAAATCCACTCGGCCCACGTTGCTCAGCGCCAGTTGCAGGTAATATCCCAGTATCGACGCCTGCTTGTAATCCAGCTTTCCATCCACCACCGCCTGCGCTCCTTTGGCAATCGCCCCATGGAAGAGGCGCGTCCGGAGAAGATCAATTTGCCGAACCCGGGTGACGCGCATGGGATGCAGTGCAGGATAGAAAAGCAAACCAAGTAAAGCAACTGCTCTTCCAACGTGAACCGATAGAAATGTCCATGTCCGCGAAGCAAGCACAGAGAAGACGTTCTCTGTGCTTGCGAGCGCTTTTTCGCGCCGACTTATTCAACGTTAAGCGCGGCTTCGACATAAGTGCTTGCTTCGTCGATGCGATGCCCATGCCAATCGCGCTCCTGCTCATGCTCTCAAAAGAACATGTCGGAGTACGAGGAGCAGTGCCAAAATGGGAATTCAAAGCCCGAAATGGGGCTTGACGTGTGCATGACATTCCCGTTATAGCTTGGGATGAAAGAATCCGTCATATCTTAAGACGGAAGGAGGAAAATAGCATGAATCACACATTAAGTGGTGCGGCGCTGGTCGCGCACTGGCGCAATGGCGGAGCACAGAATAGTCCCGCAGGCCCGCTATTTGCTTCTGGGGAGTTCGCAGAAGCAGATATCGTTGACGAACTTGGTCTGTACACCGGTTACTCTTCTTGCTCCGGCTCGCTCACGCATCCTTGCTGCTAAATTGCCATGACGTGGCGTCATTTCGATAAGTCACTGGGTTGCCTGGTCTCGCCTGCTCTGGACGAACTGGCAACCCAGCTTTCTTTCGCTGGAGGATTGAGTGCGAGAGAGCGCGATGTTATCACCCATGCAACGCGGGAATCGCTTTACACAGTCCTGCACAGTAAAGTCAGCCGGTTGCTCGTTCTGGAGCTCAACGCCGCGCGAGAAACGGGGCGGCTAAGCGGCGAGAGCTCGGAACAGCGTTGGCAGCAATTCCTTGAGCTTTCGTCCCAGCGGTCGTTCTGGGACGACTTAGCCACTCATTACCCCTCATTATTATGGCAAGTAGGCGCGATTGTGCAGAAGCGGTGCACGGCAACGCTGTGCTTCGCGCAGCGTTGGATCACGGATCGGCGCCGGCTGCAAGATCTGTGCGCCGGTGACCCGGGCGAGCTGAACGAACTCAGCTTCGGAGCCGGTGACAGCCATCGCGATGGGTCGACCGTGGCAATTGCGCGCGGTGAGGGCTGGCGTGTTGTTTATAAGCCGCGTTCGTTGGCAATCGACAACGCGCTGCGCGGCTTCATCGCCGGGCTTGCCGGCGAACATGGTAGCGCGCTGAGTGTCCGCGTCCCCCAGGCCATGGACTGTGGCGATTACGGGTGGGTCGAATTTGTGCCCCACCGCTTCGCGGCAGGAAACGAGGAACTGCTTAGCTTCTATCGCGGCATCGGCCACTTGCTGGCATTCATGCGGTTGCTCAGCGGCAGTGATCTGCACGCTGAAAATGTGATCGCCCATGGCGGGAGCCCTGTGGTCGTCGACTGTGAAACCCTTTTCACGCCCAAAATTCCGCCGTCGCCATCTGGCTACGGAGGGGCGTTCGACCGTGCCGGCGAACTGATGGCTCGAACGGTACTGAGTGTAGGCTTGTTGCCGGGTCGCGGAATGGGTCTCGGTTGGCGCGGCGTTGACCTTTCCGCTGTGGGCATGCTCCCCGGACAGCAGCCGATGCAGCGGCAGCAAGGAATCCTTGACGCTGGTTCCGACCAAGCGCATGTCGGCCCCATGCTTGTTGAAGCGCCGGTGTCGCAAAATCATCCCAGTCCCCGGCCGGCGCTCGCCGAATACTGGCCAGAAGTCCTGCGCGGGTTTGATGAATTAACCGCCACGCTGCAGCGCCTGGATGCTGCCGGCAGCTTGCGGCCGCGGCTGCGAGTGTTCGAGGATTGCCGCATCCGCGTGGTGCTGCGTGGGACTGAGGTCTACGCCGAGATCGGCCGGATGCTATGGCATCCTGTATCGCTGCATAACCCCGAACCGGCGCGGCAGCGCGCTTTTGGACTGTTGGAGAAAATGGCCGCGAACCTCCCCGTGGCGCCGAGCGATCCGGCGGTCATCAATGCCGAGATCGACGAATTGCTGGAGGGCGATATCCCATACTTTTCCGCCGTGGCGCGCGAAGGTCGCTTGCACGGGCCGCGCGGCACATATTGGCTTCCGCCCTGTCACTTGGTTGAAGCTGCACTGGCGGATTGGCGCAGTGCGGATTTCGCTCTCGAGCGAAATGTCATCCAAGCGTCACTGGTGAGCGCTTACATCAATGACGGCTGGAAGTCTCATGGGACATCGGTATTGCAGACGAGTGGGCGCGGCGGCGATCTGGAAGCGCGTCGCCGCCGGCAAGCCGCGCAGATCGTCCAATCCATAGGCACAAATGCGATTCATGCCGATGACGGCAGCGTGGCTTGGATTGCACCGGCGCTTACTGCAACCGGCTGGTCCGTGCAGCCTTTGCAGCAGGATCTCTACAACGGGATCTCGGGGCTCACGTTGTTGCTGGGCGCTTATCTGCGCGAAACAGCAGCTGGGCGCGCCGATTCCATTCATGAACTTGACAGGCTGTTTGCTGCGGCGCTGCATACGTTGCACCTGGGCGAGGCCAAGCGGGAACGTCTGGCAGACGAAGGGCGGAAGGTCAGGCCCCTTCCACCCGGCGCGTATCTCGGGCTTGGCTCGCAGATCTGGACCTATGTTGTGCTGGCGCATTGGGGGTTGGACGGCGGCGATGGTTTGCTGCGCGCCCGCAAACTGGCGGACCAGATTCCCGCAGCCGCTGCAGTGGACGAGGCCCACGACTTGCTTTCTGGCAGCGCGGGAGCCATCACTCCGTTGCTGGCGCTCGCCAGCAAGACAGGAGATGAGGGTTACGTCCGCATCGCTTCGCAACTTGGAGACCTGTTGCACGAGCGCGCTAAACATCGGAACGGACAGGCTTACTGGCCCCATACTGACTCGCCGGAAGGGATGGGCGGCTTTGCCCATGGCGTAACCGGCATCGGCTGGGCCTTGACCCGGCTCGCGCGCGCAACCGGGAGCGCGCGGCACCAGCAACTGGCACAAGAGGCATTCGCCTTTGAAGACGCCCTCTTTGACGAGGAGGAGCAGAACTGGCGTGACCTACGAATGCTCGAAGGCGCCAAGACCGCAGCAGCTTGGTGCCATGGCGCTGTTGGAATCGGCCTGGCACATCTAAATCTGGATTCAACGCTTACCCACGCATCGACACGGAAATTCGTGCGTCGGGCCGCCGCGGCGACCTGGCGGCTGGGGATGGGCTGGAATCATTGCGCGTGTCATGGCGATCTGGGCGCCTGGGAATTGCTGGATCATGCGATCGCCGCCGGAGAGGCGCCCAAAGAGTTAAGCGCCTCGTACCTGCTCGACGTAATCCTGACCAGTCTAGAGCAAGATGGACCATCCTGCGGCATGGGCCGAAACGCCTTCGCACCCGGCCTGTTGCCTGGACTAGGAGGGGTTGCTTACCAATTGCTGCGGGCTCATCCTGAGCATGATTTGCCTTCGATCCTGACCCCTAGCTGAGAGATTCATTATCCGTCGCGCGCTTTGTCATCGAGATAAGTGTCAACCCCAACCACCCTTAGCGGGGTGGTTGCATGAACCAGAAACTCGAACTTAGCGCTTAGCCCGGCGCGAGCCAGCAAGCAAGGGCTGCGGAGTCGTGCCGCAGGCCGTCGCGCAGCACAGTGGAGCGACAAATTTGCGTTCGTTCCGCTCAAACAAAAAAGGGGCTGGCGATATATTGCCAGCCCACCTATGCTCCCGCCGATGCGCGTTATGGTGTGCGCGACACGTTAAGGTGTAACGGTCAGAGTCCCATTCGAGATGGACACTACGTAATTATCAAGTTTGCCGGATGCATCCTTTAACGTGGGAACGATTGGATACGCTCCCGCTGGACTGCCGGCCGTCGCCGCGCTGTCCTGGGTTGCAGTTATGTCTTCACCGTTCTTGACTCCTGAGATCGTTCCGGTGAAAGCGGGGTTTGGCTGGCCAGCGGCACGCGTAATGTCGTCAGCCACAATGCTGAGCGGCGCAGGCGTAACCGTAAGTGTGCCGGTGTTGATGATCACGGTGTAGTTGCCCAGTTTGTTGTCCGGGTCAACCAGGGTAGGAACAATGTTGTAATCTCCTACCGGGCTGGTGGGGGCAGCAACGCAGGTATAAACTGCCGTGATATTGTCACCGGCTTTGAGGCCAGCGATGGTTCCGATGAATGCTGGGTTCGGATCACCATAGAACCGGCCAGAATTGATCGCGGTCACCACAAGCGTCGCTGTCTGCGCATGCGCGGCTACAGAACTAGCCAGCATGGCCAACAGCAGTGCCGTGACGAACAAGGTTATGGATTTTGAGCGTGTACTCTTGCCTGTCGGCAGGAGAGCGGTGGAAGAGTTCTTCAAGGCGTCCATATTTTTATTTGTTCTCCCGAATGTCTCAGATGAGACGAACGACACGCGATCTTCACGCGAACCATGAGAACCGCGTTTTCGGCCTGGCCTGAACCAGCCCGGCACGAAATTGTTGAAGGGATTTGAGCCCCGGAAGAATGGCGCTTACTCTTGGTCCCCGGGCGTTGTAGGCCCGCAACGCGGAATCCGGCGCTGCCTGGCGCAACAACACCCAATGCATTGCACTTCGCAAAAAATCTTTGAGGGATGGAGCCCGGAGAGATGCTGCCTCTAGCCCTGGGAAATCGTGAGGAGGATAACATGTGCGCAGCAGATTAAGTAAAAACTTAACTTAAAATAACATTAAAATTTCTAATAAATCGCACTGAAAAAAGAGCGGCTGGTTGGAGAAAAAACCAGCCTCTCTGATGGTGAAAACTGCAATTCAGCTTAGTTTTTTAGGTGACGCCGGGTTGCGGCTAGTGCGCCGCGCGAGATCAGTCGCCATCCAGTATGTGATACCACGCCGGAGTTTTCAGTTGATAATCAACCGGTGGTTCTGCCCCCATCAGGTTCCGGACCAAATAGTCCCATCGGCGGCGAATAAAGTAAGGATCAACCAAGCAAGAGTGGTTACGATTTGGCAGTACAATTGTGTCGAAATCACTGTTTGCGCGAACCAACGCATAGACCAATTGCAGTTGCGCGGACGGAGAAACATTGTCATCCATATCTCCCCAGGCGAGAAGCAATTTACCCTTCAGCCGTTGTTTTGCCGCAAGAGCTACATTCGAACTCTCCAGATAGGCATCCTTGTTATAGGGGCCTTCATAGACCTCTCCCCAGTAAGCGACATAGTTATGCAGATCTTCCGGACCATCGGAGGCGACTCCGACCTTGTAGAAGTCCGGATAACGCAGCATGGCCCGCACCGTAGCATAGCCGCCTCCGGAATGGCCGGTCATGCCCACGCGGCTGAGATCAACGTAAGGATATCGTTGAGATAGCTGCCGCATCGCCGCCACATGGTCTTCCAGTCCACCGGCATCGCCCAGGTTGCCGTAAGCGTAATCGTGAAACGCCTTGGAACGCAGCGAAGACCCGCGTCCATCGATAGTCACGGCGATGAATCCTAGTTGCGCCATCGAGTGCCCAGAAAACCGAAGCGCATCTACAAACGTATGATGAACGACGATTTGCTGCGGCCCGGGATAGATACCATCAATGACTGGATATTTTTTTGTCGGATCGAAATTAGGCGGTCGATACAAGATGCCGTAAACATCGGTAATGCCGTCGGCGGCTTTTGCGACGAACGGTTCCGGCGGCTTCCAACCCACAGCCACCAGCTTGCTGATGTCCGCACGTTCCAATTCGCGAATGAATTTTCCGTTCGCAGCCCGGAGCACGGAAACCGGGATCAAATCCGGACGGGAATAAGTGTCCACAAAATAATCGCCTGTGGGCGAGAACGTTATTTCGTGATCGGCATTCTCGGGAGTCAAAGCCTGCAGGTCTGAGCCATCCAGCTTGATTCGGAATAATTGCCGGAGATACGGGTCTTCTCCGGCCTTGTATCCCCCGGCGGTAAAATACAGCCATCGATTCGCTTCATCAACATGCTTGATCTCGCGCACCAGCCACGGTCCCTTTGTGATCTGATTTTTAAGCGCGCCTGTCGTTCCGTCGTAAAGGTATAAGTGACCCCAGCCATCGCGTTCGGAAAACCAGATCACCTCCGCTCCGTCTCCGAGCACTCTAACAAGCGGCTGATCGTCCATCTCGGGAGCAAGATCAAGGTATGTCTTTGCATGCTCTTCCAGGACCTTCCGAGCGTCGCCTGTTTGCGCATCGACCACGTCAAATCCCATCCTCTTCCTCCAGCGGTCCGCCTGGATCACAAAGAGCTGATCACGGTTCTTACCCCACCAGACAAATTGATAGGCCAGGGGAGTTTCATACGTCACCGGTTGCGGCGGAATTTTCAATACTGTTCCAGCCCTGCTCTCGATATCGAAGACGGTCAGCGTCACCATCGCCACGTTCTCATCTCCAGGCAGCGGATAACGATAGGAATAGAGCACTGGACGTGCTTCTCCTCCCGGCGGAACGGATTGGATGAGAAAGAAATCTTTGACTTTACGCTGGTCGAGCCTGTAGGTAAGCAGCTTCCTGGAATCGGGAGACCAAAGGACGTTGGCGGTAGTCACTCCCTTCGACAGTATGCGTGAGGTGATTGCTTCCACGTTGGAATCCGGACTGACGGCGTAGTCGTTGTAGCGTTCTCCGTCCTTGGTCAACTGGACTTCTTCGTGAGAATCCAGGGACCGCACGTACAAATTGTGGTCCCGGACAAATGCCGCCCAATGACGGTCTGGAGACGCGCTTTCTCCGGGCAATAGCGGCGCCGTTTCCGGAGATGTCTTACAAACGTAGAGTTTCAGGTCACATGACCAATGAAGGTCATCTACCACGAACTCAATAGCACGCTCGTTCTTCGCAAATACAATGCTATCGAAGGGCAGGGCCTGCCCGCTGTAATGGCGGCCTGCGGGCCTCGAAAGAGCATCGGCGATTCTGGAATGATCAAAGGCGGACTCTCTCGAATTTTTGGCCGGATCTACCAGGATGAATTGTTTTTGGCCGGCAGCATCGCTTAGATACCAGAACCGGTCGCTGTCCCCGATCCAATGAGGCACGACTCGGATGTTTGAGACGAGCTTCGTCACGTTCCATGGAAGAAATTGTTCTGCGCGGGCATAGTCCTGCCCGCTCAATTGCGGCTTTGTTTGTTGTCCCTGGATGTACCCAACGGGCACAAGCATCAGAATTGATAGCGCAAAGGTTTGAAAATTTGTAAATCTCACAGCATCTCCGGTGATTGCTCGATCAGCATATCAGGGCGCGGTTTGAGCGTTGAGCGCGACGATGAAAAGGGATCATTGGGGAATGACGGGCAGCAATATCAGTGACGGATGGTTTCGGTCATGGTAGACCTTTTGCTCGGCTATTTTCATTTCGACGCTCGTCAGGTTGTTCTGCCCAGTATTCAGATTGCGCGAAAACAGCGGCATAAATCCCGAGGTGATATCCACACGGATCCGGTGCCCCGTCATGAAAACATTGGCCAAGTCCCAGAGATCAAGCGTGTACTCGCGAATTGTGTCCGGAGCCAATGGTGCGAATTCTGTTCGCGGCTGAGGGTATGGCGATGAGCCTTGATAGCTGGCCCGGACAATCGTGTCGGTTAGCCGCTGCGCGAAACCATCAGGATGCACATCAATCAGCCGTGCAACCCAATCCGTGTCTTGTGTCGACGATGAACTCCAAAGCTTGACTGTAATGTGCCCGCAAACCTGTAAGGGAGCATCCAGCGGTTGTGATGTGAAGACCAGCATGTCACTGCGGGACTCCGGTTTCCGCTGATCGGCTGCCAGAGAATCGTTGGGTTCCATCGCGAGGGTAGGTGGGTCGTGCGGATCATACGAATACTGGTCCGCGGGTTCGGCTGCGGGTAGATTAGCGCCTAGAACACCATCGCCGGTTCGAGTATTTGCATGTCCTTTGCTATGGAAATAATACGGGACCATCTTAGCCCGGTGCGGCGGCCACGCTTGTTCATCTTTCCATTGATTTACACCCATGACAAAGATCTTTACGGGCGCCTGCTTTGTAACCTCATCACAGTTTTTGTTCTCCAGATAGCAGTCATACCATTTTAGATATACCGATTTCCGGTCAATCACGGCTTCCGGACCAAAATCGATGTCGCCTAGTTTCTGCTCATCGTAATGGCCATGCCACCAGGGGCCAATGATGACGCGCTGATTGCGGCTCGCTGATGTTGACGTGGCTGATGACACCAGAGTGTTATAGTTCTGTAGCGTGGCTGAAACATCGCGGGGGTCGTACCAGCCGTCAACGTGCAGCACGGGCACGTGTACCAGTGAAAGTCTGGCTTGGTAGGATTGTTTTCGCCAAAACTCATCGAAAGTATCATGCTGTATCCACGCGCGAAATGTCTTGTCCAGCCGGCGGCCCAAAGCCTCGTCCATGTTGATTACAGGCAGATGAAGCGGGATCTTCGGGTCTGCGTACATCGAAAGTTCCTGATTGACACGGCCATCAAGAAGGACACACCAGAACAGCCCATTGATCTCGAACGCGCCATTCCACCACGCTGTCAGGAAAATATCCGGCGGAGTCGATTGCACCACCATCGCCCGCAAATGCGGCGGTTGCTCTTCTGCCGCAAGAAACTGGTCCCATGCCAAATAGGACCCGCCGAAAGTGCCAACGTTGCCATTGGACCATGATTGCCGCGCCAGCCATTCAATTGTGTCATAGCCGTCATGACCTTCGTTGACAAGCACCTGGAACTCACCCTCAGAGTCATACCTTCCGCGCACGTCCTGGTTGACGTATACGAATCCCTGCCGGGCAAAATACTCCGCGTCCTCGTAAGCTCCCTTGGAATACTTGCCGTACGGAGTACGGGCCAGAATCACGGGAAATTTGCCCAGCCTGTCGGGGCGGTGTATATCAGCCGCCAGTCTTATTCCATCCCGCATGGGAATCAGGACGTTAAAGTCTCTTCGGGTCTTCATCAGTACATCCGTTAAGACCGTCGCACCGGATGAAGTCGGTTGTGCATGCGCCACACCCCCGCCGCGCAGGTGATTCACGCACAAGAGAAAGATCAAAAGGATCAACGACGAATGCGCAATCATTATCTCGTAATGCAATCGATTAAGGACGGGATGACCATCATCAGGCACCCGCCCCGCTTTCGAGTATCACAGTGGGCGAGACTTGTCCGGAACAGTCCAGATTCAGAGTGAGGTTGTTGAATTCGGTGACCGAGCTGCACAGATTTCCCCTGCTGAGGGAAACGGAGCGACTCGGCATGCTGCGCGATTGCATTGTAGGTGAATCCCGCGAGCACCAGGAGCAAAATCAGCACCAGCACAGAGAATGCTACCCACTTCATGATGCGTTTCCAAGGCCGGCCCGGTCGAGGAGTCAGCACGTAGGGAATCGTGGCTACAGGATTCTCCATGGTGCGCTCCTGTCCTGATCAAATTTGATCGTTAAAATTGTATGCCGAGTGCCCTACACTTTCGCAGAGCCGGTTCCTGTTTTTTCAGCTTCTGAAACGGTGGGGATTCGATGGCAAGGAACTGGCGGTCGTCGCAAAGCAAAACCGCCTGCCTTGCGGCAGGCGGCTAAACTCGAGCAGGGAAGGCTTAACCGGCTTTTTCCATGGCGGGCAGGGAAACGTCGCGGCGCTCTACCATCTCTTTGGTGACTTCAAATTCCTTGACCCGCTTTTGGCTGGGCAGGTGATACATCAAGTCCAGCATCAGCTCTTCCAGAATCATGCGCAGGCCGCGCGCGCCAACTTTGCGGGCCATGGCTTCACGCGCAATGGCTGCCAGCGATCCATCAGAGAAGCGCAGCTTCACGTTCTCAAACTCAAACATGCGCTGGTACTGTTTGACGATGGCGTTGCGCGGACGGGTAAGGATTTCAATGAGCGCGGCTTCATCAAGGTCATTGAGAATGCCGACGACCGGTAGGCGTCCGACAAACTCAGGAATCAGGCCGAAGCGGACCAGGTCCTGGGGCTCGGCTCTTTGCAGCAATTCGGTGTCACGCTTGCTGGCTTCAGTAAACTCTTTTTCCTTGGCCTCACTGGTGCGGAAACCCATGGATTTTTTGCCAATGCGCCGGGCCACGATTTTTTCCAGGCCCACAAATGCGCCGCCGCAGATAAAGAGGATGTTGGTGGTATCGACCGGGGTAAATTCCTGGTGCGGATGCTTGCGTCCGCCCTGCGGAGGAACGTTGGCAACAGTGCCTTCCAGGATTTTTAGCAGCGCCTGCTGCACGCCCTCGCCGCTGACGTCGCGGGTGATGGAAGGGTTCTCGTCCTTGCGGCCGATCTTGTCGATTTCATCGATATAAATGATGCCGGTCTGCGCGCGGCCCACATCGCCATCCGCGGCCTGCAGCAGCTTGAGCACGATGTTCTCAACGTCCTCACCCACGTATCCGGCTTCGGTAAGCGTGGTGGCGTCCACGATGGCGAAGGGCACATCAAGCATGCGCGCCAGCGTCTGGGCCAGCAGCGTTTTGCCGGTGCCGGTGGGGCCGATCAGCATGATATTGGATTTTGTCAGCTCTACTTCGCCGGACTTGGTGCGGTTCATGTGGATCCGCTTGTAATGGTTATAAACGGCGACGGAAAGCTTTTTCTTGGTCTGGTCCTGCCCGATCACGTATTCGTCCAGGAAGGTTTTCACTTCCTGCGGTTTGGGCAGATGGTTGGGAGCGGCGGCGGCATGCGATTCGGTGCGGTCGTCTTCCAGAATGGAATTGCAGACGGCCACGCACTCGTCGCAGATATAAGCCCGGGGATAGTCGCTGGGCGACGAGATCAGCTTGGCAACGGCGTCCTGCGATTTATGGCAGAACGAGCAACGAAGTGTTTCTTCCGGCGTCCTGGGCTTCACCATCGAACTCCTTGATTCAGTCGGGCTTCATTTATCTTCTATTATCTTCGGCCAGCAGCCCGGCTTACTTTAATACTCTACTTGTGCTTGTAGATGATATCGTCGATTATCCCGTATTCCTTGGACTGTTGTGCGTTCATTATAAAGTCACGCTCAACGTCTTTTTCCACCTTTTCCAGCTTTTGCCCGGAATGCTTGGCAATGAGCTGGCTGGTGATTTCGCGCATACGAAGAATCTCTCTAGCATGTATATCAATATCCGTGGCCTGTCCGCTAAGGCCAGACATCAAGGGTTGATGAATAAGAATCCTAGAAGTGGGTAGGGCGAAACGCTTACCTGGGGCACCAGCGCAAAGTAACAAGGCCGCCATGCTGGCCGCTTGCCCGCAGCAGATGGTCATTACGTCTGGGCGAACGAATTGCATGGTGTCATAAATCGCCATGCCCGCGGTGATGGACCCGCCCGGGGAATTGATGTAAAGCTGGATGTCTTTTTCCGGATCTTCGGCCTCAAGGAACAGAAGTTGTGCGATTACCAGGTTAGCAATCGTGTCGTCAATCGGCGTGCCGATAAAAATGATGTTATCGCGCAGCAGCCGCGAATAAATGTCATAGGCGCGTTCGCCGCGGCTGGTCTGCTCTACTACCATCGGTACAAGTGCCATAAAGTCGCTTTTCCTTCCGTCGAAGCCGGGACCTTCCCCCAGGCCAAATGCTAGTTTGAGTTCGAATACAGCAAGTTTAACGCTTTTTCGCTTCGCATGCGGTCACGCAAACGTTCTGTGGCGTTATCTTCCGTGAGGCGTTTCTTCACTTCTTCCAGCGGCTGCTGCATCTGCGCCGCCATGGCCTGAATTTCGCGCTCCAGCTCTTCGTCGCTGACCTGGATATTCTCCTTGATTGCGATCTTGGCCAGCAGCACGCTCGACTTCACTTCTTTCACCGCGAATTCCTTCTGGCCCGCGCGCAGCCTGCCAAAGTCCATGCGACGCATATCTTCAGTCTTCATGCCCTGCGCTGCCAGGGCCCGCAATCCGCGTTCCAGACGCAGATCGATCTGGTGCTCCACCATGGACCGCGGCACGGGGAAGTCATGTTTCGCCAGCAGCTCTTCGACCAGCTTGTCTTTCGCCTCATGCTCGGCCTTGTGCTTCAGTTCCATTTCCATGTTTTCACGGAAACGCTGCTTCAGGTCGGCCAGATTCTCGAAGTCCGGGCTGAGTTCTTTAGCGAAGTCGTCATTCACTTCCGGCAGCGTCTTTTTCTTGATGGCGTTGACCTTCACTTTGTAGCTGAAGACCATGCCGGCCAGACGCTTGTCATAAAAGTCCGGCGGGTACGACACGTCAAAGCTGCGCTCTTCGCCTGCCTTGGCGCCGGCCAGGTGCTCGGTAAACTCCGGAATCGTATTGGCCCCGCCAATCTCCACCAGGACTTCTTCCATCTGCACCGGCTGCGCAGGCTGTTCCTTAGGAGCAGTAGGAGCAGCGCTTTCAGCGGCTTCGCCTTCAGCGCTCTCGGCTTTCTCGTCTTCGGTGAGGTGCGGCTTGGCCTCAAAGCTTACCTGCACAAACTCTCCCTGCTCCGCGCCGCGCTCATCGTTGACCGGATCAAAACTTGCCTGCTTCTCTTGCAACAGCTTGATTTCCTGATCAATCTGCTCATCTGTGACGGTGATCTCGGGTTTCTCGACCTTGATCGACTTGTAATCGACCAGGTCAAATTCCGGCAGGACTTCAAACGCAGCCTTGAATTTGATGGGCTCGCCCGGGGTCAATTCCAGTCCATAGATATGAGGTTGAGAGACCGGACGGAATCCGCCCTTAATCACCGCTTCACGGAAATACTGCGGCACCAGGTTTTCCACCATGTCACTAGTGATTTCGCTGGAGAATTTGTTCCGCACCATGCTGGCCGGGACTTTGCCTTTGCGGAATCCCGGTATCCGGGCCTGCCTGGAGTACTGCTGTACCAGCGCTTCCTGCGTCTTGGCAACCACCTCGGCAGGGATCTCCACGTCGATCTCGCGCTTGCAGGCCGGGTCCATCGGCGGAGGTCCTTCGGCATGCGTGTTGCCGGGCTCTCCGTGAGCGTGGTTGTGCTCTTCGTCTAATGGGGCCGCCTGCCCGGCGTCGAAATGACCCTGATCTGCCCCCCGGCCCTCAAGCGACTGGCTTTCAGAGGGTTGGCCGGACTGGTTTTCAGGATTCTCTGCTGCTTTGCTTTCCGCTGCGTTGTCCAAGTGATTTCCTTATCGCTGCCGCTGGAGGAAGACGGCAAAAATCGAGGTTTTTGATGCACATACCCCAAACAATCAGTTTAAGAGACGTTGAGGAAGGGGTCAAATGGGAGAGGCCCTGCGGAGATAATGGGCCGTGGCGGCTGCGGAGACAATGGAGTGTGATGGCGGACGAGCGGCCCTCCAGCCCGTTGTGCAACACTCCCCTTTCTAAACCCGAAATCATAGGCACTTGTCTGCGGATTTAGGGGAGCACGTCAGGGCAACCCGCCGTTCCCGAAAGAATTTGTATATATCTCCTAGCCAATCTCCCTTATTTTAGCGAGTCGCTTGTTCACATCGGCTATGAAAATGCCGGCAAAATGCGCAGCTTTTTCTTTACTGGGCAAGACTGCGTCATAAAAATGGGCGAGTTCCTCGATTGCTTCCAGGGACTCCGAATCGAGTTCTCGCGCTCGGAGCAGACACATTTCTGCTTCGGATAGAGACGGGCCCGCCGTGCTCGGCTGAACCATGATCAGTCTGGCTTTGTGTACGAGAAGACAGGCACATTCTGGATTGCTGGATACCATTGAGTCGACAGCCGCCAGCGCTTCTTCATATTTGCCATTCGCTGCGAGTTGAGTAACGGTCGCGATATTCATTTGCCGCCAACCTTTTCCATAAGACGTACAGACTGTTTGATCAGCTTCACCATTTGCTTTGCTTCTTGGGAGCCATCTTTTAAGAGATCTTCGTAGACCTCGTTTTCCAGCTCTGAGTGATACGACGGCGATCTCTTCAGGCTTCCTCGAATGAGATCTCCGCATCTTGACCGTAACGTTTTGATCCACTGTTTTCCAAGCTCTTTAGCTTCGTCGGAAAGGACGTCTTTTGCCGCGTCCAGAATATTTTGTATTTCTGCAGAATTCCCATTTCGAATTGCGTTTTCCAAGCTTGCCGTAACAGAATCTTTTTGTTTTCCTTTGGGATCAATCCACGTTATCGGGTTATTGTCCACATATGTATAGAAATTGATTCCCGCGTCAAATCGAATTGGATCTTCATTAAGAAAACGGCCTGATTGCGGGTCGTAATATCTGGCTCTGTAATACAGCAGCCCGGTTTCCGAGTCGAATTCACGTCCCGTGTAGCGGAAGGGCTGCACAAATGTCCCAGTGGTGGAAGATGTGTTCCCGAAAGAGTCGTATACGTAGGTTTGATTAACCACTCCGGAGGTGTTGGTGAGGGAAGTGATCGAACCGAGCCCGTCTGCCTGGTAAAACTCCGAAGCGGAGCCCCGATAGGCCGCCACCGGCGAATCGGGCCCTGGCGCGTGAATATAACGCGACACCAGATTTCCGGCGGAATCGGATTCCTGGATTAAATGAGACCGGTCATACAAGTAAATGCTGCTGCCTTTCTGAACCCTGCGTCCGAAGGGATCATATTTGAAGATTGTGGCGCTCCCGCTGGGCAGCCTCACCGACGCCAGCCGATTTTCAAAATCCCAGGTATACGATGTCGTACCGGTAGAGTCCGTTTTCGTCAGCACGTTCCCATTATCATCATATGTGTACGATGCCGGGCCGTTCAGCAGCTCATTGGACGCATTATACGAATAAGAAGGGATAGCAGCGGAGCTTAGCCGGTTCGCACCCGCATCATAGGTGTATGCCTCGGTGGTGCTGCTCCCTTGAGTCACACCGGTCAATTGATACAAGCTGTCATACGCGTAATTTGAGGTGGCATTGTTGAGCTTATTGGTCTTTGTTGTGCGATTGCCCGCCGCGTCGTACGAATATGCCCCGCCATCAACCGTTGCAGTCCCTTTCTGATGAAGCACAGAAAGAAGGTTCGATACCGCGTCGTACTGGTACGTGCTGTTGACTGCGTTAGGCCGGCCCATGGTTGTCGGGCGGCCAAGCGCGTCATAGCCAAATGTGAAGCTGTTGCGGTTGAAATCCTTGAGCGTTGTCAGCCGGTTCAGGACGTCATACGTGTAGCTGATGCTGCCATTGTTGGAATCGGTCAGGCTGGTCCGGTTTGATCCCGCGTCATATGCCTGGGACACACTGAAAGTCTTGGCCGGCAATGATGCGTAAACCGTTGAGCTGTTCGTTAGCCGGTCCATATTGTCGTATGTGAAGGTGTATGTTCCTGTGGGGTCTTGTGCATTTGTAAGGCGGCTGGCGGCGTCGTATGTGAAAGCGACCGTGCTCGCATCGGGGTAGGTCTTCTTTGTCAATCGGGTCAACTCGTCGTAAGCGTAGTTGATGATCTGCGCTTTTCGATCGGTCTTGCTGATCTGGTTGCCGATGGCATCATAGCCATAGATCTCCGTTTTGGTTGACGGGAATGTCGTCTGAATCAGGCGCCGCTGCGAATCGTAGCCCAAACTGGTCGTGTGCAGGAGAGCGTCCGTAATGCTGGTGAGGTTGTTCTCCGAGTCATAGGCATACTGCGTGACTCCGGTATTGGCATCTGTTACTGAAATCAATCGATCAGCATCGTCGTAAACGTATTGAGTGACTTTGTTGTTCTCATCTGTTACCGAGGTGCGGCGTCCGCGGGAGTCGTAGGCATAACTTATCGTCGTAAGGTCAGGTTTGATGACTTTTGTGAGCCGGTTGCGCGCGTCATATTGAAACGTGGTTTTGTTGTTCAGCGCATCTGTTTGCGAGATGCGGTTGCCTCGCGCATCATACGTAAACGCGGTGACGTGAAGCAGCGGATCGGTAATTGAGCTCACAAGCCCGGCCGGAGTGTAAGCCAACTTAATGACATGCCCAAGCGGATCGGTGATTTGGGTCAGCTCGCCTTTTGTGTCATAAGCAAAGCTCGTTTTGCTCCCGGCAGTTTTTCCCCCCGGGGAGGGCGTTGTCGCAGTCAGTAAATTTCCGTTTGCGTCATAAATATTAGTAGTGACGTGCCCTAACGGATCAGTCGTTGTGAGCACCTCACCAAAGCTATTGTAGGTATAACTGGAGGAGACTGTTAAACCATTGACTGTGCGCGAAACCGAGGCAACATTCCCGTTTGAATCGTATGTGTAGTTTGTTACGCGGCCCAAAGCATCGGTTGCCGAGGCCATGTTTCCCTGCGAATCATAGGTGTAAGAGTCGCCCGGAACGGCCCCGCAGGTTGCGCAGCCCGGACCGGAAGTGCTGGAGATATAGTGCTTGCGGTTGATGGCCTGTGATCCAATGCTGGTGACATTTCCGAAAGTATCAGTGAGCTGGCTGGTGCCAGCACCCGTGTAGCTGATGCTGACCGAACGCACGTTGTTGGCCTCCGCCGAGCTTAGGCCGCGGCGCAGACTGTCGTAACTATGCGACTCGATGGTTTTCCCGCCGGGGTCGGTCACATTCGTTATTAAATTTGAGGCATCGCTGGTGAAATTAAATCCTGAGCCGTCCGCGTAAATGACGGAAGAAAGCACTCCATTCGGGGCATACGTGTAAGTGGCAATGGTTCCCACGGCATCGGAAACTGTCGTGACCTGGTTCACGTTGGACGGATCAGCATAAGCAAAACTGAGCGTCCTTCCCGCCGCATCGGTGACAGTTGAGAGACGTCCCGAGCTGTCGTATACCAGGCTTGTCGTGTTAGCGTTTCTATCGAGCAGTTTCAACAACCGTCCGCCAGAATCAAAGATCCGCTTCGTGCCATCTTTAAGCGTCACTGTGTACTGATTGAGCGTGGAATCAAAAGTAAGCGTGCCCCGCGCATCGCTCGGAGAGCTGAGGGTGTATGTTCCAGTCGACGAATTGAAGGAAAAGATCCAGGCTGTGCCTGCACCTGACCAGTATTTCAACCCACTAGCGCTCTGAGAGAGGCTTTCTTCATAGCTGCTCGTCCAGCCGTCTCCAAACATGCCAACTTGCTTAGGAGGCCGATTATTACTCCATGTGCTATTCCAGGTGCGCGTAAGCTCGATGCCCCCGCCAAGCCCCGGCAGGGCGTAATCCTGCTGTTGGATCCATGTATTACCCGTGATCACGTTGATTGGCGCGCCAGCCTGTGCCTGGCACTGAGTGCAAGGCCCCATTTCTGCAGATTGGTCAGGTACATAAGAGACATCAAACACCGGCACAGCACCCCCGGCATACAAGGAAGATCCGCCCATCACCACAAAGGTCTGCGAGTCAGGCATTACGGCACTATCGAGCTGGAACTGGAAATTTACCGTATCCGGGAACCCATCTTCTAAGAATGTTCTAATGTTTTGAGAAACCCCGGTCGGAAATGTATTTGGGACTGCCCCATCATTCCCATACCACATGCTTGCAAGAATGCCGGGAGCACTGAAAAAGATCGATTCGTCAAAAATGAAGTTAGGGCTAGGACACGCAGAAAAGTAAGTGTTTTGATAGGTACCACCTACGATTTCGTCATCGAAAATAGTACTTCGATCAAAAGTCCATGTTTCGGCAAAGCTGAGGCAGGTTTCGGTGGCATTACAAGCAAGGCCGCCAGTGCAGTTCGCGTAGGTCCCCTTGCCTGGATGGTTGAGAGTAAAAGTTTCTTGCGCGAAACACTGAACCAGACTAGACAGGAAGAAGATCAGTAAACCGCCCACCACAAAATGTCTGGGCATTAGTAATCTCCTAAAATTATTAAGAGCTGCTGGAAGACACTACTGGATAGAAATGGGGCTGTCAATAGACTCTTGCTACTAGTACCGTGACCGCGTGATTTTGTAGCCGAACTTGTGTCGAGCCTTTTTCCGAGTAAAGGCCCACTGGATGGTGACTCGGTTGCGATTGGTGCGGCGGTTCCAAGATCGAGCTTCTTTCCGCAAGGTCTCTGGATTTC
>DASXCL010000047.1:0-8425 GCA_036491195.1 Candidatus Angelobacter sp.
TCCTGCGCGGCGATTTTGCCGTGATGCAGTTCCAGGCGTCGGTCGGCCAGGCGGGCGACTACGGGATCGTGCGTGACCATGATGATGGTGCGTCCCTGGGCATGCATTTCACGCAGCTTACGCAGCACAATTTCTTCATTCACTGCATCTAGGTTGCCGGTAGGCTCGTCCGCCAGAATGATGTGCGGGTCGTTGATCAAAGCGCGGGCAATACAGACGCGCTGCTGCTCGCCGCCGGAAAGCTGCGACGGCAGATGGTCGGCGCGGTCTTTTAACCCAACGTGATCTAGCGCGGCCAGGGCTTCGGTCTTGTCCGTCATGCTGTGGAAGTATTGCGCCAGCATGATATTTTCAAGAGCGGTGAGGTAAGGAATGAGATGGAATTGCTGGAAGATGAAGCCGATCTTTTCCGCGCGAAAGCGGTTCAGCTCTGTCCGCGTCATTTTGGAAATGTTGGCGCCGTGAATCCATATTTCGCCGGTGGTCGGCTGATCCAGGCAGCCCATCAGGTTGACCAACGTCGACTTGCCGGATCCGGAGGGGCCCATCACGGCAAGCCATTCGCCTGCGGCTACCGAGAGCGAGACGTCATCGAGCGCGCGCACTTCGACGTTGCTCTTGTACACACGGGTCACGTTCTTGAGTTCAATCGGCATTATTCTCCTCGCAGGATTCCTGCGGGCTGTATCTGCTGCAACAATCTTAACGGAGCCGTGGACGCAATTAGCGCCAACGCTATGCTTCCCAGTAATACCGGAACCAACAGCAGCGGTTGCGGCAGGATGGCGGCATCAAAATTTGCCTTGCCGATCCAAAAGGCAACGCCGCAGCCCGCTGTGTAGCCGGCAATCGATCCCGTGAGCGCCAGCAGGGCGGCTTCAGAGGCAAACAGAAAATTTACCGTCCGGTTCGAAGCGCCCAGGGCTTTCATCACCGCGAAATCTTTGCGTCGCTCAAGCACGGAGCCGGTAAACGTGGCGACCATGCAGAGCATGATCAGCACGACCACAACGGCCGAAGACGCAAGGACGACGGATCTGGTCTTGCCGACGACGGCGGTCTGGGCCTGAGTAATCTGGCGGACCGGCTTTACTTCGACACCGGGAAGTGCGGCGCTGAGACTGGCAATCGCGTTTTGAATTTCCTGCGGCTTACCTTCAATGCGGACCAGAGCGATGTTGGGTTGCACGCCGGTCAGGCGTACGAAGTCGTCGAGCGGAATGTAAACCCGGCTGTCGTCGTCGGAGCCGGAATGGAAGACTGCACCAGTCGTGATGGACGAAACGGAGTTGCCGTAGGCGATCTGCCAACTGCCGCCATGCGAAACTGCTTCCGCTACACGCGCACCTACCAGGGCCGTACCCAAGTCCCTCTTTTCAAAGGACCAGGCGGTATTTAGCTTGCGGAGTTTGTCGAGATCCGCGCCACCAACAACTACTCTCGCACCCTCACTGAAGTTTGCTACGGCATAGGCAACGGGCACAACTTCACCGCCGGTGCCGACGGTTTTACGAACGTCGGCCAGTTCGATGGGAGTTAAAGCGCTGGAAGACTTGGTAACAATCACGTTTGCGCCGAAGCCGCGAAACTCACGGCTGAGCTTGCCTTCAAGATCGGAGTAAATCGTAAGCGCCGCGGTGGCGATGGTGGCGACCACGGCAACAGAAACCAGCGCGGTAAACGCACGGTCTTTGCGAACCCAAGCGGCTTTGAAAAGCAGGCGAAGCAAGAGCTGGCTTTTGACCCTATGAAGGCTCATGCGTCACCCCGCAGGACAATGGCTGGATCAAACTGTATGGCCTTGCGCACCGCGCCGGCGCTGCCAATGAAGGTCACTGCTAAGGCGGCACAGAGCACGACCGCCAGCACCACGGGGTGGACCACGATGGCGGAGCCGAAGATGCTCTGGCCGATACGATGGGCCAGTGCTGTACCGGCAAGAAAGCCAATCAGGCCGCCGCCAATGGCCAGAAGGCCGGCTTCCGTCAGGAAAAGAGAAGCGACGGAGGAGTTTCCGGCGCCGAGCGACTTCATCAACCCAACTTCCCGCCGTCGCTCAAGGATGGTTGCAGCCATGGCGGCGGAGACTGCGAGCGCAGCGGCCATCAAGGCTGCCAGAGTGAGGAGCAGCATGAGTCCGGAGACGCGCGAAAGCACCCTGCCCTGGTTTTGTTCCACCTGCCTGATCTGTTCCACGCGAGCGTTCGGCAGGACTTCACGAAGCTGGTAGGCAATCGAGTTTGCATAGGGCGAGCAACTCCAGCGTTCGAGGTCAGATGGCGACAGCTTGCTCGGGTCTTTGCGAGCAAACGCATCTTCGGGCTTGGTGAGTGCGCTTACGGTCACGCGCTTCACGGCGTTCGGCTGGCCAAGAATTATCTGGACAATATGCAGCGGAGCGACGATGGCCTGATCTTCCGCACCACCCGTATTCAGAATGCCGCTGATATGCAGCTTGCGGCCGTCGATTTCAATCACATCGCCAATGGCGAGGCCGGTTTGCTCCGCAAGTTTGCTGCCAGCGAGCACGTCAGGGGGATTCACGGGCCAGTTGGCATAATCCTGTGGCCATTCGCCTTGCACCTTCCACCACGGATTGAGGCTGCGCACGCCGGTGGAGAATTGATCGTTGCCATAATGCAGCGGCTGGGCAAAGTAGGTCCCAATCAGCTCGGCCTGGACGTTACCACCAGGGGTCTTGACCGGCTTGGCGTCGGAAAGAAAAGGTGCATAACCCTTGATGTTGTGTCCCCAGAAAATGCTTTTGACCTTGATGAGATCCTGTTCGTTGATCACAGCGCCTTCGCTTGCTGGCTTAAGATTGACGCCGCCGATATTCACGTCGAGCGTGTCTTCAATCGGGGTAATCACCAGATTGGCTCCCAGGCTGCGCAGTTCCTGGTTGATTTTGTCGCCAATATCGTTCCCCACGGCGATCATGGCCGTGGCGATGCTCATACCCAGCGCTACGGCCAGCAAGGCCACCGTCTTGCGCCGCTTTTGCCTCCGGAATGATTCAAACAACAATCGCAGGAACATTACTTTGAGAATTGCCCAACCTGCTGGGCCAGGTCAGTGATGGAAATCACAACGGAATCGCCATCCTGAGCCGATTGCAAAGGAATGGGGTTGCAGCCGCCAGGCTGACCCACGCTCTGCGGGTTAATAGGCGCGGCACAGTTCTTGCAGATGATGCCGGTTGCGCCCTTGTAAAAGCCGATGCCCCCACAGATCTGGCAGGCGTCAAAGAGCGATGCTACTTTGTTATCGGGTTTGCGATATAGAAAGAAACGGACTTTTGTGCCTTTGACGTCCGCCGTATAAAACCGCAGCTCGCCCTGCGGCAGATCTTTGGTGGATATCAGGGTTTTGCCGGTCGCGTCGAACGTAACTTGTGTTGCGGGAGACGCAGGCGGTTCCTTGGCATAGATGAATTCAGCCGTCACCATAAAGATGAAAAGGAACGCGGTGGCGCAGGCCAGAATGGCCCAGAGCCGCTCGCGTTGGGCCGTCCATTGCTGCTTGCGCTCTTCCGCCCTTGAAGCGGCGACCGCCGTTAGTTCCGGCTTACGCCGGCGGTATTCCAGCAGGATCATCAGCGCCACCAGGGCCAGCATGGTGACAGGGAAGAAGAAGTCATTGCGGACGATCGGGCCGATGACGGCCATCTCCCGCTTGCTGGGAGGAAGAAAGCCGGTTTCTGAAAGCTCATGCATGCCGGAGATGAGCAGTTGCGCGGCGACAAAGAAAAGGACCACGGCGGTAACGCGGAAAAACTTGCGCAGATCGATGCGCACACTGCCCTTGACGAACATCACACCAAAAACCACGGCGAGGGCCACACCTATCAGCGTTCCCAGGAAACTCATCAGCTCGGTGGAATTCAGCGATACCCCAGCCAGGATGGCCACAGTTTCAACGCCTTCACGGAAAACCATGAGAAAGACAAAAGCAAACAGGCCCCACCGGGATCCGGCGCCGGCCAGCGATCCGACTTTAGACTCAATCTCGCCTTTGAGCTTGCGAGCCGTCCGCATCATGAAAATGATCATTCCTACCACCATGACGGCGGCCACCAGCATGACCCAGCCTTCCACGCTGTCCTGGTTGATGGGGAGATAAGAAAGAGCCACGGCCCCGGCAACGCTGGCAAAAAGCGCGGCGCCCAGGGCAAGGTAAACCGTTCGACGCAGGTCCGGACGGCCGATTTTGGACAGGTAAACCAGCGTGATGCCCACGATTAACGCGGCTTCAACGCCTTCCCGCAATGTGACCACCAGGGCGGAGAACATCGGATTAAGACTCGATCTTGAAATTGAAATTCAATTTCATTTTCAATTAGAATTGTACCGAGCGGGAAGGCGGGCGGTCAACAAATTGAAAATGCAGGACCGAAACGGGAATTAGGCTGGGTGAGGGAGCGTGTGAGTTTAAAGCTATCGCACATTCAGGTACTCTCGCTCGAACCAAAGCTTAGCGCATTGCAGCGGCCTATATAATCATTTCGGCCGGCGGCTACCCACAAAAGCCAAAAAGCCAGGGGGAAACCCATGTTTGCAATCGCACATGATCTCCGCTTCGCATTTCGCCAACTCCGGAAAGCGCCGGGCTTCACTCTGACCGTCGTCTTTACCTTGGCTCTTGGCATTGGCACGACCACAACAATCTTCTCACTTGTGGAAGGCGTGCTGCTTCGTCCGCTCCCATTCAGCCAGCCTGACCGCCTGGTCCTTTTGGGAGATCACATCGGAGGGGGGCAGAACACTCCCGTGACCGCCCGCGAGATCGGTA
This sequence comes from Candidatus Angelobacter sp., assembly GCA_036491195.1. Classification (GTDB taxonomy): domain Bacteria; phylum Acidobacteriota; class Terriglobia; order Terriglobales; family Acidobacteriaceae; genus Angelobacter. Next base: position 4,792 of record DASXCL010000047.1, read on the forward strand.
CATATGCCAAGGCAACCAGCGCCTTTTCCTCGACCGGCGGTTACATTATGCTGAGCTATGAAATTTCCGGCAGCACAATCCCAGAAGAAATCCAGGCTGCGCGATTCACTTCGGGTGTTTTTTTAACGCTTGGCGTCCAGCCGATCCTTGGACGCGTATTCACCAAAGAGGAAGACGACAGCCATCAGCCGCTCGCGGTCATCAGCTATGCCTTGTGGTTGAACCGCTTTCATCACGATGAGCATGTGGTTGGCAGGTCCATCGTACTGGATCGAAAAGCCTACACGATCATCGGAGTGATGCCGCGCGATTTTGAGTTTCCGCTAAACCCCGGGCGGCTTGACCAGGCACAGCTATGGGTCCCAATGAGTTTTACACCCGAAGATCTGTCAGACAATTCCGCCGGTTTCTTTGGATACAACATGGTGGCGCGGCTGAAAGGTGATGTCACGGTCGCGCAGGCCGCAGCGGATGCGGACCGAGTAGCCCAGCAGATCATGCGCAATTTCCCGATCAGCCTTTCTGCCATTCACATCAAGGGAGACGTTACGCCGTTGCGCGAGTATTATGTCGCAAACGTCCGCCCACTGCTGCGAACGCTGTTCTTTGCCGTAGCCATTGTTCTGCTGATAGCCTGCATCAATGTGGCGGGTTTGCTGCTGGTCCGCGCTATTCGCCGGCATGGCGAATACGCGGTTCGACTGGCTCTGGGAGCGCGTTCCGGTGTAATCATTCGCGGATCGATCTTCGAAGGCGTGATGCTCAGCGCGACCGGCGGCCTGCTAGGGCTGGCACTGGCGGCGGTCGCAATCCGCGCGATAGTCCACATTCTGCCCGAGTCCATGCCGCGCGTTGACGCGATCTCCCTGAACGGCTCCGTTGCGGCGTTTTCGATGATCCTGGCGCTGGCTAGCGGCATTCTTTGTAGTCTTGCGCCCGCCTTTGCGGCCTTGCGTACCAACATTATACAGAGCTTGAAACAGGATATCCGGACCACTACGGGCGGCTTGCGCCATGCGTGGCTGCGCTCAATTCTTATCGTTTCAGAGATCGCCATTGCGTTGGTGCTGCTCACGGTGTCGGGCGCGTTCCTGCGCAGCTTCCAAAACATGAGGGCTGTCAATCCGGGCTTTCGTCCCGAAAACGTCCTGACGGCCCACTACCGGCTGCCAGAGAACCAATATTCGACAAATGCTGCTATTGAGTCTTTCAACCATGCGATTGTTGAGAGCATGTTGAGCAAACCTGGAATCATGGCTGCCGCCATCACCAACGGCCTCCCCTCATCCGGTTTTGGGGCACAAACTGGGTACACCATTGAGGACCAGCCTATCAACAAGTGGAAGTTGAAGTTTGCCGCATTTGCGATTACCTACGGCGATTACTTCCGAACCATGGGGATACCACTGCTTGATGGCCGAACGTTCACGGAACAAGACCGCGGCGACGCCCCGCTGGTCATCATCGTGAATGAGTCTCTGGCCAAGCATTCCTGGCCCGGTCAGCGAGCCGTTGGCAAACGCATGCATATCGGCGGCCCGAAAAAACCGCTGCCCTGGGCAACTGTGGTGGGCGTGATTGCGGACATCAAGTTCGGCGCTCGCGATGAGGCCAACATTGAGCAGTTGTACATGGCGGCGGAGCAACCCGCCATCATAGCCGGCCCGCAATCTGCCAGAGTCACCGAACCGAACGATGGATACATTGTTTTTCGGTCCGCGCTTCCTCCTGAGCAGATGATTCAAACTTTGCGCTCGACGGTTGCCGGCGTGGATCCACTGCTCGCGTTGCAACAGGTGCAGCCCATGAATGAGCTAATGTCACAGGTGGAAGCGCCGCGCCATTTCAATACGGACCTGATCACCACGTTCGCTGTGGGCGCTCTACTGCTCGCCATCATAGGCATTTATGCACTGGTGGCATTTACGGTTTCGCAGCGCAGCCATGAGCTTGCTATCCGTATGGCGCTTGGTGCCCAGCGCTCGGGTATAGCACGGTTCGTCTTGATTTCCGGCGCGAAACTAGCATTGCTTGGTTGCAGCCTTGGTGTGCTCGGTTCACTGGCCGTGTCGCGCCTGGTCAGTTCCTTTCTGTTCGAGGTCAGCGCGACCGACCCGCTGATCTATGTGGGGTGCGTTGTGACGATGATGGTGATGGCATTGCTGGCATCGGCCGTTCCTGCGGCCCGCGCGGCTTCCGCAGATCCCATCAACGCACTACGATCGAATTAGGAGTAGATTTGCAGCGCGCCCAAATGGATAAAGCGTCGTAAAAAACTATTTTCTTGGATCATTTGGGTTTAAAGCTCAGGCGGCACGCACATCCCGGTACTCCCGTTGGCGCGTCTTACCTTGAGTGGGACATCTGAAAATCGCTGTTTGCAGATCAGCCGAGGAGATGCTGCAGATTCGTCCACTGTGGGAATCGCTTTGCGCAGATGGTCGATACACTGTATTTCAGAGCTTTGACCTGAACTTGCTGGCGGCGGCACGGTTTGCGGAAAGGGAAGGGCCGTATATCGTGTGCGCGGAGTCGTCGAATAGCGCGGCCATTGTTCCGGCGGCACTGCGCCGAGATGACGGTTCGATTCGCTTGTTGGGAGAAGAGCTTTTTGACTACCGGTCGTTTCTTCACGCGGGTGACGATGCTGCCTTGCGGGCAGCGCTGGGAGCTTTGGCGTGGCTTGAACGTCCGTTGGAGCTTGTGGCTTTGCGAGAAGGCGATTGCGGCGCGGTAGTCAACGAATTGACAGTAGGGCCTTTCGCGGCTGCGCCCGTTGTGAATTGCGCGCAAATTTCCGCAGAACAGTTTGCGGCGGCACATACAAGGCTGGCGCGCAATCTGCGCCGGATGGAGAGGCTGGGCTTTGCATTGCGCAGTTACGATGGCACAAACGCTCAGCGCTTGCGTTCGATCTATACCGCCAAGGCAGAGCTGAGTTCATCCAGTTTATTTCATGATTCTGAGCGCATCGAATTTCTGGTGAGTGCCGCCGGGTTGATGCCAGAAGTTTTTGAAATCTTCACGCTGGAGCAAGATGAGCGCATGGCTGCCGCGGTAGTGACGCTACGCGATGACGCCTGCCGTCGGTTTTATACCGGGTGGTTTGCCTCGGAGTATGAGAAACATTCCCCGGCCCTTGCGCTGATCTTTGAAATTACTCGGCGGTCGCTGGCGGAAGAGCTGGATTGCGATTACATGACGGGCGAGCAGCCTTACAAGATGCGGCTGGCAACGAGTTCGGTAGCGCTGTACCGGGTGCGGGCGACGGCGGCGGCATTGGCGAAAATCGAAGAACGGAGAGAGTTGCCGATGGCGATATAGCGGCTGATTGTGGAGCGGCTATTTTACGATTCGTGCAGGGGTTATGAAGCCCGGAAGAGTCAAAATGCTAGGTTGAGAATGCGTTTTAAGGAACCTCTTTTCGCCTTCATTCGTGGCGCATTTCCTGAAGTTTTATGCCGTGTCATCGGCGGGCGGCCGGTATCTCGTTCTTATACCATTTTAGCATTTACTGTACCGATATCCGCAATGGTGCAGCCAGCCCACGGCGTCCTGAGAAGTGATCGCTGTAATGGCCTCGGTGATAGCCGGATCCAGGGCTTCAGCCGTGCGTGCCTTCAAAGTTCGCAGG
>DASXCL010000048.1:0-8384 GCA_036491195.1 Candidatus Angelobacter sp.
TAGCCCACGCCGTTCTGGAAGCTGGCCACGTTGATCACGTAGCCACGCGCCTTGGGGTTCGGGACTGCGTCGTGCGACTGCTCGTCCGTGATCACGATCAAGCGGTCATACTTCTCGTCGATCTCACCCAACGCCCGGCCCAGGTACGTTCCGCTGTGCGGCTGACTGGCGTTCATGGCATCGCGCAAAGCGAAGCCCTGGCGCGACGGCACGCGCACCAGATTGTCAGAGAAGGTATAGATGCTTACCTGCTCCGCGATCTCACGCAGCAACACCGCCAGCCCGTAGGCAGCGTCATTGCGGCGCATTTCCGCACGGCGAGAGAGCGGCGCGTCCATCGATCCGGAAACGTCAACCAGCAGCACGGTCTTACCCGGCAGCCTGGCCTGAGTTTCCAGCGAACGAAGCATTGCCTTCTCCAGCTCCGGCTCCCACTGCGGCGCATAACGCGCAGCAGCGATGAAGCGAAACGGCAGCACGCGCTCCGTCTTCATACGCGAAAGGCCGGCGCGGACCAACTGCTCATCCACCTTGGCCTCTGCCATGTTGCGCAGGTTGCGCAAGAGCGCCAGCGCGCCCAGCTTGTTCTCGCTGAGTAGTCGCTCCCATGCCTCGCGCTTGTCGGTACCGGCGGAGAGCGCCACCTCCCAGGTATCGGGCGTGGCCAGTTCACCGGCGACAAGGCGCTTCCACAACTCGGCCTGCGCGGCGTCCACCGGCTTGGCGTGGCAGAGAAAGAGCACGTCACGCAGCTTGACCGGAGACGCGCGGTCATACTTGGCCAGCGCGTACTCGTCAAACTTGGTGAAGGCGGCAGCCAGCCCCTTCTTCACCTGCGCGGAAAGAGGCTGCTTGCCATCGCTCCAGTAAAGCGCCACGAACTCAGAGAGCTCGTCGGCACGCTGGACCACGCGCAGCAACGTCTCTGCGACCAGCTGGCGGTGCGTTGCCAGACGCGCCATCTCACGCACCAGCAACAGCGGCGCGTGACGCAACTTCATCTTCTCGCGGGCCTCAACGGCCAGCGCCGCGACCTTCTCTGCGGTGACCTTGGGCACCAGTTCGCGGATGCGTCCGGCGATCGCAACGCCATCCTCATAAAACTGGCTTTCCCACAGCATGCAGGCCAGGACAGACCGGCGCAGCTCCTGCTCGGCAGAGATATGCTTCGTCGGCGCGCCCTCGTGCGTCTGCTTGGTCTTCATCCAGGGAAGTCCGCTCAGGTTCAATAGGTTCATGCGGGCCATGTTGATCTCCTTATTTACTTTAGCGTTGCGACGCCTCACCACAACGGGCGCGAAGGACGCAACGGAAAATTATTTCGCTTTTGAAGCAGCCGGAATCTCTTCCGGCTCAGCTTCAACTTCTGGTTCGTCCTCTACTTGTGAAGGATGAACAAAAACGAACCCAGCCCGTTTTCCGGCACTCTTGCTTCTGAGCTCCCAGGCCATTTGCTCCAGGTCCTCGATGCACGGCAACCGTTTGTCCAAGTAATCTGTGCATTCGCTTACCGGGAACGGAATGCGGACCGGCTCGAACAAGCGGTCGCAAATCGTGATCTTCTCACTTTGAGCGTAGCCACGGATGATACGCGCATAAACGCAGGAATCGCAGCGCGATGCCTGGCCTACTGGGGTGCCACCGTAAACTTTTCGTAAGTCCATAGTTACATTCCAAGGCAGCATTCGCTGCGGAGTTAAGCGATCCGGAGATCGCGAACATTTCGTCGGGGAATCCATGATGACGGCCGTGTCCCTTCTCTGAGAGCTGGACACGCCTTACTCCCAGAGATCGCGAAGTAACCCTCATCTTCGCCACCGACGATACTCGAACTTCTTCTTGTCGCACTTGTGCAGGGGCTAAAGCCCAATCCAGTTGAAGCTGTTACGGCACGACTTCGCTCCGCTAAAGTCGTGCCCTGACACTTGTCTTCTCCATGGACGCTCTATTCCTTCATTCAATGTTTGCCGGGGAACCAGCGACCGGGTATTGGCGCTCTGCCGCTGAGCTACACCCATCACTTAGCAGCGATGGATGGCGGGATTCGAACCCGCGACCTCCCGATTAACAGTCGAAGTAACCCATGTCTTCACCACCGGCAATCTTCATTTCTGTCGCTACGCTCCAAACCGCCGCACAGCGATCTGGACAATACTCTCTCTTTGCACCTGTAACAGGCGGCTCGGCGCGCAAGCCGGCCTCGCCGCTAAGTAGGCGTTCTTAGTAAGCAGCCAACGCTGGAAGCAAATTCCACACGGGGAACAATCGACCGAAGTGTAGTGGTCCGCCGTTCTGGTTTGAAACTACGGCACTCGAGATGCCGGCGGGATTCTTGACCCGCACCTGCGGACAGGCGATGTAACTCTGGTCTCCACCACCGATGAAACCTGTTCCAACGTCTTAAACTGCTGTTATGGGAGCGGCTGTTGCAACCAAATCCGCTCCCGTCCTTTGGTGAACCTCTCAGTCGGGGAACAAGCGACCGGAGCGTGCATAGGGACGCACTTTCCGCGGCTGCTTTGCGGTTCGAGGCTACGCCTTTGCCGCCACGGGTGTTCGTTGGTCCTGCAGAGTTCCAGCTCTGCGCTGCACTTAGTTGGCGGAAGTATCTCTCGTCATCCACCACCGACTGAAAAATATGGTCAGGGAACCAGCGACTACGGCGTGGATTCGAACCACCGACCGCCTTACGGCGATCGCCAACCGACGAAGTATCCGCAATCTACACCACTGACCGAAATTTGCATTTGAGCAAGACGCGTGGTCTTAGCAATTTGCCGGGGGAACAAGCGGTCACGGTATTGGTCACTTATCAAATGAAGTAACCGCAACCTTCGCCACCCGAGCTTTTCTTGCTGTCGCTTCGCTCCAAACCGCTTTCGATCTTCACTACCTGAAGATTTTTCGGCGCTTGATGCAGGCGGCTCGGCGCGCAAGTCGGCCTCGCCGCTAAAACAATACCGGCTGCGCAGAGATACAGCTACGCAGGCAATGGTTGTTAACTATCCAAGCTCAGAAATTAAAGATTTTGCGTAGGATTGACGCGCCTGAGGTTAGCTGGAGAAATAATTCAACGCCCACAGGCTATCAGGACCCATGACGGGTTCTATCAGCCTCCGCACCGAGATTTGATTGATGCATTTCATTGGGCGTTACTCCTACGCATAGTCAGAATAGCAAACTATAGGTTGAGGATGAATACGAAAAGCACGGAATTGCAGAAAATAATTTGTGAAATGAAAAAAATTGAGAGTGAATGGCTGAACGTTTAGTTGCTGCATCTCGCGCTGAGTGGCGTTCGTGAGTAGCAACTACTTCAGCTTCAGTTTCTTTTTGACGATCTTGTGCAGATCGGCCGTGCGGCGCTGTTTGTAATAAGATTCGGCATTTTCGATTTCGAGCTCATGCAACTTCTGGCCACGGCCCGCGGCGGGCGTGCAGATAGGGGTCTTGGGATCGGAAGGCTGGACCTGCTGCGGGATGAAGGTCCCCACCAGTTTTCCTCGTTCGCTGATTACGTGAACTTTCATAGTCACAACCAATCTTTCATATATTTACAACCAATCTTGGAGGTTCAGATTGTGAGCAACATGCTGCGTGCCCGGATTGTGGATATCAACCGTGTAGAAATTGCGGGAATCACTGGTTGCGCCCAGCCCCTGGTTCTGGGCTTGAAGCAGAACCACGCCCAGAACATCGTCAACAATGTTGGGCGCTGCGGTTACCAGGCCCACGTCCTGCCCCGTGCCATAACTGATGCTCCACGAAACAGTCTGCCCGCCAGCCAGACTGAACAAGGGTCCTACTGAGCGATGTTGCGCCATTAGAAAGTCCTCTCGTCTGAGATAGTGCGCCAGCCCGGAAAAGCGTTTCAATAAAATTACCGGCTGGAAAAATTGCCGGCTGACGCTTTTGCCCGACTACCAGCTGTAATGCGCCGTATAGGTCACCACTTTTTCGCCATCGGGCGGCACATGGACCCGAAACTCGATGGTTTTGCTATCCAGTTTGTTGAATGGGTCTGAATTCTTGGGGATGTCCCAGTTCGTCCAGCGATACAGGTGCTCCACCGCCCGAATTTCCATGGGTTCTTTCTTGTGGTTGCGCAGCTTGATCTCAAAACTCTCATCCACCCAGTGGGCATTGCGGTCGATTTTGTAATAAGTGCGTTTGCGTTCGCCTACCGCGTCAAACACGTTGCCGGTATAGAGGCGGATGGTCTCATCGCTGGGCGTGTGATCGATCAGGTTCTCGCCGGTGAATTCCATCTGGCCGTCAGTATCGCGACGGTAGAAACGCACGCGTCCCTTGGGCAAAGGCATGCCGAGGTGGTTCTCCTTGCTATTTTTGAATTCCACCATGGCCCAGATCTTGGTATTGGACTGGATGCCGAAGTTTTCCATGTCACGGATGTTTTCCTGGGAATAGCCGCGATAGTTCTGGTCCAGCTTGACACCGTCATACACATACAACCGCTGGGATGGGACGCCAGATGCACGCACGAACTCTACCTGCTTGGTTTCGCGGTCGTAGAGAGTGGATGGGCGCTCCAGCGTATAGAGGTGATATTCATCAAAGCTGCGTTCAGTGACGGCAGGCGCGAAAGAATCGGCTTTCGCTGCCATGCCGAATGATTCGGAAATTGGCCCGCCGATCGCTGAGGGCAGCAGCTTATTTACGTCGCCGGCCATGAGCTTGATGTGGGCGTTGGGAAAAGTCTTGCCGGTCTGGTTGTCCAGCGTCACCCAACCGACGATATCGAGCAGGTTGCCGTTGACGGGCGCGACGACGTTGTAGTCCGCGTGCCAGCTCATGCCGCCGGTTACGTAGCTGAATTCCGCATTGGTGTTTCCGGGACGGTCGCTCTGCAACAGCCATGAGAGCGTCGGCTTCAGAATGGTGTCATTGCTCAGCGCGGGAAAAATGGGCTGTCCGGGAAGTCCAAACTGCAGCTTGCCGTCGATTTCAATGATCGGCTCGCCATTGCCGGCGGCCACGTAGGCCTGCTGCGCCTGGTAATACTGCTGGTCGTATGCGCTGTATGCCTGGTAGTGCGGCGTGTATCCGCTGCGAATAATTTTTCCCGGCATCAGCTTGCGGTTGCCGTCTTTATCCGGCACCAGAAACTCAATCGTCTTGCCTTCATACAAAGCCAGCAGCCGGCCCTGAGAAGCCACGTCGCTGCGATAGTTCTGCTCCAGGATACGAAGATCGCGGCCGCTCCTGAGGTCGCGCAGGATGACCGAATCCGGCTCCAGGTGCGATGTGATGTCGGTGATTTCAATCTGGTTTGTGCCGCTCTTCAGATCCAGCGGAAGCGTTTGCCGCACCACGGCAAATGACTGGTTGTAAATGGTTAGGGCTGCAGCGTCGTCATGGCTGGCGCTGGATTTGGCTTCAGTTTGGTTTGGAGATTTTTGGGTCAGTCCGGTAGCGGCGCTGGCCAGTAGGAGCAGAAAAGTCAGAAATACCCGCATAGGTGCACGTCCTTTTGTAGTCGATCATGGGCGGCCGAATCGGGGGATGGAAGAGATTCTATGCCAAATAGAAGAACGCGGGAGCGGGGTTTTCTTGCAAAAATTCTAAAAAGGGGAATTGGGGGATTGGTTACGTCGCCGCGATGTGTCTGATGCTCTCTACAACATCGCTTATCAAATCGTCATATGTGAACAAGTCAACGCCTAAGTCTAAGGAGCGAAGATACCTTGCTTCCGCGGCATTTTCCGGTGTTCTCCCAGCAATAACGACACCCCTGATTTTCGCCACATCCTTCTTGTCGATGTCGATGTTTCCCAAAGCAGCATCCCGATAATCGTCGAAAACCTGTCGCCATGATCGCACCTGATCAATTGCGTGTTGCAACTCCGCAGTAACTCCGAAAGCATTCTTACTTTTTTTAAGAAGTTTGACGGTTGACCGCTCAATCTCAATGAGAAGTAGCTCTTTCCTATTGTTTAGGATGACGAAGTCGGCATTGAATTTCGAAAGGATCGGAGGTTTCGATCTTATTTGCTGGGCCGCGAAGCGATGCAGAAACACCTTGTGCTCGTCGAGAAACTTCTGCAATATCTCTTCATTCTTTGGCCTCGAATTGAGGAGGCTTTGAAACTGTCGACAGTACTCTTCTAGTGCGGACCGGGAATACAGCGCCGAGATGGTCGTCATGTTGTCTACTGTTGCGATAGACCTGTTCAATAATCCGTGCAGCCCCTTTTTAATATATTGGAGTTGTATCTTAAGAGCTCCGCATGTACATGTGAATATGTCCGGTATTTCAGGCTGCCAAATCCAACCCTGAGCTTCGGATTCACGACTGCGTTCGACGCCACTGTAGCATCGGAACTGGTTCTGGCATTTATTGCATAACATGCTATATCGAACAAACTTTCGCGCCATAGGATCTGCTTTTATTGCCTCGATTGTTGCTCCAGTCAGCGCGGGCGGTTCGGCGTGATGGAAATTTAAATAACCGAGAAATTCTTCACCAATCACTGTCTTGACGTAGACCTTGTACTGTCCTGGCCTCAATGCCATCGTCTTATCGGGTACGTTAGCAAAGAATTTCATCCAGCCCTGCCCCTGGAACGATGGTTCTGGAGCTCCTTCAGGAATACCAGTGATTGTCATCTCGAAGATAATTTCAAACTGATCTAGGGTTTCTGTATTTCTAAACAAGAGTGTGGTTTTTGTCTTTGGCGTTGGTTCAAAAATAGCGACACCCATACCCAAACCACTAAGGTTCAGCGGGTAAATAAACGAAAAAACGTCATCCGCAAGACCCAGAATATTGGTTTCAAGCGGCATTCCAGAACCTGCAGTCACCTGCACCATATTTCGGTATAGCCCAAGAAAACAGACTCGTGGCGAACTCATTGTCCGATTTTACTCGCTATCCACTCCGCCACCTCTTTTGTCCCGAGACTGCCGCCGATATCTGCCGTGGTCTTCTTCTGCTGGACGGCAGCAAGCACGGCGCGGTTGATCTGCTCTGCTTCTTTGGCAAAGCCCAGATGCTCCAGCATCATGGCAGCGGTAGAGATCGCGCCGATAGGATTGGCGATGTTCTTGCCCGCAAATGGCGGGGCCGAGCCGTGCACCGGCTCAAACATTGACGTTTTGCCGGGATGGATATTTCCGCTGGCGGCCATGCCCAACCCGCCCTGCAGGGCCGCGGCCAAGTCAGTAATGATGTCACCAAACATATTGTTGGTCACGATCACGTCAAACTGTTTGGGATCGCGGGCCATGTGCATGCAGAGCGCATCCACATACATGTGCTGCGCTTGAATCTCGGGATATTCTGCGGCGACAATCTTGAAAACCCGCTGCCACAGGCCGCCGGCAAAGGTCATGACGTTGGATTTATCTGACATCAGAACTTTTTTGCGGCCCTGCTTCCGCGCGAGATCGAACGCATAGCGAATCACGCGCTCCACGCCTTTACGGGTGTTGAAATCTTCCTGCGTGGCGATTTCGTCGGCAGTTCCCCGCTTGAGCACACCACCTGCGTCCACATAAGGGCCTTCTGTGTTTTCGCGGACCACCACGAAGTCCACATGTTCCGGCTTTACCCCTTTGAGCGGACAGAGCGCCTCGTCCAGCAGCTTGACGGGACGCACATTGGCATAGAGGTCCATTTTGAAGCGCATGCCCAGTAGGATTTCTTTGGCATGAATATTCGTAGGCACGCGGGGATCGCCCAGGGCGCCGACGAAGATGGCGTCGAAGTCGCGCGCCAGCATGGTGAAACCGTCGGGAGGGATGGTGGTGCCATCTTTCAGGTAACGATCAGCCGACCAGTCAAAGGTGGTGAACTCAACGGCCGCGCCCGTGGCTTCCACAACGTTCAAAGCAGCGGGGATGACTTCTTTACCGATGCCATCGCCGGGGACGACAGCAATGCGTTTTTTGATCTTGCCGCTCCGCTCCAAACCGCTTACGCTTCCTCTCTTCGGCCATCCTGATTCAGCCCTGTCGCCTCGGGCTCGGCGCGCAAGTCGGCCTCGCCCTGAACAATTAAGGAATATACCAAGATTTCACCAGGGAGGCACGGAGAAGAAGAAACATTTTGCCGCAGATTTCGCGGATGATCGCAGATCAAAAAGACTCTGCGACCAATATGCAATTGATTAAAACACTTCCTGAAGCGACGGAACGATGCCACGCTGCCAGGGCGTCGTTCACGTCTGCTCAGGAAATGCCGGGTTTAGATCGTTTAATAGTTGTTAGCAGATGAAAGGAGCCTGGGCGGCCTGAGGGGCCACCACAGCCAGCTTCTGTTCTTGCGAAGCCCTGTTCGGCTGCACGGCATGTGCAGGGCTGGTCCGGTACATCAACAACAGCAGCAGTGACGTAACCAGCCATAAAAGGGCCACGCCAAAAAC
>DASXCL010000049.1:0-26198 GCA_036491195.1 Candidatus Angelobacter sp.
GCGGAGCAGTTCGGATTTTTCAAACATGGTTTATACCTTGCTCAAGTACTGATGGATAAACTGCACGGCAACCGAACCTTCACCCACGCCTGAAGCCACGCGCTTGACTGAGCCATGCCGAACATCGCCGACTGCGAACAAGCCTGGAATGTTGGTTTCCAGCAGGAATGGATCTCTTTCCAGGTTCCAGCCCTTAGGGCGCTTGCCGTCCCAGATAAGATCAGGGCCGGTGAGGAGAAAGCCGCGATCATCGCGCTCAACCAGATCGCCCAGCCAGTCTGTGCGCGGCAGCGCGCCAATAAAGATGAACATGGAACTCGCCGGAACGCGTTCGATCTTGTTGGTGTCCGAGCAAAGCACGGAGACTTCTTCCAAATGCGTATCACCGTGCGCTTCAGCAACATTGGCGTGGGCCCACAGCTGGATATTCGGCGTTTGCTGGATCTGGTCAATCAAATACTGCGACATGGTGCTAGCCAGGGAAGCGCCGCGCACAAGAATCACCACGCGTTCGGCATAGCGTGAAAAATTCATGGCTGCCTGGCCGGCGGAATTTGCGCCGCCAACCACATAGACCGTTTCGCCCTTGCAGGAAAGAGCTTCCGTAGATCCGCCGCCATAATAAACCCCTGCGCCCTGGAGCCTGTCGATTCCCGGCGCATCGAGACGCCGCCATTGAACTCCCGTGGCGATCATCAAAGCGTGGCAGGAAATTTCACTGCCGTCTTTCAGCTTGAGGATGCGATACGAACCTTCTGTGCGCACGCCGACCGCTTCCTGCGGGGACAAGATCTCCACACCAAAACGCTGTGCCTGCACTACGGCGCGGCGGGCCAGATCGCCACCGCTGAGTCCGTTGGGAAAACCGAGATAGTTTTCGATGCGTGAACTCATACCCGCCTGTCCGCCCGGAGCGTCGCATTCCACGATCACGGTGTGCAAACCTTCCGAAGCGCCGTAGACTGCGGCAGCCAGCCCGGCAGGTCCGCCGCCAATAATGGCGAGATCATAGAAGCTGGTTTGCGCCCGCGTCCGCAGCCCGACTTTCTGGGCAACGTCAGCAGGAACGCCCTCAAGGAGTTTTGTGCCGTCAGGAAAGAGAACGACAGGAAGGCTTGTGGCTTCGTCACCCAGCGCTTCAAGCAGGCGTTTGGTTTCCGGGTCGTTGGCGGAAATTTCCACGTCGATCCATTGATAAGGAACGCGATTGCGGGCTAGAAAATCGCGCAGCTCGTACGAGCGGGGCGACCATCGTGTGCCGAGCACGCGGATCCCTTCAAAAGCGGGACGGTAAGAAGCCTGCCAGTCGTCGAGCAGGTCGTCCAATTGCGGATACAGGTGGTCCTCGGGAGGGTCCCACGGCTTCAAGAAAAAATAATTGATGTTGGCCTGGTTAATAGCGCTGATGGCGGCATTGGTATCGGCGTAAGCAGTAAGCAGGGCACGCTTGGCGTCGGGGAAGAGGTGCATCGCTTCCTGGAGAAAGGCGACGCCATCCATCTTGGGCATGCGCTGGTCGGCCAGGAGCAGAGCTACGCTGTCATTGCGGACCTTCAGTTGCTTCAGCAAATCCAGCGCTTTTTCGGGCGCATCACTTGCCAGGACACGGTAGCCGGCGCCGTAATGCGTACGCAGGTCGCGCTCAATGGCCCGCAAAACATCAGCGTCATCATCCACACTCAGCAAAATCGGTTTTGCCATAACATCCTAAGTCTCAGGAAAATGTTTCGCGCTTGCGCGGGAAACCCATTAGATGCATAAGCCGCGAATCGGTCGCACCTCGCATTCGACTCCGAAGGCATCCCTCTTCGGGTAAGCTGCTCAATGTGATTCCGGCAACGTGTATTCGAAATCGTAAGAGTGCTTGCCTTCGTCGATCTTGATCGTGAAATTGCCTGCAAGCCCCACGAGTTGGCCTGTGCCGGAGTCTGGCACAACCGTGACGGTTAAATGCGGCACGCCGCGATTCATGGTGCCTGTATGCTGGAAAATAAAAGTGCCGCTGCGGCCCTTCAATGTTCCGCTGACCTTTTCGATGGCGACATAGCCGGCTGATCCTTTTACTTCTGTCATGCCGGTCAACATCTGCCCTTTGCTGGTTCCTTCCAGATCGCCATGAAATTGCTTGTCGATGGTCATCCGGCCAAGCGTTACGTCTGCGCTGTCGTTTTGGGGCGTGAGCTTTACTTCGAACGTTCCAATGGCATGGCTGGGCATTTCTGGACCTTTCTGGAGTGGATGGGTGTACGCCGCGCCAGCAATGCCGGCACATATAAAAAATGCGAACATTGCTAAGCTGGGGCTGGTTGGTATTCTGCGCGCTGGATAAAACATCCCGCCATTCTAGCGCAATGAATCGGCGACTTTCTTCTTCAGGCGGCCGGCTTGCAGCCTGAGTTCAGGCAGATGTTTGCGGTCGCTTGAACACCAGGCATTTTGAGGTGAATGAATGCACTGGTTCGCCATCCTGATTCAATGTAGTGCTTCGCACTTTTACGATGGCCTGGTTCGGCTTGGAACGTGAAGGAACGATTTCCAGAATCTCGCTTTCCACATGCAGCGTATCGCCGGGACGCGTCGGTTTTGGCCACGCGAGGTCACCACCGAGGCCGATAATGCCATTGCCCAGCGGCAATCCGCCGTCGACAAGAAGCCGCATGGCAACAGCGGCGGTGTGCCAGCCGCTGGCTGCCAGCCCGCCAAACACGCTGGCGTGGGCGGCGGCTTCATCCAGGTGAAACGGCTGCGGATCAAACTCCCGGGCAAACTCTTTGATCCGTGTTTCATCCATGAAATGGGCGCCGGAAGTAAACCGCTGGCCGACGTGCAGGTCCTCAAGATACAAGCCCCGGACATTTGTGCTGGTGGGATTCATCGCGATCCTCTCCTGTTAGCAAGCTACCGCAGCTGCACCTTGGGTTCCACTGACATGCCCGGACGTAAGCGATGGTCACTGTTTTCGCCTGGATCCAGCACGATACGAACCGGCACACGCTGCACGACTTTTACGTAATTGCCGGTCGCATTTTCCGGTGGCAACAGGCTGAACCGCGAGCCCGTGGCGCCGCCGAGTGAATCGATGTGGCCGCGGTAATCGCGTCCGGAGGAGTCAACGAGTATGGTGACCGCCTGGCCGGGCTTCATCTTCTTCAACTGCGTTTCCTTGAAATTGGCCGTAATCCAGAGATCGTCCACGGGGATGATGGTGAGCAATTGCTGGCCCGGCTGCACGCGCTGGCCTGCTTCCACGTTCTTGCGGCCGATGATTCCGCTCACCGGCGCAATAATCTGTGTGTAGCCAAGGTTGAGTTGCGCGGTGGTGAGCTGGGCATGGGCGCGGCTTACTTCAGAAACTGCCGCGGCCGCTTTGGCGCGCGATGAGGCAATCTGCTGCGGCGCGGAACCCGCTGAGAGAAGGTCGGCCTTGCGCTCCGCCAGGCGACTCTGGGCCTGCGCAATGCGCTTCTGCGCCGCCAGGGTATCGGCCTGCCCCGCCGTTACCGCTTCGTGGTCCGTGCTTGCTTCTGTGGCGACGCGGTCATACTCGGACTGCGAAATCTCATGCTTGGCCAGAAGTTTTTCGTAGCGCTGACGATCGGCCTCGGCGCGCTTGAAGTTGGCTTCAGCGCCAGCGAGCCGCGCTTCAGCGGCCTGCAATGCCGCTTTCTCCGAGGCGACGGAATCTTCAGCTTCGCTGATGGCGGCGGTCGCCAGCTCCAGCCGCCCGTTGCTGCCGGAAGAGGTTACGGTAATATCCTTTTCGGCCGCGACGGAGCCCGATTGCAGGCGCTCATATTCCGCCTGGGCGCGATCTCGCTCCGCTTGAAAGTCAGCCGGATCAATCTCTGCCAGCACCGTACCGGCCTGCACAAAGTGGCTGTCTTCGACTTCAGGATTTACGCGCAGGATTGTGCCACTGATGCGGGCGCTGATGGGATGCAGATGGCCGTCCACCTGGGCGTCATCGGTGGATTCATAGGAAGAAAAATAAATCCAGCTCGCCGCGCCCCCGGCCAGAACCACGACCACCGCGGCAATGAACAGAACTTTGCGGTAACGCTTCACGGCGCCAAGCAGCAAACGCTTTGCCTGCGGTGCTGCGGGTTCATTGAAATCATCGATGAAATCCTCAAGGTGCTCCTCCTTTTCCTGCGGGACCAGCTCCGGCGGTTGCAGTTGAGTAGCCATTTTAGTTTCCTCCCAGATACTTGTTCACATCTTTTTGTGCCGACCCCAGAGCGCGCAGCAGCGTGAGCTTGGCAAGATTGTGCGCGAAAAGGCTCGAGATATAGTTTTCGTTGGCGGCGGCGACATCCTGCTGCGCCTGGATAATTTCAAGATTGTTGGTAACGCCATTCAGGAAGCGGTCGCGGGCCTGATCCAGCGTGCGTTGCGCGAGCTGGCTGTTTTTTTCAGCGACCTTCACCGCACTGTCCGCGGCCTGGAGATCGGTGAACGCATTGCGGACCTCATAATCCACGCGTCCGACGAGATCGGCGTATTCAGACTGCCGCCGGTCGAGCTGGGCGGACGCATCCTGAATGTCCGAGCGAATCCGCCCGCCGGTAAAAATAGGAAGAGAGATTGTGGCGACAACCGAATAAGTTGCGTCAGACCGGGCCAGGCTGGTCCCGATGCTGCCGTAGTAACCGTTTAAGCTCAAGCCCGGGGCGCGCTCCAGTTGCGCGGCGCGTTTGGTCAGCTGGGTTGCACTTGCCGTGGCAGCGGCGGATTTGATGTCGGCACGATCATTGCGGGCCTGACCAAGAGCCGACTTGAGATCGCCACCGCTCCATGCCTGGTATGCGGCTTTGCTGGTGGTGCTGAACTCCTGACCGCTGGGCAGTCCAATCAGACGAGCCAGCGTGAGCTTGTCTTTTTCCAGGTTCGCAGCAGCAACGGTGAGCCGCTGCTCGCTGGTCTGGCGCTGGACGGTGGCGCGGAAACCGTCAATTTCCGCCGCCAGTCCAGAACCGACGCGGTTGAGCGCCTGCGCTTCGAGTTCCCGCGCAGAGTCCAGTTCGGCTTTCGCGGTTTCCACACGCGCTTCACTTGACTCGACTTGAAGATAGGCGGTGCCAACGGCCAGCGCAACGACATTGCCGGCATCGTCAAGTTGCAGCTTTTGCGCTTCCGCCGTCTGTTTGGCGGAGCGATATCGATACAGGGAATCGAGAGTCAGGCCATTATCTGAGAAGGTAAGGTAGCTTTCCTGATATCCAAACTGGCCGGTCGATGCTGGCAGGCCGGGAATTTTCAGCCCAATGGCAACGCGGTTGAGATCGTCAAGGTTCTGGCGCAGCAGAGCGGAAACGCTTGGGACCATGGCGGAAAGAGAACGCAGCCGTTGCGCCTGTGCCTGCCGCAGGGAGGCCTGGTTTTCAATAACGCCAAGATTGAAGCGAAGCCCGCGTGTGATTGCGTCAGACAAGGACAAAGCGATGGGTTCGGCGGATAGCGTGCCATTGGGCACGCTGCCGAGAAATGGGTTCTGCTGCTGTCCGGCGAGCGAGCTTGGCGTGGTGCTGTTAGCCGCAGGATTGATCGTGCGCGGAGTGGCGATGCTGCCCAGTTCAAAGGAGGCAGTATTCTGCTGTCCGGCGGCAACTGGCGCCAGGCCCGCAAGACCGGCAAGAACGATGATGCTATGAACGGCTTTCAATTTCGGCTCCAGTCTTCATATTTGTCTTATTTGTCATTTGCCACCTCAGTGAGCGCCCGCAGATCCACCGCTTTGATATGGTTTGGTCAAGAGCGCCAGGACCAGGGTGCCCAACGCCACCCAGCCGAGCACATGGAAGCAATCCAACGAACCAAGAAATGCCGCTTGCTGATTGGCCAGCCCGGACACCATGCCGTAGGCTCTCTCTGAAGCGTCGGCCGCACTGGCTCCGGCGCTGGTGAGATATTGAGTGATGGTTTCCAGCTTCTGGATGAAAATGGGATTGTCGGGAGTCAGATGCTGCACCAGTACGCTGTGATGGAACTGCGTGCGGCGCTCCAGCATGGTGGTCATGAAGGCCACTCCAAAGCTTCCTCCCAGGTTGCGGAACAGGTTGGTGATGCTGGAAGCCTTGTTATTTTTGTTGATGGGAAGATAGGAATAGGCCAGCGAACTGACCGGCACAAAGAAGAAGCCCAAACCCACACCTTGCAAGGCACGAGCCAGCGCATAGGCGCGATAGTCTGAGCCGAGATCGAGCGAGGCGAAGCGCCACATCGCGAGCCCCACGAAGACTGAGCCGAAGAGGATCAGCTTTTTCGCGCCCGTTTTTGGAATCAGGCGAACTACGACCGGCGCCATCAAAACAATGACGAATGCACCTGGGCCCAGCACCAGGCCGGCATCGGTGGCGCTGTAACCATAAAGCGACTGCAACACCTGGGGAATCAGGACGGTGCTGCCGAACAACACGAAGAAGAAGCCGAAGTAGAGAGCATTGGCCAGGGCGAAGTTTCGTTCCCGGAAAAGCTTGATCTCCACTACAGGGTCGTGATGCCGCCATTCATAGACTATCGCCGCGATCAATGCGGTGATCGCCATGGAAAGGAAGATGACGATGAAGTGGCTCTCCAGCCAATCCTCGCGCTGTCCCTTGTCGAGCACGATTTCCAGCGAGCCAAAGCCGAGAGCAATCAGCGAGATGCCGATGTAGTCGATCTTCAACCTTCCGCCGGCCCTCGCCGCTTTTGCTTCCTCAATAAACTGCGGCGGGTCAGAGACCAGCCTGTTGGTAAGAATCAGGCTGAGCAGCCCGATGGGAACGTTGATGAAAAAAACCCAGCGCCAGGAGAAATGGTCAGTGATCCAGCCACCCAGCGGGGGGCCGATGGCCGGCGCGGTAACGATCGCCATGCTGTATAGCGCGAAAGCTGCGGCGCGTTTCGCGCCGGGAAATGTATCAACCAGAATGGCCTGCTCTACTGGCGCTAATCCACCACCGCCCACCCCCTGAAGAATGCGGAAGAACACCAGCAAACCGAGGCTGGGTGCGATGCCACAAAGAAAACTGCTGGCCACAAACAACGCAACGCACGCCATGTAATAGTTCTTGCGGCCAAAAACACGGCTAAGCCACGCGCTTAAAGGAAGCACGACGGCATTAGCCACCAGATAACTGGTGAGCACCCAGGTGCTTTCGTCGTAACTGACAGCCAGTCCGCCGGCGATGTGAGGAAGAGAGACATTGGCGATGCTGGTATCCAGCAACTCCATGAATGTTGCCAGCGTGACGGTGATAGCGATCAGCCAGGGATTGATTGCCGATTTGGCGGCGGTTTGTGCCGCGGAAGCGTTCAGCGGTCCCGATAAGGCTTGCGTGCTCACCGATTCAGTCCCTTCGTATACGCCGTAAACATGCGTGGGTCTAAAGATGCGTACGCTGTACACAACGACGCAAAAAAATATCCCTACTCGATGGGATTGGGGCGAGGTTGAAAAAATCGGTTACCGTCCAACCTTCATAATTGAAGGGCGCGAGCCGATCGATTCATGCTGTCCTTTTCCGGTGAGGCAAAGAATTCTAATGATTTTAACGGATTTGGACTTTAGAAGCCTCAGCAGCAAGCCTTTCTCCTTATCGATGTAGCGTCCATAGGTTATTGATTACTAAAAGTTTAGCTTCTGGTGGGCGGACGGGCAGGCAGCAAAGCCACTTGGGTTACCCGCATTAAAAAGCCAAGAATTCCGTTGACAGTAGCACGAAAGTAACTTAAAGTACCCAATAGTACATGTCCTACAGTACATGTACATAGATTGGCCGATTGGGCCAACACTGGGCAACTCCCCCCATTTTCCCAAACAAATTTCTGACGGATAGGGCCCCTGTCTGGGCTCGGAGGCTAGTGTGAAAGTCAAAACAATCTTGGCGGCAATAATTTTGTTAAGTCTTGTCCTTGTAAGCGGTTGTGGGGGTGGTGGAGGTGCAGCGCACAGTGGTTTTGTGCCAACACCGACTCCAACGCCTATTCCCTCTCCCTCCCCAACGCCGGCTCCTGCCACATTGACCGGACTGCGGGTTTTACCTGGAACGGCATCGATTTCGCCGGCAGGGACACAGCAATTTTCGGCGTTGGGAGCGTTTTCAGACGGCAGCAGCAAGGATGTGACTGCTTCAGTCCAGTGGGGTTCCTCCAATACCGGCTGTGTCTCAATCACCGCAAGTGGCATGGCCAGCGGCGTCACCAGCGGAGTAGTGACCATTACCGCGACCTCGGGGAGCATTCATGCGACGGCGACTTTGACCGTGACAGTGGCTGCCGCTAATTTGACGGCGATCAACGTTGCGCCGGCCGCATTATCAATCCCTGTAAATACCACCCAGCAGTTCACGGCCACCGGCGCATATAGCGACGGAAGCAGCCGCGACCTCACCGCACTGGTCAGCTGGGGTTCATCCACGTCGGCTGCCACGGTTGACGCTAACGGATTGGCCAGCGGCGTAGCATCTGGCACAACCACGATTTCCGCCACCTTAGGGGCGATCAGCGGTTCGACCACGCTCACGGTCAATGCACCCGTAATCGTTTTGATCACGGTGAGTCCTGACGGCCTGACGCTTGGCGCCGGCATCAAGCAGCAATACACGGCAACGGCCACTTACACTGACGGTTCATCACAAGACCTTGCGACCGGCGTCACCTGGACCTCTTCCGATAACGGAATAGCCGGCATCGACAGCAACGGACTGGCCACTACGGCTGGACAAGGCACGGTGACCATCACCGCTACCGCAGGAGCTTTCAGTGACACGGCTACGCTGACCGTGGTGCCTGCCAGCCTGATCTCGATTTCGGTCACGCCGGCGAACCCTTCCATTGCGCTCGGTACGAACCAACTATTTATCGCGACCGGCAACTTTAACGATGGCAGCACGCAGCAACTGCCCTCGGTCACATGGTCATCATCGAACCTTAATGTCGCTTCCATCAACGCGGCCGGTCTGGCAACCAGCACGGGGTCCGGCACCGTCACAATCACGGCATCTTCCGGGTCCGTGAGCGGGACAGCTTCGCTTACCGTTACAACCGCAACACTGGTTTCCATTGCTGTCACGCCGAGCAGCTCGGGCATGGCCATTGGGACCACAAAACAATTCACCGCCACGGGAACGTTCAGTGACAGCAGCACGCAGGACATCACCGCGTCAGTGCTTTGGAGCTCTTCCAGCCCGGCGGTGGCGACCATCAATAATCAGGGGCTCGCTTCCAGTGTTGCCGCTGGAACCACCACGATCACAGCGACTGTGGGCTCCGTCAGTGGCTCAACTGGTCTGACGGTTTCCGTGGTGAAGCTGGTGAGTATTGCCATCAGCCCGGCCAGCCCCAGGATCCAGCAGCATACGTTGATCAAGCTCACTGCCATCGGGACCTTCAGCGATAGCAGCACGACATCAAACCTGAGTGGCTTGTCATGGAAGTCATCGAAGCCGCAAATCGCTTCGATTCGCTCATCAGGCGTGGCCAACGGCAAGAAACTTGGAACCGCAACCATCACGGCCAGTGCTTCAGGTATTAGCGGGACAACCGTCCTGACTGTCAGCAATGGCACGCTGAGCTCAATCGCCATCACCCCGGCGGCCCCCTCGGTCGCGCTGGGCAGCCCGCAACAGTTCACCGCAACTGGGACTTTCAGCGATGCAACTACCCAGGACGTGACACTCAACACTCACTGGAGCTCGTCTTCCTCCAGCGTAGCTACCATCGCCAACGGCCCGAACGGAGCCGGTCTGGCGACCACCAATGGGGTTGGCAGCACTGCCATCGGCGCAAATGCCGGCGGCGTTACCTCCTCCACCACCATGACCGTCCACTAGCCAGCCATGACGGGCGCCGATATCTGGCGCCCGTCGCTTTAGAAGGCAGAAGCTGTGATCGCCAAGCCACGGCTTCTGCCGTCTTAACTCTGCCCAACAAGCCAGTCAGCGCCGCAACAAGTTTGGCCCCAAACCGTTTATGTAGTTCGATTTAACCGAAAGCCTAAACTGCTTCAGCGCAATTGCGGGAGTGGGCGCGGATGAACAAAAACGATTACTGGGTGCCAGAAAGATTGCTGGCGGAATGGCAACTCACAAGTAACCGACGATTGATTAAAACGGGTTATGATCGCTAGACTCACCCCACTCGCGACACGAGACTGCTTTGTCGCCCTGGGGGGCTTCTAGTCGCGAAAGGCACGCAGCCTCATCTTAGATATTTCGACTCCTCTGGCCACCATCACCGCCGCAACAATAATACCGCCCAAGAAGCACAAAAAGTCCATCGCGTCCCACGGACGGGAACGAAATGCGATGACGACAAAGGCTCCGAGCGTGAGGCCGATAGCCCACCATTCGTTTGCAAGCGCCCCAAATCCACGATGCTTCGCGAGAAACTTCTCGTACATCCAGAAGTCACACCCCGGCATTAACGC
Organism: Candidatus Angelobacter sp.; assembly: GCA_036491195.1. Classification (GTDB taxonomy): domain Bacteria; phylum Acidobacteriota; class Terriglobia; order Terriglobales; family Acidobacteriaceae; genus Angelobacter. Next base: position 10,412 of record DASXCL010000049.1, read on the forward strand.
TTCGATTACCGGGCGCAAGTGGCTCTCCACGTATCTCACGTTGTTGTAAATTTCGTACAAGCACATGTAACCCGCGATGACAAAAAGCTCTGCGCCGAGAATACCAATCCACAAGATGGATTTCTGCAAAGCTATCGCCCTAACGGGCTGAACAATGCCAATCGTGCTCCAGGCGGTTGCTAAAAGCGTGAAGTAAATCGCAATCGCGGGTGCTGTTGAGAATTGGATCGTTAGCCAATAAGTATTTCTGGTCATCAACGCTTCATATTCGGCAACGTGCAAATTTACGAGAGCGTTCTTGTCGGGAGCTTCGTGAACTTGCTTGGCAACGCTTGGGCCTGCACTCATCAGGACACCTCGCTTTCAGGTGGATGCAACAGGGGGTGTGCCAACAACATACACCCTGGATTGCCAGTCGCCAAATGGAAATTATCGAAATTTGGTCCCAAGGCGACATCCAACTTCGCGCCTTAAGAAGTACCCTCACGTGATCTTTGATGTTTTCTATTGCAACTCAAGTCGAATGAATACAGCCGATGGCGGCGCCCCGCCCACGGTCTGGAACTGCCTGGAGCTGCTGAAGGCCTTCAGCGCCGTGCCTTCCTCTATCCTCTATCCTCATCATTACGAGATCAACTCGAATTGCCGCGTAACCATGGCGATGGTCTCATCCTTCATGCGTTCTGGATCTTTCCACGGATAGCACTGGCTGGTGGTAATCAGCAGGCTGGCCAGTCCGTGCATGGCTACGCGAAGAATCTGTGCCGCCATTTCTACGTCCAGCTCAAGGCCTTTTTCCGCCGCACATTCACGGACGCCCGCGCGCAGGCGGTCCATGGCTCGCTGGCCAATGGCGACCTTTCGTTCGGCTACCGGCCCGGGAGGCATCAAGGTCATGAACGTCACTTTGTAATGGTTCGGGTGGCTGAGGTGAAAATCCACGATGGTGCGCATACTGCGGCGCAAACGCTCAAGCGCCGTGCCCGGTTCCAGCCGGGTTTCGTCCAGAAGCTGGATCATTCTGTTGAAAGTCTCTTCGCAGATTGAAAGCAGCAACTCTTCCTTATTCTCATAATGGCGGTAAATGGCCATGGGAGAACAGCCGATCTCCGATCCAATGCGGCGCATGGAGACGCTTTCATAGCCTTCGCGCGCGAATAAATCACGCGCGGCATCGCGGATCTGATCGCGCAACGGCGCCTGCGAGCGCCGGGGCTTGGCGCGGCGGGTCTTTGGTGAAATCAAGGCCGGATTTTTCGTGGCAACGGTCATGGTGCAGCCTCTTAGGACGATGTTTACACTGTACACATAACAAGTCAAGCGTGGAATGCACTGAAGCCCGTGGCCTGATACAAACCAGCCGGCAGAGAATTCTTACGCAACTCTAGCAGGCAGCCGGTGAGGAGATAAATCAGCAATCTCTAAGCCAAGCACAGAATACGAATACCCTTCCGCCGCAAATGGTGCAGGGACCTTCAAGTGACGGGGGTATGAACCACTGATTGACGTTGCAAAGCAGAGCAGCGTCGCATCCTGAGATCGAGCCCTGAACTCTAGTTCGCTCCTGCCAGGGATTGGCTAGGCAACTTCCACGGCGGCGCGCAGCTCCGGATACAGAGGAAATTCCTCTGCCAGCTCGAGCACTTGCTTGCGGATCCGCGCCAGGGCCTGAGCGTCCTTGTAATTGTGAAGGGCGTCAACGATCCAGGCGCCGGTCTGGACCATTTCTTTCTCTTTCATGCCGCGCGTGGTGAGTGCGGGGGTGCCGATACGGATCCCGCTGGGCTTGAGCGGAGGATTGGCGTCAAACGGGATAGCATTCTTGTTGACGGTAATTCCTGCCAGTCCCAGGGCATTTTCTGCTTCACTGCCGAGAATACCGCTGGCAAAAACGTCGATTAACATGAGGTGCGTGTCTGTTCCGCCAGTGATGACGCGGAATCCCTCGTCCATAATTTTGCGAGCCAGAGCTCTGGCATTTGCCACAACCTGGTGGGCATAATCTTTGAAGGCTGGCTGCAACGCTTCACGGAAACAAACTGCCTTGGCCGCGATAATGTGCATCAGCGGTCCACCCTGAATACCAGGGAAGGTGATTTTGTCGACTGCTGCCGCCAAGTCCTGGCGGCACAGGACCATGCCGGCCCGCGGCCCGCGCAATGTTTTGTGCGTGGTGGTAGTGACGATATCTGAATGCGGCACCGGCGAAGGATGCGCGCCGCCGGCTACCAGGCCAGCAATATGCGCCATATCGACCATTAATTTGGCCCCGACTTTATCGGCGATCTGCCGCATGCGGGCGAAATCGATCACACGCGCATAAGCGCTGCCGCCGCCGATAATCATTTTGGGGCGCTCGCGAACGGCGATCTGCTCCATCTCGTCATAGTCGATGGTTTCCGTGTCTTTACGCACCCCGTAAGGAATGATCTTGTACATTTTGCCGGAGAAGTTCAGAGGATGGCCGTGCGTAAGATGGCCGCCGTGAGCAAGGTTCAGCCCCATAACGGCGTCGCCCGGCTGCAAAAGAGCCATGTACGCGGTCATATTTGCCTGTGAGCCGGAGTGCAGCTGCACGTTCACGTGCTCCGCGCCAAAAAGCTGCCTGGCCCGGTCGCGAGCCAGGGTTTCGACAACATCGGCATACTCGCAACCGCCGTAATAGCGTTTGCCCGGATAGCCTTCCGCGTACTTATTCGTGAAGACGGACCCCGCGGCCTCCAGGACAGCCATGCTGACAAAATTCTCAGAGGCGATCAGCTCCAGACCCTCATGCTGGCGGTTGGCTTCATTGTTAATTGCCTGGGCAATCTCAGGATCGGATTCAGATAAAGGGCGGGACATCCAGGTGTTCTTCATATAGTAATTTTATAGGACTTCGGGCGGGTGCAGAAGGCGAACCTCACGTTCACGGCAGGAAACCGCTAATGATAAAACCAAAAATGCCGCGGCCCGCACCTAAAGAACGCCTGGGCCTGGTTTTCTTGTGTAGATTTCTGAATCGTGCCTCTCCATCCAGCGCTCAGGGCTCCTGATAGATGTGAATCCAAATTTAGCGTACAAGCCGTGTGCGTCCTGCGTGGCCAGCATCCAGCGGCGTAAGCCCCGCAACTCCGGATGCCCCATAATGCATTCCATCAACCACTGGGAAAGACCTCGACCGCGATAAGCGGGAAGGACGAACACGTCCGCCAGATAAGCGAAGGTGGCACGATCGGAAATGATGCGGGCAAATCCTACCTGCTGCTTATCGTGATACACGCCGAAACATAAGGAATTCTCAATGGACCGTCGCACGGTCTCAACCGGAATGCCTTTGGCCCAGTAAGAATCTGCCAGAAACCCGTGAACGACTTCCACATCCACACGCGCGGCGTCCGTGCTGATCTCATAACCGCCTTTGGACCACAAATGATGCATCAACGATTCCTCATCAGCGACCCCGGGCTGCCCCGGCGGCGTCCTCTTCTTTTTCAATGGCCATGATTTTTTCCACGCGACGCTCGTGCCGGCCGCCGGCAAACTGGGTATTGAGCCATTTATCGACAATGCGAAACGCCAGATCGGCATTGATGATGCGTGCGCCGAGAGCGAGAATGTTGGCGTTGTTGTGCTCGCGGCTCATCTGCGCTTCATATTCCGTGCTCACGTTCGCCGCCCTGATGCCGTCCACCTTGTTCGCGGTGATCGCCATGCCTATGCCGCTGCCGCATACCAAAATGCCCAGATCGGCGCGTTGCTCACTGACATCATGCGCCACGGCGCGGGCATAGTCAGGATAGTCCACTGACTCCGGGGACGAAGTTCCTTCGTCGCGGACTTCAATGCCCTGTCGCTGCAAATGCTGTTTGATCTGGTCTTTTAGTCCGTAGCCGGCGTGGTCCGCGCCCAGTGCGATTTTCATGAATTTATTCTACTGAAGGCCGGGGCCGGCAATGGCGGTAAATAAGGAGAGCCGGCCATCCGGGCCGGATCCTGTGATCGAACTGAAATTCAGGGGCGCCTAAACTTACTTCTTGCCTTCATGTTTTTCGCCGGATTCCATGCCGGCTTTCACATGATTGATCGCGGAGTCGATCGCTTTGATGGCCGCCACCCGATGACCACCTTTATCGTGCTTGGCTTCTTCTAAATGATGCTTGGCCTGTTGCAAGGCTTCCAAAGCAGCCTGCATGTGCGGCTGATCGTCGTCATCATAACTTGCAACAGCAGTAATGGGAACGCTCAAGAGGCCCAAGATAACCGTTAGCGCAAACAGCCTGGAGAATTTCCTCATGGTAACGACCTTCCTTAGTTTTGAGATTTCGCTCGGAGTAAAAATTAATCCTCAAAAACCAGGCTTGTCAATGCAGAAAGCAAACACGCGCCAGAAGGACAACGCCTTCCGGAAGCTACTGCCACCCGGCCCATTATGCACTTGCGATACCAGATAAGGCGATTGCCTGCTTGTATTCAGCGGGCTTTTCATCGGATAATCACGCTCGCGTCCTCTCCAAGATTCGCGATTTGAGGTGACTATGGCCACGCGGCCCGCGCAAGAAACCGACTTGACCGGCGACACCAGAGTCCCGGCAACGACCTACAAATATATCCAGTTCGAAGTGATCGACTCCATTGCGCGGCTCACCCTGAACCACGCTCCGCACAACGTGCTGACCGTGCCCATGATGAAGGAGATGGCCGAATCCATTGAGAGCCTTAACGGCCGCGCCGACGTGAAAGCCATCCTGCTGCAATCTTCGCAACAGGCCTTTTCCGCCGGCATTTCTCTCGAAGATTCACGCCCGGACCGCGTGTTTCAGACCCTGGACGCTTTCACCCGTGTCTTTCAGGCGATGGTGGATATCTCCAAGCCGGTGGTGGTGGTGGTCAACGGGCCGGCGATTGGCGCTGGCTCAGAGTTGGTCGGTTTTGCCGACGTGGTTCTGGCTACGCCCAAGGCCAAGTTCGCGCAGCCCGAGGTAAAGCTTGGCGTGTTTCCACCGTTTGCGGCGGTGATGCTGCCACAGCTGATCGGCACGAAGAAAACTTACGAGCTTATTCTTACCGGCGAAGCGCTTTCCGCCGAAGAAGCCCTCAATTTTGGCTTCGTCAACAAAGTTGTGCCGGAAGCAGACTTGCAAAAACATGTGGACGCCCTGATCGCCAGAATTTCCGAGTTCAGCGGCCCAGTGCTGGAAGTCACCAAGCGGGTAATCGGGAGTTCCATCGGGCGTCCACTCAAAGAAGCCATGAAGACTTCTCAGGACCTCTATCTCAACGAGCTGATGAACCTGGAAGACGTGCAGGAAGGCCTGCGCGCCGTGATCGAAAAGCGCAAGCCGGTCTGGAAGAATAAGTAGATTGCCTTCCCCAGAAAAGAGAATCGCGATGAGCAATTCCCCTGGACGCAGAACGATGATCGCATTGCTCATGTGCGCGCTTCTGCATGTCTCTGCTTTTGCCACTGACGCTAAAGAAACCATTAAAAACGCCAGGAGCTCCTACTACGCTCTCAAGAGCCAGGGCCTTAAAACATTCCAGTGCGAAGTGACACCAGACTGGCGGAAGTTTCTGGAGAATACAGACAAGAAACCTCTTTCCGCCACTGATCCACGACTCCAAAAATTCGGCGGCCTGCGCTTCTCCGTTGCGATCGATCAGCAGGGGCAATCAACCATCACGCCTTTTATGGCGAATGGCGACGCCATCGATCCCAGCCTGAGCCAGATGATTGATGGGCTTAAGCAAATGCTCTCCGGCTTCTACCAGACATGGACCGCACTGGTGTTCACAAATCCATTTCCTGAATCCGACAGCGGCACGACTCTCAAACAGGAAGGCGACAATTTCCGCCTGCTGAGCAAAGACGGCAGCTCGGATGTTGAAATCCTGCTAAACAAGGATTACGCGATTATCGAGATGAGAGTAACGTCAACCGGTTCAAAGATCATCATGCTTCCCAAGTTCGAAAGAACGGCCAAAGGGCTGTTGCTGACCGATATCGATTCGGACATCAATGACGGCCAGCAGAAAGTCCTGCTGGGAATTACGTATCAGAATGTACAGGGCCTCAATCTGCCTGGTCATGCTTCGTTCAAAATCACACTTCCTGACCAGGTAGTTATGATTGAGGCTACATTCAGCAAATACCAGATAACGAAGCAGTAATCCCAGCCTGATTACAAATTCTTCACCAGAAATTTCACCATGTGATAGCCGTCGAGATATTTAAAAGGCGTCTCGCCGGTGGTGTAATGGCCGCAAGGCAGCACCACGGTTTTTAAATCCGCGCCGTATTTGCGGAAACCCGCTTCAGCTTCCCGCGAGAGCTCAGGCAAAAACGTTAAATCATAGCGCGCGTAGATCAGCAGATTTTTCTTAGGATAGCGGGCAAACTTATCGAAGTAAGCCATGGGACTTACGCATTTCCATGACTGGCGCAGACTCTCCAGGGTGATGCCGTCCGCTTCCAGTCCTTCTCGAACATGGCGCGTGGACTGGCCTGTCCATACGACGTCAGCCATATACGTGGAAGCGTGATTGAAGACGTTTACTTTGAGCCGCGGATCGTGCGCCGCAGCCAGAAAAGCGTAACACGAGCCCAGGCTGGTGCCGACGATCCCCACGTGATCTTTGCCCTGGCTGTAAAGCCAGTCAAGGCTGGCGCGGACATCGACGACAGCCTGGCGCGCGGCGTCCAGCGTGCGGCAGATGTTGGGCGAAACGGCATAATCGGAGCGCGCGGTTTCCTGAGGCCGGCGAATATCATGGTAAGGCTTGCTCAGGCGCAACATGGAAATGCCAAAGCGGTTCAGGATGGGACCAAGCGCGTTGTAAGCAATGCCGTTGGCGTTCCAGTGTGGCAGCACGATGACTGCACGATTCCCTCCCGCGGGAAACCAGCGCGCATTGACCAGATCATTTTCAGGATAAGGCGTGGGTGCGGGCGAAGTAAAGCGCAGAAAGAGCCCATCGCCTTTGGGGACTTTGTCGGCGGCATTGCTGCCGGTCGGAAACAGCTCGATCCGGCGCGTTTCCAGCCGGAAGTCTTCCGGCGTCTTGTAAGAGAAAAACTCATCGCTGTGGGCAACAACGTGATCGTTCAGCTGATGGAGGTAACTCTCGAAGTGCTCTTCTGAGCTGGGAAAGTTTCCGTTGACCAGGGGCCAACGGCGGGCCCATTCCATGCCCCATTCCAGCGGGCGCACCACGCGATTCGTGTCGCGCGTGGTGAGACGAGTCTCCCACGCATACATCCATTTTTGATAAATGCTGGCCATGAATCTATGAAGAGTTCTAGTCTCCATTCTAAATGATGCAGAGTACTTTTCTGGTGCCCGGCCTGATGCCCGGCTGCCAGGCTCGAGTGAAATCCCGTACACTGGGCTTTACCGGAGCGCGAAGCATTTGATCCCGACGAGACTTGACCGTATTGCCCATGAAATCGGTGGCGAGTTGCAAGGTCCCGCTTCGACGCCTGCTCCAGTTTCTTCGCTCATCATCGACCGCGTATGCACCGACTCACGCGGGGCTGCTCCGGGCGCACTTTTTGTTGCGCTGAAAGGCCAGCAGACGGATGGGCATCACTTTGTTGCTGACGCATTCCGCAACGGTGTAACCGCGGCCCTGATCGCGCAAGACTGGCTGGCCGGCGGGGCCCTGGAAGCGGCGTGGCCGGTAATCGTGGTTCCCGATCCGCTGCGCGGGCTGCAAGCTCTGGCGCGCTGGCATCGGCGCGAATATGTTCAGCGGGTGCTGGCGATCACCGGCAGCAACGGTAAAACCATCGTCAAAGACGCTTTGAAGGCCCTGCTCGCTGGCAGGCAGGTGCTCGCCTCGCCCGGCAGCTATAACAGCCAGCTCGGGCTTCCTTTGGCCGTACTCTCGGCGGAGAGAGCTGAGGCGCTGGCCATTCTTGAAGTCGGCATTTCGGCCCCCGGGGAGATGGCTGTCTTGGAAGAGATTGCGCGGCCTGACTATGGCATCCTCATCAACGTCGGCCTGGCACACGTGGCGGCGTTCGGCAGCCGGGAATCGATCGCGAGAGAGAAGTTGAAGCTCTTCGAGCGCATTCCCCAAGACGGCTGGTTGTTGCTGCCTTCCGCGGAGCCAACGCTTGATGCTCCGGCAAAAGCGATCCAATGCACGATCCATTACGTTGGCGGAAAGAGCCAACTGCTTTCGCTCAATCCAATTTCGCTCAGCACAGAAGGCCAGGTGCTGGAGTTGAGGGTGGCATCGCAAGGGGCGCGAAGCGTCACCGTAAAGACGCGCTCGCCTGAGATCATTGCGGACCTGCACTTTGCGGCGACTGCCGCCCATCTTCTAGGCGTATCGCTGGAGGAAATTGCCACAGCGCTGGATCAATACGCGCCGACATCGACGCGCATGGAGCTGTGGTCGTCGCCGCAGGGCATTCGCATCATCAATGATGGTTACAGCTCCGATCCCATCTCTGTGCATGCTGCTTTGCGTTCCGCCACGCTGGGCGCATCGCGAAGCGGCAGAAAAATTTTTGCCTTTGCCGGAATGCGTGAGCTGGGCGCAAACGCCGTCCGTGAGCATGCCCAGGTGGGCGCGCAGGCAGCCGAATGCGGCTTCAGTCATCTTTTTCTCGTCGGCCATGGCGAGCTGGCAACTACGGCAGAGGGATATAAGCGGGTGCGGCCGGAAGGCAACGTTCAGCAGGTGAAGTCCGCCGACGAACTGAAAGACCGCCTTCTTCCGTTGCTGCGCCCAGGCGACACGGTGCTCTTCAAAGGCCCGCGCAATGCAGGAATGGTCAAGGCGGTGCGCGATCTTTCCGGCGCCATTGCGCAGCGCTGCCTGTGGGTGAACCTGGCCGCGATTGAAGGCAACATCGCGCGCTTTCGCCGCCATTGTGGCGGCGCGGTGCATATTGTCGCCATGCTCAAGGCGATGGCTTATGGAACGGAACTGGCGCAGATGGGCTCGTGGATGTCGCAACTGGGAATTCATCATGTGGGCGTTTCGTCCGCCAATGAAGGTGTGGCCGTGCGCAAGACCGGCGCAGACCAGGACATTCTGGTTTTCCTTTCTGAAGGCGAAGACGTGGATAACCTGCTGAATTACCGGCTCACACCCGTGATTTACTCGGCTGAGCTGGTGGAAGCGTTCGCGGCAGCGTTGCAAAGTAGCGGCCGCACGCTCGACGTTCACCTGAAAATCGATACCGGCATGCATCGCCTGGGCGTGCCTCCTTCCATCGCGCTCGAATTGGCGCAGCGCATTCGCTCCAGCGGTGTAATGCGGCTTACCGGCGTTTGTACGCATTTTGCGGCAGCGGAAGATCCCGGTTCCGACGACTTCACGCGGCAGCAGATCGCGGCTTTCAACGACGTTGTTTCCGCGCTACAGGCAAACGGTTTTGAGAACCTGCAAATTCACGCCGCAAACACCGCCGGGGCCATGCGCTTCCCGGAGGCGCATTACAACATGGTGCGCATCGGCCTGGGACTCTACGGAATTTATCCTTCTGAAGCGGCCCACAAAGTGATGGACCTTGAACTTGCGGTGGGCCTGACCAGCCGCATTACCAGCATCCAGGAGTTCTCGCCGGGAGACACGCTGGGCTACAACCGCACGTTCACGGCAACCCGCCGCACCAAAGCCGGCATTGTGCCGTTTGGCTATGACGATGGCCTGCCCTGGCAGCTTTCCGGCGCTGGACAAGTGCTGGTGGAAGGCCGCTCTGCACCGATCGTTGGCCGCATCAGCATGGACCAGATGCAGATTGACTTGACCGACATTCCCGACGCCAATATCGGCGCTGAAGTCCTGCTCTATGGCACGCACAACGGACACACGTTGCGACCGGAGCAGGTTTCCCAGATGGCGAGCACTATTTCTTATGAACTTCTTACCCGTCTGGGAGAAAGAGTGCACCGAATTTACATCGAGCCGTAAATCGGCCAAAATTACACCCAACTTTTCCACCCTTTTCCACAGACTCTGGATGTTATGCACAGGAAAATCACCGAAATCATTTTGGAATTGACGATCGCATCTTGCCGCCGCATGGGGCCTTCATAGATATTTTCCATACTCAAGTGTGAATGTTCTGGCGACCGCGAGGTTCTGGTCTAAAGAGCCTGACGGCACACTCAAGGGATGTGCCGGAGTTTAATCTGCGTTGGCCTTGACCGCTGGCTGCGGCCAAAGCCGTATCTCATTCCAAAAGAATGAGCGTGAGAGAAACTTGCCAACCTGTCAGACGCCGCTCCGGCAACGGGCGGCGCAAGAACATCCACCCCGCTAGCCCGGTCTGTATGGCTGGTACAGACCGGGTTTATTTTTTGCAGGGGCTAAAGCCCGAATCAATTTGAAGCACTTACGGCACGACTAAAGTCGTGCCCTGACACTTGTCTTAATAAGGGAAACTTTCTAGCAATCTTTAAAATTCATGTCCTGATCCAGTCGAGGTTAATGCCAGAGCGATCCAAATATGGTCCAACACCAGAGATCCGGTGTTCAATGCGCTTCTCTCTGTTTTCGCCAGTTATATCGGGTTATTATGGGAGAAGAAAAACGGCTTTTGAGACTTTAGATGGCGACTACTGACCGTATTCTTGATCGCGGAATGCCCGCCAGCATGGATGCCGAACGCGCGATCCTGGGCGCCATCCTGCTGGATAACTCCGCATATCCCCAGGCAGCGGAGCATCTTCGCGCGGAAGATTTCTCGCTCGACTCCCATCGCCGCATTTACCTGCGCATGATGGAGCTGGCGGAAACCGGCAAGCCGGTCGACTTTGTCACGCTCACCGAACAACTGGGACAGCACAAAGAGATCGAATCAGTCGGCGGCGTAGCTTACGTAACGTCGCTTACTGACGGACTTCCCCGCGTCAAAAACATTGAGCAGTACGTAAAGATCGTCAAAGACAAAGCGCTGCTGCGCGGGCTGATTCACGCCGCCACCAGCGCCATCCAGCAGGCGTATGAGCAGGAAGCGCCGGCGGAAGAAATTATCGATTCGGCAGAGTCGGCGATCTTCAAGGTGGCGGAGCAGCGCATTGGCCAGGGCTTTCTGGGGATCCCGGAGATCGTAAAACTCTCGTTCGGATCCATTGACAAGCTGTATGAGCAGGGCCAGCGCATTACCGGACTGGAAACCCATTTTGCAGACCTGGACGGCATGACCAGCGGCCTGCAAAAGTCCGATCTGGTGATCATCGCCGCGCGCCCCTCGATGGGCAAGACCGCGTTCGCCATCAACATTGCCGAAAACGCCGCCGTGCGCGATAACAAAGTCGTGGGCGTGTTCTCGCTGGAAATGTCGCGCGAGTCACTGCTGCTGCGTCTTCTCTGTTCACAGGCAATGGTCGACTCCCACAAGCTGCGCACCGGTTTCTTGGGCCGCGACGATTACAACAAGCTGGTGACTGGGCTGGCCGCGCTGGTGGAAGCGCCGATATTCATTGACGACACGCCGGGCATCTCGATTTCAGAAATGCGCGCCAAGTGCCGCCGCTTGCAGCAGGCACAGGGCCGGCTGGACCTGATCATCGTTGACTACCTGCAACTGGTGGCGGGCACGCCCACCGGCGGCGGCAAGCGCTACGAGAACCGCACGCAGGAAGTTTCCGCGATCTCGCGCGGCCTGAAAGGGCTGGCCAAGGAGATGCGCTGCCCGGTGCTGGCGCTCTCACAGCTAAGCCGCGCACCGGAAAACCGCACGGGCAACAACCGCCCGCAACTGGCTGACCTGCGCGAATCCGGCGCCATTGAACAGGACGCCGACGTAGTGGCCTTCATCTTCCGCGAAGAAGTCTACAAGCCGGATGATTCCGAACTTCATGGCAAGGCGGAGTTGATTATTGCCAAGCAGCGCAATGGCCCAACAGGCGTGGTGAAATTAACATTCCTCAAATCATCCACAAAATTTAAGGATGGCACGGACGAAGAATCGCCAAGTTATTAAAGCGTGCTCGATAGGTCTATGAATACCGTTGATGGTGCGGAAATGAATGAATGTCCAGAGTGCCATGGGACGAAACTAAAGTTAGTGACTGTTCCCAGCAAGCGCGACCCGACGCGCATGCGTGAGGCCTTTGTTCACTGCGACTGCTTTTTCACTGATAGAAGTGAGCGCCTTCTTAAGGCTGCTCAGATCCCTGCGCGTTATGCAAATTGTACATTGTCGAACTTCGATGTCGTGAACACGTCGTTATCAATTGCTGTTTCTGATATTCAGCACTTTGTCCAAAATTATCCTTTGGAAAAGATGGGACTGCTCCTGGTTGGGCACTCGGGCGTTGGTAAAACACATTTGGCAGTCGCGGCCATTCAATATTTAATTCGCGAGAAAGGCATTGCATGTCTGTTTCGCGACTATCGCGAGTTGCTGAAGGAAATCCAGAATTCCTACAATCCGAGTATCCAAGCGACTGAACTAGAAATCCTGCGACCCGTTTTGGATACGGAAGTATTACTCTTGGATGAATTGGGTGCCAATTTCCCTTCAGCTTCAGAATGGATCTGGGAAACGGTCAGCTACATCATCAACTATCGCTACAACGAAAAGAAAACGACAATTTTTACTACCAACTTTCCTGATGCTCCTGCCTACAATGAGGGAGAGGAAACGGCCTTCCCCGACACCAGTTCTCGTGAAAAAAGACAAGCACTATTGGCAACACGGGTCCGGACGCTTGGTGATCGCATCACGAATCGCATGTATTCCAGGCTCCACGAAATGTGCCGCATCATTCGCATTCAGGGCAACGATTTCAGGAGATTAGCTAGCACCTATGTCTTGCGAGTGATTCCCGTTAATACACAACCCAGAAGTGAAACTTTTGGGGCGCTAGAAGCATACTCAACACAAACGGGGGCGCGTTGGGGAGGTCCTGCATTGCCTTGGGAGGTGATCTGCAAGTACTTGTCGCGATTGGGGCAAACCCAATCGCAAATTGAAACTATAAAATGCGTTTTGATGTGCGGGAGGACTGCGGAAATTACTGAAACACCAGAGCCATTGAGGGTGGGTGACCAGCAACTTAATGGAATGCAGATGAAACAATTATCGGCGACAAAGAACTAATTCTAGAAATGCCAGCCAGTACTGAGGTTTGATAACTTGGCGAGTATATTGGCATATACGCGGAGCGTTGCATGGACTACGAAGAAGAGTACGAGGAACTTGAACTTGTCAAAGTTTGCGAAGATTGCGACAGGCTTCAACAGCAAGTCTATGAACTAACCATGCGGTTACGCGAAACTGAATCCGGCAGTGAACTGCAACAGAAGAGGGCAAAGAGCCTATTAGACGCGGCGGTACAAGAACAACTCAAACATCAACGAGAACATGATTTGGAAGAGGAATTACCAGAAGATTGCTGATTTGCCGAAGCGCTCCGCTTCGTTGTGCGCGCCTGCGGCAAGGAATTTCATTCGACATAAGGATTAACCGCACGACTTCGCAGGCCATCGGTCGCAAGTTCCCTCTGACCTAAACGCTCAGGTCATGCCCTGTTACGTGTCCTGATAGCAAAAAATGTCGCCACCCAAGCCGGTTTGTTACGCAGTCTCGTGCGAACGCCTTGAGGCGGCATGATCGAATATGCATTCTCGGGATGCTTCGGCTGCGCGTCATTGAGTACGGACAGTCAATGCCGATTTGTGGCGCTTCGCTCCCAATGACAAAGACAGAAACAAAGAACTTAGAGGAAACTTCCGGACGTTGTCATTCCCGCCTTATCCCGCAGCACGCGGGTCGGGTGCTCAGCATGACAAGATCGTAAAAAGGATTGGTGAACACTGAGGCGGCCGCGGAGCAGATCCCTCACCGGCGTTGTCTCGCGTTCGCTCGCCAGCGGGATTCGGGATGGCAATTCGATAGGGTTGGATGGCCGGTCGCAAGCTCCCGCTGCCCTAAACGCTCAAGTCATGCCCGGTTATGTGTCTTGTTAGCAAAAAGATGTCGCCACCCAAGCTGGTTTGTTACGCAGTCTCGTGAGAACGCCTTGAGGCGGCATGGTCGGATACAAATTCTCGGGATGCTTCGGCTCCGCGCCCTTCAGCAATGGCAATCAAGATATGGTCGTGGCGCTCTGCTCAGCATGACAGGTCCTAAGGTTATTTTTGCAAAGGCCATGACAGGTCCTACGTTTATTTTTTTCAAAGGCGAGGCCTTGAGTCTGAGGGTACTCGCTTTTGTGCCAGCGAAAAGCCTGGTCGAAAAAGCGCAAGGTCCCTCCGGCCGTGGCGCCCCGCTCCCAATGAACAGGGGCCTAACGTCGAAAGGGCAGGCAGAGTTCCCGCCCAGGGCGCGCGTCTGAATCTCCCTGGCCGTCCATCGTTGCAACCAGAGTTCCCGTCTCGCACCTTTTCCGCTACTCTCGACTTTTCCGCTACTCAGCTTGATTTGGCGTATAGTGTTACCAACAGTTGTTTCCCTGGCAGAAAGGCCGCCAGCAAAGTTTGCGCCGCTTCACCAAACGTCCTGAAGAACCTACGGGAAGGGTGCGCATGCTTTTGAGCACAGACTTTGCCAGCGAGAGCGACCTACTGGACCGCGTCATGGAAAAGGGAATCGTGGTGGAAGTCTGGGACCGCGTGGAACTGGCCGGCATTGACATGACCGGAATGCGCGTATCGGTTTCCTCCATCCGGCTCTTTGCCGAAGGCCGCAACCCGCCGTTCCGCGCGGGATATTTCTGGAAGGTCGAACCCTCATAAGACCCGCCGAAAAACCCTACGCTGATTCACGGGGATGACACTGATCCGAAAACTCAGGGATCGCCGGGATCGCGCGTCCATCGCCCGTCTATCGAAAAAAGCCCAAAAACCTTACCACGGATCAACACGGATCACATCTGAGCCGGACTTAAACCGCTTTTTCGGTCATTGTGGTTCGGGTGAGCCCGAGGGCAAAACCATATTGTCCCCGAGCATGGGTTTGTCAAAGAGATCCTTCGACTCCGCTCAGGATTTCGCCTACGGACTCTCACCCCAACACGCAACTGCTGCGTGTCGGGGACCCCGATGCTCCCGCCTCCGCTCACGCCCGCAAACCGGCTCAAGGGGATCCTTCGGCTACGCTCAGGATTTCGCCTGGCGGCTCAAGATGGCCAATTTCGCGCTTGAATTTGAGCGAAAAATACGCTAAAGTTTCGCCATAAGGTACGTTGATCAAGAAGTAACAATCGGCTGTCGGCCTGGGTGCGCTTCCGCTGGGATACCGTCCCTCCGGCGGTCTGGGATGAACCCTACGCCAATCCGGGATGATATGGGATGAACGGGGAGGGGGTAGGGGAGGAGTGGCTGAACTGCACCCCTTTCGTGAGACACGGAAATAAGGGGGTAGTTGCCGTTCAATTGAGGAACCATTGCGCAGCAGGGTTGTTGTGGTCCACTCTAGGGGAAGCTGAGCGGAGGATAGGGCTCTGCGGGGACGCAACCCGAGCGCCGCATCGGCTGCCGAAGTGGCTGAGGGCGGAGCGATCCGCCCTTCCACCTCAGCCATTTTGGCCGCCAAGCGATAAATCCTCATGCCAGCGCCCTTTCAAACTCTGCCGGGGAACGATACCCCAGCGCCGAGTGCAAGCGTTTCTGGTTGTACACCTCGTCGATGAACTCGGCCATAGCTGCCTGCGCTTGGGCCAGATCACGGTAGTGATTGCGATAGACCTCTTCATACTTCAAGGTCTTGATAAAGCTCTCCGCCATGGCGTTGTCATAGGGATTGCCCGAGCGGCTCATGCTGCCCCGGATCTGATGCCGGCTCAGCAGCTCGCGATAGTCGGCACAAGCGTACTGTACGCCGCGATCGGAGTGATGC
>DASXCL010000050.1:0-18494 GCA_036491195.1 Candidatus Angelobacter sp.
ATCCAGCCAAAGCAGCCCTCTTCATCCGTGTGCGGATCATAGACCCAGGCCACCTGCAGAGGATTGGAGAAGAAGTTCTGCTGGATGAACAAATCATGTTCCGAGAGGAATACGCCGAACCCTGGATGAGAATGGTACCAGCCAACAATTTTCTGGTCGGGGAAATCCTTATCTTTGATCTTGTAAATGTGCTCCCACGTATCCTGGGTAAAGGTGACGTGAGCCCCGCCCTGCGCGGCGTTGATGCCCGCAATGCAGGCCTCCACGGTCATGCGCTCATGCTCGTTATTGCCGATCAGGACTCCGCAGACCTCAGCCTTCATGGACGTGCGGGCATGCTGGCGGATCTTCCGCGCGACCTCGGCCTCCATTACCACGACCGGTTGCGTGGAGACCCTGACTTTTACTTTGGCCGGTTTTGCCATTAGCGGGCAGCTCCCCTGGCCATCTGGCCCAACACCTGCTTTTCATCGCCTCCGATCAAATAGGCAATTTCACGTTCCGGCGAGCGTGCGGTGATCACATCAAAAAGGGGCAGCCCCAATTGGTCCAGCGTCCGGGGGCCGAACGGTTCATCGCCGCAATATCCGTGCGCGGTAATGACGGCGCGCATCTGTCCATCGACGGAACATTTGCCGCGGGCGTAGGGAACGGCGCCGACTGCGGCGAACAGCTCTTCTTCCCTGCCACATCCTGGACACGCCAGTTTGTGAATCACGTCGCGGCTGAATTCAAGAGTCACGTTTTGCGAACCCAGGTCGAGCCGGGCGCGGTCAAGCATTGCGGCAAGAGAGAGATCGCGCGACGCTTCCTGAAGCCGAATCACCTCAGCAAAGGTGTAATGGCTCATGCACTCGGCGTTCTCAGTGTATTCAACCTTGTAAGAGGTATGGTTCAGACCTTCAAAGACGAAGCCTTTTCCTGCCAGCACGGGAAGACCATGCAGCAACTTCACGGCTTCCTGGACCTGCATGCCGGCGATGATGGAGGAGATGGTTGGCGTGGTTGCGACCTTGCCTTCGGTATCGCTTTCCAGCGCCAGCAGGTTGCAGGACATGCGCTTGTTTAGAATGGCCCAGTCGATCTCACCGAGAGTGCACTCATAACACGGAGGATGGCCGGGCATAAAAAGCCGGGCAACGCCGTTGATGCCTTCAATGGCGCCGTCGATCCAGGGCTTGTTCATCTTCCAGCATGCGCGATTGATCCACAGGCGGGCTTCGCGGTTATCCAGTCCGGCCAGAACCACGTCAGCCCAGGCGAAGAGCCCGAGTCCAAGGCCGTGAACCACGTTAGCGGTGATGGGATGGACCTGCGCATCGGGAAAAATATTTCGTACCGCGTCAGCAGCGGCATCAGCCTTGCGCCGTCCCACATCTGATGCGCGATAGAGGATGCTGCGCGAGAGATTTGACGCCTCAATGGAGTCGAGATCGACGACCACGATATTGGCGAAGCCGAGCAACGCCATATTTTTGAGGATCTCATTGCCCAGCGCTCCGGCGCCGATCACCAGCACCCGCGCCGTGCGCAGCTTTTCCTGGTCCCACCAGCCGATGAGTCGAAACCGGCTGAACCTGTCGTCATGGGCGGCGGGTCCGCCACCGTTCGACGCTGCAACGGACTTGCTCATCGCGATCCCGCGGTAATTTCCGGCTGGAGGCGAAGTATGTCGCCTTCTTTCACGGCAGCGTCGGAGAGGGTCTGCGAATCCTGAATCTGGCGGCCGGAGTTCTTGTGGTGAAATTTGTAGCTGAGCGGAGCGCCGTCAGGGCCGTTTTGCGGCAGTTGCAGCTTGTCCACCAGGACGGCGATGATGCGGTTGGCCGGAGCGTCGTCCGGCAGTTCCACCGGGACACGCTTGTTCTCAGTTGAATCGTAGACAGTAACAGTGATATTTGCCATGTTTTCGAGGTTTCCTATCGAATAGTCGCGGCATCCTTTGCTGCCTTGCGAACTTTGGCCTGGTGGACAAAATCAGCGAGAAGGTTTTTGGGCGCGCTCCCTCCGGTAACAAACTCCCAGTCCGACTCGTGCAGCAGAGCGTCTGCGCTGACGGCGAAATTCAGGTTCTCCGCTTCAGGCTCCATGGACCGCGCGACCTTGGAAGTAACAATGCCGAGCAGGTTTCCATGCTCGTCATAGACAGGCCCTCCGCTGTTGCCCGGGCTGATGGGCGCTGAAACCTGCAACACATCATTGCCCGGCGTGCGCGAAACAATGCCATTGCTGACGGAAAAGTTCAAACCTTCAGGGTGGCCGATGACAAAGATCTTCTCGCCCATCTGCACGCTGCTGTAAGTGGCCACGGGCTGGGTGAATTCCGCGTCGCCAAAATGGCGTTCCAACCAAAGCAGGGCCACATCAAGATGCTTGTGGCGGCCAACGACCTGCGCCGACGCCCACCCGTTCATGCCTAGGGAAACCATGACTTTCTGAGGACCACTGCGGGATTGCCAGCCTTCGCCATCGGCCACGTGGCGGGCTGTCGCCAGCAAATACCCATGCGAATCCGAATGGAGAATCATGGCCGCGCCCAGCAAGCCGGAAACACCGGCGGTAGGTTGAAACCAGCGCCTGGCGGCCGGAGACGCCAGCAACACCAGAGGTTTCAGAGTCGAACTCAACTCCACGCTGGACATCTCTTTGTGCGCGGGAAGAGCCGGGAAATTGCCTCGCTCGTCCAGATCGGAAAGCGAGGAACTGATAGCGTCCGGAACCGGCACCGTGTCCAGCGAAATGGTAAAGACCACCAGAATGGTGGAAAAGATGCCGCTGATAATGAGCAGGGTCAATAAATAGGAAGCCCAGGTCTGCCGCACACGGGGCGCCTGGCCACGAATCGCAACCCGCAAAATCAGCGACGCCAGGCACAGCAATGGCAAAACCAGCACCAGAGGCGCAAATAACAGCCGCGCCCACATTGGGACGGGATTGGGCACCCTGGGACGAACTTCCTGGGCGCCTTGCAAGGGAATCTTCGCCTTAGCAACTTCTTGATTGGTAATGACTATAGGATCCATGAAAAATAGCTAGCTCACACCTGGGGGAGTTAATGCGGCGAGTCGTACTGAATCAATTGGAATGTCCATTTCTATAATGCTTATAAACCCAAAAGCAAGGAAAACTATTGCCGCATCGGCACATAAGTGTACCCCGGAGGCGCCGGGAAACCATTCAGCAGAATGCCTTAGCATTCACTCCATTTACGATAGATTGCCTCAAGGCGGATACCCTGCCTGACGCTAGAAGAATCGAACAACTGCTCATGATCGACAAGCGAAAGGCATCGGTTGTTCCGTTGGAGCGCAGCCGTGGAATCGATGGGGAGGATTTTCGTCCTGGCCTGTGTGCGCAAGACCCTTCAGGGAAGCTCCCCCGATGACAAATTACCGCCACATTATTTTATGTAGCCAGAATCGCCATTCCGTGTTAAATATATGGCCGTGACGAGTAGATTAGAATTCACTAATATCCCAGGGCTGGAGCCCATTGGGGGCGGATTTCCAAAAATGGGGACAGGAAAAAGAGAATCTGTCTTATAATGTCAGGCAAAACATGGAAACAAATTTAAGAACTGACAAACTGCTGGATCAGATCGGTTGGAAATTGTTGCAAGAGCTGCAAATCAATGGGCGGCTCTCTTACGCTGAATTGGGCCGCCGTGTTGGCCTGACGACTCCCGCCGTGGTGGAACGCGTGAAGCGCATGGAAGAAGCCGGCATCATTGTCGGGTACCACGCCGATATCGATCCGATGAAAGTTGGCATGCCAATCACCGCATTTATTCGCATGTCGGTTGTAGGCGATGTGTTCACCCGGATCACCGCAGTAGTGAAGAACTCACCGGAAGTAGTGGAATGCCATCGCGGCACCGGCGCCGACTCATTCATTATGAAGGTCCATGTGCGCTCGGTGGAGCACCTGGAATCGCTGATCGATCGTTTGACGCCTTTCGGCACAACCTCAACTTCAATCGTCTTGTCATCTCCCGTGGAAAAGCGAGCAGTAAGCCGCATGGAAGAAACGCAGCACGGAGCGCAAGCGGCACAGGCAGCGCCACGCAAGTAGATCGCAAGAATCAAAAACCTTACCACTGATAAACACGGATGACACGGATTTGAATTGATAGCTAAGAACGCCGGTGTGACAATTCTGTCCGCTGATTTTCTGCGACCCCATTCGTCATGCTTGTAATTGACAAGAAATCCGTGCATTCAAAAATCCGTGTTATCCGTGTTCATCCGTGGTGAGATTTTTATTGACTCGCCCCAATTTCACTTCAGCTTTGCTCTCTCATATTGCAGCGGCCACTGGATGTCATGGCCCAGCGCGCGCGCCGCCAGCAAAGGCCAGTAAGGATCGCGAAGGAATTGGCGCGCCAGGATCACCAAATCCGCCTGTCCGGAGCGGATGATCTGGTCGGCCTGAGCCGGGTCGGTAATCATTCCCACAGCGCCGGTCAACACGCCAGCTTCGCGGCGAATTTGTTCGGCGAATGCCACCTGGTAGCCCGGGCCCACGGGAATTTTGGCGCGCGCCACGTTGCCTCCGGAAGAGCAATCGATCAGGTCGACGCCGAGCGGCTTCAGTGTACGAGCAAGTTCCACCGCTTCCTCGACGGTCCAGCCGCCCTCAGTCCAATCCGTTGCGGAGACTCGTACCCAGAGCGGGTATTGGTCAGGCCAGACTTTTCTTACCCCGGTCACAACCTCGCACACCACGCGAATGCGGTTCGCGAATGAGCCGCCATACTGGTCTGTGCGCTGGTTGCTCAAGGGCGAGAGGAAGGAATGCAGCAGGTATCCGTGGGCGGCGTGCAGCTCAATCAGTTTTGCGCCCGCCGCCTGCGCCCGCCGCGCGGCAGCTACAAAGGCGTCTACAATGCCGCTAATTTCAGCCACGCTGAGAGCTTGCGGGACTTGATAGCCTTCCGCAAATGCCAGAGCGCTGGGAGCAAAGATCGGAGTCCATCCGCCCTGGGCCGGAGTGATGGGCTTGCCGCCGTTCCATGGCTGGCTGGTGCTTGCCTTTCTGCCGGCATGAGCGAGTTGAATTCCCGGAACAGATCCCTGTTCGGCGACAAAAGCAAATGCGCGCCGCAATGGCTCAATGTGCGCGTCCGTCCAGATGCCGAGGTCCTGAGGGCTGATGCGGGCGTCGGCGGTAACCGCGGTTGCTTCCGCGATCACGGCTGCGGCGCGTCCGACGGCCCGGCTGCCCAGGTGGACGAAGTGCCAGTCCGTGGCGAAACCTTCGTGGCAGGAATATTGGCACATGGGTGAAACTACAATGCGGTGGGCGAATTCCACCCCGCGAAGTTTAAGAGGATCAAATAAGTGGCTCATGGGCGAACGATTATTGTAATTGGCGCGACATGATCCAGGCGCTATGCAAACTCTTTCCTTTTCCAAGGGACATGAACCTTGGAAAGTATCGGTCTAAGAAATTTTGCCTGTTGTATTTTTGGCTGAATTGGTTCAAATTTGGCGCATGGCGGAGAAACGTATTCCGGACGAATGGGGCACAGGCGCCCGCGAAGGATATGAAGACCGCGGAACATTTCGTCCGCCGCGTGCTCCACAGAAAGAACCCGGCAGCCCGCTGCTGCGCATCCTGGGCGGAATCGCGATTGTGGGCGGCATCTGCTGGGGAACATACCTTGTGACCGTGAATGGCAACGTGGCCAGCGCGTTGCAGCAGAACCACGGACCGATTGCCATTATCGGCCTGGGAGTGGTTGCTTCCGTGCTGGGCAAATATCTGCGCGGGTAAGCGCCATTCGGAACATGCTTCACACAGTCTGCCGCATGCGTCCGCTGATCCCTTCCGACAGAACTCTTATACTCGCCTGATCTCATAAACCGCCTATTTCCAGTAATATGAACGTGTTCAAAATTTTCCTTGACACAGATGACGGGTGCCGCCTATTCTGTTTTTGAACACGTTCAATTAAATCTATAAGGAGCAGAATATGTACAACGATACGACCATCGTAGTGAGTTACGTGGTTTACCTTTTGATCAGCGTCACCCTGACCGTGTGGGTGGCCCGCACCCTGCACAAACGCGGCGCTATCTTCCTGGTGGACGCCTTTCACGGCAATGGCGAACTTGCGGCTTCGGTGAATCACCTGCTGGTGGTGGGCTTTTACCTGATCAACATCGGCTTTGTCACGCTGGCGCTGAAGAGTAACGCCACGATCTCCACATCGCGCGCGGCGATTGAAATGTTGAGCGACAAGCTGGGATTCGTCCTGCTGGCGCTGGGCGGAATGCATTTCTTCAATCTGTTTGTATTCTCCCGCATTCGCGCCCATGGGCAGCACAACGGCCCGCGGCGTCCGCCGGTAGCGCCCGACGCAGTATTGAAGGTGGCGGCGCCGCGGTAGCCGGTGAGCGGGCCACGCGTCAAAAAAAATGGGAGGCGGATAATGGAAAAGCTATATGTGCTATATGATCCGAAATGCGAGCTGTGCGAGCGGCTGAAAGACTGGCTGCTGGTGCAGCGTACCTGGCTGGGACTCTGCATGGTCCCGTCCGGCTCTGAAAAAGCCCATAAGATGTTTCCCGAGTTGGAGCAGGTAGCGACGTGCAATGACCTGGTGGTGGTGAGCGACGACGGCCAGGTGTACCTGAACAATTCGGCCTGGATCATGGCGCTGTATGCGCTGGAAGAATATCGCGAGTGGGCCTGCCGGCTGGCGCATCCGATGATCGCGCCGTTTGCGCGGCAGGCCTTTGAGACGATTTCCAAAAACCGCCACGCTATTTCCCGCTGGCTGGGCCATGACCGGCCGGAGGAAATCGCGAGCGAACTCAAGAAAGTTCCGCTGGCTCCGTGCGCCGTGCCGGATGGAACAGTATCGGATTACCTGCGATGAATGTGCCTGCCATGAAAACCCGCCCTACGCCGCGCGCGGAAGACACGCGCCGAAAGATATATGAAGCCGCCATGGAGATGTTCCGGGAAAAAGGCTTTGAGCAGACCACCATGCGTGACATCGCGGCCAATGCCGGCGTGGCGCTCGGCGGAGCCTATTATTATTTCTCGTCGAAGGAGGCAATCGTTCTGGCTTTTTATCACGAGATGCAGGAAGGCAGCCACGAAGCAATCCTGGAGGCCCTCGCCGGACAAAAGAAACTTAAAGACCGCCTGCGCTGCGTGCTGGAGAAGCGGTTTGAACTGCTGACGCCCAACCGCAGATTCTGCGACGCGCTTTTTCGCCACGCTCCGGACAGCAAAGATCCGCTCTCGCCCTTCAGCGAAGAGACGCGGCCGATCCGGGAACGGGCCATTGAGCACCTGAAGATTGCGGTGGATGGCGATGATATAAAAGTCCCAGCCGATTTGAAGCCGCATTTGCCTAAACTGCTATGGCTTTACCAGATGGGATTGATCCTTTTCTGGCTGTATGATCGGTCAGAGAAGCAGCAGCGCACGCACACGCTGATGGAAAAGAGCCTGGGATTGCTGGTCACGTTATTACGGCTCTCCGGCCTGCCGCTGATGAAACCCGTGCGGAAAACGGCGCTCGAACTGGTGGAAACGATTGCGCCATAATCGTGTTTATCGGGTGTATTCAAAAAAAACAAGATGATAAAGCTTTTGGTTGCGGCAATAATAGGAGCGGCCGTTGCTTGTGGATGGATGGTGTTGGCGGGCGCTGCCATTACGTATGGTATGCCTTTCCCGGCGCTGTGGAATCTGGCTGCCTACATTTCATGTCCGGTGATTAAAGTTTTTGGTCTTGCTTTTTGGCCCGTTGTGTTGGGAAACGCATTTTTTTATTTTGCATGCACCTGGATGTTGTGCACATTCATCGTGAGAAAACGCACAACTGCCAGGTTTATTCAGGGGAACTAGTCGATGATCGCCAAATTTGTGCTGCTAGTTGGGCTCGTTGTATCGCTTGTGGCTGCGGGCGTGGCGCAGGACGAATCAAGAGTTGCCGCGCGCGCGGAACTGGACGCGGGAACGCAGGCCTTTAACGAGGCCAACTACGAATCGGCGATTGGCCACTTTGAACAAGCCATCACGCTGGAGCCGGAACTTACCGAGGCGCACCTATACCTGGCCGCGACCTATGCGCAAATGTTCGTTCCGGGCGTGGACACTCCGGAGAATGTAGTATGGGCGACCCAGGCGCTGAAGCAGTACTCGGAAATTCTGCGGAGTTATCCTTCCGACATCGAGTCCATCAAAGGCATGGCGTACCTGGAGCTGCAGTTGAAAAATTTCTTCCAGGCAAAGGAGAATTACAAGAAGGCCATCGCGCTGAATCCCAAGGATCCGGAATTATTTTATGCGGCCGGCGTGGCGGACTGGTCCATTGCGGACCGGGATAGTGCGGCGGAAAAGGACAAGCTGGACGCGGAGGATGAAGACGCGCTGATGAAATCGGATGGCTGCGCGGATTTGCGGGCAGCGACGTTTTCGAATGTCGAAGAGGGCATAGCGATGCTCACCAAAGCGACCGCGTTGCGCAAAGATTACGACGATGCCATGGCCTACCTGAATCTGCTGTATCGTCTGCGCGCGGACATGGAATGCGGGAACAAACAAGCGCAGGCGGCCGACGTGAAGAAAGCGGATGAGTGGACCGACCGTGCCGAGGAGATAAAGAAGAAGAGGGCGGAGGCGGAAAACAAGAGTAATCAGGGCGATACTCCGCCACGGTAGCAAGGGGCTTGAACGCCGGCGCCTGCGCTCAGCAGCGGTTCAGGGGCTAAAGCCCGAATCAATTTAAGGACTCTACGGCACGGCTGAAGCCCGTGCCCTGATACGAACCGGTTTTGTGGAGACTTTCCGGCATCTACCGCGCTCCTAAATGTTTCACGGTTCTGACGAGCCGCGAATCGATGCTGCGGCGCAAGATTTTCGGGCTATGATCGTTCTTTCACGTTGGACTAGAGAGGAAAGAAGATGCGCCGCGTTACCCGTTTGTCCATTCTCTGGTTGAGCATTGTTAGCGTGGCCGCCGGGACGGTGAGCCTCTTCGCGCAAACCGGGGGGCAGAACACGACGAGACAGCGCGCGTTCGAGTTGTTCAAACAAGACAAACATCTGGAGGCGCTCCCGCTGTTTGAAGAACTGGCGGCGGCAAGCCCCGATGACCGCGACGTTCTGCTGGGCCTGGGCGTGTGCCTGGTGGCGGAGACGGCGACGCTTGACGACCAGGATGCCGCGACCAAAGAACGCATTCGCGCGCGGCAGGTGTTGCTGAAAGCTAAAAAGCTGGGCAACACAGCACCGCTGCTGGAAAACCTGCTGCAGACCATCCCGGAAGACGGGGTGGTGAAATACGAAAACACGCCCGCCGATCAGGCGATGCGCGCCGCGGAAGCAGCTTTCGCCCGGCACGACTTTGAAGAAGCGATCAAGAACTACACCAAGGTGCTGGAATACGATCCGAAAAACTATTCGGCCGTGCTGTTTATTGGCGATACATATTTCGCAGAAAAAGATTGGGCCAAGGCCGGCGAGTGGTACCAGAAGGCCATTGATCTAGACCCAAACAAGGAAACAGCCCATAGGTATTATGCGGACATGCTGCTGACCAATGGAGAGGCGGCGAAATCGCGGACGCGATGGATTCAAGCCGTGGTAGCGGAACCGTACAATCCGATCACGTGGCGCGGGCTGCAATACTGGGCCACCGCCAACAAGCTGCAACTGAAGCGGGTCCATGTGGATACACCAAATAACGTGAGCCAGACCGGGGAGAAGAACATCACGATAACCATTGATCCAAAGGGGCCTGAAGAAACATCATCTATCTGGCTGATATACGGATTGACCAAGGCCAGTTGGCATGGCGACGAATTCAAAAAGCATTTTCCCGAGGAAAAGCAATACCGGCACAGCCTGGCGGAGGAAGCGGAAGCCCTTACGTCCGCTGCTGCGGTGTGGACAGAGACGAATGAGTCCGAGAAGAAAAAGAAACAAGCCGGTGCAGCCCCGAAGGACCCTAATCTGATCCTGCTGCTCAAACTCTATCAGGCCAAAATGATTGAGCCCTACCTTTTGCTGAACGCCGCCGACGAGGGTATTGCGCATGACTACGACAACTATCGGAAAAAGAACCGCGAAAAGCTGGAGCAGTACCTCAGCGAGTTTGTAGTACCGCCGGCGCCGTAGCGATAGGGCGGAAGTCTTTAAACTTGAGGCGCATTGCGGGCGCGAGCGAAGGGGAGAGCCCGCAGCCGTCCGTGGGACAGACGGAATGTCCCCCAATCTTTCGACGAATGGAAATTGGTGAACTTCCCGTCTGTCCCCAGCTTTTCCCCAGCTTTTCCAGCTTTTCCAGTTTTTCAACGGTTTCGATGAGGGCAAATGGGAAGCGACTACGATTTTGTTGCCGAGTGAGTGTTAAGCCCCTGCAAGAATTTGAAACCCCATTCTTTGGTACGATGCGCAATCAAGGATTCAGCATGCTCAGAAAACCGAGTAACTAAATCTCTTGTACCCGCCATGGCTTTGCCCAAAACTTCATAGAACTCCTCGGTATCAGACGCAAAACCTACCAATATCTCCGCCGTCACTACGTCCGCATATGAGTAATGCAGATCCTTATTCAGTTCTCCTCGGCACATAATAAATGTGCAAGTGTCCACGGTCGCACTGTTGATTGTCTCTGCAAACGTTTCCGGTAGAAAATGGAACACTGCATGATTTCTCGCCGGGTTCAGATGATCCTGTTCAATCTTCTGTGCGACAGGGTCACGCAGGACAGTCAGGAGTCCATTCTCGAACAGAACATCATCTTTGAATGGTCTAACCATAGCGCGAATGAGTTTAATTGCCTCATACATAATTGCTGAAGCAAAGAAGTAGGAATTTAATCGATCACGCGTATTCTCCGGAGAATCGTCTTCCCCCGCATGAACCATGGCGGAGTTTACAAAATGCAAAGCATTTACGGCGCGGGCCAGAGCAACGATCAAAGGGAACTTGGGATCGAGCTTCGCCTTCTCAAATGTTGCGTGGTCACATTCTATGCGCCAATCCATTGGGGGTTCCTCACTCGGACTTGATGGCCAGCCTTTTCATCGCAGCGAGAATGTGCTTTGCGTTGCCAGTGTCCATGAAGAAATACTCGGATTTAGGTAACTTTCGTTCAAACTCGTTATAGAACTTTGCAGCCGTTGCAACAGCCCAGGCAGCACAGCCGACTGAAAGACAGCGGTCAGGAAGAAACTCGTCTGCTACATATTCTCCCGGCTCGGGAACACGCGCAGGATTTAAAGCGAATCGTCCGTGAAGTCTTTTCTCCAGCGGCGATTTTTCCGGTTCTTTGTCGGAAAACGGTTTGTTGATTCCAACATAAATCTCTTTCGGATGAATTAGGTCGTTACGAAGCTGGTTCAGAAGTTCTGCTGATTGATACGGGCTCTTTGCCAAGTTCAAATGTCGGCTTATGCGCGAGAGCGAGGGCCACTTGATACTTCGTCAGCCAAGGCAGATTCGTGAACTTGAGTTTCTCATGGTAGACAGAAGCAAGTAAGCGACGGTAATTTGTCATTCTTCCGAGACGGCTGGCCGCGTGTGCATAAAGTCCATTGATACTGCACTCTAAGAAAGCTACGGAGGCCGTAATCGCTCCGAAGACACACGCTTTCTTGTACTCGTCTTCAAGTCCTTGGTTGACCGCTATCTGTGTAAGCCCAAAGGCGGAAGAGAGATAGAAAAAATTGTTGAGGACAATCCGTTGGAACGGCATAGCAGTTCCAGAATAGCAGGAAGATATTAGTTGCTTCCTCATCCTGCTCTGCTTACAATCGAATTACGAAAAAACTTAGACTCGCAAATCGGCCAACTGCCCCAAGCAAGCATTGGGGGTAGGGGAGGGTTCGCGAGGTTGGTACCCTTCCCGTTCTGAAGGTGCTTCACCCTTAGGATATTTTCGTCTCTTAAACCACCAAAATGAAAAAGCTGTCCACTTGGCTCAAAGATGCCGAGGTCGTAGTAGTGCATATCTACGCCCTCTGGCACCTTGTGAAAGCCCTGTTCTTTCACGGCTGTCGGTAAGCTCGATTAGCCGTTAATTTGGAAACAAACCCACAGAAGGGGAAAGTGTGTCTCCAACTATCAGGAATGTGGGGACAGACGGGATGTACACCGCTTTTCGCTGTCAATGAGCCCAGACCGGTGGCGCACTCAAGCCGCTTTCGCTTGAGTGGGGAAAGCTGTACCGATTAAACTGAGAAGTATGCCCTTGGGACTGAAGCGTTTTCATCATTCAGGACAGAGCCATTTTGTAACTTTCTGCTGTTATCATCGCCGTCCCTTGCTGGCCGTGGACGTGAGCCGACAGACTTTTGAGCTGGCGCTCGAGCGGGTGCGCCGAAGCTTCAGACTTCGTGTGTATGGATACGTAGTGATGCCGGAGCACATCCATTTGCTAGTGAGCGAACCGGAGCGACAGACACTGGCCGAGGCGCTAAAGTCGCTCAAACAAGGCGTGGCCCGACGGCTGATTGGGGATGCGGAGCATTTCTGGCAAAAACGATATTACGATCACAATGTGCGCAATTATGCCAAATTCGCGGAAAAGCTGCGTTACATTCATCGCAATCCCGTCAGGCGCGGACTATGCGAACGACCGGAAGACTGGGAATGGAGCAGCTTTCGCCATTACGCGACCGGTTGTGTGGGACGAGTGGAGATTGAGTCCGAGTGGACGGCGCGCCAGCGTGAGCGAGCCGAAGGGAAACTCCAGCCATAGAAGTTCCCCCACTCAAGCCAAAACCCGGCTTGAATGGGCCACCAGCCAGCCAGCCAGCCACCAGCCAGCCCAGCCAGCGGCACGTTGACTAGCAGCCATGCCGAGCGCGGAGTCTACAAATGGGAAATCATTTTGCGGCTTAAACTCGCTCACAGATGCGAAATTATTTTGTTCGCGATATCAGAGCCACGGGTGCGGGCTTCCGGCACATACATGGTTTCCAGGTTGAACATGCTGTCGCCTTTGAGCACGTAGAAGGCGTGGCCGAAGGAGCCAATCATGGCGTGGTCGCCGACGCCGTTGATTTCGTCGAACCCGGGGACCGCGGACATGGTGGTGCGGAGCGTCCACCAATTGCCGCTACCAAAATTGTTGTTGACACTGAAGGCGAAGACCCTGCCGCTGGGATCGGGAGCGCTCAAGCCAAAGCCTTTTACAATGCCTTCCATTTCTTTGGTGTGCTTTAACAGCTCAAGAGGATTGTCACCTTTCGAATTTTTGACATCGGGATACTGGGAAGCTTTTTCTGAGTCTCTGCGCGCCTGCTCGACGGCAAGCTTTTGCAGTTGGGCGAACGCGGCAGGGTTGGTGTAATAGGCGCAGCCGGGATCGCCGTTGTCCATGACTTCCGCGCTGCGTTCCACGGCGACGCCGATGGCCTGTTGCAGTTCCGCGGCGGAAAGCAGCCTGCACATATTGCCCTGCCCAACTTCAGAGCCGAACGATCCGCCGGTAATAGATCCGCCGGTAATAGAAGATACTTTGTGCTTGACCCAGTGGACGCCGTACGCCACGGCTGCAAATGCCGCCAGAGCAAAGACCAGGACAATGCCGCCGATGATGAGCAGAGCTTTGCCGCCGCCGGAAGACTTTGGCGGTTGCGCGGCAGGAGCTTGAGAAGCGGAGGGCTGCGCCGCGGGTTGCGGCGTTGGGGATAATTGAGCAACCGTTTCATGCGCTATCGGAGGCTGAGCAGGGGATGGTTGCGCGGCAGCGGCGGAGGGCTGCGGCTGAGGAGCAGAGGAGTTTGCTTGCGCGGGAGCAGTGGGTGATGGAGCGCGATGACCGCATCGCGAGCAAAACGCGGCGGAAAGCGGCGCGCCGCAATGGGTACAGAATCCGGGCATGGGCGTTTGTCCTTGAATTCTTGAATGTGAACTTAAAGAAGGCTGCCATTGTAACCTGACTTACCGGCAAGCCGCGGTCCGCAGCACCTATCGTTTCTGTACCATGCAGTTTGGCCGTGTAATGTAGGGCAATATTTACGCAGTCGGCCTTAGGCGGGAACTAGCCGGGACTAAGGTGTACACCGTAAAGCACTGAAAACAAAGGGTCTGATTTGAGGCTTTGCAATCATGAGTTTGGCAATCGCAATGCAGTAGTAGGAAGCGTAGCGTTATGCGCACTCGGGGGTTTGCTGAAACCCTGTCAAAAAAGCGTGGCCCCGATGCTCGAACGACCCCCGGTTCGGAGGAGTTTTCCAAAATGAAGAATTATCTATTGTTGCTATCGCTTGCCGCCGCCCTAGCAGTTCCCGCGGTTGCCCAACAGAACCAACAGACCACCCCATCAGACCAATCGCAAGCGTCGCAGTCGCAAACGGCGCAGAGCAACGATCAGACCGCAACCGGGAAAGATCCGTTGACGTATCAGCGTAAAGAGGGCTTTTGGGGACATTTAAATCCGTTTGCCCGCAAAAAATATGTCAACCGTCAGCTTGATCCCGTCCGCGGCCGCGTGAATGAGCTGGACGAACTCACCGCGAAGAACGCCAAGATGATTGCTGACGTGGACGCTCGGGCCACCGAAGGTATCCGCAACGCCATGAGCAAGGCCAATGAAGCCGATACGCACGCGCTGGACGCCGGCAATCGCGCCAACCAGGCCCAGCAGACCGCTCAACAAGCCCATACAAGGATCGCCACGGTCGAAGATACGGTCAGCAAGATCGACCAGTATCAGCCGATCACCCAGGCGGAGATCCGTTTCCGCGCCGGACAGTCCGTCCTCAGCAAGAACGCAAAAGACGCGCTTGACCAGATGGCTACTTCGCTGAAGAACCAGAAAGGCTACATTGTCGAAGTCGAGGGTTTCTCGCCTGGCAACGGCACTGTGGCTATTGAAAACTCGCGTGAAATGGCTCAGATGGTTGTTCGTTATCTGGTTCTGAATCATGAGATTCCTGTCTACCGCATTTACACAGTTGGTATGGGCAACGCTCCCATCCAGGCGGAAGACGGCAAGATTCACCGTCAGAAGGGTGGACGCGTCGAGATCAGCCTGCTCAAGAACGGACTGGCCGATCTGAACGCCTCGAACAACTCGGCGCCGGCTTCGACCAGCGGCGTTACTGCAACTCCGGGCACGCAGCCGGAGACGCAGTCTGCTCCCGCGACCCAGCCTGCTTCTCAGCCGAACACCACTGAGCCGCCGGCCCAGAAGCCGCCTCAGCAATAAGTTTGATCATGCAATAACCAAACGCGCCCCGCTCACCCTCAGGGTGGGTGGGGCTTTTTTTCGCAACCAGCGCATCATCAGTCGTAGACTAAGTAATATCGTCCAGCGGGCAGGCACCCTCATAGCATTCCAGGCACTCTAACTCAGAGAGACTTGCGAACTGCGGACTCAAAGCTTTTCCGTGTAAAGTGTACCCCCTTTCACTCAGGGCCGATAATCGGCCGCCAGGATTCTCAGCTATCATGAACAATGCGGACGCGCGTCCGTAGGGAAATTGGGCTTGCGAACCAAGCCATAGATCGAATGAAACGATCGAATGAAACGAAAAGAGGAAACCAACATGCGTTACATCAGTGCTTTAGGAGTGGCCGCTTTGGCCCTCGCTTTCTCTGCATCGGCCACCCCTGCCTCCGCGCAGCAAGTGCCTTCAGGTTCCTATCGGCAAACTTGTAGAGACGTTGGCGTGCGCGGCTCAACTCTATATGGCAAGTGCAACGACGGAAACGGCAACTGGCGGGAGACACAACTGCAAGACTTTCAGCGTTGCAGCGGTGAGATCCAGAATCTGAATGGAAGCCTCCAATGCCCCATGGGCGGCAACGGCTACGGACGCGATGACCATGGCCGCGATGCGGACCATGACCGTGATCGCGACCACGATCGTGATCGTGATCGATACCCGCGCGGCTCGTATTCTCAGACATGCCAGAACATCCAGGTAAATGGCAATACTCTTCAGGCCAGCTGCCAGAAGGGGAACGGCAAGTATAAAAACACCACATTACGCAACTACCAGCAGTGCCGCGATATTGCGAACGACAACGGAAAGCTGCGCTGCACGCGGTAAAACCATCCGCTGGTTCCTAGTCCGAAGCCCCGCTTCAGATACGCCATCCGAGGGTAGATGCCAGGGAATGGGACGCAAAATCTCATCCCCTGCTGTCTGCCCTCTTTCCTTTTGCTGCGATTCACTTGCTTCGCGGCCTGCGCTTATTGGTTTCCTCTGTCACCTCTAATCAAGGCCGGCACGATTCGGCTCAGCTCCAGCACCATCATCTCCTTCGGACATGCTTTCCAGTTGTGCCGCCAGCACACAATCATGTCGCATCCTTTCGGATCATGCCCATGCTCCGCGAATGACCGGCTATCTTTCTCAAATTCAATCCTCACGTCCTGCCATCGTCCTGGCATCACTTCCATCTTTGCCCGGCAGTCCGGAAATCCCGGTTGTATTGCTTCAAGAATGAATCCCAGGTCTCGCGCCATCATCGCAAACAGCATGCTCACGCCCATCTCGTTCACTGGCTCGTGCGTCATCCCGGCCGTATGCATCGGCGCTCCCAGCAGCGGACGGTCCGGCAGCACCCTTCTTAGAAATCCGCCTCCCAGCACCGTGCTGGCCACCAGCACCGTCAGCATCGTCGCCGTCACGCACTTCATTCCCGCCAGGGGAGGCGGCAGCCCTGCATTCACTGGCTCCGTCTGCAAACTCGGCGCTCGCACGCCTCTTCGCGCTGCTGCCATAAACTTCCTTGCCCACCGCGCCTGCCGTACCTGTCCCTGCTCCGGAGCGCTTCTTATCGTCTCCACCACGTCTTTCCATTCGCCGCGCAGCGCGCCCTTTGCTTCTCCTTCCACAAAGGCCGCCGGCGTCAGCCTCCAGCGTTGGAACCGGTCAATCACGCACCGGTATGAATATTTTCCTGCGCTCCCGTATTCAGCTTGTGTAGGCATCCGTTTCAGCTCACGCGTTACCCGGCCCCAGTCCTCCAGCAGGTCTTCGTTTTGGATCACCCGTCCCGGCCCGGTCGGCGCCGGCTCCAGCCCCGCCGCCCTCACCGCTGACCGATGCCTCGTAAAATGTTTCCTCACCACCGCCGGAGAAATCCCGCTCATCTGCTCCAGCTCTTCCCGCGTGGGCGCCCGCCCCAGCTCCGTGGCCAACCGCTGAAGAGTGCTGATCACCTCTTCTTTGGAAATGAAAGACTTTTTGCCCTGCATGGCTTCGCCCTCGCAAAATAGGAGAAATCCCGTCGCAGTAGATAAATCAAGGCGCGGGGTCGCCGGCCGTTGTAGGCTTGCCGTTTGGCCGGCTCTGGAGGGCTCGCAGGTGAATCGTTCGGTCGCTCCAGCAGCTTACTCTATAGCACGAATAAAGCACGAAAGCAAGAGTTTTCTGCTGCCAAAGCTACCGATTTTCGGACTCATCTCTCTTCAATTTTTGAACTCATCTCCCTTTATGCGTCCCTTTCAACATCCCTACTTTCTTCTTAGACTCAACCTTTCCAACTGCCATCCCGAATGGCGTTACCCTGGCGCCGCAACGCTTCTTCGCGGAAAACGAAAATATGTCAATGGCGTTATTCCAGCGCCGGAGGCGCGAAATGAGTTAGCCCAGTCTGAGGCGAGCGCATGCGAAGCCGTAAGGCTGGGTAAGGCCGGAATAATAATGGAGCCCCGGCGGGGCGGCACAACAATTGCCTTTCAGGAACGCCACGCGCAGCAGGGCATGAGCCGTCCATTGCTCTTGTGAATCGGACTTCAGCCCCCTGCCAGATCGCGTTATTCCTCGCCATGCCGTGAACCCCTGTCATCCTGACCGAATCCGAGCGAGGAACGAGTGAGGCCGAGTGGAAGGATCCCGAGGATGCTTCGCGTTCCATGCTGCGTCAGGGAGTTCTCGCGAAATTGCCTGAACAATATGCCGCGATCTTGCACGCTACTCTCCGCCATCCACAGATGTCAGGGCACGACTTGAGCGAAGCCGCGCCGCAGTCGCCAAAGATGCCGATTCTTGAACTGGTCTCTCTTTATTTCTTCCCTTTCAACATCTTTCCCTTTTTCACTTCACCCTCTCCCAAATGCCATCCCGAACTCCGAGGTCGAGCCTTGGTGTGACCGCCGGTAGTGAGGGATCAACTCCGTTGCCGCGTCGCATGAGCCAACCGAGATCAGCCACGGCTTCAGCCCCCTGCCAGATCGCGTTATTCCTCGCCATGCCGTGAACCCCTGTCATCCTGACCGAATCCGAGCGAGGAACGAGTGAGGCCGAGTGGAAGGATCCCGAGGATGCCTCGCGTTCCATGCTGCGTCAGGGAGTTCTCGCGAGACAATCGGCCGCAGGCGCTCATGCTTGTCAATCAACACGATCACGAAACCTGGCGAGACAAGTGACGCACACTGATCTCTTGTTCAGGCTTCATCCCCTTCTTATTTTCGTCCGCCAGGATCTTCAGAAATCTCGAGAACAACGGGGTGGAGCAGGCATTTATGCCTGCGGTAAGCAGGCTTGGAATCTCCCTTCCTCGCG
>DASXCL010000051.1:0-18671 GCA_036491195.1 Candidatus Angelobacter sp.
GGACCATGCTCAAACAACGGGCTTCAAAAGCGCCAATGCGAAGGCGGCCTCCTTCCCGATCCCTCGGCGCCTCCATCATAACCAGATCTCGGCGTTTGTTCATTCCCGCCTTATCCCGCAGCACGCGGGTCGGGTGCTCAGGACGACAGTTCCTGGAGATGGCTTAGACGATTTCAGATTCATGGTGAGATCCGGTCTGAACCTTGGGATCGATAAAGCTATTAGGGATCGCTGCGCCAACGATCTAAAAAAGATGATAGGGTTCCCTCGCTGCGCTCGGGATTTCAGAAAACCAAAAGCTAGAAAGTAAACGCCAACCCGCCACGCAGCGACCGGGCGGACTGGACCATATAGATGGTGCGTCCATCCTGGCCCATCACGGGAACATAACCCTGGGCCAGCAGGTTGCGCAGGTCAAGCAGCGCGTCAATCTTGGCCGGGATGAAGGAAGTTCCGGGAATAGGCTGGCGGATGAAAAGGCTGAGGTAGGGATCGGTCTGGCCCGGCGAGGAGTTGAACGCGTCCACGGCGGAAAGTGTGCTGCCACTGGTCCATTTATAAGAAGCAATCCAGCGTGTGCCGCTGGACGGGATCAGACCGTAAACCTTTGTGCCCACAGAATGCTGGCGGCTGGTGCCGAGGGTCTGCGACAGAGACTGCCAGTCTGTGACGCCATCGGCCACAATGGCCTGACCGGTCGAATAGTCCACGCTGGCGGTAAGATCGTCAGAGATTTTGCGTTGCACCACCACGCGCGCTCCGGTGCTGCTCACGCCCGGGCTGTAGCCGTAAGAAAACGTGCCGGAATAAACGTCCGGCAGCACGTCATCGGAGTAGCTGGAAGGATCGCCGGCGCCGGTGAGCACCGCGTTCTGCACATGGTCAAGGAACGCTGCCACCTGGACGCTGGTATCGCCCATGCGGCGCGAAACAGAAACTTCGTGGTGAGACGATTTTTCCACTTCCGGCTGGCCATTCAGCAGGGCCATCTTTGGACCGGATTCGCTCAGGTCGGCGGGAGCAGAATCAAAACCTTTGGCTGCGCGCGTGTCGGGCTCTGAAGTTGCGTAGCGGTATTCCACCACCATGTTGGGCGAGAGATGCACATCCACGGAGCCGTGCGGGCGAAGCGCGATCACGCGGTTGGCAAACTCCAGGGAGTGAAGATCAGCGCCGTAATTTAAATCGATGAAGCCGGCAATGGTCGTGCTATCGGAGCTGCTCATCTGAATGGCGGAATACGGCGAATTCAGAACAGCGGCGCCGGGAGCGGCAAAATGCCGGTAGGTCACGGTAAATGTGGGGCGCGAACTATCGCCGATCTCGTGGGTATAGGAAGCGCGCAAAACGCCGCTGGGATCGCCGGATGAAGCGGCGCCGATGTTGCCGTTGAAGGAGAGCGTGCCTGAGGAAAAGAGGGACTTTTCCAGCGCGAACGCGGTGGTGACGTCACCGGTGCTGCCGAAGCCACCGGCTTCAGATCCGGCAATAAATGCGACGCTGGCTTTGACCGCGCCGTCATTTCCGTCATGCTCGGATTTGTTGTGCGAAACCACAACCAGCGACCCGCCGTCATTGCTGTCCTTGTCTTTCTCCAGCACGCGCAGGATGGGGCGATTGGCGGCGGAGCGCAGAGTCCAATGCCAGTCATTGGGCTCGTCGGTCTCAGAACGCCGGGTGGGAATCAGCTTGAGCGCGTCCGTGAGCGTGTTGACCGTAAGGTTCACAATCATGTGTGCGCCGGAGCGCAGAAGCACGTTTTCCCGCAGCGACGGGAGGAAAGACGTGGCGGTGACTTTTACCTGGTAAGTGCCGGCGGGCAGATCGTTGGCCACATAGTAGCCGCGTGAATCAGTGAAGACGGTGGTTCCCACTCTGGCGGCGGAGACAAAAACCTCCACCACCGCGCCCATCTGGGGAGTTCCGGAACTGTCTTTGACGTATCCCGCAATGGCTCCAACGCTGGCCGCGTGAAGCGGCGCCCATGCCAACAGGACCACCAACAAGCTTCCGAATTTGCGGGTCATATCCACCACCTCGATAAAAGTGGAGTCCCTTACTGCTATTGCTGAACGGCGAATTTCGCCGTGGGCGAAATCGTCTGTTTGGATATCTGGTCGTTCACCTTAATCGTAACCTGGTATATGCCGGGATCGAGCTGGCTTAACTGAAGGCTTCTTCCCAGGGTGACCTGCTCGCCAACATTGCCCATCTGGGCCGTTGTTTCCGTGAAGTCTAGCACATGCTGGTTGGTTGCGGTATTCACAACTTGGTACTCAACCGTGGCCGAGGGCTTATTCGTCTTCTGGTCGAGCCCCAAATTGTAAACCTGCAGCCAGAAATTGATCTTTTCCTTGCGGGTAAAGGAGGCCGGCTTGCCGTCAGAGGACCGGACCTTGGGGCGGACCTTGTTGGTGCCGATCACGAAATTGCCGGTGCCAACCTCGCGCGCAGGCACGGGTTCCATCTGGTCGGCCAGAATCAGCGTGGAAGAAGCCAGCTTTTCGTCGCCAAAATCAGGCACGGTATAGCTGCGGCTGAAGATGCCGGTCTTGTCGCCGTTGACGTCTTTCATGACCACGTCGAGCCGGTAGAGACCGGGACGCATGGGCAATGCCTTCCAATACAAGGACACGTTGTTGATTTCTTTTTCCAGCAATTCGGCGGGAATGTCGCGATGGAGCGTTTCTTCAAAGGTCTGCACGATCTGCCCGGAGAGCTTGGTCAGCTGGCCATAAACGTTGACAACGGCACGCTGGACACCGTCTTTATTGGCAAACGTGAGTCCCTTGAGAGGGACTTGCAGCGTGATTGGAACCAGCACGGTGTCTGAAGTCAGTTTGACGAAGTCCACCTGCACATCGAAGGGCAGCAGGTTGGCCCGGAATTTGTGGGTGACGAGTTCGTTTTGCAGGTCTTTGAACTTGATGTCCGGAGCGCGGTTCAGTTTGGCGAAGGTATCCATGCGGTCAAACTGCTTGGTCTGATTTTGACTAGTGAAAGGACCGGAGCCGAGCGATTCAAGGCCGCCAGAGAAGCGGTCAGCTTTATTGGCCATTCCCATTTCTTCCATGGTCGTGAGACCGGCATTGGGAACGTGCAGAAGCGCATCTTTCTTGGAGCGATCCAGGGTCATTTCGTAAGCGCCGCAGCCGCAGTCATCGACGAATTCGATTTCGATTTCCTGCCCAATGCCTTCGAGATAGCGGTAGCGCCACACCTCAAACGGGAAGGTCTCGGTCTGCCCGCCGCCTTCTTCCGGCGAACGCTGATACGGGCCCCCCATGGGGTGAGAGTCAGTGGAAGTGGGCGGACCATACATGATGTAAATTCTTCCCCGGTCAGTTCGCCAGCCGGCCATGCCTGCGGCAAAATGCTCGTTGGCATAGGCGATGCGCCGGTAGTGTTCTTCCTTATATTCGTTTTCGGCGGTATCCGGCGTGGGGTCGCGACGCTGCCAGAAGCCTTCAATGAACGTGTCTCTTTCCGCGTTGGTGGTCAATTTCTTGAACGCAGAAAGCTCTTCGTCGGTGATGATCCAGCGCACATCCTCGTCCAGCCACTTCTTGTATACGCCGCCCAGTTTTTCGATATTCGCCGCTTTATCGTCCTTTTTCCGCGGACGTTTCAGCGGGTCCTGCTGTCCATCCGGTTGCGCCTGCTGCGCTGCCGCATTCTGGTCTTTTCCCGATGGATTATTTTCCTGGGCCTCGACCGCAAAACACCCTGAGCCGACCAACATCGCCAGTAAAAACAAGGAATAAAAACGGGAATAATTGGAAACCACTTGAAGCCCTCCTTCAAAGCGGGCAGATACTTGGATTTTAGTTCTTTTTTGACCCCATAATCAAGGATAGAACCGCCCTTTCCCACCCTTTTCTTATCGGCTTCTTATCGACCTTAGAACGCGCTCTGGGGCATTTCTTGCTTCCTACTTAGGCTCTTATCCCAACAAATCATCTAGAACGAAAAACGTCTTATCGTTATAATTGGAACGGTACACCCGCCACAGAAAGAGACGCCTTGCCGTGCGTTCACCTGCCCGACGATGGAACTTTCCCTGTCTTTCCGGCGTATATAAAGTGTGCTTGGACCGGTGTGGTGTGCTGGAAGGTAATTCATGAATGCAAAGAAAATCGTCCTCATTGTTGGTGTAATTATATTGCTGGGCGCCATTGTAGGCTTTACCGTCAATCAGAGTCAGAAAAGCGTGGTCACCGTCCAAAGCGGCAAGGTGGTCAAGCAGGATATTTCCGCTCAGGTCACCGCATCCGGCCAGATCAAGCCCAAGACCATCGTGAACGTAGGCGCCAACGCCATGGGGCGGATCGTGCGCCTGTTCGTCAAGGAAGGCGATAAGGTCAGGAAAAATCAGGTTCTGGCCCAACTGGAAAACGTGCAATCCGCGGCCGACGTGGAAATGACCCGCGCTACGCTCTCCAGTTCGCAAACGGACACCGTGGCTGCTGAAGCCGCGCTCAACACCGCCCAGGCGCAGATGAAGAGCAGCGCCGCCGATCTGGCCCGCACCAAGCTTGAGTTCGAACGCGCCCAGAGCCTGTTCAAGGACCAGCTGATCTCCAAGGCCGACTTTGACACCAAGCAGGCCGCTTATGAAGTTGCCGACGCCGTCCATGCCCAGGATGTCGCCCGCGTCGCCCAGAACAAGGCGCAGGTTGATTCCGCGCAAGGCCGTGTAGGCCAGGCGCGCGCCTCGCTCACCCGCGTCAATGACGTGTTAAGCAAAACCACATACACTGCGCCTTTTAACGGTACCGTAACCAATCTTCCCGTGCATGAAGGCGAAACTGTTGTGATGGGTATCCAGAATTCTCCGGGCAGCACTCTCATGACGGTAGCGGACATGTCGATCATCACGGCTGAAGTCCAGGTCGATGAAACCGATATCGTCAATGTAAAACTCGATCAGCCGGCTGAAGTCACAATTGACGCCATTCCAAACCAGACTTTTAAAGGCAAGGTAACTGAGATCGGCGATAACGCCATCATCCGCTCCACCGGCGTTTCCACTTCGCAAAGCACCGGCGGCACCCAGGAAGCCAAGGATTTCAAGGTCGTCATTACTCTGACCGATCCGCCTGACAACCTGCGCCCCGGTCTTTCCACCACCGCCAAGATCACCACCGGCGTGGCCCAGAATGCGGTTGCCATTCCCATCCAGGCGCTCACCATGCGCGACAAAAATGACCTGGAAGCGCCGACGAAGGCCGCCAAGGCCATCGACAAGACCGCGCCTGCCGCTTCGCTTGGCAAAAAGGAAAACACCGATATTCAAGGCGTGTTTGTTATCAAGAACAAGAAGGCTGAATTCCATCCGGTGGTCACGGGCCTCACAGGGACCACGGAAATCCAGGTGAAAAGCGGCCTGAACGAAGGCGACGAAATCATCACCGGCAGCTACAAAGTATTAAAGACCCTGCGTAACGGTGCGGGCGTAAAAGTGGATAATTCTGTGGTCAAGCTGGGAGATTCGTAAACTCCTGCGTCTTTGTTGCTTGCGCCTTTGGTGGAAAGCGCGGCCCTGGTGAAAGCGCGGCCCTGGTGGGCCGCGTAGCGATACTTTAAAATCGGGGCTTTAGCCCCTGAGGTACTGACACAACAACGTTTCGTCCGTCTAAAGAGAGTGGGGTTTCGTTGGCAAGCGAGCAGGAGAAAAGGATGTCAACACAAGTCGCCGACATTTCTGAAAAAATCATCGCGCCGCCGTCTGAATGCATCATCTGCACTGAAGACCTTTGGAAGACCTACCAGATGGGTGCGGAGCAGGTACACGCGCTGCGCGGCGTCAACTTGCGCATCGATCGCGGCGAATATGTTGCCATCATGGGCCCATCCGGCTCGGGCAAATCAACGCTCATGAACCTGATCGGCTGCCTGGACACGCCCACCAAAGGCCGTTACTGGCTCAACAGCAACCTGGTGAGCGAACTCGATGACGACGAGCTCGCCCGCATTCGCAATAAAGAAATCGGCTTTGTATTTCAGACCTTCAATCTTCTGGCCCGCGCCACCGCGCTGCACAACGTCGAGCTGCCGCTAATCTATAGCGGCACTCCTTCTGACGAGCGTATTACCCGCGCCAAAGCCGCGTTGGAAGCCGTTGATCTGGGCGAGCGCATGAACCACAAGCCCAACGAGCTTTCCGGCGGACAGCGCCAGCGCGTCGCTATTGCCCGCGCCCTGGTCAATAATCCATCAATCATCCTGGCCGACGAGCCCACCGGCAACCTGGATTCGCAGACCGGAAACGAAATCATGAAGCTGATGGAAGACCTGCATCGCAAAGGCAATACCATTGTGCTGGTCACCCATGAAGCCGATATCGCCGAGCACGCCTACCGCGTCGTCCATATCAAGGACGGCATCGTCGCCAGCGACGAACGCAAAAGCAGAATCGCGCCCCCGGATTAGGGCGGGCAGTTTTGCCACAGATTCTCGCAGATGAATGCAGATATAAAACCATTTGGCGAAAGAGACGCATCAGTTGCGCCTCTTTTGCTTTTGCATGGCTTCTGGTTTGTATCAGGGCACGGGCTTGAGCCCCATGGCTTTAGCCATGGGTGAGCGCAGCGAAAAGTGCCGTTAAAATGCAAATGATTCTTCGGCTTCAGCCACTCCTACATCCGCGGCCCAGTGGGTGGAGCCCTTTCAGGCCTGCGGCAAAGCTGCAAATGCGATCGGCTTCAGCCGCTGCGCATGACGCTTCAGCGTCATGCTGGGTGGACGAGCGGCCATTCATGGACGTGAAATGGGTTCGTATTACGTTCAAAAGCATCCGCCGCAATCGCCAAAGCGCGGACAGAAGAATGACCAAGACTTGCCCGTGATCACACCAGCGCCGGAGGCGCGAAATGAGTTAGCCCAGACCGGCAGGTCTGGGTGCATATGGGTTAGGATATTGAGCCCCGGAGACCGGGGCCCCCGGTACGCGCGGTTTTCGCGTAACGGGGTGGTGGAGGGGCGGCACATGTGTCCCATGCCTTTAGTATTCTATTTCGCTCCCACGGTCAACTCCGCGTTTTGCGAGCCGATCAGACCGGTGCGTTCGTCACGCACGGCCAGCCGGAGAAAGTAGCTGCCTTGCTTGAGTTCGAACGCTGCGCGGCACGGCAGGTTCGTACGCAGTACCTGCTGGTAGGCTTCGGGCTTGAGCGCGGCCGTGATGTCGGAGGCTTCCGTCCGCAGCGGCTCGCCTTTCTTGGAATAGACTTCGACGGCGCATTTGACCGCCGCGTGTTCCTGGCCGTCATCGTCGTGGCGGAAGCTGAGCCCGTGGGGATCAATGGCAAAATCCACCAGCACCTTGTTGCGCGTTTTCTCTGACGGCGGCAGCACGCGCGCCTGAAACAGCAGTGCCGTGGAGGGCGGCGTTTCCAGCGATAGCGCC
Organism: Candidatus Angelobacter sp.; assembly: GCA_036491195.1. GTDB lineage: Bacteria > Acidobacteriota > Terriglobia > Terriglobales > Acidobacteriaceae > Angelobacter. Next base: position 7,409 of record DASXCL010000051.1, read on the forward strand.
TGGATCAGGTCATGGGCCCGGCGCCGCGAATCTTCATGCGCGTAATCCTCCGGGTCGAGGGCGAAATAGCCTATACGATAACGCAGGTTCGCCTCCGGCGGCTCTACTTTGATCTGGATCCTGCGAAACTTTCCATTCCATTCTTTGTTGGAGGGATAGTAACCCAGCGTGTAGTAGATTGCGCCGTCATCCATGCCAGCGCGGATGGCTTTCTCCAGGTCGTTGGTGTTGTAGTACGCCTTGCCGCCGGTACGTTCCGCCAGGATCGTCATGGTTTCATGGGCGGCCAGCAGTTCATCGGAAAGATCAGAGGCTACGGGCTCAAGCCCTACGCCGGAGCCGTCCGCGTAATTGCCACCGTAAGGGTTCCTTGTGGCGCCGCTTGCTGCCAGGAAACTTAATTCGCTCATGCCCCGGGCATCGACGGGATACAGCGCTACCTGCGCGCTCATCAGAGAGTCTGCCATGCGCTCAACCAGCCGTGAGTAATCGCGCCCAGCCGCTTCGCCTTTCAGCTTGGTTTTCCCGTCTATGTTCAGCGACAGTGGAAAGGCCGCGGAGATCCAGATCAGGTTCTTGCGTCCCGGATACGCGGCAAGAGAGCGGGCAATCGCCTGCAGAGCGTCTAGCGTGAGGGCCACGCGCACGTCGGCGCCCATCGATACTGTGTTTTGCGTGAATCGCAAATACGCTTGCAGCGCCGGAAGCGAGGGCAGCGTGGTCAGCATAAACGCCTGCGAGATGGGATCTCCCACCGGATTTTTCAGCCGCTGCGACGCATGGTCTGAATAGTTGATCACCGCCGCCCGCAAGACTGCGGGATCGCTGGTGAAATCCTGCAGGACCTGAAGCTTATCTCCCAGGGCATAGACGGCCGTCGGGCGGTCAGCCGGCAGTTTCTGCAAAACCTTGAGCGTCTCGTCATGGACATTGATCTGGTTGATCAGCGTTGAGTTCAATGCGTCCAGAAGGATGATGTTCAGCGGTCGGTCGGTTTTGTACCGCGGGACATTGGTGAAAATATTCTCCGGAAGCCTGGGCGCTGGCGGCGCCGGAAGGGTGGCTACGCTGGTCTCAGCCGGGCGCTGAAAGCTGAAACTGCGTAGTTCCTGTTGGTGCCCGTCTTCGCGTATCGTAAAGTCACCGGCCTTCAGGTCGGTGATCGGAAAGCCTCTTTTGTCGGTGGCAACAACATCCACCACTACCATGCGCGTGGTGGCGCGCATGACCGTCGCCGATTCATGAACGGCCTGCGGATCCTGCGGTTCCGACCTGCCTGGCTGCGATGAAGTAGCGGCTTGCGCGGCTGTATTGCTCTCCTGCGGGGACGGGCCGGCGGTCTGCGCGGAAAGGTAAAAGGGCAAACTCACGAAAAACATCATGCAGAGCGCTGGGCGGAGACGTCTGGGTCGAGACGGCATGAATCCTCCGAAACCTTTTCTTACAGCACTTGGCAGGCCAAACTTGTGCTGCCGCATTGCTCTGATTCCGCAAGGCTCTTTTCCATCTTAACTCTGCTTTACCGAAGATTGGTGCTTTTCAACCAGAGGTAATGGCCGATTTGCACCGGGCGCATCCTTTAAGATTCATTGCGGGCGGCTCGCTGCAAAATGTCGTGCCATCGTGCGCGGCAGGATAGAATGATTGGCGCTCGCTCAGAATCCATGCCGCAGAAACAGAAAAGGAATGAATGGCCGAGGAAACCGTCGCCCCAAAATCGCAGTTGCGCCGCGCCATGGGCTTCTGGGACGTGCTGCTGTTCAACATCGCCGCCGTGCTGGGGCCGCGTTGGATTGCCGCTGCCGCGCACAACGGCACCTCGTCCATCAGCCTGTGGGTGCTGGCCGCGGTGTTCTTCTTCCTGCCCACGGCGCTGATCATCATTGAGCTTTCCACGCGCTTCCCCGCTGAAGGCGGACTTTACGTCTGGAGCAAAGAAGCCTTTGGCGACTTCCACGGCTTTGTGGCCGGATGGTCGTACTGGATTTATACCTTCTTCTATTTTCCCGGACTGCTCACGGCCAGCGTGGCGATGTCGGTCTATATCGGCGGGCCAAAGTGGGAACACTTGGCAGGCAACCGCTGGTACCTGTTTTGGGCTTCTCTGGCGTTACTTGCAGTTCCCGTTATTCTGAATCTCATCGGCTTGGATGTAGGCAAGTGGCTACAGAACGCGGGCGGCGTTTCCACTTATCTTCCTCTCCTGATGTTGGTTGGCATCGGTGGATTTCTTTGGCTGCATCACGGCAGCGTTACGCATCTCACCTGGAAGTCGACGTTGCCGGTGTGGAACTGGGACACTGTGAATTTCTGGTCGAACATTGCCTTCGCTTTCACCGGAATGGAATTGGTGTGCGCCCTTAGTGAAGAAGTGCGCGAGCCGCGGAAAACCTTCCCCCGCGCCATTTACGCTTCCGCTGCATTAATCGCCGGCATCTATGTGGTCGCAACCATCGCCTTGCTGATGATTCTACCCGCTGAAACCGTCGATCAACGTACTGGCGTCTTCCAGGCCATTACTTCAGGATCAACTTTGCTGGGCATCACTTGGTTCGGGATTGTGGCCGCGTTGCTGGTGACCGTAGGCAACGCCGGAGGAGTCGGAGCTACCGTCGCCGGGGTGGCTCGAGTTCCGTTTGTGGCCGGGATCGACCACTATTTGCCCTCGTACTTCGGCAAGATCCACCCTAAATGGAAAACGCCCTACATCTCCATCCTTATCCAGGCTGGAATTTCAGCCTTGGTTTTAGGTTTGGCACAAATCAAATCCAATCCCAAAGAGGCCTACCAGTCGCTGGTGGATATTGCCACCATTCTTTATTTCATTCCATTTCTTTACATGTATGCCTGCTTCATTAAGTTGGCTTACCGTGGAGACCGCGCGTCAGACGATCGCACTGTTTTGGTGCCGGGGGGTAAAGTCGGAGTATGGATTCTCGGACTTCTGGCGTTCGTTATTACATTGGGCTCCATGGTGCTGGCGGCGATTCCGCCTGGTGATGCTGAAAACAAATTCATATTTGAACTGAAGATTATTGGAGCAACAATCATTTCCATCACAATCGGCCTCATTCTCTACTGGCGCGGCGCGCGCAAAAAGAGAATGGCACAGCCGCCGATGTAACGATCTTGTTACAATTTTACTCGAATGCCAACGGTACTTCGTTCAGGACCATATCGATTCTATTTCAACAGTCACGACCCCAACGAACCGCCACACGTGCATGTAGATCGAGACGATCTCTCAGCCAAGTTCTGGCTCGATCCGGTTGCGTTAGCCCGAAATCTTGGTTTTAATGCTCGGGAATTAGGCGTGATTTATGGCATCATAGTGGAGCACCAACAGCAACTCCTGGAGGCTTGGCATGGGTATTTTGGCACTCGGCGCGGATGAGAGAGTAACCGAGGTTTCCTTCACTGATTCCACTCTGAGCGTGGCAATGAAAGATGGACGGACCATTACGGTACCTCTTACCTGGTATCCCAGGCTGCTGGACGCAACGCCGCAGCAGAGGTTGAACTGGAAAATTGCAGGCGGCGGTTATGGCATTCACTGGCCCGACCTGGACGAAGACCTAAGCACTGAAGGACTTCTGCGTGGCGCTCCTGCTGCACGGAAAATGCGGTAATCCAGCCGCTCACCCGCGCAAATTTGGATCAGCCCCTAAACTTCCTGCAACTTCTTTGCCTCCGTTAACGTATGTTCTTTAGGATCGTCATACAGGTGTGCCTGCTCAACGGCGGCCGGCGGAGGAGCAATCATGGGAAATTTCAGCTCGCAACTCAGGCAAGTGCTGCGGCGGCTCGGCCGCACGCCAATGTTTACCGCCGTAACGCTGATCACTCTGGCGGCGGGCGTAGGCGCAAACACGGTTGTATTCAGCGTGCTTGAGGGAATTCTGCTGAAGCCGCTGCCGTATCCCCATTCTGAGCAACTGGTGGGCATCTCGCATGCCGCGCCGGGCCTCGGCATTACTGCCCTGCCGGGTGCGCCTTCCAACTATTTCATCTATCGCGACCAGAATCAGACCTTTCAGGAAATCGGGATGTACACCGCTGATTCCGCCAGCGTGACCGGCCTAGCCGAGCCGGAGCAGGTACGGGTGCAAAAAGTAACCGACGGACTGATTCCCATGCTGGGCATATCGCCGATGCTTGGCCGCGCGTTTAACCGCCAGGACGATCTCCCGGGCGGCCCCGACACTGTGGTGCTGATGTATGCCTACTGGCAGCGCAAGTTCGGGGGCGATCGCAACGTGGTGGGACAAACGCTAAAGGTGGATGGCAAGCCGCGGCAGATTATCGGCGTTATGCCAAAAAAATTCAGTTTCCTTGACCAGGACGATCCCGCGCTGCTGATTCCCTTCCAGTTTGATCGCAACAAAATCTTCCTGGGGAATTTCAGCTACACCATGGTAGCCAGGCTCAAGCCCGGAGCAACCATTGAACAGGCTAGCTCAGACGTTGCGCGCATGATGCCGGTGGTCGGCAGGAGTTTTCCTCCGCCGCCAGGGTTCAGCCTAAAGATGTTTGAAGACGCGCACTTCCAGCCGAATATCGCGCCGCTGAAAGACCGCGTGGTGGGCGACGTGGGCAAGCTGCTTTGGGTCCTGATGGCGTCGATCGGCATGGTGCTGCTGATTGCGTGCGCCAACGTGGCCAATCTGGTGCTGGTGCGGGTGGAAGGTCGCCGCCAGGAACTGGCGATCCGCGCCGCGCTGGGCGCGGGCTGGAGCCGCATTGCTTCCGAGCTGCTGTTTGAAAGCATTGTTCTTGGATTGCTGGGCAGCCTGTTGGGCCTTGGCATGGCTTATGGCGCGTTGCGTGTGCTGGTGGCGATGGCGCCGCGCGGCCTGCCGCGCGTGAATGAAATTGGCATTGACGGAACGGTACTGCTCTTCACCCTGGGGCTGGCCGTGTTGTCCGGCCTGCTGTTTGGCTGCATACCGATTTTCAAGTACGCCGGAGCGCGCCTGGCGACGGGGCTGCGCGAAAGCGCACGCGGCGCAAGCCAGAGCCGCGAACAGCATCGCGCGCGCAGCGTGCTGGTGGTGGTGCAGGTATCGTTGGCGCTGGTGCTGCTGATCTGTTCCGGCTTGATGGCCCGCACTTTCGTGGCGCTCACAAAAGTGCAGCCTGGATTCACTGCGCCGACGGAGATCCAGACCTTTGAATTGTCGATTCCGAAAAGCGAAATTGCCGACGAAGAAAGTGTGACGCACCGGTTTGAGGAAATCCTGCATAAGGTGGAAGCGGTTCCGGGCGTCAAGTCTGTGGCGCTTTCAACCAGCATTCCTCTGGACGGAAATAGCAGTAACGATCCCATCTTTGCCCAGGACAAAACGTACAAACCCGGCGAGTTGGGTGCGCTGCGGCGCTTCAAGTTCGTTTCACCAAGCTTACTACAGACCCTGGGCACGCCGCTGATAGCAGGCCGCGACATGAACTGGACGGAAATCTACAACAAGACGCCGGTGGCCATGGTCTCAGAAAATCTGGCGCGCGAACTCTGGCAGACTCCGGCAGCGGCCATCGGCAAACGCATACGCGTCGGCAACATCGATGATTGGCGGGAAATCGTCGGCGTGGTCAGCGACGTTTATGACGATGGCCTCAACCAAGAACCATCCAAGGCCGTGTACTGGCCGCTCTTACTCAGGAATTTTGAAGGAGACGGAATAACTTCCCGCCGCGACATCGCGTTCGTGCTGCGCACGCCGCGCGCCGGCACGGAAAGCCTGATGAAAGAAGTGCGGCAGGCCGTGTGGTCGGTTGATCCCAACCTTCCTCTGGCATCTGTCCACACGGAGGATTATTACTATCGCACGTCCATGGCGAGGACTTCTTTTACTCTGCTGATGTTGGGCGTAGCCGGCGCGATGGCGCTCTTGCTTGGGACCGTAGGCATTTACGGCGTGATTGCATATTCGGTTTCGCAGCGCACGCGCGAGATCGGCATCCGCATGGCGCTGGGCGCGCAGCGGACGGAGTTGACCGGCATGTTTGTGCGCCACGGCCTGCTTCTTACCGGGATCGGCGTTGCCTTTGGACTTGTGGCGGCATTTCTCTCCATGCGATTTCTTTCTACATTGCTCTTTGGCGTGAAACCCGTCGATCTGCTGACTTATAGCGCCGTCTCGCTTGGGCTGGCAACGACGGCCATGCTGGCCAGCTATCTGCCGTCACGCCGCGCAGCCACCGTGGATCCGGTAGAGGCGTTGCGCGGGGAGTGAGGGGAAGAGCAATTAGCAACCGGCAGTCTGCGGACGCATGCATCTTTAATAAGAGCAAGCACTCGGGACCGTCGAAGTTTACGAGGCGGTAGTTCCTTTGCAGTTTCCCCATTCCAACGAAGCGACGTAGGCTCTCCCCGCTTGCGATATTATTGGCAAGAACGCCGAGCCGTCTCATGACTTATAGTAAGGCGTCGTTGTCAGCAATTTATCAGCTCATCCCAGCCATGTTGGATGGAGAAGTAGCATGAAAAGTTTTTCGATGAACCTCTTTCGCGCCGCAATGATTTTTGGCTTCACGATGTGGATGGCAGGCTGCTCCACCGGCCACCTGGTGCCCGCGCCCACACCAACGCCCGGACCGGGCAACGCTTTCATCTATACCGCGAATGCCGGCGGCGACAGCATTTCCGGCTTTGCCAACAACGCCAGCGGATCGCTCACGCCCATCAGCGGCTCGCCCTTCACCAGCGCGGGCCAGCCGGTCGGGATTGCGGCCACACCGGACAACAAGTTTCTGTTCGTCTCTTCGTTTTCGAACGCGGTAGTCACCGGCTTCTCCATCAGTCCCACCACGGGAGTCCTGACGCCGCTTAGTTGCAGCCCCGCGGCCACTACCGGAGTGCAGCCGTTGAAAATTGCCATCAATCCCGCAGGCACGTTTCTCTTCACGTCAAACCAGGTGGGCAGCGTTTCCGGATTTTCCATCAATACCACCACGGGATGCCTGACCGCTGTTTCAACTACTCTGACGGACGCGACCGCGCGCGGACTGACGATTGACCGCAGCGGCCAGTTTCTTTATGTGGTGACCGGCGGCGGAGGCGTCGATCTCTTCTCCATCGCGCTGAATGGCACGCTCACGCGCCTGGCCATTGGCGGCTTCAACACCGGCTCAACCACCATGCTGGCGGTGAAAGCTTCTCCCAGCACTGACGTTCTGATTGCCACCGATGGCGGCAGCAACAACAACTTCATCACTTTCACCATCAACACCAGCACGGGCGCGCTTACGCCCATTATCACGACGGCGGGAGGATCGTCACCGCCAAACCCCAGCGCCATCGCTTTTAACTCGCCGTTGAATTCCACTACACCGCCGTTTTACATTGCCAACACGGCTTCCAACAATTTCACCGCCAACAGCATTGCCCCGGACGCAACGGTCGGCCTCTCCAGCCAACTGGTGAGCGATTCCACTGGGCCAGTGGACATGGCCGTGGACTCTTTAGGCAAGTTTCTTTACGTAGCCAACAATGGATCAGGCACTGTATCGGCGTTTAACGCGGCCATCAATGCCAGCAATTTCAACTCAGTCTTTATTTCTTCCATGACGACCGGAAGCGGGCCGGAGTCGATTGTGGTGGTGGGGCATCCGTAGGAGAGCAGCTCTGGCCTTTGCCTTTTAGCTTTTGGCTCTTGGCTCTTGGCTTTTGGCTCTTGGCCAGAGCAGACTTGGCATCTCGAACATCGTGTGGCACCGCCGCCCCGGCGGTGGCCTTTTCCGAATCAGTGTTATCCGTGTAAATCAGTGGTAAGGTTTTGTTTTTCACAGGCCAGCATTCTGCGCTGAAATTCGGGAAATTGCCGACCAGTCTTGCTCGCCCATTCCCTGGGCCAGTGCGGCAAGAAAGCGGTCGCGGACCAGGCTCGCCATCGGCATCGGGACAGCCTGCTCTTCGGCGGCGGCCAGCAGCAGTCGATTATCTTTCAGGCCGAGCGGCAGCTTGAATCCGGCGGGCTCAAACTTCTCGGTGGCAATGATGCTGCCATACGTTTTGTAAATGGGAGCGTTGAAGAGCGAGTTGGTCAGGATTTCGTGGAACTGATTGACGTCAAGCCCGGCTTTGCGTACCAGGGCAAAGCTTTCCGCCAGACCTTCAATCACGGCGGTGATCAGAAAATTTCCTGCGAGCTTCATCAGGTTCGCGCCGGAAGCGTCGTCGCCGGCAACAAAAGTTTTCTGCCCCATGGCGTCAAACAGCGGACGGCAGGGCTCGATCTGGGCTGCCGGCCCGGCAGCGACGATAAACAGTTTTGCCGCGGCGGCGGCTTCCGGGCGTCCAAAGACCGGAGCGGATAGGTAATGCTGTTTGCGCTCAGCATGCGCGGCGGCAAGCCGCCGCGAGAGGGCAACGCTGATAGTGCTCATGGAAACGTGGATTGCGTTGGGCGGCAGCGAATCGAGAACATTTCCTTTCCCGAAAACGACGGTTTCGACCGCATGATCGTCAGCCAGCATGGTAATGGCGACTTCAGCGCCGGCAGCGGCTTCTCCTGGAGCGGCGGCGACGCGAGCGCCCAGAGGCTTGAGTGCGTCGGCGCGGGCGCTGGAGCGGTTATAGACGGTAAGAGTGTGTCCGGCTTTGAGTAAGTTCGCGGCCATGGCGGAACCCATGTTGCCCAGACCGATGAATGCGATATTCATGAATGCCTCTTTCTATAGATGCGTTCCTTAAAATGGATGCGAACGAGGAGGCAGCGGATACAGAGATTCGCGTGTGAATACCATCTTCGCAAAAAGCGCGAAGGACAGGGCGCTCACGGCAATTTTTAATAAGCGTTTTTTCTGCTCGCTCTGAGCGTAAAGAAGTCAACCGCATGCTGGCGCGATTTCATGGTTCGCAATGTGGCCGCGGGCTGCATGCCAAAGCGGCGTGCAGAGGCAGTGACCAGGCTCTTCTGCAAATCATTAAGCGGTAGGCTCGTGGACGTCGCCGCCGGGGCTTTAGCGGGCGGATTGATGACGGGCGGCTTGGCCGCCGGAGCTTGGAGCGTGAGCACCTGGGCAAGGTTCGGCGCGGCGGCAATGCGTGCGCTGGGCAGCATCGAGCTGGCGGGAATCGCTAGCCAGTCGCGGAGAGTCGCAAGAATCGACGTGTGGTCATAAGGCACATAGTTCTGCGAATGTGGGACGTAGTTAGGGGAACGAAACACAGTTCCCGGCTTCACGTACGGCGAGACCACGATGGTGGGAACGCGCACGCCGAAGCGGTTGAAATAAAATCCGCTCTCGCCCGGATCGCTGGCGGCATCCGGAGTGGCGGCATTGGAGAACGGCGGCACGTGGTCATAAGTACCGCCGTGTTCGTCATAGGTAATGATGAGCATGATGTTGTTGTATCCGGGAGAAGCGCTGACGGCCTGCCAGATTTCATACAGGAATTGTTCGCCGGCGTTCACGTCATGCGGCGGATGCTGGTCATTGGGATCGAAGAGAAAACTTGGCTCCAGGAACGTATAAGGCGGCAGCGAGTTACTGGCGCAGTCATCCTTAAAATCGTCAAAGCAGCCAAAGTGGCCGTCGAGAAACGGGTCCCACAGCCCGGGAAACATGGTGCGCGTGAGCGACGGAGTGACAATGGTGTCGCAGTAAACGCGCCAATCCACCTTTATCAACTCCAACACATTGAAGATGGTTGGGACATCCCAATCCAACGGGTCGGGGACGTCTCCGTTGTTCACGTTGCCGTTCGACGTGCCCGCATGCACGAACGAGCGATTAGGCCACGTCTGGCTGGGGACCGAGCAGAACCATTCGTCGGAAATGGCGAAATTTTGCGCCAGGCTTGAGAGCACCGGAAGCTGCGCAGTGCTATAAGCCTCCATGATCTGGTTGGCCGTGGACGCGGTGGCATATTCGTAATTCACGATAAAACCCTGGTTCTGCCAAGTGGGCGTGGGACTGGGCGTCTCCGGCCCAAAAAGCTGATAGCTGACGTTGCTGAACGTTTCTTCAGGATCAGGATCAGGGACCAGATAACTGGAGGTGCCATTTACCACCGGAACCTTTACCGGGGCCTGACCGCCGAAATATGAAACGTTGGACGGGTTCCACATCGCCGAGTCCAGACCGTTGAATGCGGCCGGGCTTCCCGCAGGCAGATACAAATTGGTCTGAGTGGCAGGCTTGGAGTAAAGCCAGCCGCAGAGATTATCGAGCGAGCGGTTCTCCATCATCACGACCACAATGTTTTTTACCTGGGGAAGAATGTTAGGCATGGCAGTCCTTTCTGGGGCAGATGCGAGGGGCATGGTACACCCTGGAATAGCTTGCGGAGTGGGCGAAGTGGAGGTTGTGGGGGAAGTGGAAAATGGGGGCCCCGACACCCGGCGCCGCCGGGTGTCTCCTTTTTTTATCATACAGGGGGCGGCGCGATACGGAAGCCGGAGGGCTTTCGCGCGGCGGGCCTGCACAAGGACACGCTGCATGATAGTTAGGATTTTTTCGAACAACGACGATGATTTTTTGCAGGCGAGGGCGCCTGCGGTCCACACGGTTGGTCGAGAGAACTCCCTAATGCGGCATGGTGATGAGATGCAATTCTCGGGATCCTTCCACTCCCACTCGCTTCCCCTTCGCAAGCTCAAGGTCGTTCGTGGTCGGTCAGGATGACAGGGGTAAAAAAGGCTCGTGGCGGCACGGCTGAAGCCCGTGCCCTGATACGCACCTGAAAGCCGGCTACGCTACGCGCTGGCAGAACATGGATAAACCCTGACCACACGGAATCGTACAAGGAGCCAATATATGAAAATCTGTACAAAACCGCACACTCGGGCGTTTAATCTAAACAGCTATAGGCTAGGAGCCAAAGGCCAAAGGGACGAAGGCTAATGGCTAAGTTGCTAACGGCTTAAGTGCTTCTCCTCAGGCAACCAAAGTTCCGGGAAAAGGCTTCCATAGCTAGTCACATGGGATTAACAGCGAGCCGGTCGTCGGGCAGAGGGCGAAGGAGCCCGTTGGGCGAAACCGGGCAGGGCCAGGAGCGGAGTGGACCGAAGCAGGGACAGCCATTTATCGTGGCCAAACCGGCCCGGCGGGACAACGAAGCAGCTACAATGCCGCATCTTAGGGACAAGCGGCCTGACAAGGGCAAATTGACACAAGCAAAAAAAGTAATCGCATCCGGAATGACCGAAGCCGAAGCGATTGACAGAGCCAAGGGCGGTGACGCTGAAGCTTTTGAAGGCCTGTATGGGCTGCATAAGCGTCGTGTGTATTCGCTGTGCCTGCGCATGACCGGCAACAC
>DASXCL010000052.1:0-7124 GCA_036491195.1 Candidatus Angelobacter sp.
GAACAGGAAAGCGCGTTCTCGATTTCGAAGGTGCAACTGGTGTGTCCGAGTTGCGGACCGGTGCGCATCGGCCATGCGGTGCAGGGTGATCGCAAGGTCCGGATCTGCAAAAAGTGCGGAACGACACTAGACAAGAAGAGCTAAGAGCTGAAGGCTGAATTATGGCTAAAGAAAAAAGAGAAAAAAAGGGTGGAGCGCAGCAGGAAGAGCAACGAGCGCCGGAAGTCGCGCGTCACAGCGCGAAAGAAACTCCGCGCCTGAAAGACCGCTTCCGCAAAGAAGTTGCTCCGGTGCTGATGAAGGAATTCGATTTCAGCAATCCTATGGCGGTGCCGCATCTGCATAAGATCGTGGTCAACATGGGTGTCGGCGAGGCCACGCAGAACGCCAAGGTGCTCGATCCCGCGGTCAATGAACTCGGCCAGATCACGGGACAGAAGCCGGTGGTGACGCGGGCCAAGAAATCGATTGCCGCTTTCAAGGTGCGCGAGAACATGCCCATCGGCGCCATGGTTACGCTGCGCGGCGATCGCATGTACGAGTTCTTTGACCGGCTGGTGAGCGTGGTTCTGCCGCGCGTCCGCGACTTCAAGGGAGTGTCCACCAAATCGTTTGATGGACGCGGCAATTACACCATTGGATTGCACGACCAGTTGATCTTCCCGGAGATCGATTACTCCCGGGTGGACAAGCTGAAAGGAATGAATGTCACCATTGTGACCACGGCACGTGACGACAACCAGGCGCGGTCTTTGTTGAAGCATTTGGGTATGCCGTTCCGTGCGCAGTAAAGCTTTTAAGAATTTCAGAATATTGCGAATATTTTCAAGGATTGCATGACTACAGCAAAACGAGTTAAGGACGCAAAGATCCAGGAGAAGTTCCAGAAGGCGCGCGATGCCAAACAGCCGCGGCCCAAGTTTTCAAGTCGCAAGCACAACCGCTGCAAGATTTGCGGACGCCCGCGCGCGTATCTGCGCAAGTTCGGTATCTGCCGCCTGTGTTTCCGTGGCTTGGCATTGCGGGGAGAGATTCCCGGAGTGGCGAAATCGTCCTGGTAATTAGTGTCAGGAAGTAAAGCCATCGCTGGTTCTCCGCTGCGGCGGAGGGAACGGGTGGTTGAGGAGAAATAAACGATGAAGTTGACCGATCCGGTCGCAGACATGCTGACGCGAATTCGCAATGCGATTCGCGCGCGGCACCAGAAGGTAGATGTGCCTGCTTCGAAGCTGAAGCTGGAGATTGCCCGCATTCTGAAAGAAGAGGGCTACGTTTCCAACTTCAAGCCGACGGAAGAGGAAGGCCACAAGGTCATCCGCATTTACCTGAAGTACGACAACAATAACGAAGCCGCGATCTCGAATGTAGAGCGGGTTTCGCGTCCCGGTTGCCGCGTGTATGTGCGCCGGACGGAAATTCCCCGCGTACTGGGAGGCCTCGGCATCAACATTCTGACTACGCCGCGCGGCGTCATGACGGGCCGGCAAGCGCGCAAGCAGGGTGTCGGTGGCGAACTTCTCTGCGAGATTTGGTAGGAAACCAGCTTTCAGCTGCTGGCGTTTAGCCATTCGCTGAAAGTGGTAAAGCTGAGAGCTAACAAGCTAAAGGCCAAGAGCTGCTTTTATGTCACGAATTGGAAAAAAGCCGATCGCACTGCCGAAGGGCGTGACGGTCAAAATTGAAGGCAATCTGGTTGCCGTGCAGGGTCCCAAGGGAAAACTGGACACCACGATTCCGCGAGGTATCAAGGTGGAACAACAGGACGGCCATCTGGTCGCAGTGCGCGAAAATGATTCCCAAGCTGCGCTGCATGGGTTGACGCGCGCTCTAGTAAACAACGCTGTCGAAGGCGTCACTAAGGGCTGGACTCGCGAACTTGAGATTGTTGGTATCGGCTACCGCGCCGAGATGAAGGGCAAAGGAATGGTGGTGTTCACCCTGGGATACTCTCATCCCATTGAATATCCTCTGCCGACCGGGGTTGACGCCACGGTGGATCCGAAACAGACGCGATTGAGCGTTACCGGAATTGACCGGCAGAAGGTGGGGCAGGTTGCCGCCGAAATGCGATCGCTCCGTCCGCCCGATCCGTACAAGAACAAAGGCGTGCGTTACGCAGGCGAGCGCCTGAAGAAGAAAGTCGGAAAGACGGGAGCCAAGTAAACCGTCGTTAGTCATTCGTCGTTGGCCTGAGCAGCTGGCTGGCGTGACCATGGCCTGAGTGAGGCGGTGAGTTTTTTGATTTCGGCCAACGACGAGGGACCAACGACCAAGGACTGAAGTTATGCTGAAACTGACATCGAAAAACGTAACGCGCCGCCGGGTGCACAAGCGCATTCGCAAGAAAGTGCTGGGCACTTCGGAGCGTCCGCGCCTGAACGTCTATCGTTCACTGAACAACATTTATGTGCAGGTCATAGACGACCTGCAGGGCGTGACCCTGGTTTCGGCCAACAGCGCCGAGGGAGAGAAGGGCTCGCGGACAACCGGCGGCAATCTGGCAGCCGCAAAAAACGTGGGCAAAGCCATTGCCAATCGCGCCAAAGAAAAAGGGATTAACCAGGTCGTGTTCGATCGCGGCGGCTATATCTATCACGGCCGAGTAAAGGCGCTGGCCGACGCGGCACGCGAGGCCGGATTGAAATTTTAGAGGCAGCTCGTAGCTATTAGCTTTTAGCCTTTAGCTTGAACCGGAATGGTCTAGCTTAGAGCTAATGGCTAATAGCTGGAAGCTGAGATCGGAAAACTTACAAAATGCCAACAGTAGTCAAGAAACTCGACGCCGGCGCTTATCAGTTGAAAGACCAGGTGGTAGCCATCAATCGCGTCACTAAAGTCGTCAAGGGCGGAAAGAACCTTTCGTTCGCCGCGCTGGTCGTGATCGGAGACCCCTCGGCCGCCGTCGTAGGCTATGGTTCCGGCAAAGCCAAAGAGGTGCCCCAAGCCATTCGCAAGGGAATTGAATCCGCGAAGAAAAACCTGGTGCGCGTGAACCTCACCCAGACCAGTATTCCCCACACTGTGCTCGGACGCTTCGGTTCTGGCATGGTGCTGCTGAAACCGGCGCCTGAAGGCACCGGAGTCATCGCCGGCGGCGCGGTGCGTGCGGTCATGACATCCGCGGGAGTGCAAAACGTGCTCACGAAATCCATCGGCACGACCAACCCGCACAATGTGATCAAGGCTACATTTGATGCTCTCAAAAAGCTGAAGAACCGGGAACTGGTCGCGAGCATGCGCGGCAAAGTGGCGGAGGAACTGTGATGACAGCGAAAAAGTCAGCTCCCTCCGGTGGTACTTTGAAACTTAAATATGTCCGCTCCATAATTTGCACGCCGGTCACCCATAAGAAGGTGGTCAGAGGGCTCGGCTTCACTCGGCTGAATCAGGTGATTGAGCGGCCGGACAACGCTGCCATTCGTGGGATGGTGGCCAAGGTGCCGCATTTGGTGGAGATAGTGCAGGAGGGCAGCTCTTAGCTGTTAGGTCTTAGCTTCTAGCCAAACCGATTCGGTTTTGACGCTAAAGCTACGTGCTAAAAGCTAAAACGCTGAGGGCCGATTTTATGAATCTTTCAAACGTTCGAGCGCCCAAGAAGGCGTCTGAAAATAAAAAGCGAGTGGGCCGCGGTATGGGCTCAGGCATGGGCAAAACCTCGACCCGTGGTCACAAGGGCCAGCGGTCGCGCAGTGGTTCGCGCATGATGCGCGGTTTTGAGGGCGGCCAGATGCCCCTGCATCGCCGTTTGCCGAAGCGCGGCTTCACCAATATTTTCCGGCAGGAATATAACATCGTGAACCTGGAGAAATTGGCGGACTTGGGCGAGACCACGATCAATCCTGACGTTTTACGCAAAGCGGGTGTGATCAGCACTAAGCGGCCGGTTAAGATCCTGGGTGACGGCGAGTTGAAATCAGCGCTTACCGTTTATGCCCACAAGTTCTCTAAATCTGCGCAGGAAAAGATTACCAAGGCTGGCGGCAAGTTCGAGGTCCTGTAGTAATGCTTGAAAAGTTTTCAAATATTTTTCGCATTCCCGACCTGCGCAAGCGCATTTTCTTCACCCTCAGCTTGCTGGCGGTTTACCGGGTCGGCGGCCATATACCGATCCCGGGCATCAACTCGCAATTGTTTCAACAGTTCATGGACCAGAGCCGCGGCACGCTGCTGGGATTTGTGGACTTGTTCTCCGGTGGCAATATTCGCCGCATGACGATCTTCGCGCTGGGCATCATGCCCTACATCACTTCTTCGATTATTTTGCAGTTGCTCACCGTGGTATATGAGCCACTCGCGAAATTGCAGAAGGAAGGCGAGTTGGGGCGCAAGAAGATCACGATGTGGACGCGATACCTGACGCTTGGACTGAGTCTTGTCCAATCGCTCGGAATTGCTTACGGCCTGCAGAAGCAGGGAAATTTCGTTTTGGACCCAGGAGTCGGCTTTACACTGATGACAATTCTCACGCTCACCACGGGCAGCGTATTCATCATGTGGTTGGGCGAGCAAATTACCGAGCGCGGTGTTGGCAACGGCATGTCGCTCCTGATCTTTACGGGGATCGTAGTTGGCCTGCCGCGTGGAATCTTTGATTTGTGGGAAAAGTTCAAGAACGCGACCTGGGGTCCGCTTACCCCGGTCCTGATGATCTGCTTGATTGCCGTGATGATCGCGGTAGTGGCCTTCATCGTTTACGTGGAGCGCAGCGAACGCCGCATCCCGGTGCAGTATGCCAAGCGCATCGTGGGGCGTAAGATGATGGGCGGCCAATCCACGCACCTGCCGCTGAAGGTAAATTCCGGCGGCGTGATGCCGGTGATTTTCGCCTCCTCGATTGTCACCATTCCGCAGACGATGCTTTATGGGCTGCGTGACAACCGGTATTTCGGCAGCGTGATTGAGAATCTGAAGTGGGGCGAACCGTTGTACACCGCGCTCTATGCGGTCGGCATCATATTTTTTGCTTATTTCTACGTTTCGATCGTGTTCAATCCGAATGAAGTCGCAGATAATATGCGCAAATATGGCGGATTTATTCCCGGCATCCGCCCGGGAAAGCGCACTGCAGACCACATCAACGAGATCCTGACACGCATAACGCTGGTCGGTGCTCTCTATCTGATCATCATTTCGTTCATTCCGGAATGGCTGATGGTGGGTATTCACCTGAACCACCTGTTCCGCCCACTGGGGCCATTCTTTGAGCGTTTGCCCAACTGGGTATTGAACGGATTGGGTGTCACCTTTTATTTTGGCGGAACGTCGTTGCTGATTGTGGTTGGCGTGGCTATGGACACGGTGAATCAGATCGAGTCGCAGTTGATCATGCGGCACTATGACGGATTTACGCCGCGCAGCGGACGCATTCGCGGCCGTCGCGGCTGGTAAGAGCGGTAGTCGGTGGGCAGTGATCACTGGTCATCTGTTTCGGGCCATTGAGCAGTGGTCAGTGCCCACCGAATGCCGCACAGAGGCAGTCCTGAAGAGGGTTGGCGAGATGTGTCGGTAATCTTGGAACGGGAGCGGCTAGGGGCCAGTTCGATGGCGGAGCAGGTGTTGCGAAACATCGGACCGATTGTGCTGCTTGGACCGCCCGGAGCGGGCAAAGGCACGCAGTCAAAGAGGATTACTGAGCACTACCGGATTCCTCAGGTTTCGACCGGTGACTTGCTGCGCGAGCACGTGAAGCAGGGATCCGCGCTGGGGTTGCAAGTACGCGATCTGCTGGCGAAGGGTGAGTTGGTTCCGGACAACTTGGTCTGCGACATTGTCGCTTGGCGCCTGAGAGAGCCGGATGGGCAACGCGGATTTATTCTGGACGGCTTTCCTCGCACGGCGACGCAGGCGGTCTGGCTAGATTCGTTTTTGAAGTTTGAGTTCTTTGAAACCGGAAAATGGCAAGTCTGGCTGCCGATTGTCGTCTGTATCAAGGTGGATTATAATAAGTTGTTGCTTCGGATCACTGGACGGCGGACTTGTCCCGTCGATGGGACGATCTACAACGTCTATTCCAATCCGCCGCGTGTTGACGAAATCTGCGATAAAGATGGCGCAAAACTGGTCACCCGCGACGATGACCGCGACGAGGTCATTCGCGAGCGATTGGATACTTATGAGCGCCAGACTAAGCCGGTAGCTGAGCATTATCACAAACTTGGCAGGGTGGTTGAAATAGACGGCGACTTACCGGTGGATGAAGTGACGGCCTCTATTTTGAGAGTGATCGACCACAGCGCCGGAGGCGCGGCGGGAAGTGCTTAGGAATGGCAATTGTTTGCAAGTCGCAGTCTGAAATCGAGAAGATGCGGCGCAGCGGTCACATTGTCCGCCAGGTTTTAGACGAACTGCGAAAGCTGGTCGCGCCGCGCGTGACCACGATGGATTTGGAAAAGGCCGCGGCTGCCAAGATCAAGGAACTGGGCGCGAAGCCGGCGTTCAAGGGATATTACGGTTATCCGTGCGTGCTTTGTACGTCGGTGAACGAAGAGATTGTACACGGAATTCCGTCGCCCAAGCGGGTTTTGAAAGCTGGCGATATTGTGTCGATTGACTGCGGCGTGGTGCTTGACGGTTACTACGGAGATGCAGCCATCACCGTGGCAGTCGGCGATTCGGTTTCTCCCGAGCGCCAGAAGTTGATGGAAGTGACCGAGCAGTCGCTGTACAAGGCGATTGAACAGGTCAAACTGGGGAACACCATCAGCGACATCGGTGGCGCGGTGCAGGAATTTGTGGAAGCCAACGGCTTCAGCGTAGTGCGGGAATTTGTGGGGCACGGCATCGGAACCAAGCTGCACGAGGAACCGCAGGTCCCGAACTTCCGGTCGCGCGGGGCGGAAACCCGGTTGCGCGAAGGCATGGTGCTGGCGATCGAGCCCATGGTGAATTGCGGACGTCCCGAAGCGAAAGTGCTCGAGGACAAATGGACCGCTATCACCGCCGACGGAAGCTGCAGCGCGCATTTTGAGCACTGTGTCGCCGTAACCAAGGACGGACCGCTGATATTAACGCAGTGACATCTTTTAGCCTTTAGCTCTTGGCTTTTAGCTAAAGGCAAAGAGCTAACAGCTAAGAGCTGATTTTGAGAGGTGCATGAGCAAAGAAGACGCGATTGAAGTGATGGC
>DASXCL010000053.1:0-12765 GCA_036491195.1 Candidatus Angelobacter sp.
TGGACTGCACCCCAAAAATGAGACAGGGAAATAAGGGGCCGAGTACATTGAATGGAGACAGGCAATGGAAATGGCCCGAATACAGTACAGCCGAGAATTAAAAATATCGGCCATGCGGGAGCTGGATGCAGGTGAGACCAGCGGCCAGGTGGCGCGGAAGTTTGAGATCAGTCCCAAGCTGCTGGAAAAATGGCGAGCCGAGTGGCGCGCCCGAGGTGAAGCAGCGTTTCCCGGAGCCGGGCGGAGGCCGCGGCTGGAGATTTCCTCCAGCCAGCAGCAGCGGATCGCCGAACTGGAGCGCAAGATCGGCCAGATGGCGATGGAGAACGACTTTTTAAAAAAAGCGTTGCAGCATTTCAAGGAGCAGCACCCTCCGGCCGTGGTCAGTGGCGAACGTGCTTGTACGGCCAAATCCGGCAAACCGCCCCAAGCGGAGGCCCAGTGAAAAGCTGCTGCCAATGGGTTGGGGTGAATCGGGCGGGCTATTACCGGTCGCTGGCGCCGCCTGTGCCGGACCAGGAAGAGTTGGAGCTGCGCAGCCGGATCCAGGCCATCGCCGTGGCATGGCCGGCCTATGGCTACCGGCGCATTACCCGCGAGCTGCGCGACCAGTACGGTTGTCGTGAGAATCGCAAACGTGTGCTGCGTATCATGCGGGAAGACAACCTGCTGTGTCTTAGACGCAAGGCCTTCTGGCTGCCTACGACCAACTCGGCGCATCGTTGGCCGGTGTTTGCCAACGTGGCACGTGATCGGAAACCAAAAAAAGCTCCCGAGCTGTGCCCGGGAGCGGAATGCTGGTCAGTTTTGGTTTGCCTAATGGCCAAAAGCCAATGGCCAAAAGCCGTCCTTACGCTGTCTTTCTTTCCGCCATGCTGGCAAAGAACGCCTGCGCCCGTTTTCCCATTTCCTGCGGGCTCACGTCTTCTTTATGTGTGGCCAGGCCCCAGCTCAGGCCAAACGGATCGACAAAGCTTCCATAGCGGTCGCCCCAGAACTGGTCGGCCAGGGGCATCGTTTCCTTGCCGCCGGCAGAAATGGCCTGCTTGAACAGTTCATCGACGTTGGGAACATACAGGTTCAAGACGCATGTGCTCCCGCCCAGGGTTTGTGGAGATTTGACGACACCCATCTGCGGTTGCTCTTCGGAGATGAAAATGACGGAGTCGCCGATCTTCAGTTCAGCATGCATGATCTTGCCGTCGGGGCCCGCCATGCGCATGAGTTCCTGCGCGCCGAGCGCTCTTTTATAAAATTCAATCGCTTTGGCCGCATCGCGTATTACCAGGCCGGGCTGTATCGTGTGGAAGCCTTCAGGAATTGGTCTTGCGGAAGTTGTCATGTTTTTTCTCCTTTTTTTGATGGCTGGTTTTTTGATGGCGGGACACGATTGTCCGCACGTAGACGTTGCCGGAATGGCAACCCGTTTATTCTACGCGCCTGTAGAGTTGCCGGTTTGAATCTCTTGTGAAAATCGCAAGACGCTGAAACTGGGACGAACTGCATCGTGGGGCTGAAACGCGGCGCGTGACAGAAATGAAACCGCGCCACGGATAAACACGGATCAAAACGGATCTTTCAGTAGAACTCCTGATCCGTGCTCGTCCGTGTTGATCCGCGGTAAGGTTGTGCAGTTGGTGTTGGTCTTGCTTTTGGCTTCAGGCTGGTTTCCCTTCCACCGGCTGATTTGCCATGCCGCGCCAGCAACGCGAAAATCTTCCGCCTTCCCAGGCGACGACTTGGCCGAAATCTTTCCGCTGGTGAACTCAATCTGGTCTGCGGCCACGCCATGCACCGGCGATTGCTGATCGCTGGCAGCCACGGCCAGCAGATTCGTTCGCGCCTGCATGGCTGCGTCAGCACCGCGGGCGTCACGCTGGCCGTCGGGAATTCCAACCAAAACTGTTTCGACCAGAGCTTTTCTTGATGTGCGGCTTTTGCCCAGCTCACGGGCGTGAGCATCCCAGCAAATACCGTCGCATCGAAAAAACCGAAAGGCACCCTAAAAGAAGGAATCCCGAACTGATCCGCGTAAATCCGTGTTCATCCGCGGTAGGGTTTTGCCTAATTCGGAGCTAGCTTTTTCATAGCAATGCTTGAAATCAATCTAAGGCCGCACTTGAGAATGGGAACCCTACACCATTACGAATCCGGACCGTTGTCCGTTTAGTAGCACTGGATGCCTACGACTCATGGCTCAATCATGACCCGTATCTGATCGACAGTTTCTCTAGGAACGAATAAGCGAACAGTTTCTTCAGTCTGTAGCGGATATGCACGGAACAAAGAGTGATCGCGAATGGGTTCTGCCATTCGATCTCTTCCTGCGAAATCAACGAAGTACGATGTTTCTGCTGAATCCGTGCAAAACATTTTGAATGTTGCATGATCGACATGAATATAGTACTTCGGATCTCCTGGGCAAAACTTACCGACGACATCCTGCATCCTGAGATGATTCTCAGCATTTTCCATGAATTGGCGGAGTTTTTCTTGCTTTTCACAGGGAACGATTTTGAACAGGTCCCGTCCAACAATTCTCTTCGCTAAATCAGCGATAGTCACATCAACATTCGCCTTCGTGGTCAGATGCTGGATTAGACCCCACAGGCCATAATCGTCCAACTGCAGTATTTCGCGAGGTTCCATCGGACTCCCCTCTATTGCCTTTTGGAACGGCGAGAAAAAGCTCTGGTCGGAGAGGAACCAGCCCTTCTCCTTTGTCACCTCCTTGAGACGCTTCAGCAGAAGTCCAACCATACCTTGGGCACTCCTGACCGTTTTATGGTAATAAACAGTCTCATACAGCGCTCTTCTTGCGGTTAAGAACTGCTCCGAGATACTGGGAGCCTTTCTCTTGTCAAACCCGACAACCAATTGGTCGTTGGCCGTTCTGCCAACAGTACTCGTAGAAATTAGCCACTTTAGGTCATAGCGACCATGGCTGACCCCACTTTGATGTGCATCTCTCAATATAAAATCACAGCGGTCGCAATCAATATCGCTGGATAAAAGCCGCGGCAAGTAAGGAAGGTAGTATTCCTTTAACAGCAGCTTGCGTATTCGGGTACTAGTGCCCTCTTCAGCACGTTCGAGCAGTCGATTTAGTTGCCCCTCAGGCCATGCAAGCAAAGCCTGTCCCACCATTTCATGCCACTGCCATTTCCTAGGCAATCCCTCCTCTCCACTTAGGCCCAGAGTCTTCGCCCATTTCACTTGATCAAACTCTTGGCCAATAACTTCGCTCTCCCAAACATGTGACAAGGGACCATGGCCAAGGTCGTGGCATAGAGCCGCAAGGGCAATATCCCTGACTGCCTCCTGCTTGGGTCTCAAGAACGGAGCGAGGAATGTACGGGTGGCTTCCTGTAGGCGCCGCGCAAACCGAATGGCGATGTGAGCGGCACCGAGGGAGTGGACGAGTCTAGAGTGTTCCGCTCCGGGATATACGAGGTGAGCAAGTCCGGTTTGCCGGATTCGGCGCAGCCGCTGAAGCTCTTCGGCACGAAGAACCTCCACAACAGAGGTCTCCATGCCCTCAAATTCCATCAACCCGTGAACGCTGTCCTGGACGCGTTCAATTCCGGTGTGGCGCATACCTTCTATGAGAGCCGAGCTTCTAAATCCATTACTTCCTGGTGTTGTTCAGCCGTAAGTCCCTTGTGTTGACGAAGCTTGCTCAAGCCTTCCTTAAGATCGTGCTTCTGCCGGGATGACATCAATCTAAGAATTTCTGCCCCAGGCAAGTACTTTGACATCTGGTCGAGCTCTTCCGCAGGCGAAAAACTACTTGGCCCCTCGCTGATTCGGAGAAAAGCTGCTAACTCCGCTTGGCAGAGCTCCACAATGCCTTTTGCGGTCCCCCGTTCAGAAGGGTTGCGAGCCAACATTTTACTAAGAACAGGGCGAAGGGGATCCGGGAGTTCCGACAGCCTTACAAAACTATCATATTCGTGCTCAACTCGGTCAGCTAAGAGCTTTTCAAACCTGCTGCGCTCTTCCGGCTCCCAAACCCGCGGTGGTACATCGCCATTTTTGAAAAGCGGAAATCTATGTATCAAGCTGTTGAAAACTGTTGCTCCAAGCGCCCAGAGATCACATTCGTGAGAGTGCTTGTTGTCGCCAAAGAGCAGCTCAGGCGCACGAGTACGCAAGCTACCTGTGGGGGTTGCGCTCTCCAAAAACTCTTCCTCTGAACGGCATATTCCAAAGTCCAGCAGGATGTATCGACCATCCTCAAATCCGATGTTGTCTGGCTTAACATCACCGTGAATTAATCGCTTTTGCTGTAAAAAGGCAAGTGCGCTAGCGATGTCGCGCAATAGATTCGCCGCCTCCTCGACTCCAGGTGCCGTCCAACCATCACTCAAAACCTCCGGCAATCGGCGCTCAACAAGAAAAATCTCATCCCGAGAATTTCGAAGAAAATGCGTTTCGATGATGTTGGGATGCTCCATCGAAAGTGGATGTGAAAGCAGTTCCCGCCGACGAACTCTGTCCGCTGCGCCGCCCGCGATGAAACGTTTCAGCACGACCTCTCGTTGCGCAATGTGCCAATTGGCCAAGAAGACGACTTTTTGGCTACCGGCCCGCGATAGAAGTTGGATGATTGTGATCTCACTGGGAGGCTCGGTCACCAGACATTCAATAAACGAGTGCGCATCATTGTGATGTATCCGAAGCCACTGGCTGACAGTTGCGAGGTCGAGCAGTTCCAATTCCTCTGTATCTATATGCTCGTTGCCGCGGGTCAGGCGCTGGCGCAAAGCATCAATGACTTTTGCAGCCTCCTCATCGTTCCATTCGCTGCCTGATTTGTCTAATTCATCCGCGAGAGCTTTAAAAACCTCCTTCATTCGCTGTACGAGAATTTCCGCATCCCCGGCGGCAGTATTCAAAGCGATTGATGCCAGTTTGGTTTTGAGGCCAATCTCGCCGAGAACATTAGCGTGGCCGACCAACTGAGGTATCTCAGTTTGCTTGATCTTGCGGTTCCTTACCATTAGCGACCTCCACTCCCCAATTCATTGCTACTATTCATGTTATCGAAATTGCAGTACCTCGCGAGACTCTCTTTCTACTTCTACGAGACAATTCGATGGAGCCTGCGAGATAAAAAAACATGAAAGGCGATTGTCAGCGATTCGGAGTGGCGCGTCAACGCACATTTCCCGCAGTTTGGGACGCGTTTTCCAGAGGGTGTGCACAGCTTTTCCGCAAGACCAAAGACTTTAGCCGCGAATTACGCGAATTACCCTTTTTCTTTTCAATTCGCATTCATTCGCGGCCAAAGACTTTTGTGAGCTACTCGTACTTCAACGCCCTCAACGGCTCAATGTTCATTGCCCGCCGCGCCGGAATGTACGACGCCACCAGTCCCACGGCAGCCAGCAGCACGGCAACCGAAATAAGCGTGACCGGATCGGACGGCGTTACGCCCACCAGCAACGATCCTATTCCACGGGCCGCCAGAAACGTCAGGACCATGCCGGCAACCAGGCCGGCGCCCACCAGCACCAGACCCTGGCGCAAGATCATCTTCAAGATGTCGGCTCGCCCGGCGCCCAGCGCCATGCGCACACCAATCTCATGCGTCTTTTGCGACGCCGCGTAAGAGATCACGCTGTACACTCCCACCAGCGCCAGCACCAGTCCCAGCAACCCCAGCACCACCGTAAACCTGCTGCCCATACGGTAAAGAAAGAATCCATTGGCTCCGCCCAGTGACTGCTCCATGGTCTGCACGTCGGTCAATGGTAGCCCCGGCGCCAGGTTGTGGATCTTTTCTTCCACCACCGGAATCAGCGCTTCCGGCGCTGAAGCGGTGCGGAGTTGCAGCGTCGCAAAGGTGCTCGGGTTCTGGGCCAGGGGTTGGTAATAATAGAGCGTGGTATCGTCAACCGGGTCGTTGTATTTGCCCTGCTTTGCAATTCCCACCACTTCCATGAATGGGCCTGACGTCCCTTTGGCGCTGAAGCGTTTTCCCAAAGCATCCTGGTTGGACCATAGCTTTTTTGCCATGGCTTCATTGATCACCGCAACCATCGGCGTTTTGTCCGTGTCCTGCTCGGTCAGCAATCTTCCCCGCACAAGCGGGATTCGCATTGTGGCAAAATACGTAGGATCAATGATGTTGTAGTAGGCTGTCGGATTGGCGTCTTTCGCCGTCGCCGCCTGGCCTTCAACGTAAACCCGGCTTCCCTCATTGTCATATCCCATGGGAACGGTGGCAGCCAGGCTCACTGACTGCACTCCCGGCAGCGCGCGGACGCTCTCCTCCACGTCGCGGAAAAACTGCTTCGTGCGTGCCTCGTCAAAGCCGATCGTCCGCGTCTCCATGGTGAAGTTCAGCACGTTGTGCGGATCAAAGCCAAGATAGCCATGCTCGGCATTCTGCGAGCTGCGCACAAACAGACCGGCCACTACCAGCAGCATTAATGAAACCGCTACCTGCGCCACCACCAGCGCGCTCCGGAACTTCGATTTTCCCGAGCCCAGAATGCCGCGGCTGCCTTCATGCAATACCTGGTTGAAGTCGGACCGGGCCGCTCGCCACGCCGGCGCCAGTCCCACCAGCAGGCCTGTCATCAGGGCGATGGCGATGCCAAAGCTGAAAACGCGCCAGTCAAAGCCGAAATCAAACCGGATGGGAATGTTCGCCACTTCAAGGCGGATCGAACTGATCAATCGCGTGGCCCACAAACCTACCAATATCCCCAGCACCGCCCCCAGCGCCGCCAGAACAAGGCTTTCAGTGAGCAACTGGCGGACGATTCGGCTGCGCGCCGCGCCCAGCGCCGTACGCACGGCCATCTCCCGCTCCCGCGCCGTGGCCCGCACCAGCACAATGTTGGCGACGTTGGAACATGCCAGCAGCAGCACCAGACCCGCCAGCACCATGAACAGCACGCCTACGATCAGCATGCCGTTGGCAGGATCCGGGTCCGGTCGCGCCAGTCTTTCCGGATACAATTTGTAGGTCACGCTTTTATGCGTTTCCGGATACTGCTGGTTCAGCCGCTCGGCCACCACGTTTGCTGAAACCTGCGCTTGTTGCCGGGAAATTCCCGGCTTCAGCACGCCCAATATTCTCAGATCCCCGCCGTCGCGATTGGTCCAGTAATCGTTCTTGTCTTTGGCCTGGCTCCACAGCGTCCTCATGCCGAGCGGCAGATAAGCCTGCATATCCACCAGCGAATAGGTCCCGTGAAATCCTTCCGGGGCAACGCCGACCACGGTAACGGAATGGCCGTTCATCTTGATTTGCCTGCCGACAATCGAAGGATCGCTATTGAATCGCTTTTTCCAGTAGCCGTTGCCCAGCACCGCGATGTTCTCAGTTCCGTTCTTGTCGGTTTCCGCGCCATAGATCAACCTGCCGGCGGCGGGCTTGAGTCCCAGCGCCTGGAAGTAGTTTGAACTCACATAACTAAAGAGGATCGGTTCCACCTTGCCGTCAGCATCCAAACCGGCCAGGCTAAGCGTGTAGCCGAACACGTCGGAGAATCCCTCAGCCTGGCTGCGAATGTCCTGGAAGTCGGGAAACGCAAACGCGGGGTACTGATTTGCAGCCTGTGATTGTGCCCCCAGAACGACCAGCCGGTCGGCGTTGGCCACCGGCAACGGCCGCAGCATCATTCCGTTGACCGCGCTGAAGATCGTGGTATTCGCGCCAATTCCCAGCGCCAGCGTCATGGCCGCCACCAGCGTCATCGCCGGGTTCTTCATTAGCATGCGGACCCCGTAACGGATGTCCTGTAAGAGCGTTACCATGAAATACCTCCGGCTGCCGGCTGAAATGGCGTGAAAGAAGCAGAGTGGCAATTCGATGCCCGAACCGGGGAAAGCGCTCCAAGCAGTTGATTTGCCTGGTAGATATACGCAATCGCGCGATTGCTAGTTCCCGCTTTCTGGTGTTCGATTCCGAACAGCTGAGTGGCGGAAACGAACAGGGAAAGCGGAGCGCCCCATTCCCTTGAGTTTCGCCGGAGATTGAACACCCGGCCGCCCTCAAGCGTTCAATGAGTTGCGAATTGTGTGTTGAATGAAGAAATGAAGAAACGATAAACTGCCGCCCATGAAGATAGCGCTGCAATTCTTGTTGGCGATGGGACTCGCGATGAACGCGGCGGCGGCAACCGGGGCCTGTTCGCCAGTACCGGGAGCCGATCAAATATGGTCTAAGCCTTCCCTGCATTGGGTGTTCATCGGCGAGTTGCACGGTTCCAATGAAACTCCCGCTGCTTTTCGTGACCTTGTCTGCGACGCTATTACGCAAGGAAAACACGTCACCGTCGCGTTGGAGCGTCCAGCAAGCGAGCAGGCCGCTCTGGATAACATTCTCACGGCCAAGGACCTTTCAGCGGCCCGGGAAGTGTTGCTCCAACTACACGGCTGGAAAGATGTTCTGGATGGTCGCGGGAGCGAAGCGATGCTGCGGCTGTTGGTCTCTTTGCGAGAACTTCACAGGCTGCAACCCGACTTAAAGGTTGTTGCATTCGATGCGCCCTACACGGGAACCGCACCTGGTGCACGAGACGAAGCGTTGGGACACGCCCTGCTTTCGCTAAGTCCAACAAAACCCAATGACCTGGTGCTCATCCTCACCGGGAATCTTCACGCAATGCAGGCGTCGAAACGTGGCTATGATCTGGCGGCTATGTACCTTCCTCCCAAAGAAATCCTGAGCCTGCTAGTAACAGACAGGGGCGGAGAATCATGGACGGAATCCACAACGGGCGGCTGCGGTCCCCACAAGGGTGGAGTTCAGGATAAGGATGTAAACAGGCCTTACGGGATATTTCTTGATCCAGGCCTCGCACGTTATGGAAAGGTCGATGGCGTTCTCTCACTAGGCGTGCCATTGACAGCTTCAGCACCCGCGGCTGGCGAGCCTTCTCCCATTGCAGCTTGCCGCACAAAGTTTCTCTCTGAGCACCAGACCGTTTCAAAGAGTTAATGACATGTGTCCATTCGGGAAGTTGAAAGATCGCCATTACACTCATTAACCCAGCAGCTGCTCTATCTCGCCTGAGCCTGTCTATATAATTGCTGCGCTTCCTGATGAATCGCACCATCGCTCATTTCCCTTGGAGGGTCCGATTGAAGTCTCTTTCTGTTTTTGCACTCATTCTTCTTCAAACCAGCTTTATTTTTGCGCAACGTAATTTTCAGCAGCCGCAGGCTTACTCGCCCCAGCTCACTGCCGAACTCAAACAACTCCAGGAAGCGGCCCTGAAGAGCGGCTATGCCTTTGACCAGCTTGCCCACCTGACAAACAACATCGGCCCCAGGCCGGCGGGATCGGCCCAGGCGAATTTCGCTGCCCAGTATGTCGCCGCTGAACTGCGCAAGCTCGGGCTCGACGTAAAGCTGGAAAAAGTTGTTGTCCCGCACTGGGTGCGCGGTGAAGAAACCGGGGCGCTGGTGGAATTTCCCGGCATGGCCCCGGGAACAACGCAGAAAGTGGTGCTAACGGCGCTCGGCGGCAGCGTAGCCACTCCGGCGCTGGGAATCACCGCGGAGGTAGTCGTGGTGAACAACTTTGACGAGCTTGCCGCGCTCAGCCGTGACAAAGTTGCCGGCAAGATCGTCCTGTTCAATTACAAGTTTGATAAGCAGCTTGCCGCTACCGGACATGGCGGACCTGCCTATGGTCAGGCTGTAATCTACCGCGCCGTCGGGGCCAGCGCAGCCGCCAAACAAGGGGCCGTTGCGGCTCTGGTGCGGAGCGTGGGCGGGGCTGATTACCGCATACCTCACACCGGCGCGATGGTCTATCTAAAAGATGCTCCCCAGATCCCCGCTGCCGCAGTTACCGCAGAGGATGCCGACACTCTGGCGTATCTGGCGAAACAGGGAAGCGTGCGCATGCGCCTGGTATTGACGCCACAAAAACTGGCCGACGTGGATTCATACAACGTGGTTGCCGACCTGAAAGGCAGTGAACTGCCGGACCAGGTGGTCATCGTTTCCGGCCATCTTGATTCATGGGACCTTGGTACTGGAGCCATCGATGATGGCGCTGGAGTTGTTGTAGCCATGCAGACGGCGCAGCTCATCAAGCAGCTTGGGTTGCATCCCCGGCGCACGATTCGCGTGATTGCGTGGATGAACGAGGAATTTGGCACTTCTGGCGGACGAGCCTATGCTGCCGATCACAAAGCTGACGTTGCAAAACATTTTGCCGCGATTGAAAGCGACCTGGGCGCGGGACATCCTGTGGGCGTCAGCATGGCGGCCCCGGCGGCCAACCTGCCGTTGCTGCAGCCGACGGGGCAGATTCTGCAGGCCAGTGGCGCCGGAATTCTTCGCGCAGCAGAAGACACTGAAACCGATATCGGGCCACTGCTTGCTCTGGGTGTCCCTTGCTTCGGTCCGATTCAAGACGAACGCTTTTACTTTAACTACCACCACACCGCCGCGGACACGCTGGATAAAGTGGTTCCGCGCGAACTCCAGGAGAACGCAGCCGTGATGGCGGTGCTGGCCTATTCGCTCGCCAACCTGCCAAAAGACCTGGAGCGACCGGCGCCGAAACCTGCTCGGGACTTTTGAGATTTCGCGTGGGAAGGAAGCGAACTGGATAACGGATTCTTTTACTGCAAAATATACGATTGAATCGTATATTTCGCCGGCGACGCAATCGTCTGCCGCGCAACGCACAGCTTTCCCCTCGCCCACGAGTTCGGGGTCTTGCCCGTAAATGAATTGAAGTAGGACTGACAATCGGCAAGGCACGCGATTTGCATCCAGCCGCGTAGAACGGCTACGCTAAACAGTTTCGCGCCCCACCGGAGGAGCAATGTACACGCACCGCATTTGTAGATCTGTAATCCTCGTCCTGCTTGCATCCTGTACTGCGTTTGCCCAGACCCCAGGTAAAGAGACCGCGGCCCAAAAGCCCTCATCGAAATCGTCGAGCCAGAAGTCGGCAACGCACGGCAAGGGCGCTGCCACCGTCGCCGAAGCTCAGGCTTTCATGAAGAGCGCGGAAGATCAGATTGAGGATCTCGGCGTCCGCGCCAGCCGCGCTAGCTGGGTGCAGGAAAACTTCATCACCGACGATACGGAAACCATATCCGCGCAGGCCAATGAAAAGCTCACCGCCATTGTTACTCAGCTTGCGCTCGACGCCCGCCGCTTTGATCACCTCAAGCTGCCGCCTGAGCTGGCGAGAAAATTCCTGCTGCTGAAATTGTCTCTCACCGCTCCCGCCCCTAATAATGATGCCGAACGCAAGGAGCTGACCGAACTCGCCAGCAAGCTTGACGGCATGTATGGCAAGGGCAAGTACTGCAAGTCGGCAGAGTCCGCGGATGCCAAGCCGAAATGCCTCTCGCTCAACGATCTCAGCCGCATCATGGCCACCAGCACCAATCCTGACGAACTGCTTGACGCCTGGGTTGGCTGGCACAAGATCTCCATTCCCATGAAAGACAAGTACGCGCGCTTTGTGCAGCTTTCCAATAAGGGCGCAAAAGAACTGGGCTTTACCGATACCGGCTCCATGTGGCGCAGCAACTATGACATGTCGCCGGAGCAGTTCAGCGCGGAAGTCGAGCGGCTATGGCGGCAGGTTGAGCCGTTTTACGTTTCTCTGCACACCTACGTCCGCAAGCAGCTCATCAAGAAGTACGGCAAGATCGCCGAGCGGCCTGACGGCATGATTCCAGCCCATCTGCTGGGCAACATGTGGGCGCAGGAGTGGGGCAACATTTATCCGCTGGTGGCGCCTGCCAACGGCGGCCAGGGCTATGACCTGACCCAGCAGCTTGAGAAACAGGGCCTCGGTTCCGGACCAGCAACCCCCGACAACGCAAAAAAGATGGTCAAGTATGGCGAGAACTTTTTTACCTCGCTGGGATTCGATCCGCTGCCCAAGACCTTCTGGGAGCGCTCGCTATTCGTGAAGCCGCAGGACCGCGATGTGGTCTGCCACGCCAGCGCATGGGACGTCGATTCAAAAGACGATCTCCGCCTGAAAATATGCATTGAAATTAAAGACGAAGACTTCGTCACCATCCATCATGAGCTGGGCCACAATTTTTATCAGCGTGCCTATAAAGACCAGCCGCCGCTGTTTGAAGACAGCGCCAATGACGGTTTTCATGAGGCCGTGGGCGATACCATCGCGCTCTCCGTCACGCCGGAATATCTGAAAGAAGTTGGATTGCTGGCAGACGTGCCGCCCGAAAGCGCCGATATCGGCTACCTGCTGAAGCAGGCCATGGATAAAATCGCCTTCCTGCCTTTTGGGTTGATGATCGATAAGTGGCGCTGGGAAGTTTTTTCCGGCCAGGTCACGCCGGAGCAATACAACAAAGCCTGGTGGGACCTGAAAGCCAAGTATCAGGGTGTGGCGCCGCCGGTGGATCGCAGCGAAGCCGACTTCGATCCCGGCGCAAAGTATCACATCGCTTCCAATACTCCGTACGTGCGTTACTTCCTCGCGCGGGTCCTGCAATTCCAGTTTCACCGCGCGCTTTGCCAGGCGGCGGGCATTCAGGGGCCGCTGCATCGCTGCTCCATTTATAAGAACAAGGCTGCTGGCGAGCGCCTGAACAAGATGCTGAGTATGGGCAAGAGCAAGCCGTGGCCGGACGCGCTGGAAGCCATCAGCGGCCAGCGCCAGATGGATGCGACCGCCATCCTGGACTACTTTGCGCCCTTGAAAAAGTGGCTCGACGAACAGAACCAGGGCGAGAAACCAGGCTGGCAGGGCATGGATACGCCGCAGGAATCGGCGCCTCGGCATACCAGCAG
>DASXCL010000054.1:0-43069 GCA_036491195.1 Candidatus Angelobacter sp.
CCTCCGCGGTGAGATTTTTCATTATCCTCGTTAAAGAATTGCTTTCCGATGACGCGCGATGTCGGCGATCCTAAAGCCCCCTCCCCCTCCCATGCTCATCCCAGATTGGCGTAGACTTCAGCCCGGTTATCCCAGTTCATCCCAATTTGGCGTGGGTTTCAGCAGTGTGACCCCAATTTGGCGTAGAGTTGCTTATCTCCGGGCCTTTCGCAGTGAGACCCTGCCTTGATCCGCGATCCTCCGCGTTAATCCGCGGTAACGAATTCCCCATCACCCGATGTCGGCGATGACCCGATACGTGCGATACCCCCACCCCACCTGGCACTCCACCCCATTCCACCCCACTCACGCCCCATGTCACCCCACTTCACCCCAGGCTTGTAATCTGTCTTACCCCACTCCACCCCATTCGTCGGCAACACCTTTGTGATCCTTCGTGTCCGTTGTGGTTAAAGTATTGACTATTCTTCGCCTGTCATACTCTAGCCGACTTTCTTGCGCCAATCACGCGCGAAGTAGTTCACTTACATAGGTCATGTCTTTTGCGACCCTCTGCTTAAACCTGGTGCATGGCCAAAGGGACCACGCCTTTTTAGAATATTCCTGGTTGTCTTGTGAGGTGCAGGCGACCGTCAAAAAATGTTAAAAATCTGGTCCAGCAACTCTCCTTCCTCGCAGACCTGCATCTCAAGGTGGATAAATTCGAAGGAGGTAGTTCATGAATAAATTCAGCAGTATGGATGTTGGCAATCCTGTTTACGGGAGCCATGGCAGTCGCGCAGTCCGGCAGCCAGCAGCCGAGCAGTCAGCAACCCAGCAGCACGCCTGACAGCCAGTCCAGCCAGCCGGCTCCGGCCCAGCCGAGCTCTACTGATTCACAAAGCTCAACTACACAGAGCTCAACCTCGACGCAGAGCAACGGCACTGACTCTACCGCCACTGACACCACTACAAAGAAGTCCAAGAAGAGCAAGAAGAAGAAAAAGGACCAGACTCAGACCCCAACCTCTGACACCAACCCAACACCAGACAGCAGCTCTACTCCTAAATAAGCTGTCCAGACAGGTGCAAATACCGTTTTCCTGCAACGTTGAAAAGGCAGCGCGAATATGTGCTGCCTTTTTGATTTTGGCAGGGCGAACTTTTGCCATCTACCATGGAATGCGGTAGCGGGGGCCTTTGAAGACCCCACTACCTGGAATGCGTAATTTCAGAGCCATTAGTGAATGGCGAACAATAGGTCTTCTCAGCTTTTCTGCTTCACCCACTCTGGGACAATGATTTTGTCTGGGACAATGATTTTGAGAATTAGGTCGCCGCTTACGTACC
This sequence comes from Candidatus Angelobacter sp., assembly GCA_036491195.1. GTDB lineage: Bacteria > Acidobacteriota > Terriglobia > Terriglobales > Acidobacteriaceae > Angelobacter. The sequence goes on from DASXCL010000054.1 coordinate 1,330, forward strand.
TCATCACTGTAAATTTTCCGGAGCCATCAGAATCATAGTAGTACAGTCGTTCTTGCGTCCCGGCTCCTAGCTAACCCGCTTGTTCGTCTCTTCGCCCACCACTCCGCACTTGTCGAAGTCCGAAAGCACACGGTCGAGCAGGCGCGGATCGCGCAGCAGGTCGAGCGCCGCTGCCTGCTCCTCGGCGTTCATGACGGTTTCTTCCTGCGGAGTCTCCAGCGCCTTTTTGATATGCTCCCGCTGCAAGTCTCCGAGTTTCGTCCACAGCTTGCCCACGTCCGCGTGGATCGTCTCTTCCTTCACCGCCAGCTCGTGCGCTGCCTGCTTGGTGAACCCCGCGCGCTGCCGGAAGCTCTCCATGTCCAGCGTGTCGCCGTGATAGCAGTACTCGCCGCGCAGGTTGCGGCCCGACACTTTCACGTTCACTCGCATCACGCCCCGGCTGGTGTTCTTCTCCAAGCCAAGCACGCGGTACGTGCGCGGGCCGATGGTGACCGTGATCTCTTCGCCTTCGATCTTCACCAGCGGCTCGGCGGGCGCGGACAGCGGCATCGGGCGCGGCGGCGCTTCTTCCGGCTGCGTGCTTTCAGGATTGGCGGCTAAAGGAAAAACACTCGGCTGTTGTGGTTCAGAGATATTTTTTTCCTTAGCTGCCGTGGTCGTGGCTGCGGGGATTTTTTCTTTCACGAGTTCGCGGTCCTCCTCCTCGATATTTTTTTCTGTAGCTGCGGGTTTTGCTTTGGCCTCCTCGATCTGCTGCGCTTGGATCACAGCAGGCTTGATGACACTCACTGCCGGGCGCTTGCCTTTTCCCAGCCATGCGGCGCTGTGCAACAAGATTCCCAGTATCTTGGCGGCGGGCGTTGTCTTGAGCGCGCATTCGTTCGCGTCCTGGCCCTTGGGAAACTGCACCCGGAAACACTCGATGCCCATGCTCATCAGTTCTTCGCCGTGGACCTGGGCCGCGCGCTCTCCCGCGTCGTCGCGGTCGTAAGCGATGTAAATTCTCCTGGTGCTGTGGTGCTTGAGCGCCGCGCGCAGCTCGTCGGTAAAGTTGTTCACTCCGTAGATCGTGGTCACGTTGCGATAGCCCGCGCACCAGAAGGTCAGCGCGTCGATCAGCGACTCGCACAAGATGATTTCTTTCGACGCGATAAGCGCCTGCTCGTTCCACACCCCGCGCAGCGGTCCCGGCAGGTACAAGTGATCGGGCGTTCCCGCGCGCAGGTTCGCCGTGATCTTCCGTCCGTACATCTGCACCACTTCACCGTTCAGGTTGAAGATCGGAATCACCAGCGAACCGGAGAAGTGCTCGTGCCCTGGCGTCTGGTTGCGCAACACGCCTAACTCTTTGAGGCGCTGTCTCTGCTCCGCGCCGGCGAGACGGTTCGATGCCGGCATGTGATATCCGAGTGTGCGATTGGAGTAACCCAGGCGGAAGTGCTCCACCATCTCCGCTGATTGCAGGCCGCGCTTAACGAGATACTGCTGCGCGTCCGGTTTCTCCTTCAGGGTCTTGTGGTAGTAGCTCACCACGATTTCCAGCAGCTTCTTGTCATCGTTGGTGCGCTGGATCAGTGGCGGCAACTTGGGCACTGTGCTTTTCTTCGGCGGCGGTCCTCCACTGGCGGAAGTCATCGGCACCAGATCGCGGCTCAACATTTCGAGCGCGTGCCGCGTGCTCACTCCTTCGGCGCACATCACCCAATCAATCGCCGTGCCGCCTTTGCCGCATCCGAGGCAGTGCCATTTGTTCGTGCTCGGCGTAATCGAAAGCGAAGGAGTTTTTCTTGGTGGAAGGGGCACAGGCCCATCAGGTTCTTGCCCACGCGCCGCAACTTGATGCCGCGCGCCTCGGCCAGCCGCTGCACTGAGATTTCCCGTCTGATGCGCTCTACGATCTCATCCGGGAGTCGGGCCATCCTGTTGTGCTCCTTCCGCTCGTTTTCGGGCTTCCTCGTAAAAACCTGTCAAGAGGAAAGATTCGTTATTGGTGATTTTTCTTGTCGCTCGTAAATCGTCATGAGAGTATACGTAATGCGTTACCATGTCAACGATCTTATCTCGGAGCGCGTCAGAGGGCAGAAGAAATGACCCTTACAATCGCACCTGCTATGCCACGGAAAAAGTACGGAGAGACTCCCTTCGGAAAGCGTTTAGCCGCACTGAGGAAAGCGCGCGGCATGACCCAGATTCAACTCGCTAAAGCTGCGGCAACCACGCAGCGAGCCATTTCCTATTACGAGAATGAAGCGGGATTCCCGCCTGCTCCCGCAGTCATGGTTTTGGCGCGGGCACTGCGCGTCAGTACGGATGAGCTGCTCGGTATTAAGCCACAACCGCGCGAGGTTTCTAAATTGGAGCAACTCCAGAATGACCCGGAGAGCAGACGGCTATGGAAGAGATTTCAGCAGATGGCCGAACTGCCGGAGAAGGATCAGCGGGCCGTGATTCGTCTGATTAACTCGCTCAGCGGTGTACGTGGATCGGAAGCCCGCGCTTCCTAAAAATTCTGCGCGCGCTTTTTTCTGGCGCGCGCCTTCTTTGCCGTTCGGTTCCCCTCCCATTTTTTCATCTCATTTTTTCCTAGCTGGAAGCAAGACAAGAGCGGAGAGGGAGGCAAGTCAAGGCCGCGCGTTCTGTGCGCGCCGCGCCAGCGGTCGGAGCGAAGCGGAGAGCCTTTACTTGTCTCCCGCGCTCTGTACACTCTCTGGGGAAAAAATGAGAGATTCACTTTGGGATTGCGATTTTACTCTCCCATTCCTTGGCCTTGGCTCTGTGCCTGTCCTTGGGATTGCGCGGCTTCGCTGTGCTCCTGGCCGTGATCGTGGCCGACAGACTGCGGCCCGATTTTGTGCGCCGTTTCCGGTTCGTGCGTGTGGCCTGGCTCTCCGGGCTTGTGCTCATGCTCGGTTGCAGTGGCCGTGCGCTGTGATACATCGCGGCTCAGATGGTGCGCCAGTTCGCTTTTGTCATTGGTGTAAATCTCCGCATCGTAGCGACCGCGCGACACCGACACGTAAGCCATGCGCGCATTCACCAGTTGCTCTCCCTTTTCCGTGTCCACGTGGATCAGCGCGCGGTCGGCGGTCTGGCCCTGGCTGCTGTGGCTGGTGACGGCATAACCGTAATCAAGATGCGGATGCTCTCGGATATTGAACTGAACATTGCGGTCTGAGTCGGTGCGGATCGCCAGCTCACCTTCGTCCGTCATGCGCTCGATGGTTCCTAGTTCGCGGTTGGCGACATGCAGCTCTTTCGATGGCGCTGTGAACTGCACGCGGTCACCTTCCGCGAAGCTGCGCTCCGTCTCTCTGTAAATCGTGACACCTTGCAGGCGGCGCGGATCGTAACTGACTTCCTCGCCGTTCTCGCGCGCAACCGTGACCTGATTTTGTTTTCTGTCCACGTCCGCAACGCGCGCGTATTCTCCCGGCTCGATGTCGAGCTGCTTACTGCCTTTCGCGTAACGCACGATGTCGCCTTCTTCGTACTGCGTGGCCCAAGCTCGATCTGCTCCGGTCATGTCCTGGCGCGCGTCCAGCACTTTTACTTTGTGCTCCTCCTGGCCGACTGCGCCGCGCTCCTGCATCTCGGCATGGATCAGCTCATTGAGCGCGCGGCGGGATTCGTTATCCGGCGAGATCACCAGCGTGCCTTCCGGCTGGCGCGCGTACTCTTCTGCAATCGCCGTAAGCCGCGCGTCGCGGTCCTCGATCTGATGCACCCGGCCCTGTTGGTCTAAGTTTTCGATGGCCTCTTTCACGTCACCGCGGGCGAGCTGTTCCACCGCCTCTTTGAGCGCCGGGTCTTTCTGCCGCACGATCTCATCTAATCGCGCGGTCTGCATTCCCGCTTCCTGCAACTGCTGGTAAGGCCGTCCGGCTTCGACCGCTTCATGCTGGCGCACGTCGCCCACCAGCAACACGCGGTCATTCTCATTGAGCCGTTGCAAAAATTCGTTCATCTGCTTGGTGGAAGCGAGACTCGATTCGTCCAGCACGTACAGATGCTTTTCTCCGCTCTGCTCTTGCTCTCCGCGCGCAAGATGTTTTTGCAGCGTGCTCGATTCGATTCCGGCCTCTTCGAGTTTGTGCGCCGCGCGGGACGTGGGCGCGAAGCCCTCCACCTTGTAGCCGTCGCGCTCTGCCGCTTCGCGGATCGCGGCTAAAGAAGTAGTCTTGCCCGTTCCCGCCGCGCCTTCGAGCGCCGTCACCTGATCGCGGCTCGACAGGATTTCTTCGACCGCCGCGCGCTGGCTGTTGCTCAGATGCGTGTGCTGTTCTTCGATTGTGCGCCGCGTCTCCAACGTCGCCAGCTCCTCGTGCTGATTTTGTCCGGCGCGCATGAGCTGGATGTTGTCGCGCTCGAAGTGGATCATCTCTTCGGTGGTAAACGCCCGCCCTGGTTGGTGCTCGGCGCGCGCCGCTTCGATCAGCTCCCCGGCTGCCACGCGCTGGTTGAACTCGGCGCGGACCTCCGAGAGTGACGCATCGCCCATGGAACGCTTGAGCGAGTCGCGCATCAGGTCGCGCTCGTCGCTCACGGCCTCGCGTTCCAGATTCTTCTCGCGCGCATACGTGAACGCCTGCCCGATGCTGCGCTGCTTCTGCTCTTCGTTCAGCGGCTCGATCTCCTGCCGGTGTTCCTGGGCCTCGCGCATCACGCGTTGCGGTTGCTCTCCGAACTGCCGCGCCATTTCCTGATGACGCTGCTGCATTTCTTCGTGCGAGATGTCGAGCTTACTGTCTCTGGTGCGGTGCGCCGCGATTTGCGCGGCGCCCGCGCCGCTCACTCCCTGCTCTTCGAGATGCTCCTTGATCTGCTGGCTGCGCGGACTCGATGCCTCCATGTACTCGCGCGTGTAGCCTTTGATTTCCGGCTGGCCGCTGGCTCCTTGCTCGACTTCGTAGCCCAGCTCTTTCAAGCGCAGCGCCAGCTCGGAGCGATAGACGGCCGTAGCGAACTGCTGCGAACGGTAAAGCTCCTGCGGCTGCAAGGCGCGCGTCTCTCCGTTCTCCCGTTCGGTGATGTTGAAGAACACAACATGCGTATGCAGTTGCGGCGCGGCGTAACCGTCCACGGGCCGCGAAGAGTCATGCTCGAACTTGGCCGCAACCCATTTGCCCGTTGTCTCCGGTGGATGATTGCCGCCGATGCGCGCCTGCACGTAGTTTTCGATTTCATTCAGAGCGATGTTGACGCTCTCCCGATGCGCCGCGCGCACCTGTTCGTCACCACCAACCAGCGCAGTGAGACTCACGCTCTTTGGTGCTGAGAACGTCGCATCCCAACCGGCGCGGTGCTCCATCGTTTTTACTTTCTCGCCGCGCTCGTTGACGTACTCCATCGCCGCGCGGTGCTGCACCAGTTGATCGCCAGTGAGCGGATGCTGGCCGTCCGCGAGTCGCGCGAAGTGTTCTTCGTTCACTTCGCCTTTCAAGCCCCACTGCTCGGCCAGTTTGCCGTGCCACTCGCCGCGCACGCGGTCACCTTCCGAGTAATAGTTGTCGCGCGCATTGGCAAACTCTTCCTTGTGGTACGCCTGCGCCTGTCCCGATGAAAGCGGTTTCGATATCGTCAGCATGGTTCACTTAATCAAAGTACGGTTTTTGTTTTGCTTCTGTTCGTGGGCGTTGCTCTGATCGCGGCGGCTTCGTCGCTTGCGGCGGGATCGGTGGCGGCAAGTCGCGCTGCTGATCGCGTCCGGGAATGGGCCGCGTAAATAGTCCATCACCGTTGCCCGGTGCTGCCGTTGCTTGCGCCTGTTCTTCCTTTAGCTGCTGCGGCGTCAGCTTGCGCTCGATGAATGCCTCGTGTCGCTTGGGCAGGTCGATATAACGGAAGCTCAAGCGCACCACCAGATTGCCGCCTTTCACGTAACCCCGCAGATCGGGCAGGCCCGCGATTTCCGACGCCATCACCAGCGGCTCGACCGTGCGCTCAAGCTGGTAGCTGCGCGAGTCGCGCCGGTTGTTGGGGAAGTGGCCTTCCATGCGGCTCTCGCGCAATCGCTCGATCTCCACCTTTCCGATGGTCTGGCTGATCCACTCCGAAGAGTTGGCCTCATCCGTCCGTAAAAAGATTTTCGTTGCAGGCTGCGAGAGCATTGCTTCCGCTTTGCGTCCGTACAAGTCCTCAAGCTGGCTGCGGCCCTGGAAACCGAGCACCACAGGATTGCGCGCTTTCCGGCTCTCGGTGATCGCCGTGTGCAACTGCGGCAACGCATGTAAACTTTGCAGCTCGTCCAGAATGAACCATACCGGGCGCACTCCTGGCCTGCCCTGGTTCATCGTGCGCAGCACCAGCATGTCCAGCCACATGCTGATGAGGGGCCGCAGTCTCTCGCGGAACTCCGGCGGGCTGGTGATGAAGAGCCATCCCTGCCGCTGCTGCGCCCATTCGAGCGCCGTCCAGCTTGTCTTGACTTCTTCTTTTCGCGGCAGCAGCTTCAGCGCATTGGTCACGCTGTTGAGAGTGGCTATCATGCCGCCGCGCTGCGGTCCCGCGTCGGGATAGATCGCTGCCGCGTGTTCGGTATCTTTCAATCGCTTCGCCAGCTCGCGCTCGTCGCGCAAGATGGCAAGGATCTCCTGCGGCGTCCGCTTCGGTTGCTCGGTCAGCAAGTGCGCGAAGATTTGGCGCGGCACCATCACGAAGAATGGATTAGTACGCGGGTCGTCTTTGAACAAGGCAGCGGCCAGCCCCTCGGCTTCGGCCTCGTGCTGCACTTCGTCGCACGGCGACCAGTAGGGCATCCGCGCGTCCAGCGGATTCAGGATCACATCGCCGCGCCCTGGCTCGTAAAACTGCGGCGCGTATTCGAGCGCCGGATCGTACACGATCGCTGTCTCCCCGCGCTCTTCCACCTGCATGAGTATCTGGCGGATCAGCGATGATTTGCCCGCGCCGGTGTCGCCCACTGCCAGCACGTGCGAACTCTCCCGCTCACGCGGAATCCTCACCATCTTGCCTTCGCGCCGCAACACGAACTCCGCAAGCGTGCGCCGCTCGTTGGTGAGGAAACCGATGCCGTCCGATTGATTGCTGCGGTTGAACTCGGCGGCGCTCACCAGTTCCGGGCCTTTCGTCCTGCGTCCGTACTTCAACACGCGCTGCCGCTTGCGGTCGCGCGGAAGCGCGAACAGGAAGCCCACCACCAGCACACCCAAGCCCACCTTCCACGCTGTTGCGAACAAGAGCGCCCACGGTTTTTGCCCTTCGTAGATCGCTTCCCGCAACCATCGCTCCATGTCGGTGTTGAGGTAGCTCTTGCGCTCCCATTGGAGCTTCGCTTTTCCCTGAAGCACTGCCGGGTCGCTGAAGTCCTGATTCACTGCCAGCCGCTCTTGCTTGCCCTCGATGCGAAACACCATCGGGTAAGGCGCGGCCTTCAGCCACGGACGCGACACGCTGCTGACGTAGGCCACCAGATATTTTTTCTGAAGGAACGTCCATTCCTGCGTGTACTCATAAACTGCTGTTGCGATGGTTGCCAGCACGGCCAGCACCAGCGCCGTGATCGTCCACACCGGCTTGCTGCTCGGCCAGTGGTAAGTTTCATCTCGTCCCCATTTGCTGCTCACTGCTTTTTTCCTTCCCGCCCGCAGGCGCTCGATCTGGCTTTCGAGCGCACCTTCGCACGGTTCTAAAATTCGGTCAAATCGGCCCCGTTTTGGCTCATTTTTGCGGCCCTGGCCGGTTGCCATCCTGCCCCGTCAGCCGCTCCCGCGCCTTGCTCTGCTTCTCCGCGTCCGCTCGGGCGATCAGTTGCCGCATCTCCTCTTCCGCGATGCGCTCCCCATTCCCCACCCGGTACAGCACATTCAGCAGGATGGCTCGGAGCGCCAGCACTTCAGCCACGATGATTTGCTCGGCGGGATGGGCAATCAGCTCCGCCAGCACCAGCTCGCGCAACCATTCCCCGAATGTCAGCCCGCGCGCCTCGGCTAGTTTTTCAAGTGCGGCGTACTCCTCATCGGACACCTTCGTGCCGATGGATTTATTGCGTAGGACGTTCTTTTCTTTCTCCATCAAACGGGCCTGCCTTCTACTCTGGTTAGACGCCGCTCGGCAGCTCTCAGTGCTTAAATTCAACGAGTTACCCTGCGGTAACTTGAGAACGCGCCAGAGGCGCGTTTTTGCTGCTCATCTTTTTGTTTTTCAGCAAGTTACCGCGCGGTAACCGCGCGGTACTGCGCAGCAACCCTCCCAGGGGTGACGTGTCACCCCACACCCGATGCCGAAGGCAGCGCAAAAAACTCACCCCCGGAATCCAACCCCGAGAACACCAAAAAGTCACCCCTCACCCTGCCAGAATCGCCACACCCCCAGGCCACCACCACGGCGCGGATCGGCGGCATGATCGGGATCAGGAAGGGCGGCTAACAGGTCGGGATCGGGGGAGCGAATCAGGGATGGAATCGGCCAGGGGGCAAGGCCAGGGGAAAACGGGATCGGATCGGCGGCAACTCCCGGATCGGATGGCGCGGCGGTCCTCGCCGGGATCGGGAAACCCAAACCAGCGGCTAAAGGAAAAATTCTCCGGCCCTAAAAGCCCGCCTGAACCTGAGTACCTGCCTGGGCCTCACCCGCTCCCGGATCGCGGCCCTAGCCCACCCTGGAAAGCGAACGACGGGTATTGATGCGGCGGTCACATTGCGGGAACGGCAAGCCGCTGGGAAACTCTCCAGATTTGCGCTCCAACAAGCCAGCAAAAAAGCCCTTCCCCTACGGGTAGCAAAATACCGTAGAAAGTCCAGTAATGATGCGCTGCTAGATCGACTACGAAAGTCACAAGCACGGTGACGACGCCAGCAGCCGCCAAACGAAAGAGGAAAGAGTTGCTCCATTTGCCGGTGAGGACGAAGACAAGTAATTCGATGCAGGCGGACGCGACTAAAGCCGCCGCAAGTAAACCAACCCACACATCAGCACCGAATCGGATTTGGTCGGTGGATGTTGGAATGCCCGAATATCCAGCCACAGCCAAAAATGTAAACAACGCAAGCAGGTAGGCCCCTGTGCAGATGCAGATTCCAGCGACAATGCGCCACCAACCGTGACTGAGATGGGACCAGGACCCGGTCAAGGTAATGGCCGTGAGCACCGCAACAAAAAACAGCGGCCCCACACCGCACACTAAGAGCATGGGCAAGAGCGTGGGCCACGCTCTTCCTCCGACGACAGTAACGAGTCCTGCTGTGAGACCTGCTAACAAAAATGTAATTTGCTGTGGGGTCATTTTGGCTCCTGTTCTTTGATGGGCTTTTCTGGATGTCCTAGATCACCGTTTTTGTCGTTGGGGCTTGCTTCTCTCCTGTCCAGAATCTGAGTGGATGTGACATTTCCCTTGTCATCCATCGAGTAGCTGTAAACCTCAAGCGATGGAAAATCTCTGGCCGTACTGCCGGGATCAATGCCCACTTTGCCATCCGGCGTAACTGCCAGATTCAGATGATTATCAATCGTGCCGTCGATCACCAGACCAAAGGTTAGGCTCTTCATGGCACTCTCACCATGTTGGGAGACCTGGAAGTAAGTGTTGCCTTCCTTGTCGGTCTGCGTACTGCTTACAGTGCTTCCTCCGCTCCCTTTCAGGCCAACGTCCTGCCCACCAATGCCGCTCCTCCCGACGTGATCGTATGTTTGTGTGGCCGAATGCTGTTGGGTATCCACCACTATTCGACTTTCAACCCGAGAAGTACCGCCATTGGGGTTAGGGCCTCTGCCATCACCCCGTCCGGGAGCCTTGAACCACTTCGTTTGAATGTATGAAGCGACGCAAACACCTGTCTGTCCAGGCTTCAGTCCCGCCGGTGCTCCGCAATGTCCATCGGGATCATTTTTTGAAAGTGGATTGTTCCGAACGTAAGCGTACTGGTTGAGTGATTGCGGATCGCCTAATTCCGCATAGGGAACTGGTACAGGTTTCGCCGACCAGTCGGGCGTCACGAATCTCCCAAGTGCTGATCCGTAATACCTTGCACCAAAATTGTCTAAGCCGGTTTCGCTATCCCGTTCTTTGCCGGTAAATTTGTAGTGATTCGTGTCGTTGTTGGTGAACTGAAGCTCGCCGCCCCACGGATAGTAATCTGACTCGGCCTTGATGTTGCCGGCGGCATCCGTAATCACCGACGCCGTCTTCAGATGGTCAGAGAAGTAATAGAACACTCCGCCCGCACCGTTGACTCCGTCGCGCCGAGCAACACGCTCGCCATCGAAGAACACATATTCGCTTGTCGTGTTTCCCGAAAGATCGCTCTCCGCCACGATCCCCGGCGTCATCGCCCAATAAAGCGTTCCTGTCGTGCTGCTCGACTTGATAACGCGATTGCCATCGGCATCGTACGTATAGGTGGAACCATTTGCGCCCGTCAGCCGGTTTTCCTGGTCATAAGTCAATAACGTGATGCCATCCGTGGGGTCGACGGTCATGTTTCCCGCCGAATCATAGTGATAACTTCCGCCAAGCTGGTTATTATTCGCAGCGCTCACCGTCGCGACAAGATTCTCTGCGCCACACTTCGTGACTGTTTTATTGAGCAGATTGCCCCAGGCATCGTAGCCGTAGCTATTGCCCCAATATTTGGTCTTGGGCTGAGCATTCACCGTCATCGCCGCGCAATCGGTCCCCGCATTCTGTGCCGACGTCAACCGGTTCAGCACGTCATACGTAAAGGTCTGGTCGCGATTGTGGGTTGTGTCCTTGTAATTGATAATGCCAAAAACATTTCCATTGTCCGTGCCGGTTCCTGCTGTTCCATTGCCGGCATGGAAGTCATATCCAATGTAGTAGACCGTCTGGCTCGGCGCCGTGGCCGACATGGTGAGCGGCTGAAAACGTTTGTTGTAAGTGTATGCGTTGGTGATTCCAGCGAAGGTGGCGCTGTGCCCGCTCAAGAATCCAGTCAAACCTGCATCCGGCCCATAAGTAGCACCGGTCGCATACTGGACATTGTTTCCGCTATCGACGGCGGAAAGCGTCAATCCCGCCGTTCCAGCTGCGTAGGTAACCTTGGCGGTGCTAGGATAATGCAGCGCCGACAGCGACCCATCAAGGTTGTACTCGTAGCTCAGCGTCTTCGAGACCTGCGCATGACCCGTGGGCTTGAGAATCCGCGTCTCTGTTGCCAGGCGGCCCATATTGTCGTACGTGTAACTGGCTGTTCCCGCCTGATCTGTCAAAGACGTCAAATGACCCTTGGCATTCGGCCCTGAATCATAAACATAAATGACTACTGGCGTAGTCATGGGACAACTCTGGGTTCCATAGCCTTTACTGACCACGCGATTCAGCTCGTCATAGCAGAAGTTGACTGTCTGTATCGTCGAGCCTGTTTGGTTTGGCGCAAGCGAACCCTTCTGCAGCAAATTGCCATTCGCGTCATACGTATATGTGCTGTTCACCCTGATGTAAGAAGTCCCAGACGGTACCGTGTTGGTCTCAGGATTCGAGGCAGTCGTAAGTCGCGACAAGGTATCGTAAGTGAAACGTCGTATACGCCATGGATTCGTCGCATCAGCCGAAGGCAATTCACTGCAGCCAGCAGTACTTGTTGCAGTGCCGTGCTGTTCCACGCACAGCAGATTGCCCAGGGCATCATATTGATACTGCGTGATCAGCGGATTGTTGCTGACGTCCCCCGCGGGCAGTGCATTCGCCAGCGCTGTTCCCGTTGCGTTGAATGAAGGCGTAAACGTCCACTGCGTTTGTGTGCTCTGCGAACCTGTACTCACGGCTACGCCATTGCCTGCCGTTCCTCCAGTGGCATATGTAATCGTGAGAGAGCCGTTATTTGCAACGGCGCTCACCGGCGATCCCGCTCGATTCAATCCTGTGGAACCTGTGCCGGCCAGAGCTGTGGCGATCAATGCCACAGTGCTGTTCCCGCTCTGGCTGTAGGGCGCGCTCGCTGTAAATGAGCCAATAGTAAATGTGACGGTGCCCTGGTCCCATATTGTCACGGGGCTGACAGCATCGGCTCCGCCAGTAAGAGTACTGCCAATAAGATTGCCGCCAAATGACGAAAATCCAAAATCGCCCGGATCGTTAGTTGCCGACGTGGCGGAAACTGTAATGGAATTGCCCGCCGCACCGGCATTCTTGGCTTGCAGAAAGATATTCGAACCGTTTGTGACAGTGGCCGTAACGTACACATTGGCGCCGCTGCTATTGATGGCGCTTACCAGGCTTGATGCCAGTGAAGAAGAAGTAGTGAACCGGCTATAGTTGACTTGGTTGCCAATGCCGTTGATAAATACGGCTACCCAGCCACTGTCATAAATCTGCTGGCAGGTCTGCGGCAATGGCGGACATGGCTCGCTAGGGTCATCAATATGCATATCGCCGCCTGAACCGTCTCCGCTCCAGATGTTCACCGTTGCGCCGGCTTTTACCGCGGCGCTGCCGCTCGTGGTATGGCTCTGCAATGTGCCCGCAAGCGGAACTGTGCCCCATGCTTTTGTAGCCGCAGCCCCAGGATTCGATTCATCTACCTCAACCAAACGTCCCAACGCATCAGAGCAGGTGCGCCGCTGCTTTCCTGCTTCATCGGTCGTGGTAGTGCAGATCCCTTGCCCACCAGCCGAGGCATCGTTGTAAGTCACGAAACTCTTGCTGCCATCCGGCTTTGTGACCTGCTGAATTCTCCCTAATCCGTCATATGTTGAAAGAGTTGTCCCATAGGTCGAATCGGCTGTAGTGAAATATGGATTGGTGGCGCTTGTCACCTGTCCAAGGCCGCCGTGCCGCCTGGCAAAACGTGCGTTGTTTCGTTGACTCTGGCCACGCCATCAAAGTAGGTTGTAGATGAATCAGGCGAAACGCCGGTAGCGATGGAGCGCTGATGTTGCACAGACAGGGGAAAGATATTGGCCGTGGACGGCGTAAAAGAAGTCGTCGCGCGTGCACTGCCATTGCTAAGGTCTTGGGGGCCCTGCGCCGATGTTAATCGCCACGAGGTGTCATAGATGTAATTGGAGGTATGCGTTGCATCGCCCGGCGTCGTACCGCTTGCCTGCGTCGTCGCATTCTCGTTTGTGAAACTCTCCAGCAGACCGGTGGTAAGGTCATAAGTTCCACTAACGCAGTGTGTCACGCTTCCCGTCTGTGGAGAGCAGGTTTTGGTGACAAACGCCCCTGCATAGGCAGAATCATAGCTAAGCGTTGTGGTCCGTCCGAGAGGATCAATTTTCTGATACGGAACGCCTGTGTCATACCACTTTGTATGTGTGGTGATCGCCGTGCCGCCAGCGGGACTGCACGAGCTCGCTGGCGCGAGCCGTTTTGTAACCGTCGTTAGATTGCCGCGAACTGTTCCTGCCGGCGCAGTCCCATGCGTGTTCGCCGGCAGCGTTCCAGTGTATGGTGTTATATAGGCCGATTCATCGTAGGTATAATCTGTCTCCGCCAAAGCGCAGCCGGAGCCGTCTTTGACCACCACAGATGCCGGCAGGTCTAGAAATCCCGCATCAAGATAAGTGGAATTGCTCTGCCATTGATAAGTTGTAACGGTCTCTCGAAGCAAGGGACCAGGATTGCCATTGCCGTTGTCGTATTCCTTTTCATCTGTCAGCTTGCCATAGGTGGTCATTGTCCCAACTGGTCCGGGATCATATTGGCGTACGACCTTGCTGACTCGATTGCCTGGCAATGTTGTGGTGATCGTGTCCGGCACTACGTCTGCTGCGAATGTGCTGGTTGTTGTAAATCCGATATCCGCGTGATACTGCGTATCAACGGTTTTCAATAGAGCGCCAGAGCCATGGGTTCCTTGATAATCCCTCGTCTCGACTTCATAAAAGTCACAGGGTAGGGTTGTCACAGAACGGAAAACATGTGCCGTATCGTTTCCGCTAGGATCAAGTACATAATTTGTAATGCTGCCATCCTGCTGCAGCGTTCCCCACGTGTAAGTCCATTGAGCTGAATGGCCGTTGTTATCATTGGTAGTGCGCGTTGAGACCGCCCGGCTGACGTGGGTGTCACTGCCATTTGCACAAGTGTCGGCAATTTCCGTCCATTGATAGCTGATATTGCCGCCGGTAGGAAACGTAATTTTCGTTATGTTGCCAAAATCGTCGTAGTCAAATGACCAGTGATTGCCATCCGGCATCACAATACTGCCAATATAGTTGCCAGTGCCCGCTGCATAGCTGTTCAACTCAAAGCCATTGGTCGGATTACTCGGGGGATCGACATTCGGCTGAGAAAAAGCGGCTGTAGGAGTAAACGATGTCCTGCATACCTTAAGAGTTGAGTTGCGTCCGTCAGGGCCGGGAAAATTAAAAATGAAACCATCCGTAATAGGACGTGAAGTCGCACAGCCCGTGTAATCACTTGTGACAAGACTTGAGCCTTCAATATTCCTGCCTAGAGTGTCCGCGAGCAGGGACAGCACATTGCCGTTGGCATCAATGCCATTAGCGGGCATGCTCCCATCGAAAGCTGTCTGGGTTGTTCCCCACGTATCCAGAACGAGTTCAGGTGGGAAAAAACGGCCGGAAAGATTATTTCCTGTTCCGGGAGTTGGAATGGGCATGGAAAAGCCCGAGAGAGAATATGTCCTGCCATCGCGGAAGATCGCTGTTGCCGTATCGTCTGAATAGTCCGGCTTGGTTCCCCGCTTCAAAACCAGCTGGATTCCGGTACCGTCCATGGTCATCATGTGGCCGCTCGGGGTGCCTCCGCTCAACCAGTGCCACGCGCCATCGCTTGTAACTATGGCATAGCTATCGTCCGTGTAAGTGGTGTTGCCAGCAAAGTCTGTCGTAGCGTGTCGAGATCGATGAAATTCAAACAGATTGGGATCAGTGAAAAAAGGGCTGTCAGGGCCAGAATAGCTTCCTGGCGTTCCCTGCAATATCCATTTTTGATGAGGATTGTGGTGGTTATCTGTCCATGTGCCCACCTGCCAGTTCTTGGAGCTGCCCATCAGGATGTTGTTCACATTCAATGTTCCACCACGCTGCTGGTAGGAAAACATCGGTATGTGAAACATCAGGTTGCCAGTCTGCAGGTTCACTGTGTCCAGGTCACCACCCGCATAGCTGCCAAACGACTTGAAGCCGTTTTCAATGCTGGGCGCGGTCTGAGCCACGCAGAATGAGCCAAAGGAGAGAAGCCACAAAGAAGCAATGAGCTTGAGATTCACGAGATTCTCCTGCAAACAGTCACTTTAGTTTTGGGGCGACTACCGTGATTGCCAGGAACCGGAAACGAGCAATCCTATACAGGGGGTTGGTGCGAAAGAGACTACCAGAGCTGAGTCGCAAATGACAAGCGCCGTCGAGAAAGATATTTATTTTCAAGTATCCAGCTAGGTGTGTGCTTTTAGTTGAATCAAGAATGCATATATATGCCAACAATGAAAAAGGCCGCAGTTTCCGGTGCGGCCTTTTGCAATCCTAAAGCTGATGCTTATCCAGCCTTCACCGTCATCTGTACCGGCTCTCGCGCTCATATTCAGTCATCGTCGGAATCTTGGCCGTTCGGCGCACGATCCCCGCCCAGTCCACAAACAGGTTCTCCATTGTGACTTCGTAGCCACACCCAGATCCGGCAAAGCCGCTCTCTTCCAGGGCCTTTGTGTAGGTTCCGAAAAACTTCAGGATTTTTCCCATCTTGATGGCCGGATAGGCGCTGCTCAACTCTGGCTGACTTGGCGCGCGCCGCAATTTTTCGGCGCACTCTTTAGTGGCTGCAATGATCTCTTCTTTTGACATTCGGCAGGGTTTGTTGAGCTTCTCTGCATGGGAATATTCTCGCCCCAGAGCAGAGGGTATGCAAGTAGGATTTCTAGTTATATTCGCCTTGCGTGTCTAAGATCCGTGTCGAGTCGCTGGCCCTAAAAGCCCATTCGGTCCCGAAAGATAACCGTCGCGGTCGTATCTACTTCAACCGGATTGCCATTCACAGCAAATGGCTTGTATTTCCATTGCTTCACCGCAGCTTCAGCCGCATCAGCCAGAACAATATTGCCTCTCATCAGGGCCGCGCGGATCACATTTCCGTCCCGGTCAATCAGGATTGCAACCGTTGCATTGCCACTTGCATGCATTCTTCGCGCGTCTTCCGGATAGTTCGGGTAAGTCCTGGAAATAATCATCCCGTCCATCACCGTTTGGCTTACGTGTATGCGCGCTGGCGGAGGCGTCGATGGATTCTGGGCAGCCAGGGTAAACCCGCAGGCAATGATGACTAACGCAACCACGGCAAACTGCTTCAGGCTTTTCATGCGCATATCCTCCGGTAGTTTGCTCTGCCTGTCAACCAATTATTGAATGGATAGTTCCTTCGTCCCGCACGCCAAACCTGCCAATGAACTAGTTACTCTTTTCTGCAATCGCGGCGGAGATAGCTGGAGCTCGACGATCCAGCTCACTGGCTACCTTGCCAAGCCATTGCAACTCTGTACGGAATTGATCGATGACCAGCATTACCATCCATACCGCTTCATGAAAGCGATGGCCCACTTCTTTTTCAATTGCGCTGAGCGTTGCTTCCTCCCGCGCCAGCTCTGCTTTAAGAAATTCTTCGCGTCGCTCGATTTGTTTTTGCACCGCTCCCGGTTTCGCCTGCCATGACAGCGCCATCCATGTAAGAAAAGCCGGACGCTCCCGCTGATTCGTCCAGTCTTCACGTTCCAGCGCCGCTGCAAGAGCCGTGCGACCCTTGGCCGTGGTGGCAAAGATGCGTCGCTCAGGACCCAGCGCAGGCTCGTGATCGCCGGCTTCTCGAATCATCCCCAGCCGTTCCAGTTTTTCCAGCGAGTAGTAAATCTGCGGACGTGAAACCCCGGCCCAATCCTGCACCTGGCGCCGTTCCAGTTCCATGTTGGCCTGATAGCCATGCATCGGCTGCTCGGCCAGCAAACTCAGCAGCACCAGATCAGGCACCGTGAGATCGCGTTTTCTAGCGGACATGGGCGGCCTTGCGCTGGCGGCTCCAATACCACCACTGGCATTGCTCCGCCGGCATCAACGGATTCTTTGCCTGCGCGATGGCTGTAGAGAAGACATCCTGGCAGCAGATGTCCACGCGCTGGCCGGTAATGCGGCACAGCTTCTGATAAAGGCGAACCGGATCCTGTTTCGCCAGTTGTCCAACGCTGCGAATACGGAGCAATTCGAAATCCCGCAGCATGGCCGGTCCGATCGAGATCAAATCTTCCAGCCGTCGTTCTTGAGCTTTCATAAAAACTCCAGTTGACATCGCAGAAAGGATGTCATAATGTAATGTAGTCTAAATTAGACTAGTAACGATAATCAAGAAAAATCCAATGACTGGAGCAATAAAAATGAAAGCTGCTGAAGTGAAGAAAATCACCGCTATTCTTTTTGCCGAAGAGCTCGAACCCTGCATCCGCTTCTGGACAGATCGCATAGGCTTTCAAAAGACCGTCGAAGTCCCCGAAGGCGACAAGATTGGATTTGCCATTCTGGAAAAGAATGGTGTCGAACTGATGTATCAGAGCTTTGCCAGCGCAGCCAAGGATAATGAGACAACCGGCAACGACGCTCGCAAAGGACCCAGCTTTCTATACATAGAAGTCGCCGATGTGAATGCCGCGCAGGAAGCAACCAGGGGAGCGGAGGTCGTGCTGCCGATGCGCACTACTTTTTACAATGCTAAGGAGTTTTGCGTGAAAGATCCGGCAGGGCATTACATTATCTTTGCGCAGCAGAATGCAGCCTGAGAAGACGCGTCCAGTGCGCACACGCGCATGCGTCGTAACCAGATCGGCCATTTGGGCATGGCGGGCCGTGTCTGTTTTGAACGTCGCCAGACTGTTATATTTGAAGTAACGGCGATGGAAAAATCCTGGAGCATGAAGCTCGGCACAGAGCGCGGTCGCGGCGCAATTGCGGCCTTTCTTATTGCATCAATCTTCTTTCTGCTGGCTGGATGCAGCGGCAGAGGCGGCCTTTCAGACAAGGAATATGCCTATGTGGCCGTGACTGAAGCCAGCCTGCGTGACCATGTTGCCACGCTCTATAACAAAACCGGTGTCGTACATAACGGCGAGCGTGTGGAGGTGCTGGAGCACATGCAGAACCGACGCTTCCTGCGTGTGCGGTCGCCGCGTGGAGAAGAAGGCTGGATCCAGGAACGCTATCTTGTCGATCAGCCTACCTTCGATCAGTTCCAGATTCTGGCAGAACAATACAAGACCGCTCCGGCACAGGCCACAGCCACCACTCAGGAGCAGGTAAAGATCCACGTGCTGCCCGGTCGCAAGACCAGCTATCTTTATCTTCTAAACGAAAAACAAAAAGTAGATTTGCTGCAGCGGCAGGCGGTTGACCGCAATGCTCCCGCACAACCGGTCAAGACAGACAAGTCAAAAGATAAAGATGCCGACGACAGCCAGGACGAGGACAAAGTAAAGAGCGACAATAACGCACCGCCCGCCGTCCGTGAAGATTGGTGGCTGGTGCGTGACACACAAAATCATGTGGGCTGGGTGCTGGGCAGGACGCTCTATGTGGATATTCCGGAAGAGATCCAGCAGTACTCAGAAGGGCAACACATTGTCGCCGCCTATCCTCTGGACGAGGTCACGGACGAAGATAAGAAAGTTCCTGAATACCTGGTGCTCTTTACGGAAAAAGAAGGTTTGCCATACGACTTTAATCAGATACGGGTCTTTACCTGGAACGTGCGCAAGCATCGCTATGAAACCGCGTATCGTGAGCGCGATCTGGAAGGCATGCTTCCGGTAACCCTGGGCCGGCAGGACTTTGGAAAAGAAGGTAATTTGCGCACTTTTGTTGTGCATGTTAAGGGCGATGATGGCACCGTCCATGATCGTACTTACAAATTCAACCCACCCATGGTCCACCGGGTGCTTGCGCCAGGAGAGACTCCGCCTGAGCCAAAACACCGTAAGTCCAATAAATCCAGAGCTCAATCTAAGTAAGGCACTTGGCATCCGCGCGACTATTTTTGCCGTCCAACTGGGCATGGCGGAAAAAGTAAAAGAACTGCACTTGGAGCGTGATTACAAGAAATATCTGTATTTCATCGATGGGGACGGCAACGTAAGCCGTAAGCCCAAGTCCGGGGATGGCGAGACAGAGGTTTTGGTGCCGCGGGCAGTTGAACGCGACAACCAGTTCCTCTACTTTGTAGATAAGGAAGGCGATGTTGCGCGGTCGCCCAGGGCCACACGTAGAACGGCCAAGAAAGTAGCCTGAACCTTTATTAATTGAATGAGCGCCTTGAACCTGCTGGTCTTTCGCGAAGACCGGCGGTATGTGAGTGGGAAACAACTTCGAACGGCAGTAGCTGCTCAACTGGAACAGCAGTTGAGTGGCTATTCGCCTGATTCCTCGATCAACGCACTTCTTCTTGCCGGCGAGCTTGAGTGCGGCATAGCGGATGCAGAGAGTTCCATTGCGCGTGCGGCGCAATCTCTCACTGAACAAATTGCAGATGCGCTTATGCGCGGCCGGTTTTCTTTGCAGCCGTCTGCTCTTAAAACTTTAGTCGCTTCCGCGAAATTTCTTCCCGTTCCAGAACAGCTCACAATCTCCACGCCGGAAGGCTTTGCTTATTATGCGCTGCATCCATTGGCCTACGCAGATGTATTGAATCGAATTTCGTTTTCTTCCAAAAACCTGGTCGTTGCCGGGATCAGGAGTATAGGTACGACTTTGAGCGCCGTTACGGCGGCGGCGGCGCGAGCCCGTGGAATGGAAGCGCAGAGATTTACAGTCCGTCCACAGGGACATCCTTATAACCGGCGAACAGAATTCTCTTCGGAGCACCTTGGGATTGTTGAGAACGCAATTGCTGCCGGCAATAATTTCCTTATTGTCGATGAAGGGCCGGGACTGAGCGGGTCATCGTTTTTATCAGTGGCAGAAGCCCTGGAGAGAGCTGGAGTATCAGCCGACAAAATAATTCTCATCAGCAGCCATCAACCAAACGCTGATGCACTCTGCTCCCAAGACGCAGCGGAGCGATGGAAGCGATATCGCTGCGTCCCCGTGAATGCAGAAGCGCGCAAGCCTGCTGAGGCCGTGAAGTTTATCGGCGGTGGAGAATGGCGCAGCCGCTTCTTCGCCACAGCAGATTGGCCAGCCACCTGGACGAGCTTTGAGCGGCTGAAATATCTATCAGAAGAAACAAAACCGAGGCTCCATAAATTTGCCGGGCTTGGCCACTACGGTGAGAATGTTTTCACTCGCGAACTCAAAGTTGCTGAAGCTGGATTTGGCCCATCGCCCAGAAAAGAAATTCATGGCTTTGTTTCTTATCCATTGATGAATGGTCGCGCGCTATCTGCAAGTGATTTATCGCCGGCAATTCTTGTGCGCTTGGCTGAGTATTGTGCGTTTCGGCTGCAGTCATTTCCAGCTGATCTTGCCAATTTGAATTCGCTGCAGCAGATGGCGGAACACAATCTGCAGCAATTTGGCGTGGAGACGCCGATTGAAGTCCGTCTGGAACATCCGGTCATCGCCGATGGGCACATGCAGCCGCATGAATGGCTGCAGACTAAAGGCGGCCAGTTGCTCAAAACAGATTCAGGCAGCCACGGGGATGACCATTTCTTCCCCGGCCCAACGGATATTGCATGGGACCTGGCGGGCGCTATTGTGGAATGGCAGATGACAGCGGCTCAGATGCATGAATTTCTTGAACTCTATCATCGCGCCAGCGGAGACAATGCCGGCACGCGGATCGACGACTCTATTCGCGCGTATGCGATCTTTCGTGCCGCATACTGCCAAATGGCGGCCAACGCCATGCACGGCTCTGCAGAAGAAATCCGTTTGCAAAAAGCCTCGGCGAAATTTCTGGATATTGTCAAAAGGACGAAAGCAGCTTCCGTGGCCGGGTTGTAAGGAGGCTTTGCCGGGTTCATGCAGTCGCCAGCAGGGCAAAAATTGTCCTGAGCTTTGCCGATGCAATGACCAGAGTCGATTTAGGAATAAAACTCCGCTATCGACTCCACTACATGCCGTTCCTCGTCTTGCTGCAACTCCGCAAACATGGGCAGAGCAAGCACGTCCAGGGCAGCGCGCTCGGATTCTGGCAGGCAGCCCGGAGCATATCCCAGATAGGTAAAGCATTTCTGCAGGTGCAGTGGAATTGGGTAGTAAACTTCTGAGCCCACGCCGCGTTCGCTCAGAAAGGCGCGCAGCTTGTCGCGGTCATGAACGCGAATCACATACTGATGATAAATATGGTGCGCCGCAGGCAGCGTTTTCAGCTGTTGAACCGGAGCCGGGGAATTCGCTCCTGTCTTCGTAAGACCTGCTTTCGCCAATAACTGATCATATGTGTGCGCATGCTCGCGGCGGGCTTTGTTCCAGTCGGCCAGATGCGTCATCTTCACGCGCAGCACGGCGGCCTGAATGGAATCCAGGCGGCTGTTGGCCCCGATTTCATCATGGTAGTAGCGCTGCTTGCTGCCGTGATTGCGCAGAGAGCGCATGCGTTCCGCAATTTTTGCGTCATTGGTGGTAACGGCGCCGGCATCGCCAAAGGCGCTGAGATTTTTTGTTGGATAAAAACTAAAAGCCGCAGCCTCGCTCATGGCGCCCGCCCGCCGGCCATTCCATGTTGCGCCCACGGCCTGCGCCGCATCTTCAACTACCGCCAGATTGAATTCCTGCGCGATGCGGTCAAAGCTATCCATGTCGGCACATTGGCCATAGAGATGGACCGGCATCATGGCCCGGATTTCCCTGGAGCCTTTTTTCAGGTGCTCTCGTACGCTGGCCGGATCAAGATTCAGGGTCTCTGGATCCACGTCCGCAAACACCGGCTTGGCGCCAGCGCGCAGAATGGAGCTGGCAGTGGCAAAAAAGGTAAAAGGCGTAGTGATGACGGCATCGCCGGGGCCGACACCGGCGGCGGCCAGGGCCAGCCACAGGCCATCCGTGCCGGAGGCGCAGCCCACGGCATCTTTGGTGCCACAAAGGGCGGCAAATTCGCGTTCAAAAGCGATTGCTTCCTCGCCCAGAATGTAACGCTGGGAATCGCAGGCTCGGGTGACGGCGGCTAAAATCTCGTCGCGAAGCCCGGCATACTGGCGCGAGAGGTCAAGCATGGGGACATCGGCTGTCGCTTTGTGAATAGCGCTCTTCATACCTCTTAAAATCATAGCATCCCTGTGATAAACGGGTTGGCAGAGACTTTTTTGCCGGGAACGCAATCAGAAGCTACAATGGCAGGGCAAGGCCACTTGAAGAGAGTGTCACCCGTCCTATATGGCAGAAATACAGGAGAGAGATCGGCAGATGGAAAATAAGCCGGCACAAAACATACAGGATTCGTTTCTGAATACCGCACGCAAAGACAAAAGCCAGATCACGATTTATTTGCTGAGCGGAGTCAAGTTAACGGGACGTATCCGGTCCTTTGACAAGTATTCAGTAGTCCTAGAAACCAACAATCAGGAACAGCTGATTTTTAAACACGCTATTTCCACCGTGGTCATGGCAAAAGGCAGCATGATGCACCATAGTGAAATGCACCATGGTGACAGCCGCCACACACCGGCGGGAGATGGCGAGACCAACACCGGCAAGTCGGAGGGCTAATCCATTCCTGGGCAGCGTTCCCGCCGTGTCGATGCTTCGGCCGGGATCAGGACCGGTCGCGATGGTCCGGAGCGGGCGTTTTTAGTCGCCGTTGAGTTCCGTTATCGTTCGCGTTCAGACCGTGATCTTGAGCTGCCTCCCGGCGCCGTGGCCGCGCGCAAAGTAGCGGCTGATCGAGCAGAAGGGAGCGGTGTCTCCCGCGTTGGTGTGGAAGAATCTCTGGCGGAGTTTCGCGAACTTGTCTCCTCCGCAGGCGCTGAGATTGCCGGCGAATTTGTTCAGCGCCGCGACCGCCCTGATCCCGCAACTCTTATTGGCACAGGCAAGCTGCAGGAAATAGCCGGAGCTGTTGCTTCGGTCGATGCCGACCTGGTGCTGGTGGACCACGAGCTTTCTCCTTCCCAGCAGCGCAATATTGAAAAAGAGGTGAGCGCGCGCGTGATCGACCGGACGCAGCTGATCCTGGATATTTTTGCCCGGCACGCCCGCAGCCGTGAAGGTCAATTGCAGGTGGAACTGGCGCAGCTCGAATATATGCTGCCGCGATTGGCTGGGCGAGGCATTGAGATGTCTCAGCTCGGAGGGGGTATTGGAACCCGCGGTCCTGGCGAAACGCAGCTCGAAACCGATCGCCGCAAAATCTACCGGCGCGTTCGCCACATCAAGCAAAAACTGGAAGATGTAAAACGCATTCGCGGACAGCAGAGGCAGCGGCGCGAATCCGTTCCGCTGCCCACCGTCGCGCTGGTTGGTTATACAAACGCCGGCAAGTCAACGCTGTTCAATATTCTGACCGGCGCCGGCGTGCTGGAATCAGCCAAGATGTTTGCCACGCTCGATCCTACGATTCGCGGCGTCACCTTGCCGAGCAAGCGGAAAGTGCTGCTGTCAGATACGGTCGGTTTTATCCGCAACCTGCCCACGACGCTGGTTTCTGCCTTCCGCGCCACCCTGGAAGAAGTACAGCGCGCCGCGCTTTTGCTGCACGTGGCAGACGTTACCAGCCCCACGGGACACGAACAGCAGCATCAGGTTGAAAGCGTGTTGAAAGATCTGGATGTGCTGGACCGCGCGCGCATTCGCGTGATGAATAAAGTCGACCTTATGCCGGAAGCGCAGCGCCGAGCTCTCGCAAATTCTGCCAATACGGTTTACATCTCTGCGGCAAAAGAAATCGGGCTGGATAGTCTGCTGGCGGCGATTGATGCCCGGATGGAAATCGATGCGATCCAGACCATGCAGATCCGCGTTCCGCAAAGCGAAGGCAAGTTGCTGGCACTAATTGAGGCGCGTGCACGAATCCTGAAACGGTCCTATCGCGATAGCAAGGTTCAGATGGATGTGGAAGCGCCGGAATCGCTGGCGAGAGTTTTGAAAGAGTATGAAGTCGTACCACGAAAAGCGCGGACCTGAAATTTGAAAATCCTTCGGGTTTTGCCCTCAGGATTTCGCCTGCGGACTCCCATCGGCTGTCGCCTTACTCTCGTCCGCAAAAGTCCTAAAAATTAAAATGGGCCTGAGACCAAGAAGCGGTGACGTTTTCCTTGGCCACAAGCCCATTCGATCCTGAATCGGATCGGAGGTGATGTATTCATTCTAGGCTTTGGAATGGTGATGTCAAGCGATCTGCCTTGTCTTTTTTACCCTACTTCACTATCTGAGTAACTCCGGTCAAAACGGCGCTAAAAATGCGGAATTCTGGAAGTGTAGATAAGCCCCTAAGAGCGCCCCAAGAGTAGTTGGATACCAATCATTACTACCAAAATTCCAAATATCCGGCGTAGCTCAATTTCAGGGATATGTTGGGCCCAGAGCCCACCGAAATAACCGCCGATCAGGAATCCGGCAGCAATCAAAATTCCGGCCTTTACGTCGACGTTCCCACTCTTGTAGTACTCCCAGAATGCAAGCGCGCCGATGGGCGCAAGCAGGGCGGTGATGGAAGTCCCCTGCGCTTTGTGCTGGCTCATATGGGCAAAATAAACCAGAGCGGGAACGATCAGAATCCCGCCGCCGATTCCAACGATTCCCGAAAATGCGCCTACCAGCAGGCCGAGTAAAAGATAGAGAAAAATCATAGGCAGAGATCATAGCGTAAGGGTGCTTTTCTCGAGGAGAAAGCAGAGTGGATTCTGCCGCTTGACAGCTCTGCTGAATGCTCATTCATTACGGCAGCTACTCGGCTGCATACATTGACACTTACGTATGTGAATGTTAGCTTAAAGTGTTCGGTGGTTGTCCCATTCTGCTTCTGTTCACAACAACTTATTAAAGATCATTTTGCATGCAAGCGATACTCAGGCAAATAGGCGAATTACTGGTTAATTCCATCCCCACGATGATCAGCGTGCTGATTCTATGGGTGGGGTACCGTTATATTGTCCACGGAAAGCTGCGGCAGATCCTGGAGCAGCGCCATGCGCTGACCAAAGGCGCCATTGAGCGCGCCCAGGAAGAGATCGCCAGGGCTGAAAAGCGGACCGCCGAGTACGAACAAAGAGTCCGAGAGGCACGGGCAGAAATCTATAAAGTACAGCAGGCCAACCGGCAGCGGATCATGGATGCCCGCAACAATGCTTTAGCTGAGGCCCGCAAACAGGCAGGGGATCGGGTGAGAGAAGCCCGGACCAACCTTGAAGGGACCGTCGCATCGTCAAAGGCAAGCTTGCGAGATCAAGCCGATGCCCTGGCCGACAAGGTCATTGAAACAGTGTTAAAACCGGCTGCGGCAGTGGGAGGGCGGTAAATGGCAGGTGCCAGAAAACATTGGATGAAAGCAGTGCTGGCGCTGGCGTTTTTGGCCGTGGTGCTGCCGGGCAGAATCGTTATTGCCCAGACTCAGGAAATTCCCGCAAGCGATCCCAAGGCTGAACAGCAGGTCAACCAGGCTGAACAACGGGAAAAACAAGAAAAGGAAAAAGGCAAGCAGGAGGAAAAAGAAGGCGCCTCAGCCGATGCGATTCGCCATTCTCCTTCGATTCATTGGCTTGCCAGGCACACAGGTCTTTCTGACGATCAGGTTTACTGGATAAGTATCGGCCTGAACTTCGCCATCATCTTTCTGTTCATGGCATGGGTACTCCGCAAGTTCCTCCCGGGTTATTTCCAGGGACGCACGTCGCTGATACAGATGGGCATTGAAGAAGCGCGCAAGGCCAGTGAAGAGGCCCGCCAGCGCCTTAGCGATGTGGAAGGCAGATTGTCTCGCATTGATTCAGAGATCGCCGCCATGCAGAGCGAGGCCGAGAAAAATGGCCGGGCAGAAGAAGAACGCCTCCAGGCTGCAGGCGAAGAAGAGCGCCGCCGCATTGTTGCTTCCTCGGAACAGGAAATTGAGATGACCGCTAATGCCGCCCGCCGCGAATTGAAGGCTTATGTTGCCGAACTGGCCATTGAACTGGCGGAAAAAAAGATCAAGGTCAGCAAAGACACCGATGCAGCGCTGGTGCGCGCTTTTACCACGCAAATGGGAAAGGACGGCAATTAAGTGGCAGCAGTCCTTGGCCGTTATGCACGTGCTTACGCGGAAGTAGTGTTAAAGCAGAAGCAGAATCCGGAAAAGTCTGTCAGCGAACTGGAGCAGTTTGCCGCGCTGATGGCGGAAAGCCGCGAGTTGCGGAATGTCCTGCAAAACCCGGCTGTTGATAAGGGGCAGAGGGTAAAGCTGCTGGATGCGATTGTCAGCCGCATGGGAGCAAGCCACCTATTGCGTAATTTTCTGGCGGTGCTTACGGACCATCGCCGCATAGGCAATATGAACGAGCTGGTGGAAGAGTTCAAGCGCGAGTTAGATCGCCGGATGGGCATTGCCGAAGCAAAGGTCAGCGCCACACGTGAATTGAGTGCGGCAGAAAAGAGCGCTTTGGAAAAACAACTGGCCGAGCTGACAGGAAAGGTTGTTCGCGCGACCTATTCCGAAGACAACAGCCTGCTTGGCGGAGTGCTGGTGCGGGTTGGCAGCACAATCTATGACGGTTCAGTGCAGGGCCGGTTGCAGCGCATGCGGCAGGAATTAGCCAGATCGTAATTAGTAAATGAGTGAGTTGGTAAATGGGTAAATTAAGCCGTGTTGCGGAAAGTTAGTCCGCAGTTGATTTACTCAATTACCAATTTACCCAATTACAAAATCAGCAGAGTAGTTTGGGGCTGAAACACAAAGGTATCTATGGCTCAAATCAAAGCAGACGAAATAACAAAGCTCATACGCGAGCAGATTGAGAATTACGAATCCAAGGTTTCCGTGGATGAGGTTGGCACCATCATCTCACTGGGCGACGGAATTGCCCGTATTCACGGCCTGGACAAAGTAATGGCGGGGGAACTGATCCAGTTCGGCCACGGCATTTCCGGGCTGGCCATGAACCTGGAAGAAGACCAGGTTGGCGCGGTGCTGTTGGGCGACTACACCGAAATCAAGGAAGGCGACGAGGTAAAGCGCACCGGAACAATCATGTCCGTCCCCACGGGTGAAGGCATGATTGGCCGCGTGGTGAACGCACTGGGTCAGCCGATTGACGGCAAAGGTCCCATCACAGCAAGCAAGCAGATTGCAATTGAGCGTATTGCGCCAGGCGTAATTGATCGCCAGCCAGTACGTGAGCCCATGGCGACCGGCATCAAAGCCATTGACTCTATGATTCCTGTTGGCCGTGGCCAGCGCGAGCTGATCATTGGCGACCGCCAGACCGGCAAAACTGCCGTTGCCCTGGACACGATCATCAACAGCAAGGGCAACAACCTGATTTGTATCTACTGCGCCATTGGGCAAAAGCGTTCCTCCATCGCCCAGGTGGTAAAAGTTCTGGAAGACTTCGGCGCCATGGATTACACCATCGTCGTGGCTGCATCAGCTTCAGAGCCTGCGCCAATGTTGTATCTGGCTCCATACGCCGCCTGCGCCATGGGCGAATATTTCCGCGATAGCGGCAAGCATGCGCTGGTGATCTACGACGATCTTTCCAAGCACGCCGCATCCTATCGTGAAATTTCCCTGTTGCTGCGCCGTCCGCCGGGACGCGAAGCTTACCCTGGAGACGTCTTCTATCTCCACTCCCGTTTGCTGGAGCGCGCGGCAAAGATGTCAGACAAGATGGGTGGCGGTTCGCTGACAGCGCTTCCCGTGATCGAGACGCAGGCCGGCGACGTTTCCGCCTACATTCCGACGAACGTAATTTCCATTACTGACGGACAGATCTTTCTTGAAACTGATCTATTCAATTCCGGCGTGCGTCCGGCGGTAAACGTGGGTATCTCGGTGAGCCGGGTAGGCGGTTCTGCGCAGATCAAGGCCATGCGACAGGTTGCAGGCACGTTGAAGCTGGAGCTTGCGCAGTATCGGGAACTGGCGGCATTCGCGCAGTTCGGTTCTGACCTGGACAAAGCGACACAGGCGCAGTTAAATCGCGGTAAGCGCCTGGTGGAAATTTTGAAGCAGGACCAGTACAAGCCGCTGTCTTTCAGCCGGCAGATCCTGATCATTTTTGCCGGAACCAACGGCTACCTGGACGATCTGGAAGTTGAGGAAGTCCGCCCGTTTGCGGAGGAGCTCAATAAATATGTTGAGTCGATGAGTCCGCAGCTGCTCGATGCGATCATGCAGAAGAAGACCATTGATGACGCGATGAAGGCAGACCTTGAAAAGACGTTGAAAGAGTTCAAGCAGCGTTTTGTCAGCCAGCGTGAAACGTCGACGGCAAAGGCATAACATAAACAGATGGCTAATCTTCTAGACATCAGGCGGCGTATCCGCAGCGTGCGCAACACGCGGCAGATCACCAAAGCCATGCAGATGGTATCGGCAGCGAAGCTGCGTCGCGCACAGGAACGCGCCCTGGCAGCGCGTCCATATGCGCAGATGTTGACCAATGTTTTGAAATCGCTGGTGTCGCGCGCCGATGTTCATGATCCAAAGACGGGCGAGATCCTCCACCCACTCTTGGTCCGGCGCGACGAGAAGACAGCGCTGTTGATTGTGGTCTCAGGCGAAAAGGGTTTGGCGGGAGCATTCAACTCAAACATCCTGAAAGCCGCGGCCAGGTTCATTACCAGCAAAAAAGGCAAGAACCTTGACGTACTGGCCCTGGGCCGCAAGTCGCGTGATTATTTCCGCCGCCGCTATCCTGCGGCCGGCGAGTCTGACCAGCGCCAAGGTGAGATCCAGATTTCCGGCGAGTATGTTGGCCTGATGAACCGGGCGCAATTCTCCAGCGCGAAGGAAATCGCCGAGCAAGTGGTCAAGCTGTATACAGAAACCAAGGTGGATTCGGTCTATATCGTCTACAACGAATTCAAGTCTGTGATTGCGCAGCGGCTGGTGGTAGAAGAGGTGCTGCCGATACGGGCAATTGGCGAACAGTCACAGGCAATGACTGAGGAAACCACGGAAGAGCAGTTGAAACAACGGCTGGAAGCCGCAAAACATGCCGGTGCGAACGTGCGTGCCGCTGATACGTCAGAGATGGACAAGAAGGCTGCTGGTTTTGCCACGGCAGAAGTTGATTACATCTATGAGCAGCCGTCGGCAGAACTTTTCCGTGACTTGCTGCCGCGCTACATCTCGGTGCAGATTTACCGGGCCATGCTGGAATCTGAAGCAGCCGAGCACGCGGCGCGCATGACGGCCATGGATTCAGCCACCAGCAACGCTTCTGACATGATCGATTCGCTTACGCTGGCCATGAATCGCGCCCGTCAGGCAAAGATCACGAAAGAGATTATTGAAATTGTCAGCGGCGCTGCGGCGGCGCAATAAAACTATCGGATGATCCGGTGATTGGAAAAGCAGGTTTTACCGCAAAGGACGCGAGGAGCGCAAAGGTTTAGCTTTGGCTAGTTACTAATTGCTAGCTGCTAATTGCTATTTTAAAGGTCATTATGGCTACTAAAAATGTTGGCAAGGTAATTCAGATCGCGGGTCCCGCGGTCGACGTGGAGTTTACGGAAGGGCATCTTCCGCCGATTTATCAGGCACTGCGCGTAACCAGTGAAGGCTTTAAAGTGCCCGATCCGATTGACGTGGTGCTGGAAGTGCAGCAGCATCTGGGTGAAGGCCGTGTGCGCACGGTCGCCATGCAGGCCACCGATGGCATGGTTCGCGGCATGAACGCCACCGATCTCGGCGGACCTATCTCGGTTCCAGTGGGCAAGGGAACATTAGGGCGCGTGATGAACGTGATCGGCGAGCCGGTCGACCAGTTGGGTCCGGTGCAGTCTACAAAACGGCTGCCCATCCATCGCGCTGCTCCCGCGTTCGACGAGCAATCGACCAAGGCCGAAATGTTTGAGACCGGCGTAAAAGTGATCGATCTGATCCAGCCGTTCTTGAAAGGCGGAAAGATCGGCCTGTTCGGCGGCGCCGGCGTAGGCAAAACGGTTGTGATCATGGAACTGATCAACAACGTTGCAAAAAACCACGGTGGTTATTCTGTATTTGCCGGCGTGGGCGAACGCACGCGCGAAGGCAACGATCTCTGGCTGGAAATGAGCGAGTCTGGCGTAATCACGCCGGGCGATCCTGAGCATTCAAAAGCCGCATTGATCTATGGCCAGATGACCGAGCCGCCAGGAGCGCGTCTGCGCGTAGCGCTGACCGGTCTGACGGTTGCCGAATATTTCCGTGACGATGAAGGCGCGGACACGCTGCTTTTCATCGACAACATTTTCCGCTTCACGCAGGCAGGATCAGAAGTATCAGCTTTGCTGGGCCGCATGCCTTCCGCCGTGGGTTATCAGCCGAACCTGGCAACCGAGATGGGCGAACTGCAGGAGCGCATTACATCCACGAAGCGTGGATCGATCACCTCAGTGCAGGCGATTTATGTGCCTGCCGACGATCTTACCGATCCGGCTCCAGCAACGACCTTCGCCCACCTGGATGCGACGACAGTGCTTTCGCGTCCGCTCACCGCAATTGGAATATATCCTGCGGTCGATCCTCTGTCTTCGACCTCGCGCATCCTCGATCCGCACATTGTGGGTCAGGAGCACTACGATGTGGCGCAGGGCGTGAAGCGTATTCTGCAGCGCTATGCCGATCTGCAGGACATCATTGCGATTCTGGGACTGGAAGAACTGAGCGAAGAAGACAAGCTGACCGTGTCCCGCGCCCGCAAAGTGCAGAAGTTCCTCTCGCAGCCGTTCCACGTGGCCGAGCAGTTTACTGGCATGAAGGGCCGTTACGTGAAGATTGCTGACACGGTGCGCAGCTTCAAGGACATCATTGAGGGCAAACACGATGATGTTCCGGAGCAGGCCTTCTACATGAAGGGCGCCATCGATGAGGTGCTGGAAGCGGCAGAAAAGATGAAGGCGACTGCATAAAAATCCATGGTCGATACCAACACAATGCAGCTTGAGATCGTTACGCCGGAGCGGATGGTGGTGAACGACAAGGCCGAGTACATTGAGATACCGGGCAAGAGCGGGTATCTCGGCGTGCTTCCCGGCCATGCTCCGCTTATTACTGAGCTGGCTGTGGGCGCAATCAGTTACACCAACGCAGGCAAGACGCAGCGGTTGGCGATCGCATGGGGCTTTGCCGAGGTGTTGCAGAACCGAGTGACTATCCTGGCAGAGACGGCGGAAAAAGCAGATGAGATCGATACTGCTCGTGCGGAAGATGCCAAGAGAAAAGCTGAAGCCGAGTTGCAGAAAGCCGGCACGGAAGGCAACGTGGATGCGCAGGCAGCATTGGATCGCGCGAACGCACGGCTGGAAGTGGCGAGCAGGAAATAATACTTACCACTGATTTTCACGGATCAACACTGATTAGCTTGTAAAGAAGCGGCAGGCAAAGCGCCTGCCGTTTTTCTTAGGCCGCCACCAATTCTGGAACCGGTGCTCCCAGCACCATCTTGCGCAGCGTCATGGCATTCTGTGCGGCATAGCCCGCTTGATCGTTATCAAAATAGACGTAAATTGCCTTTAGCGTCGTGGTCCATTTATCAATGCGCTCTGCCCACCCACGCAACTTGGAATCGCTGTAACTGCCCTGATATTTTCCGGCATCGGGCCCATGCAGACGCACATAGGTGAAGTCAGCGGTTATCGCGAACGGTGTTTGATAGCCAGCCAGCTCATAGATACAAAATGCGGCGTTGTAGCGGCGTAGCAAACGGTAGACGTCGGGCGTGATCCAGCTTGTCTCGCGGAACTCAAAGGTGTAACGCAGGTCGCGCGGCAAAATTTCCAGCAGAGCTTCCAGTCTTCCGATATTTACCTTCCAGTGTGGCGGAAGCTGAAACAAAACGGGCCCGAGTTTTTTGCCCAGATGCTGGGCACGAGCCAGGATATTGTCCAGTGCGTTCTCCGGGTCTTTCAGCTTCTTGTTGTGAGTAATGAATCGGCTGGCTTTCACGGCAAAGACAAAGTTGTCGGGCGTCGCGTCGCGCCATGAGGCAAAGGCCGCTGCGGTTGGCAGGCGATAAAAGCTGTTGTTGAGCTCTAAGGTGTCAAAGTGACGCACATAGTGGGCCAGCATCTTGGAAGCAGGCATTTTGGGCGGGTAAAACGTGCCCAGCCAATGTTTGTAGTGGTAACCAGAGGTGCCAATACGGATATCCAGCATGTTATGAAATGCGATGTTTGCAGAGCGGGGAATGTTGCTGCACGGCGAAAAACATAAGAATTCGCACACCTTAATACCCGACCATCAGCCAGCGCAGTATCAGGGAGGTAAGTGCAGCTTTTGCGCGGACCAGGTCATCCTGCTGCTTACGTCCTGTCCCAATTTACGTCTCAAGGAAGGAATATAATTTCCCTTCAACTCCGATCACATTTTCAAGAGGTGCAGACTTACATGCGTAAATTATTGTTTCTATCCAGTGCTGGAATCGCTTTGGTATTTGGCATTGCATTGCACGGCGTGGCAGCCAATCCGGCTGAGCCGGCTTCTCCGGCGCAGGACGGCACCATGCCCGCGCTGACTGCCATTGCCGGCCAGGGCATGATGAGCACAGAAGCTTATGACGACCTGGAAGATTTGTCAGACTACATTGGCGCACGCGTTACCGGTTCTCCACAGGCCGCGAAGGCAGTGGAGTGGGGTATGCAAAAGATGAACGCCATCGGACTGGAGAATGTGCATGCGGAAAAGTGGCAGATCTCGCATGGCTGGACGCGCGGTCCGGCCGAAGCAGAAATCCTGGCGCCCATTCATCGCCGGCTCACGGTGGATGCGATGGGCTGGGTAGGTTCAACCAAAGCCGGCGGCGAAGAAGCTGATATTGTTCCGGTAAATGTGAATGCGCTGGAAGATGAGTTGAAAAATAATTCCGCCTCATGGAATGGCAAGGTGATTTTGATCGTGCGGAAAGGCGTTGCGCCTACCGGTCCGGCAGCCATGAACGGCTTTGCCAAATTTGGCGACTTCCTGAAAAAAGCGCATGAAGTCCATGCCGTAGCCGTGATTGGCGGGCAGGGAGGATCATTTGCCGCAGGTATGCATCTCACGCACACCGGCGCCATGGGTTTCGATACTTATTATAAGATTCCTGTCGTGAGCATGATTGCGGAAGACCAGGAGCAGCTCACGCGCTTTGTCGATCAGGGGAAGACTGTGCGGCTAAAGATCAACGTCCAGAATAAGGTCAGCAGCGGGCCAGTGGATTCCGCGAATGTGGTGGGAGAGATTCGTGGCAGCGAGCATCCGGAGCAGGTGGTTGTTGTGGGCGGACATCTGGATTCATGGGACCTTTCCGACGGTGCAACGGATGACGGTTGCGGTGTGGCTACGACGCTGGGCGCGGCCAGGGCCATCAAGCTCAGCGGATTCAAACCAAAACGCACAATCCGTTTTGTCCTTTTCACCGGTGAAGAGCAGGGACTGCTGGGTTCGCTGGCATACACAAAAATGCATAAAGACGAACTAACGAACCACATTGCAGCGCTCATTCTGGACAACGGGCAAGGCGCGGTGGTGAAGCTGAATATGGGCGGACATGATGATCTGATTCCTGCGGTCAAGAAATTTGCCGATTCAGTGAAGGCTTTTGGCGATCTTGATGTGGATGATCGTCCGGTGTTCGGCACGGATGCAGGGCCATTTATTCTTGCCGGGCTGCCTGGCATTAACATGGATCAGGATTCTCCGGAGTATAAATACACGCACCACTCCGCTGTGGACACATTCGACAAAGTAAAGCCCGACCTGCTCACCCGCGATGCGACCGTCATGGGCATGACAGCTTTCTGGATTGCCGATCGTCCTGAGCGCCTGGCCAGCCCATGGCCGCCGGAGAAGACAGCAAAAATGCTGGTGGACAAACACAGCGATGTTTTCCTGAAGGCATTTGGATTGTGGACTTTTGGCGATATGGGTAAGTCTGAAACAAAGCCTGCGGCTGGAAGTGGAGCAAATTAATTTTCGACTATTTGATCATCTGATCTACAAAAGCGGCGGCTATGAAGCTGCCCTTTTATTTTGTTACGAGCTCTGCGCGAAATTTTTCTCGTAAGACCTCTGGCTTTGTTCCCTGCTCACGCATTTTTCTCAAGCTCAGTGCGTCATTCCTTTTTGCCAGCCTGACATTATTTTCATCGCGTAGGAGGGGGCAATGGAAATAATCTGGCACTGTGTATCCCAGTGCGCGGATCAGAAGCAGTTGTCGAGCAGTGCTCTTGAGCAGATCTTCACCTCTGACAACTTCAGTGATTTGCATCGCAGCGTCATCCACGACAACGGCAAGTTGATAGGCAGGGATGTCGTCGCGACGCCAGAGAAGAAAATCAGAGAAATCCTGTCCGGCGATGAATTGTTGTGTGCCGAAATAGTGGTCAGAGAACGAGATTGCTTCTCCGTCGCGGACTTTGAAGCGCCAGCTCACGCCGGCGGGCGAATCGTAACGGCCGGCGGTTGAGACTTTCACGCGGCAGGTTCCAGGGTAGGGAACTTCATCATCGGCATGTGCCGCGTCGCTGGCAGCCGCTCCAGGCAATGGTTCCTCGTGCGGCGCAGACAGTGCGCGTTCCAGATCCTTGCGCGAACATGTGCACGGATAGATGAAGCCGCCGTCACGCAGCTTGCGCCAGGCTTCAAGATAGAAGCTGCGGCGCTCACTTTGCGAGTATGGCGCGAACGGGCCGCCGATGTCCGGGCCTTCGTCCCAGGCTAATCCGAGCCAACGGAGATCTCCACACATTGCCTGGACAAATTCAGGTTTGCAACGCTGGTAGTCGAGGTCTTCATTTCGAAAAATGAGTTTGCCCTGCGCCGCTCGAGCACGATGCCACGCGGCCCAGAAAGTCCGGGCGTGGCCGAGATGAAGAAATCCAGTGGGAGAAGGCGCAAGCCGCCCGCGATAGTCATTGACGGGCGGCTTTATCAAAAGATCTCACTTAGGCTTAATGGCAACCAGGTTTGGCGGCGCCGGTGAGCCATCCTGCTTTAAGAAGGTTGTGGGTATTTGTACTTCGTCTGCGCCTGTTACTAAATTGATGCGATGAACGGTGTTTGTTCCACCCACGCCCACCCAAAGTAGACTCCCATCGGGCGTCATGCTTCCGGTCAGAGGTTGAGTGGAACCAGCGCCGGCGAGTGGAATATTTGTTACAGTGCCTCCGGGAATGGCTGTCAAGACGCTGTTAATCCCGTCCGCGAGCACGGCAATGTGCGAATCGTTGGTCGCAATAATGAGCTGGTGGGCGGTAAATGGACCCACGCCAAAATCTACGAATCGGTTGCCATAGACGACGTTAGGCACACAATTTGTGGCAGAAATGGTTGTCGGGGCGATGAGAGACGAGGTTGCAACGTTTTCAATATCGATCCCTGTAGAATCGACGGCCACAATTTGATCTGTATTGATGGCAGATCCAACCAACTGAATGGTGCTGCTGTTGGTTGGCGGAGTAATGGCCTGCTGGGTGTTGTTGCATGTGGCAAGTACCTGCAGCCCGGCGGAGTTTGCTACATAGAAAAATGGCCCGGAAGCAAGCGCTGCCACACTCACGCTGGTGCCTCCGGTGGTCCCATTCACCTCAGTAAGTACCGGGGAGAGAACGGCAAAATTCCCGTTGTTTCCCACGCCAAAAGCCTTAAATCCATCGTCATTGAACGAGGCTGCTACGATGCCGGGGACGACGAAGGTCGTGATGGTGCTGCTTGTCTTGTTGAAAAGCCACAAACGTTGTTCTGACGGAAACTGGTCCACCGGCGCGCCCGTGGTCGGATCATTGGCGGAATTCGAAATAAGGGCTTGGCTCCCATCCGGCGATACTGCCAGCACAACACCGACCGGCACAGGCGTGGCCAGAGTTGCGGTTTGTGCGGTGGCATCCAGTAACGCCAATCCTACGTTGGTACCGATATAGGCCGTTGTACCGTCTCTGGTAAATATCATCGAATTTGGCACACCCGGAAGCGCGATTACAGTTCCAGGCTTCGGCGGGTTCTGGCTGACATCAATTGGGAGCAATGGGATCGCATTTCCGAGAGGTGGAGAAAATGTGGTGGTAGCGTAGACGGTGGTGCTGGTCGAACTGGTTCCATTGACCGTAACATTGAATACATTGCTGTAAACAGGAATATTGAGACCATCGCCACAAATCGGCGGAGAACAAGCGGCAATAATTCCTGCGCCGCCCGGTGCTTGTGCGGTAATCGTTTCTCCGGCCACAGAAGCAATCTGAGAGTTGTTACTGACGAGGGTAAATGGCGCATTTGCCGTTACGTGAGCATTTTCGTCAATGATATCGAGCTGAAGCGCTTGCGTGTCAGCAACATTCATGTTCTTGGAAAAATTGAGGCCGCCTGCCGGATCGCCCGCAATATGCAGTACAAGCAGCACGGGCATACAACTCTTAAAATCTACGGCAGGTGAGGACGTGTTGCCGACGCTGGCGACAATTCCTGTCAAACCGCCGTTAAGTGCGGTGGCCAACCCATTGCCATCGACCGATGCAACAATACCAATGCTTGAGGACCAGGAGAAAGTGCCAATCTGGGTGGTGATGTCGGTCCCATTATGAAAGGCGCGCGCCGTAAACTGGTGTGTCTGGTCGACGGAAAAACATCCTCCAACCGAATCGACGCTTACAGACGTAACCGATTCATGGACCGATACCAGGACCGGGCCACTGGTAACTCCACCGGCGGTTGCCGTGATGGTCGCGGTTCCGGTAATGGGATTTCCGGCTGCGTCGGTACCTTTGCAAACCACAAAAACTGAATCCCAAACCCCGCCGCATAGCTGTCCTGAAGGAGAGACGGTAACGACGCTGGAATTTGATGAGTTGAAGGTAAAGACTGTAGTGACGGCGGCATTGGACGCGCTTACAGCCGAGGGAACCACAGTGACAACATCGCCGTTTACCATGGAAACCGTTTGTGGCGCAACACTCACCTGGGCCACTCCATTGGAGGTGGAAGAGCCGCCTCCACAGCCGGTTACAGGTAAAAAGGCAAGTAATAAGAACAAAACAGCCATGGTTGCCGGAATCCCCGCCTGATACCTGCCCATACTTTTTCCCCGCGTTATAAAAAGCGATTGAATGCGCATAATATAGAAGAGTGTTCAGTGTAGATTCTTGCGTGGATTTCTTCAACTTCCAAGCCTGCGCAGATGGAGCAAAGCGACTAGAGGTTCAAAAAGATCCATGGCTTTTGATTTACCTATGTGCGGCATTGGCTGGTGTTTGCATCGGCATGGCTTAATAGAATGTTGTCTGGGCAGAGACTCCGGTTTGGGCTATGTTGACGGCATTCAACCTGCTTGTTATATTAAATAGGTTCCGCGAGTTCAATTTAGCTTGCCTGTAGTGAGCTGTTAGCAGTTTTGCCCCGGAGGTTGAAGTCAAAAGAGGGCATCCTCGCTGAAATGGTTCGCGCGACCTTCCCCGGAAGGGTATGCGGACCGAAGAGAACGAAACGGAGTGCCCCCGATCAGGCTCGGCGCCACCGTCGTTTCTCAATCACAGATAGGGTATTCAATATTTTCCGCCATTTTGGGTGGATTTATGGCTGCCAGCGTTGTAGCCAGTCTCGCAAAGCGAGATCAAAAGGCAGGAGTGGCTGCGTGTGCGCCGTAATGCGCCTGCTTGCAAACAAATGTTTTAACCAAAAGTGAAGGAATAACTGTGCCGACATTCAATCAGTTGGTCCGTAAAGGAAGAACGGCGCCGAATTACAAAACGGCCAGCCCTGCCTTGCAGGCTTCGCCGCAGCGTCGCGGTGTTTGCACCCGTGTTTATACGCAGACGCCCAAAAAACCGAACTCAGCGCTGCGCAAGGTTGCGCGCGTCCGCCTGACGAATGGAATCGAAGTGACGACGTACATTCCTGGCGTCGGCCATAACCTGCAGGAGCACTCGATTGTGCTGATCCGCGGTGGCCGCGTGAAAGACCTGCCGGGTGTGCGCTATCACGTGGTGCGCGGCACGCTGGATTCAACCGGCGTCGCCAATCGCAAGCAGGGAAGATCGAAGTACGGCGCGAAGCGGCCAAAGTGACGGTGTTTTCGCGGCGTCTGAGCCGCGAAGCGTCATCCTGAGCGCGAGAGCGCGAAGGATCTGACAATTGCCCAAATTGGCAGCTGCCAAATTGTCAATTGAGAAGCAGGAATTTAGATAAAGAGTCTTGAGGATTTAAACGACGATGCCACGTAAAGGACATGTTGCAAAGAGAGAGCCGGTCGCGGATCCGATCTACAACTCCGCGCTGGTGACGAAGTTTGTGAACACCATGATGTATGGCGGCAAGAAGTCCACGGCGCAGGGAATTTTCTATCAGTGCATGGACAATCTGCAGGCCAAGGGCGGCGATGAGGCCTTGAAGCTGTTCAAGAAGGCCGTGGAGAATGCCAAGCCCATGCTGGAAGTGAAGACCCGCCGAGTGGGTGGCGCGAACTACCAGGTGCCGGTGGAAGTGAATCCGGACAGGCGCACCTCGCTGGCGATCCGCTGGATTGTGAGCTATGCGCGCGGTCGCGGTGAAAAAGGCATGGTCGACAAGCTGACCAATGAGTTGCTGGACGCAGCCAACGGTCGTGGCGCGGCAATCAAGAAGAAGGAAGACGTTCATCGTATGGCCGAGGCCAACAAGGCGTTTGCACATTATCGCTGGTAGAAAACCAGCAATTCGTAATTAGCCGTTAGAGTTAGCAAAAGCTGTTGTTTTGGCAGGTTTTGCCAAAGGCCAAAGGCCAAAAGCCAGGAGCTAAGAGCCAACTGCTAAAGCCGCAAAATGGAAATCGCTTTAAGTAAAAGATTTTTGAGTATCGACAGATTTTTTGAGTACCAAAGAGATTAGGAACACACAGTGCCCAGACAAGTACCATTAGAGCGTTGCAGAAACATCGGCATTATGGCCCACATCGATGCCGGCAAGACCACTACGACTGAACGTGTACTTTTTTATACGGGCATTACGCATCGCATTGGCGAAGTGCATGAAGGCACCGCCACCATGGACTGGATGGAGCAGGAGCAGGAGCGCGGCATTACGATCACCTCCGCCGCGACAACGTGTTTCTGGCGCGATATCCGCATCAACATCATTGATACACCGGGTCACGTAGACTTTACCGCTGAAGTGGAACGCTCTTTGCGCGTGCTGGATGGCGCTTGCGCCGTGTTTGATGCCGTTCATGGCGTTGAGCCGCAATCGGAAACCGTATGGCGCCAGGCCGATAAATACAGTGTCCCGCGTATCTGCTTCATTAATAAAATGGACAAGATGGGCGCTGATTTTGAGCATGCCGTCGATACCATCCGCAAGCGTTTGAATGCCCGCCCCGTAGCCATCCAGATTCCAATCGGACAAGAAGCAGCTTTTAAAGGCGTTATCGATCTCGTTGAGATGAAGGCCATCTACTGGCGAGACGAGACCATGGGCGCCAAATATGAAGTGGAAGAGATTCCGGAAGAGTTGAAGAAAAAAGCTGAAGCTTTCCACGCGCAACTGGTTGAGTCGGTCGCGGAAAATGACGACGAGATGCTGCATAAATTCCTGGAAGGCGAGGCGATCAGCGCTGCTGAAATCAAGAAGTCGCTGCGCAAGAGCGTGATCGATCTCAAGCTGTTCCCGGTGCTCTGTGGAACGGCCTTCAAAAACAAAGGCGTGCAGACGCTGCTGGATGCGGTGGTCGATTACCTGCCTTCGCCTCTGGACATTCCTTCTGCGCAGGGCGTGGATCCTGACCATCCAGAAACCAAACTGGAGCGCAAGGCAGCCGATAGTGAGCCCTTCTCCGGGCTGGCTTTTAAGATTATGGCGGACTCGTTTGTCGGCCAGTTGGTGTTTGTTCGTGTTTATTCCGGTCACTTGAAGACCGGTGACGGCGTGCTGAATACCACCAAAGGTAAGACGGAGCGCATTGGCCGTCTCTTGAAGATGCACGCCAATAAGCGCGAAGAAATCAGCGAAATTTATGCCGGTGACATTTGTGCCTGCGTGGGCCTGAAGAACGTGACCACCGGTGACACAATCTGCGCGGAAAAGTCGCCGATCCTGCTGGAGTCGATTACGTTTGCCGCGCCGGTTATCTCGGTGGCGGTTGAGCCGAAGACGAAAAGCGACCAGGAAAAAATGGGCGTGGCCCTGGGCCGTCTGGCGCAGGAAGATCCCACCTTCAAGGTTGCGACCGACCCCGATTCAGGGCAGACCATTATCAGTGGAATGGGCGAGCTTCATCTGGAAATCATCATTGACCGCATGATGCGCGAATACAAAGTGGAAGCCAATGTGGGCAAACCGCAGGTGGCTTACCGCGAAACTATTCGCAAGCATTCCGAGGCGGAAGGCAAATACATTCGCCAGACCGGTGGTTCGGGTCACTATGGCCACGTGAAACTGCGTGTTGATCCCAATGAGATGGGTAAAGGCTTTGAATTCGTCAATGAAATCAAGAGCGGCTCGGTGCCGCGTGAATTCTTCAAGCCCATTGAACAAGGCGTGAAGCAGGCGATGGAAGGCGGCGTTCTGGCCGGCTACGAAATGGTGGACATCAAGGTCACGCTGTATGACGGCAGCTATCACGAAGTAGACTCCGACGAAATGGCATTCAAGATCGCGGCTTCCATGGGCTTTAAGGAAGCAGCGCGCAAGGCCTCGCCGGTGCTGCTGGAGCCGATCATGTCAGTGGAAGTTCTGGTTCCTGAAGACTTCATGGGTGTGATTATCGGCGACCTGAATTCCCGCCGTGGACGGATTGAAGGCATTGAGCACCGCGCGGGTTCGCAGGTAATCAAGTCGCTGGTTCCTCTGGCTGAAATGTTTGGCTACGCCACGAACATGCGCTCGAACACGCAGGGACGCGCGACCTTCTCCATGCACTTTGCGCACTATGACGAAGCGCCGCGCGCAGTGACCGAAGAGATTGTAGCCAAGGTGCAGGGCAGGCCGGCTGCCCGGTGAATGACCGGGACGAGACGCTTTGTTGTCGTCCGTGAGTTTCAAGTGGTGGCTGGGCGGGAAGAGGATTTTGAAGAAGTCTTTAAGCCGGGCGGTATATGGCTGGGATTTCTTCAGGGCTCGCCGGGATATTTGACAAGCGAGTTGGTTCGGTTTGCCAGTGAGCGTGGCCGGTATGAGGTTTTCGATTACTGGCAGTTGCATGAAGAGTTTGAGAGCTGCCGGCAGGAACGCCAGCCGGAGATTGAAAGATTCAAGCTGTTGTTTCTTGACGGTTTGGTCCAGCGAGAGACGTTGCTGGGGAATTTTTATGAAGAAGGGCCAGACGAGAGCGGTCTGGTGCTTAGTTAGATATTAGATAGATGGCTTCCGATGCGCGGTACGTGATTGTCTGGGAATTCGTGGTAAAGCCAGGCAGGGAAGCTGAGTTCCAAGAAAAGTACGGGCCTGAAGGTGGATGGGCCCAGCTGTTTGGGAGGTCGGCAGGCTATCTGCGGACCGAGCTGGTAAAAGATGTGGCAGTCGCGAACCGACTTCTTACGCTGGATTACTGGCGGACGGAAGAAGAGTTCAGCCGGTTCAAAGAGCGGCATCTGGCCGAGTATGAACGGCTGGACAGAGAGTTTGAAGGTTTAACGGAACGAGAAACGCGTTTGGGCGCGTTCTGGTCCGGCAAAGGTTAGGAGCTTCAGGCAATGGCAAAGGAAAAATTTGACCGCAGTAAGCCGCACGTAAACGTAGGGACGATCGGGCATATTGATCATGGGAAGACGACGCTGACGGCGGCGATCACCAAGGTGCTGTCGAAGCACAATCCGAAGATCAAGTTCCGTG
>DASXCL010000055.1:0-112036 GCA_036491195.1 Candidatus Angelobacter sp.
TGACATGACCAATGGCGAGATTGGCGATATCTGTAACGCCCAGCAAGGTTCGTACACCGCCAACGGCACCACATACACAATTCAGTTGGAATTCTCCAACTCCGCGAATAATTGCGTCAATTTCCCGGTCGTGTCGGGTCCTAACTTCTCACTGTCCGCTTCGCCCAGCAGCTTGACCGTAACGCAGGGAAGCAGCGGCAACTCTACGATCACGGTTACTCCGAGCGGTGGCTTTACGGGAAGTGTCTCGCTTTCAACCTCGGCGCTGCCATCCGGCGTGACCGCATCGTTTGGCACGAATCCCACTACGGGAACCAGCGTGGTGACTTTCACGGCCAGTAGCACGGCCACCACCGGAACTTCTTCGATAACAATTACAGGCACGTCTGGAACATTGACTCATACGACGTCAATTTCATTGAGCGTGAACGGCGTTGCAACTCCTAACTTCTCGCTGTCAGCTTCGCCGTCAAGCCTGACCGTAAAGCAAGGGACAAGCGGCTCGAGCACAATCACGGTAAGTCCGTCAGGCGGCTTTACCGGTAGCGTGACGCTCTCGAATTCGGCTTTGCCTTCAGGCGTTACTGCCTCTTTCGGCACAAACCCGACGACATCAACCAGCGTCCTGACTTTCACCGCCAGTTCTACGGCTACCACCGGAACATCGACCATCACGATCACCGGCGTTTCCGGAAGTTTGTCGCACACCGCCACAATCAGCCTGACGATCAGCTCTTCCGCTACGGCGCAGAATCTCATCGTCAACGGCGGCTTTGAAACCGGTGCTGCCACTCCGTGGACTCTCACGGCCGGCGTGCTCAACAACTCCACCGCGGAGCCCGCGCACACCGGATCATGGGATGCATGGCTCGACGGCTACGGCACGACGCATACCGATTCCGCCACCCAGACTGTAACCATCGCGTCCACCGTAACGACTGCGACGCTCACTTTCTGGCTGCACATCGATACGGCGGAAACCACCACGACCACGGCGTTCGACAAGCTCACGGTCCAGGTGCTCAACAGCTCCAACACCGTGCTCGCCACGTTAGGCACCTTCTCCAACCTCAACAAGGCTGCTGGCTATCAGCAGCACTCGTTTAACGTAAGCAGCTTCAAGGGTCAAACGATCAAGATCCGGTTTACCGGAACTGAAGACACCAGCCTGCAAACCTCATTCGTGATTGACGACGTTGCTCTGAACGTCCAATAACGTCTGAATGTCACTCAAAATCTCCGGGGCCGCCATGGCCCCGGATTTTTTTTGTCGCTACACGCCCGCGCAAAGGTTTCACCAGGCCCCGCTATTCCGGCTTGCCCGGCAAATAGTAGAATCGCACCACCAGCAGCGCGGCCAGCGCGGCCGAGCCCATCAACAGGTCGAACGCGGTCACGTCGGTCGCCACCATTCTTCTGGCAATCACAAACATCACCACTTCCACCGCCGCGCTGGTTCGATGGAACAGCAGCAGCAGTCCCAGTTCGCCCGCAATTGCCAGCAGCAGGATTTCCTGCAGCAGCTCATGCAGCGTCGCGTATTCGTCCGGACCGCGCCACAACTGCGGAAATCCATGATGGACGATCTGGAAGAGCGCGATGCACGCCGCCGCCATCACCAGCATGGCCAGCACCGTCAGAAACAGGTGAATAAACCCTCCCATGCGGCTGTTCACGTACCGTTCCAGCGGTGTGCCTTCATTGCCCGCGTCTTTGATGGTTTGACTCGAAATCGCCATTTTCCCTGCCGTTTCTCCGGGCTCGCAGCTCTCCATCCTGTGAGTTGCTGGGTGATTGTGGGGATGCCTCAGACCCCAAATTCGAAAAACAGGCGTTCCACTTAAATGGTCAACCCCGGCCCAGAGCGTGTGCCGATGGGGGTCGTACAATAAGCGTGAATGCTCTTTGCCGCCGGACTTCTAAGCCTTCTGATCTGGACGTGGCTCGTGTTTGCGCGCGGCGCTTTTTGGCGCATTCATGATGCCACGCCGCTCTTGTTGTTCAAGGCAAGGTCTGCGCATGAAAAGATCTTCGATGAAGATCCCGCGAGTCCACTGCGGATTGCCGTGATCGTTCCCGCCCGGGATGAGGCGGATGTAGTCGACCGCGCCGTGAGGTCGCTGTTGCGGCAGACGCCGCGGCAAATATCGCCGCAAACGCCGCGACAGAACAGAATCAGCTCTATCCATATTTATCTGGTTGACGATGGCAGCGCAGATTCCACGGCCCAGGTCGCGCGCGCTGCAGCCATTGCGGAAGGACAAAACGAAAATCTTACCGTCATTGCCGGATCTCCGCTGCCTTCCGGATGGTCCGGCAAACTGTGGGCCCTCCAGCAGGGAATCGAACTCGCATCCAGGGCAAATCCCGATTTCTTTTTGCTGACGGACGCCGATGTCGAGCACGCGCCTGACAGTGTTTCCACGCTTGCGGCGATTGCCCAGGCAGGCCCGTATGATCTGGCTTCATTCATGGTGAAGCTTCATTGTGAAACCGCGGCGGAAAAACTTTTGATTCCGGCGTTTGTGTATTTCTTCT
Source organism: Candidatus Angelobacter sp. (assembly GCA_036491195.1). GTDB lineage: Bacteria > Acidobacteriota > Terriglobia > Terriglobales > Acidobacteriaceae > Angelobacter. Next base: position 2,539 of record DASXCL010000055.1, read on the forward strand.
TTAAGCTTTATCCGCCGGCATGGATCGCCAATCCGCGTCGCGGAACCGCCGGCGCAGCTGGAGGATGCATGCTCGTGCGGCCTGCGGCGCTCGAAAAAGCCGGCGGCATTACGGCTATCCGGCAGGAAGTGATTGACGATTGCGCGCTGGCGGCAAGGATCAAGGGGACTGGCGGGCGGCTCTGGCTCGGCGCTTCCGCCACCACCCGGAGCATTCGTCCCTATGGCGGCTTTTCCGGGATTGGACGCATGATCTCGCGCAGCGCGTTCAATCAATTGCGCCATTCCAGCCTGTTGCTTGCAGTCTCAATGGCAGGGATGGCGGTCACTTATCTGCTTCCGCCGGCTCTCGTATTCTTTGGCCGGCGCACCGCGCCCGTCATTCTTGGTGCATCCGCATGGATGCTGATGACGTTCAGCTACATTCCCGTGGTGCGCCTGTATCGTCTGAACGCGTTGTGGGTTCTGGCGCTGCCCCTGGCAGCCGTCTTCTATGTTGGCGCGACCCTTCATTCAGCCGGGCAATATTGGAGCGGCCAGGGCGGACTGTGGAAAGGACGAATCCAGGACCCGGTGGAAAGCCGGCACAGTTGAAACCTGAATCAGGCGGGAAGTTCAGGAGATTGCTGTGCGCTCTCCCGCGCGGCTGCGTTCATCATCCCCATCTTCTTCTTCGCCCGGTTTATTAACCTTGATTCCCACGGCGGCAAAGATACGGTCTTTGGCGACAACTTCATCTTCTTCAGAGTGGGACTTCTGGATTCGGGCAATCGCCTCAGATGACAATGGAATGGCCGCGGGATCGCGATGCGTGATCGTCCAGATCCAGCTCAGCAGCGCGATCAGATAGGCAAACTGGCCAACCTCGCTGCAAAAACTCCGCAGGACTTGTCCCGGGTAGATGCTCATCACAAATCGGATCGTGGCCTGCACGGTTAGACACAGAACGAAACCGACGGCTATCTCCGCCACAGACGACTTCCAGGTGATGCCCAGGGTTTTTGATTGCACCAGCAGCAGCCAGAGCAGGCAGGCATCCGCGAGGTAGACCGTCCGTTCAATCGTAAGCGGAACTTCAATGAAGCTTTCTTTGTGTCCGGAGGGCATCATCACCGAAAGGGCAACTGCGGTGGAAATCCCCATCACCGCCCAGAAACAAAACCGGGCCACCGTACGGCCCGGCAATGATTCAAACGGATCCAGCACCTTCACCAGGATTTCCAGCATGACCAGGTTGAGCAGGATCGCTTCGATAAAGTCAACCAGCGTATATGTCCAGATGTACGCGGTTCGGCTTCCGAACCGCACGATGACGAGCGAGAAAATCGAGCTGCACGCCATATAAAACAGGTAATAGCTGAAAACCTTCCAGTGCCGGAAAAATTCTTTGCGCCTGATCACGGCCCAGCATGCCCCTATCTGGCAGAGGATGATGGTGTACAAGAATACGTAATCAAACGCGATGAAACGCTGCTTCATTTGTTCTTATTGGGCGCTAACGTCAGCATTTGGAATGGGCAATCCGCCGGACGGTGCCGTTGGGCCCATGGTCAGAGATCCTAACAACAGCGCGAGTGCAAGAAGTATCTTAGTGTCGATCATTTGGGAAACCTTCCTTAGTTGCCCCGATTTACAGTCTTCCGGGGGTTGAGTCGACGTATAGGCAATCCCGCGCGGCTAAGAGGAATTTCATTTCCCCCGCCATGTTCGGTACCTCCCACACATCCATTACATATTATTTAGGCAATTTTTGACCTAGGCCATATACCCTAAGGTCTTGCCCTTGGGTTACCGGCACTGAGGAACCTTCCGCTTCTCTTTCATTCTGGAAGACTTAACATAAGTTATTCCTTTTCAGTTGTTTATAAAGAGATATGGGTTAAAATTGCTTGATAATCCCAGGAGCAAACAGCCCGTTATGTTACCCCTTAGGTTCTCGCTGATTTTACTTATTTTCGCGTCCGCTTCACCCTGTCCTGCCCGGCACCCGTCGGGAGAGTCATCGCCTGAGGGGCTGGGCAAAATCAGCTTTTCCAACTCTTGCCTTGCGCCAGCACAGCCAGCTCTCTTGAAGGGCATTGCCCAGCTTCATTCATTCCAATATGCGGCTGCGGAAAAGGCTTTTGCCGAAAGTAAAGAAGCCGACCGCCAATGCGCCATGGCTTATTGGGGGCTGGCCATGTCCAGCTACCGTCCCCTCTGGGACGGTGCGAACGAAAAAGCGATTGCCAAAGGCCACAGCTATCTCGAAAAAATCCAGACTGACTGGCCCATCACGCCGCGCGAGCAGGAATACATCAGCGCCATAAAAATCATCTTCGGTAATAATCGTCGTTTGGGCGATGACCGCATTGCCGAATATAGCAAGGCAATGGGGCAGCTTTCCCGGCATTATCCTGACGATGGAGAGGCCCAGGCGTTTTATGCACTGTCACTCCTCGCCTTGCCCAGCCGCGGGGATGACACTGCCATACGCCGGCAGGTGATTGACATCCTGACGCGGCTTTCGGCTTCACAGCCGCAACACCCCGGGGCCGTGCACTACCTGATCCACGCCGCCGATACTCCCGAACTTGCACCTCAGGGACTGACTGCAGCGCGCCGCTACGCAAAAATTGCGCCGGATTCGTCCCATGCTCTGCACATGCCCGCTCACATTTTTGTGCGTCTTGGGCTCTGGCAGGAGTCCATTGATTCCAACCTGGCCGCCGCGGCCGCAGCCGCCGAAGCCACACAGCAGCAGATGGGAGAAGCGCAATACCAGTTGCATGCCATGGATTTTCTCAACTACTCCTATCTGCAGATGGGCGAGCAAGCCAAGGCGCTCCAGGTGATTGCTGACCTGAATAAGGTCCCGGGCAGCAGCGTCGGCGTGCTCACGAATGTGCGCGTCAATTTAACGGCGCGAACTCTGCTGGAGCTGCATCGCTGGAAGGAAGCGCTGGCGCTGGCCCCGGACGGTGACCCCGACGACCAGCAGATGGTCTACCTGCTGCACACCATTGCCGCGGCCCGCATGGGTGATGCCACGCTGGCTGGCGAAAATCTCAAGAGCCTCAAGCAATCTTCAAAGCATGACCGTCATAAAGACAAATTCGCCGAGGATTACCGCCGCAAGGTGGCAGAAGCTTGGGTGGACTTCGCCAAGGCCAAGCGTGACAGGGCGGTTACAAAAATTCGTGCCGCTGCCGACATGCAGGACAAAGACGACCCTGGTCCGTTTGGCGTCACCGCCCGCGAGATGCTGGCGGACATGCTGCTGGACCTCCATCAGCCTGTTCCAGCTTTGGCCGCCTATGAAGCCGTGCTGAAGCTGGGCCCAAACCGATTCAATGCCCTTTATGGGGCCGCTATTGCCGCGGAAATGGCCAGCGATTCTGGAAAAGCGCAAATCTATTTCAGCAAGCTCCGGGAGAATTGCCCGCCTCAGGCTGACCGCGAAGAGTTACAGAAGATCAAGACCGCGTCCGCAGCCGCCCACTGAACGCCTGCCCTATTTGAACCAGGTACGGGCCAGTTCCGCTTCTTCATAGATGGAGCGCAGCGCAAGCCGCGTTTCATTCACCAGCAGGGAACAGCCCACGGCCAGGCCCACAAACCCGACTGTCCCTAATACAAAGCTGATGATCACAATCGCTTCGAAAGGCCATGTATATCGTGTGGAAACCACGCTTGCGCCGAGAATCGAATTCACGCTGGCGGCGGCAAAACAGCCGATGGCGCCGTAGAAAAAGCTCATGGCGCGCACCAGCAACGCCCCGCGCTTTTCCAGCCGGCCAAGATGGCTGACCCACAACGTCCTGGTTGCGGAATCAATCTCGGCGCCATGCAGGTCCTTGACCAGTGTTCGTGTGCGGTCCACCACGCGCGCCAGCCGGTTGCCGGTGCCCAGCGCCAGCACCGAAGAGGCGTTGGTGAAAACGGCCGGCGCGGCAATCAGCGTGAGCACGGCAAATGGGCTGTCCGATACGGGCGTTATCATCACAAAGTAGTATGCAGTCTTGCCCTCCTCATGGGAAGAGCAGCTTTGGTTCGTCTGCGAAGCGTGACGTGATCAGCGCCCATCGATCCTAAGCTGCCTTGCGAGTGTGCCGTGGCTGTGTGGTTGCTGTCCCACTCTTCTTGCGCGTGCGAGCTGCGCTTTTTGCCTGGCGCGAGAGAGCTTTATGTGATGCTGCCGAACGTGGCTCGCGCTTGAGAGCAGCTTCGCTTCTGCGGGAGCGGGATGCCGATACGGCTTTTTTCTTCCCGCTGCGGCCGCGTTTGCTGTCGCGTTCGGCCGACTTCCGCGTCTTCTCTGACACCCGGCCTTCTTTCGGCGCCGGCAGATCAACTCCCGCCCGCCGCGCCTTGGAAAGCCCTATGGCGATGGCCTGCTTGGGTGAGGCGGCCCCATGCTTGCCTTCACGAATGTGATGGATTTCCTCGCGCACAAACTCGCCGGCCTGCGTGCTGGGCGATTTGCCTTCGCGCTTGTCCTGCTCGGCGCGTTCCAGAGTTTTTTGTTCGGGCATCGGTTCCCTCCTTGCTGAATCTGATGCCGCGCGGCAAATGCCGGGATTGCTTTTCTGCGTCTGGAAAACTGGCGTTGAGCTCTGCTTACTTCACTTCGGCTGTCGAGCCCGGAATTTTTTGCCATGGCTCAAAGCGCCCGCCCAGGCAGCCATGCAGGAACTCTTCTGTGCGGCCGTCAAAATCCAGGTTGTTTTCCGGACGCTGAAATCCATGGCCTTCGTCTGAGTACACAACAAACGTGACCTTGCCGCCATTCTTGCGGATCGTTTCCACGATCTTCTCTGACTGTGAGAGCTTCACCCTGGGATCAAATTGCCCGTGGCCGATCAGCAGCGGCACACGAATGTCGGAGGCATGGTAAAGCGGCGAGAGCTTCTCATTGAGCGCCTTGTCGGCGGTCACGTCGCCAATCCGCCGCAGCCAGCGTTTTTTAACCGGCTTCCAGTAGTCCGGGATTGAGTTCATCAGCGTGGCCAGGTCCGCAGGGCCGACAACATCCACGCCGCAGGCGTATATGCCTGGATGCAGCGACAGCCCGCGCAAAACGGAATAGCCGCCAAATGAGCCGCCCATGATGGCGATCCGCTTCGGATCGGCGATGCCTTCTCTGATGGCCCACTGCACCGCGTCCGTGAGATCGTCATCGGTAAGCGTTCCAATCTTTCCGTTGGCCGCGTTCATGTAGGGAACACTAATAATGGAGGCGCGATAGTTCACCTGCAGCACGGCATAGCCGCGATTGGCCAGAAGCTGTCCCACAGGATCAAAACCCCATTCATCGCGCGCCCAGGGGCCGCCGTGCACGAAGAGGACCAGAGGCAGATTTTTCGCTTCCTTGCCCGGCGGCGCGGTCAAGTAGCTGACCAGTTTGAAACCATCGCGCGCAGGAATCGTCAGCGGGCGCATTTCCGCAAGTTTGTACTGCTCAAGCTGCGGGCGGTCGCGAAAAAGCAGTTCTGTGCGACGCGTGGCCCGGTCATACAGGTAGAAAGTGGATGGCCCATTATCGGTGTAGTACCAGACGATCCATCTGTTCCCGCTCGTGTCCTGGCTGGGAACCAGAAAGGCGCCGCGCTGCAATGCCGCGAGATGCTTCAGATCGGCAGCAACCGCTGGGTCCACCGCCCGCCACTCCGGTTTCATGTAATCGAATGCCGCAGCCTGCACATGCTGGTCGCGGGGATCGCGCAGCACGATGAAGTCAGTGGCGAAGTTCTGCCACAGGTCTGCCTCGGGATCACTGGCCAGAACGCGCAGCTCTTTGCCTGTGGCGGCATCGAGTTCCACCAGCCGGTTCGTCGGCGAACCCTTGCTGGAGCCGACCACCAGCTTCTTTCCGTCCTGGGAAAAACCCACGACGATATTGCCGCCATTCACCTGGCCCAGGAATGGCGCTTCTTCGAATCCGATCTTCAGCAGGTCGCGCCACGGCGCTTTCCCGCTGTCGCGCACCCGGACCACAGTCTCCAGGTTGTCATTGAACGCAGTGGCTGCGCGGACCACCAGATTGGAATCGGCCGTCCAGCCGATCACATCGCCCGGATTCTGCGCGTCCATCACCGTAGCGCCGGTCTGCAGGTTCACGCGGTAAACGTCGAACAGCTTTGAATCGCGCAGATTCATGCTGACCAGAATTTCATCCGGCCGCGATGGCGACAGCAGGGTTTGCTGCGCGTGAACGTCCAGGAACGGCGTCAGGTCGCGAATCGTGCTGCTCTTCAGATCGACCGAGTAAAGATGAAAATCTTCATTCCCATTTTCGTCGGACTGGTAGAGCAGGTGCTCGTTGTCATAAGCCCATTGATATCCGCCGATACCCCGATGGCCGGCGCGCGTGACCATGCGTTTCTGGTGCGTTGCCAGATCTTCCCACCATATGTTGGCTACGCCCTTGTCCGATGGCGCTGTGTAGGCAATGCTCTTTCCGTCGGGTGAGATCGTGACAGAATCATGCTCCGCGGGCGAGTCGAAGACTGTCCGTGGAACCAATGGCACGTCCTGGGACAGCCCGGCCGTGGAAACAACAAAGAGAGCCAGAATAATTCCGGCAAGCTTGCAACGGAATAGAACGGCAAAAGAGTGGGCTGATGTGGTCTGCATTGGCGCTCCTTCCCGAGAGTATATACATTCAAATGATCGACGGCGGCCTGGGCCGCCGTTATTCTTGCTACATGAGTTTTGACTCAATTCGCCTCATTACGTTTGACTGCTACGGCACTTTGATCGACTGGGAAAACGGCATGCTGGCGGCGCTACGCCCGCTATTTTCTCGCGATGGCCGCAATGTTCCCGATGCGCAAATCCTGGAACTCTACGGCGAGATCGAAGCCGGGATTGAATCAGGGCCTTACCTGCCTTACCGGCAGGTGATGGCGAAGACGGCGCAGGAGATCGGCCGCCGGCTCGGCACGGTTGTTTCGGCGGAACAAGCTCATGCCTTTGCCAACTCACTTACCACCTGGAAACCCTTTGTGGATACGTTGCCTGCGCTGCAATCCCTGGGGCGGCGGTTCCGGCTTGGAATCATCTCCAACGTGGATGATGACCTTTTTGCCGAGACCAGGAATAAGCTGGCGCCGGTTGCATTTGATTTCGTGGTTACAGCGCAGCAGGTGCAGAGCTATAAGCCGTCGCACAGGAATTTTGAGGAACTGATGCGGCGCAGTGGCCTCAGCAAGGACCACATCCTGCATGCGGGCCAGAGCCTTTACCATGACGTAGCCCCGGCAAACGCCCTGGGTATCCGCAACGTCTGGGTGAATCGACCCTCCACCAGGCCGGGATCAGGCGCCGCAAAGCCGGGAACGGCCCAACCGACATATGAAGTCCGCACGCTTGCCGAACTTTCTGCTTTGGTGAGCGCCGCCGGCGCTAAGCTCTAGGCGGCTGATTGTCTGGGAAATAAAAGCGGCTCCAGCAGGACCTGCCGTGTCTCTTCTGAGGTCAGTCGTTCATCGGCGGAATAAAACTCCACGTCTCCCCGGCGCGATTGCCGCATGGATAGCATTCCGCCTTCGGGAACGCCTGCACTGCGCTGGTTGATGGCCGTGTAATCGTAGCGCACGGAGCGATTATCGAAATCGGCCGTGAGCGACAGCTCCAGTCCTGCACTGGAGTTCTGGACGCGGTACTGGTTCTCGTCCTCCAGTGTGAGGTCCGCGCCTGAGCCCTGCTTGTTAAATTCCTTCACATCGGCGCGCAGTTCCTCGCCCAGTTCCTGCCAGCGGGCGCGCGCAGCCGTGGCAAACTGGCTTTCGAGATCGGGTTGATCGTGAGAGTTCTGCGAGGTTTGACGACGATAATCCTGTATCCAACCCATGTTTTATGGGATGGTACATCCCGCAAAGCAGATGGCCGGGGCGCTTCAAAGCGGTAGAATAAGTGATGGGAGATTGGTTTTATGGCCGTTCCAGCAAAAGGCCGCCTGACCCAGCCACTGGTCCGTGAAAACGGCGGACACCGTCCTGCCACGTGGGATGAAGCGATGGACCGCGTTACTGAGGCGTTCCGCAAATCCATTGCCCGGCATGATCCGCGCGACTACGGCATGTTCAGCTGTTCCAAGACCACCAACGAGCTGAACTATACGGCCCAGAAGTTCGTTCGCGCCGTGATGGGCACGAATAACATCGATAGCTGTAACCGAACTTGACACGCCCCCAGCGTCGCCGGTCTGGCGACGGCCTTCGGCGCGGGCGGCGGTACCAGTTCCTATCGCGAAGCCGAAGACGCGGACGTGATACTGCTCTGGGGCTCCAACGCGCGCGAGACCCATCCCATCTTTTTTCATCATGTCCTCAAGGGCATTCACAACGGGGCGAAGCTCTATGTGATTGATCCGCGACGCACCAGCTCTGCCCAGTGGGCGGATACGTGGCTTGGGCTCGACGTTGGTTCTGACATCTCACTGGCTAACGCCATGGCCCGCGAAATCATTACGGCGGGACTGGTACACACGAAATTTATTGAGCATGCCACCAGCGGCTTTGCCGCCTACCGCGACCACGTGGAAAAATACACGCTTGAGCGTGCGGAGCGTGAAACGGGCGTTCCCGCTCAGGCCATCCGGCAGGTTGCGCACGCTTATGCGCGCGCCGGACGCGCGCAGCTCTGCTGGACGCTCGGCATCACCGAGCACCACAATGCGGTCGACAACGTGCTGGCGCTGATCAATCTGGCGCTGCTGACGGGCCATGTCGGACGCTACGGCAGCGGCGTCTGTCCTCTGCGCGGCCAGAACAATGTCCAGGGCGGCGGCGATATGGGCGCGATTCCCGACCGGCTGCCCGGCTTCCAGCACGTTGAGAACGACGAGCTGCGCGCCAAGTTCGAAAAAGCCTGGGGAACAAAAATCCCGCCGACAAAGGGCTGGCACATCAGCGACATGCTGAACGCCATGGAGCGCGGGGAGCTGAAAACGCTTTACTGCCTGGGCGAAAATCCCGCCGACTCCGAAGCCGACCGCCATCGCGCGCTCAAGCTGCTGGGCGGGCTGGAATTCATGGTGGTGCAGGACCTTTTCTACACCAAGACGGCCGAACTGGCCGATGTCGTGTTGCCCGCTACCGCGGGCTGGTGTGAGAGTGAAGGCACCGTTACGTCGAGTGAGCGTCGTGTGCAGCGCGTGCGTGCCGCCGTGCCGCCTCCGCCGGGAGTGCGCGACGATATTGAAATTATCTTCGAACTGGCTCGCCGTTTGGGCCACAACTGGGGCGAACCGAAATCAGAGTGCATCTGGAACGAACTGCGCTCGCTCAGCCCCATGAATGCCGGAATGAGCTATGCGCGGCTGGAAGAGAATGGCGGATTGCAATGGCCTTGCTATGACGAGCAACATCCAGGCGAAATGTTTCTTCATGGCCGGCTCTGGCATGATCCTTTGATCGGACCACGAGCGCCCTTCAGCGTGGTGGAATTTGTGCCACCGGCCGATGCGCTGGATTCTGAGTTTCCCATTCGCCTCACTACGGGTCGCCGTCTCGATTCCTACAACACCGGCGTTCAGACTGGACGTTTCTCGTCCCCGCTGCGTAATGGAGAGACGCTGGACCTTGCGCCCGAGGATGGACGCCAATACAACCTGCGCGAAGGCGAAAAAGTGCGCGTCAGTTCGCGACGCGGATCGGTGATCGCGCCGGTACGATTTGATTCCGGGCTGCGTCCGGGCCTTGCCTTTCTTACAATGCATTTTCCCGATCAGGTCGCCACCAACGATCTCACCATCGATGCGGTTGATCCTAAATCCGGAACGTCAGAATTCAAGGCCACGGCCATTCGAATTGAAAAGTGCAGGGAGGAATAATTGGACCTTCATCTCACCGGCGCGCGTCCTACAGCTGAAGAAAAAGCCGCCGTTGATTTGGAATTGGGCGGCGGCCCGGAATCGGTCTGGGAAGGCGGAGCCGCGGAAAACAATGGCGATAACAGGTCGTCCTCCGGGGGAAGCCAGAAAGCGGATTCCCGGCGCCATCGGTTGCTGCCGGTACTGCATGCCATCCAGAACCGTATTGGATGGATCAGCCACGGAGCCATGAACTATGCCGCGCTCCGGCTGGATGTACCTCCGGCGGAAGTTTACGGGGTAGCTTCTTTTTACGGGATGTTTTCGCTTCAGCCGCGCCCTGCCGTTGTGGCCCACGTTTGCGATGACATTGCCTGCATGACGCGGGGTTCAGAGGAACTTTGCGACCAACTGGATACGCGCCTTGGGCCCGAAGGCCTGCCCTGCGCCGGCGGCCGGGCCGTATGGATGCGCAGCAATTGTCTTGGCTTGTGCGAACGCGCGCCGGCCGTTCTGGTCGCGCGGGCCGGCCCCAAACCGCGTGAGCGCGTACTGGCGCCCGCCACTGCCGACCGCGTGCAATCGCTGATCACTGATGCGGCGAATGATGTACTGCCGGCCGCGCCTGACGTCTTGAATCCGCAACTTTCCGTGCCGCAGGAAGGATCGAGAAAGCTGGTCCTTCTTCGCCGCGTAGGCAAAAGTAATGCCCCGGAGCTTGACGGCTATCAGCGGCTCGGTGGTTATGAGGCCCTGCGCAAGGCGATTGAGCTAGGCCCGGAAGGTGTGTTGCGAGAGATGAATGCATCGCGGCTTCTCGGCCGTGGCGGAGCGGCTTTTCCCGCTGCGAAAAAATGGGAAGCGTTGCACCAGCAGCGCGATCTCCTGAAGGCCAGTCCCGGCCGCAAGCACTATGTCATCTGCAATGCAGACGAGTCAGAGCCCGGAACGTTCAAAGACCGGCTGATCATGGAGGGCGATCCGTTTGCCGTGATCGAAGGAATGACCATCGCAGCTCTGGCCACTGGCGCCGAGCAGGGCTTTATCTACGTCCGCGGCGAATATCCGCTGGCGGCGGAGCGCATGGCGCGCGCCATTGAAGCTGCGCGATGGGAAGGTTTCCTGGGACAAAACGTCCTGGGCAGCGGCATGCGGTTTGATATTGAGCTGCGCCGGGGCGCGGGCGCTTACATTTGCGGTGAAGAGACCGCGCTGTTCAATTCGATTGAGGGGCATCGCGGCGAGCCGCGCAACAAGCCGCCGTTTCCCACGCAGGCCGGCCTCTTCCGCCAGCCCACGGTCGTCAACAATGTGGAAACGCTGATCAACGTTCCCATTATCATCAATCAAGGCGGCGCCGCTTACGCGAGCGTCGGCACAGAGAGTTCTACAGGGCCGCGGCTGTTTTGTCTCTGTGGTCACGTCGAGCGCCCCGGGGTCTATGAAGTTCCCATGGGAACGACGCTGCGCCAGTTGCTGACGATGGCCGGCGGCATTGCGGGCACAGGCCGTTTGCAGGCCATTTTGCTGGGCGGCGCGGCCGGAACATTTATTTCGCCGAAGGAGATCGACGTTCCGCTTACGTTTGAAGGGACACGCGCCATCGGCGCCACCCTGGGGTCGGGCGTTGTAATGTTGTTCGACGACAGCGTCGACCTGAAGCGGATTTTGCTGCGCATCGCCGCATTCTTCCGCCATGAAACCTGCGGACAATGCGTGCCCTGCCGTGTGGGCGTGGTGCGCCAGGAGGAAGCTCTGCAACGGTTGTTGGATAACCGTCCTCTGGGTTCGAAGGCGGACGAGCTTGTGATGTTGCGGGAGATGGCGCAGGCCATGCGCGATGCCTCGATCTGCGGCCTGGGCCAGACGGCTGCCAGTGCGCTCGAATCCGCGCTGCAAAGGTGGAATTTATTCTCATGAAACAGACTCCATCAATGATGGGAACGCCGGCGGAAGCTGGGGAGCAGCTCGCTCCCACTCCGCTGCAAACGATCCCGCGCGGCCCCGTGCCACACGCGCCGCCTGAGCGCGAGCGCCGGATGATCGACATCACTATCGATGGCCGGCCTGTCTCCGTACCCGAGGGTTCCACGATTCTTGAAGCTGCGCGCAAGCTGGGCATCGACACGCCAACGCTTTGTTTCCTGGAAAGTCTCACGCCGGTGAACGTGTGCCGAGTGTGCGTGGTTGAGATGGAAGGATCGCGCACCCTGGTTCCAGCATGCTCCCGCAAAGTGGAACCGAAAATGTCGATCAAGACGGATTCGGAGCGCGTGCGCCTGTCGCGCCGGATGGTGCTGGAGTTTCTGGCGTCGTCGGTGGACGTTTCAACCGCGCCGCAGTTTGCCGAATATATGGAGAGCTACGGCGCTCGGCCGCAGCGCTTTGGTCCTTCTGCCGCCACAGTGAAGCAGCCCATCAAGATCGATAATGACCTGTACGTCCGCGATTATTCAAAATGTATTCTCTGCTACAAGTGCGTGGAGGCCTGCGGCGTGGACGCACAGAACACTTTCGCCATCGCCGTTTCCGGACGCGGTTTCTCTGCGTCGATTGCTACTGAGTTTCAAGTCCCTCTGCCTGAATCCGCGTGTGTCTATTGCGGCAACTGCATTGGCGTCTGCCCCACCGGCGCGCTGATGTTCAAGAGTGAATATGACATGCGCCAGGCGGGTACGTGGGACGAATCACGGCAGGAACAGACGACCACCGTCTGCCCTTACTGCGGCGTGGGCTGCAATCTCACCGTGCATGAGCAGGAGGACGAGATTGTGAAGGTCACCTCGCCGCTCGACCACTCGGTGACGCACGGCAATCTATGCATCAAAGGCCGCTTCGGCTGGCAGTTTGTGCAGATTGAAAAGGCGGACGAGAAAAACAAACAGCCCTGATCCAACGACCTTATCATCCAGCTTTTACCTTAGCCAGATATTCGCGCACGCGTTTCGCGTTGGCGCCGACGTCACTCTTGCCAATCCGGGAAAGCGAGCGGACGTCCATACGGCTGCCGCTACCTTCGGCGGCGATGCGCACCACGATATCGTCCTTGAAGCCGAACCAGAAAGTGGTGGCCGTGGCTTCAATCCGGCCTTGTGCGGGATCATTGGCAACCATCTCCCATCCCATGCTGCGGGCGACAGAAAGAGCGCGATCAAATGCCTGCGCGGGAGGTACGTCCAGATGCAGCGGGCCGATATCAGGATAGGTTTCTTTCTGCAACTCGGCGGTCTTGGCGTCGTAGTCAGTGGAGTTTGCCGCTTTGGCCGCGGCGCGCAGCGGCAGCACGGCCATAAATTGCGGTGGATTGCCGCGGTCAGTACTTACATCGTGGATGGGAGAATGCTTCGCGGTATTGATGCTCTTAAGCGGCATGAAGGCAGCGATCAAGCCCAGAGCCAGTCCGGCAAGAGCTATTCCTTTGCCTCCGGGGCGCACCAAGCCCACCAGAGAAAGAAGCACGGCGATGACGCCGAGCAACAGGGCAGCGGGAATCACAATACGCAACGCCGGGTACAATCCCAGCACGTGGGCACGATAGAGAGGGCCGTCGACCATCAACAATACGCAACCCAGCAGGCCGATCCAGAAGCCTGCGACTGCAACGGAGGAAACTCCTGAACTTTCCATGTGTCTCTCCTCTAGGAATTAGAACCTCTACTATAGAGCAAGAGTTGCAACAAAGACTTCATTTGCAGGCGAGCGCATCTCAAAGACGCCGATGTTTGAAGGTGCGTTTGCCCTGGACATAGTCCGTTACGGTCTGGCCGCTGCCATTTAGTTTGTATTTGTACGTAAGCAATCCTTCCAGGCCAACCGGGCCTCGGGCATGCAGTTTGCCGTTGCTGATTCCCAGTTCGGCGCCCAGGCCATAGCGGAAGCCATCGGCAAAGCGGGTCGAGGCGTTGTGAAAAACGCTGGCGGCATCGACTTCATCCATGAACAGCTCCGCGGCCTGCGCGTCCTGGGTAAGAATACTTTCGGTGTGGCGCGAACCGTAAAAGTTGATGTGCTCGACAGCTTCTTCGATATTGCCCACGATTTTCATGGCAATCTTCAGGTCGCCATATTCGGTGTGCCAATCTTTTTCGCTGGCGGGAATGATCTGGCTGCGCGGAAGCAATTTGGCCGTATGAGCGCAGCCGCGGACTTCCACGCCGGCCGATTGGAGGGCCGAAACCAGTTCGGGCACAAATTCCTCGGCGATATCTTTATGCACCAGGACCTTTTCCACGGAATTGCAGGCTGCCGGATATTGTACTTTGGCGTCGACAATGACTTCTTTGGCCATTTTCAGCCCGGCGGCGGAATCAACATAGATGTGGCAGATGCCGCTGCCGTGGCCCAGAACGGGGATCCGGCTGTGCTGAAAAACATAATTCACAAATTCAGTGGACCCGCGCGGGACGACAAGGTCGATGTCGCGGTCCATTTCAAGGATCTGGGCCACATCGGCGCGGCCCGCCAGGGAGCAGATTGCGTGCCGCAGAGACGGGCGCACCGCAGCCAGAGCCTCATGCCAGATGGAGACCAATACCCGGTTCGTCTGCTGGGCTTCAGCGCCGCCTTTCAGGACCAGCCCGTTGCCGGTCTTAATGGCCAGCGAGCCGACTTGCGACACCACATCCGGCCGCGACTCAAAGACCACCGCCACCACGCCAAGGGAGCAGGAAACTTTGTGCAGTGTGAGCCCTTCATCCAGTTCGGTAGTGGCCAACTCGCGGCCCAACGGGTCTTCCAGGCCGGCGACATCGCGAATTTGCCGGGCCATTTCCCTGATGCCCACCTCGGACGTCCTGAGACGCTTCAGGAGCGCCGCTGAAGCGCCGCCCTGGCTGATTTCGCTCTCCAGGGATGCGCAATCTTCACGATTTGCTTTCAGAATCTCCGCTTCGCGCTTTTCCAGAAGATCGGCCGCGGCCAGCAGGATTTGATTGCGTTGCGCCGTGGACAATCTGGCCAGCTCGCGCGCCGCTCTTCGCGTCTGCAGCACCTGGGCGGCAATACTGTCCGCAGTCCTGGCTTCGGAAGGTTTAGACATCGGTTTCCCTGGCCGGCAGGATCAGAAAATTCTCCCGGCGCACCAGCACTCCGCGCCGGCTTTCACCGGAAGCAAGCATGACCGAAAGCTGCTGGCTGCCGAGTTCGGAAATGCCTTTCCCAATGATATGCCTATCCGGGTCGAGCACGGCAATCACCTGTCCGGCGGAAAACTCACCCTGGCACGCGGTCACGCCGGAGACGAGCAGGCTGGCTTGCCGGTGCAACAGCGCCTTCGCGGCATTGGCATTGATGGTGGCCTCTCCGCGTACAGTGGTGGCAAAAGCCAGCCAGCGCCGCTTGCCCGCCATGCGAGAACTGGGCACAAAGAGTGTGCCGACCTCTTCACCCTGAAACACGCGTTCCAGAATGCCGGGAGTTTTTCCGTTGGCGATCACCACCATTCCACCGGCGTGCATGGCAATCTCGGCGGCATCGAGTTTGGCGGCCATGCCGCCGCGTCCGGTGGCTGAGGTTCCGCGGGCGGAGTCGCGGATGGCGGCCGTAATTTCGGTGACCATGGTGACAACGGTGGCGCGCTCCAGGTCCTGGGTTGCGCTGTAAAGAAGGCCATCGACATTCGAAAGCAGCACCAGCGCGTCAGCGTCAAGCTTACTCAGCACCAGCGCGGCCAGGCGGTCATTGTCGCGAAAGACCGGAGCCTGCTCGGTGTAAATGTTGGTGACGGTGTCGTTTTCGTTCACAACGGGGACCGCGCCCAGCTTCAACAGGCGTTCAAAGGTCTGGCGAAGGATGCTGTAGCGCTTCAGGTCGCTGAAATCGTCTTCCGTCACCAGCACCTGCGCGACCTTGAGGTTGTGAGGATGGAAGACTTCAGCATAAGCGGCCATCAGCTTGCACTGGCCCACGGAAGCGCAGGCGCGGGTGACACTGGCATCGCGCAGGCGGCTGCGGTGGATGCCCAGCTCCGCCGCGCCCAGAGTTACCGCACCGGAACTTACCAGCACAATTTGACGTCCGGCATTCACCAGGCCGGCAATGCTGGCGGCCAGAGCCGCAATCTGCCGCGGATCAAATTCATTTTCCGCGTTGCAGACTACGCCGGTTCCGACTTTCACCACCGCGCGCCGGGCATTCACCAGCAGGGCGCGGTGGTTGATGGAGCCGCCGGATTTGTCAGTTGCCGCCATACAAAATTCGATCCAATAAAAAACCGCTGCGTGTCGGCAGCGGGGGAGGGCGTTTTGTCTTGCTGTGAAAAATCTGCTAGCTCATAGCCCCATCCGCATGATTGGCCCCTGCGGGCAAGGCGGGCAACAACACGGAATGAAAGAGCTCAAACAGATCATCACAAGCGCACTATAACCAACAACTTTTCGCAAAGCAATACGGGAAGGGTGTTTATTAGGAAGATTAATATGGGCACACGCCCGCAGCAGCGGCGCAAGAAACGGCTAAAGAGCAGCCTACTCAGGGCCGAGCAAGATCATAACGCATGCGCTTTAGAGCTCGCGGGATTATGCCTTTATTCATTTCCTGCCTCTAAGTCTGCAACTTTTTGTTGTCCAATTATGCAACACTGCTAAACTCTTTTCGCATCCCCTTGGCCTAAATTTAGTCCAGGAGCGTCACAGACTTGAAGCTGCAAAGTCCTGTTTTCTTTGCAGGGAATTTCCTCGAAAATCCGTTCTTTGTTGGCGGGAGAGAAGTCTTCTCGTCGCTATTTTATGTAAAGCGCAATTTGAAAGTGCTGTGCTAACACAGGGAATTCGATAGGAGATATGTATGGCATTACAATCGGTGTCTATCTTTAAATCAGATAATACGGGTTCAAATGAGACGATCACTTTAGAGCCAGCACCGCCTGCCACATCTACCAATGCGACCATAGTCAGCGCCGTTTATGGCGGCCAGCTGGTTCAGGTGGCTGGCGATCGAAAGTCTCTATCATTCACTGTGCTGCAAGAGGTCCATCCACTCGTGATCACTCTGGCATCTCCAAATCCAAACGACGAAATCGTACGGCTTGCCCAGGGCCAGACAATACTTGCCAGCCCGGTCATAAGCCAGCACTCAGGAGTAAGCACGATCCTAATTCAAGGAAAATAAACAACTGTAGTTGCGAGTTTCGCAAATTGCTTCCACCGAGGACACTATGGCTCGTCTATTCTCTTATCGCAGTCTTGGATTGCTGCTTTTTTGGTCGTTTTATTTTCCTGTCTCGCTCGCGCAGACTCTAACCGCGGATCAGCAGAAGGCATGTGAGCGCAACAATGAAAGCGCTCAACGTTGCCTGCAACTCGTACAGGAGTTCGCGACCGACCATGAACTGCTACGCACAAATGCATCTGGGAATCTTGATTTTCCCTTCGCGGACACTAAGACCGTCATGAATAAGGTGACATCAAGAGCCATACTCCTACAAATTGAGTCGGACCTTAAAGCAAAGGCAGAGCAGGCGGCACAAACAGCGTTGCAAACCATCTCCACCAGCGCCGCCGTCAATCAGAACGGTGGCGCGCCTACGGCCGGCGGTTCTACCAATCTGGTATCGAAACCAACGACTACGGACTTCATCTCGTTGGCTTCCGAATCTGGCGCCTTTACTGACACTATCAACGGAACTACCGCGACCATTCAGGCCAATGCTCTGGGACTCACGAAGTATTTTCTGAACCGACCGGTCTTCCAAGAATGGAGATCCAGATATGCGGATGTTATCCAGCCGCTGACGTTTACCGTCACCCTGAATGTGGCACAAACCGGCTCATCCACGGCCACCAGTGTGAGCAGCGCTAACGCGGCCACACCCGCTTCGATTGGCTCGGTGTTGCTGCCAACAAACAATGCATCCTTTTCATCCTTTGGGGTGAACTACGCTGTTTATCGGCCATATAACCCTCAAGACAAAAACTTTCTAAAAAAATGGAAAGATGCACTGGGATCGAACCAGAGCGCACTTGACTCGGCGACCATGGTCATCGGAGACGTGATGAACAAACTGTTTACTCCGGAGATCAGTGTGAGCGTTGCAACCCAGACGAGTGCAAACTTGTCCGAATGGCACAAAGACGCAGTCGATGCAGAAAAAACGAATGACTTTAATAAGTTTGTCCAGGCATATTCGAAATATGAAAATGCCTTTTGCGATGCTGTTTTGGCAAGCTCACCGGATGCACCAAAGAACGTGTTGACTTTGACCCAGGCTATTGACGCGTTCAACCAAGTCGTCTATACCGTGCTGGATGACGCGCGGGGGAAACCGCTCGCTACCCTCAGCTACCTGTATTCCACACCGCAGGACAAGCCGGCGACGCACAGCTTTACCGCGGTCATTTCTTACCTATTCAAAGGCGATGACCCTAAGAAGAGGACTCCGCTCACCGGAGCTCAGCTGACCGCGAACTTCACCACGTCCATCTATGCTTCGCTGCCTGTGGGGGCCGTCTACGGCCGGCTTCGCGATTTCCAGCTCTCCGGCGAGTTTGATAAGCCGTTCGGAGGAACCCCTGACGAACCCCGTGGTACATGGAGCCTGGCGGGGTACGGCCAATACCAGTACGATCCGACGGTGCTCAACATCACGGCAGGAAATCTGGCGCCGGGAACTAATATACCCCTGCCGGGCGATGCCCAGGTGCTTCTGGGGACTGCGGGTTGGCTCGGAGTTGCGCAGGGCAAACTCGTGATCAACCTGAAAAAGGGTTTGAGTATTCCGGTGGCTGTGAAGTGGTCCAACAAGACCGATCTGCTAAAAGGCAATGACGTACGCGGACAAGTGGGACTTAGCTATGATCTCTCCGCATTGTCGAAGCTGATCTCACCAAGCAAGAATTAGGGTCGAGAACGGTTTTCGATTCAAATAATACTCCCGATTAATTCTCCTTTTTGGCGCTCCGCTGCGCTGCGCGGGCCTGCGGCAGCGCGGAAATTTCTTGGTTTTAGACCCTTACGGCACGACTTCGCAGGCCTTCGGTCGCAAGCTCCCTCGCGGCAGAACGCTCAAGTCATGCCCTGTTACGTGTCTCGCAGTCGTAAGCACATGCCGGACGTGGCGCTTCTTATCCCCGAGCAGCGGCGGAGCAGATCCTTCACCGTCGCACTCATGTGGTGAACATCTTTTTTATGCACTTGGCGGTGCTCCGGTTCAGGATGGCACTTCCAAGGGGTGGCATTTTCGTTCAGCAAAGACCATCTTGAAGACAAAGGCTTGCGCATCGTAAAGATCCGTTAACCCTCCATGCCAATTCATTAGCTTTACGAATTAACCATCCTGACAATTATTAACCCCTGGCTTACCCACTGTTTACGCGGACGCCGGTAATTCCGGGTCTGTACCTGTAGAGGCCGGAGACACGGGTTTGGCGGCCTTTGATCAGGTCTCTTGGGGGTGAAGGATGAAATTCTTAAAACACAAATGGACGATCATTGGCGTGCTGCTGGCGGCCATCGGGCTGCTGACGGCTTTCAAGTACGAGAGCCAAAACACGCCGCAATATTTCACGGAGAAAATACAGAAGGGCGACATACAAAATGTCGTTCAGGCCACGGGCACGATCAACGCGGTGACGACCGTGCAGGTGGGTTCGCAGGTGTCCGGCACGATCCAGACATTATCCGCGGATTTCAACTCGCACGTGAAGAAGAACCAGGTGATCGCGCAGATCGATCCTTCTTTATTCCAGGGAGCGCTGTTGCAGGCCAAAGCCGATCTGGCCGATGCGCAGGCAAACCTGGTAGTTTCCAAAGCGAATCTGGACAAGGCCGAGGCGGCCGCGGTGCAAGCGAAGCTGGATTTCAATCGCTATACCACGCTGGCGCAGGAAGGCGTGGCGCCGACGCAGCAACTAGACACGGCGCGCGCAACTTCACAGAGCGCGGACGCGGCAGTGGGCGCGGCCAAAGCACAGGTCACGCAGGCAGGCGCGCAGGTGCAACAGAAGTCTGCGGCAGTGGCTGTGGCGCAGACCAATGTGGACAACTCCACGATTCGCTCACCCATCGACGGCACGGTGATTGCGCGCAGCGTTGATGTGGGCCAGACGGTGGCTGCTTCATTGCAGGCGCCGACGCTCTTCACCATTGCGCAGGACCTGACCAAGATGCAGGTTTACGTGAGCACCGACGAAAGCGACGTAGGCATGATCCAGCCGGGACAGGACGTGACGTTCAAAGTGGATGCATTCCCAAAGGATTCGTTTAAGGGAAAGGTTTCCGCAGTGCGACTGAATGCCACGACCGTCCAGAACGTGGTGACTTATACGACGATCGTGGATTTTGACAACCCCGACATGAAGCTTTTTCCTGGCATGACGGCTTACGTTACGGTGCCCGTGGCCACGGCGACTGACGTGGTGAAAGTTCCGAACGGAGCACTGCGCTTCACGCCTGACCTGACCGCAGACCAGATCAGCGCTTTGTACCAGAAGGCGGGAATCGGCGGGGCCGGAGCGCGCAAAGGCGGAAAGGCAACGCAGCAGTCTGGACAGCAGACCACTACTGCGGTCGTCTGGAAGCTGAACGCTGACAAGTCCGTGGCACCGGTCCTGATCAAACTGGGCATTACGGACCATACCACGACTGAGGTTGCGCAGGTGGTAAAAGGCTCTTTGAATCCGGACGACCAGGTGGTGACGGGTTCGGCTGCCGCTAATAAGACCGCCAGCGCAACGACGGCTGCTCCGGGAATGGGCGCGACACGCGGCGCAGCGGGCGGACGAGTAGGCAGGTAAAACCATTAACCACAAAGGACACGAAGGAACACAAAGGAAAATCGGGAGGGCTTTATGGCAACGCTGGCACAAGTCGAATTGAAAAATGAAGTGATGAAGCAGGAGCGTCCGGGTAGCGGCATTCCAGTGATACAGGTGCAGGACGTGCACAAGTTTTACGATCTTGGCGAAACCAAGGTGCATGCGTTGCGCGGCGTAGATCTGACGATCCAGCCGGGCGAGTTTGTGGCGATCATGGGCTCCAGCGGCAGCGGTAAATCGACGTTCATGAATATGCTGGGCTGTCTGGATAAACCGAGCAGCGGAAAGTACATCCTGGAAGGCACCGACGTTTCCAGCCTGGACAAGAAGCAGCTGGCACAAATCCGCAACCGCAAGCTGGGGTTTGTTTTTCAGGGATTCAACCTGCTTTCACGCACCACGGCGCTGGAAAACGTTGAGTTGCCAACGCTATACGCGCAGATGGCAAAAGAACAACGCCAAGCGCGAGCGAAAGAAGTGTTGGAACTGGTGGGACTGGGCGAGAGGATGGACCATTTCCCGTCTCAGCTTTCCGGCGGACAGCAGCAGCGTGTGGCCATTGCTCGTGCGCTGGTAAACAAGCCGGCAATCCTGCTGGCTGACGAGCCAACGGGGAACCTGGACAGCAGAACGTCAGTGGAGATCATGCAGATCTTCCAAGACCTGAATGATAGCGGGCTGACCATTGTGCTGGTGACGCACGAGCCGGATATCGCGCATTTTGCCAAGCGGACGGTAGTGTTCCGCGATGGCAAGATCCGGCATGACGATCCGGTAAAGCAACGGCCACGCGCGGCGGAAGCGCTGAAGAGCATGCCGGCGGTGGATGAGTAAGCAAACATCCACCACGGAGACACGGAGAACGGAGAAGAAGATCGGAAAATCAAAATCTCACCACGGAGGCACGGAGACACGGAGAAAAGCAAGGCCGGCAGATCGGAAAAACCAAGAGCTCTGAAACGCGAGGAGCGGAGGAAGCGAGGAAGCGGAGAAGAGCAGGTGTGTGAGCGAATCGAAGTATCAGCGCAATTTCGGCGATCTTTGGCAATATTGGCAGTTCTGGCAATTTGATTAAGGGGGTTATATGGATTTCATAGCGATATTAAGAATAGCGGTACGAGCTTTGACGAGAAACAAGATGCGTTCATTGCTCACGATGCTGGGCATTGTGATTGGCGTGGGAGCGGTGATCGCGACGGTGGGGCTGGGGCAGGGCGCACAACAGCAGGTGCAGGACCAGATTGCGTCGATGGGGACCGATTTGTTGTATGTCAGCTCCGGCAGTGTAAATAAAGGCGGCATACGGCTGGGTGGCGGTGCTACCAAGACCCTGGTGTATGACGATATGAAGGCGATTGAGCAGCAGATTTCAACTGTGGCGCAGGTTGCGCCGGGTGCAGGAGCGAGCGTACAGGTTGTCGCCGACAATCAGAACTGGAGCACGCGCATTACCGGCACGGAGCCGCAATATTTTGACATCAGAAACTGGAACTTTGACCACGGCTCAAATTTCACGCAGGATGACGTGACCCGTGCGACCAATGTTGTCGTGCTGGGCGCAACGGTACAGCAGAACCTGTTTGGAAACGCCGATCCCACGGGGAAGACGATTCGCATCGGCAACCTGCCGTTTCAGGTCGTCGGAGTACTGCAGGCCAAGGGGCAATCCGGCATGGGACAGGACCAGGATGACGGCGTCTTTGTGCCTATCACCACGCTGCAGAAAAAGATTACGGGGCAAGACTGGCTGCAGTACATCATGGCGTCGGCCACGTCGCAGTCAGCCAGCTATGCGGCGCAAGGGCAGATTACTTCGTTATTGCGCGACCGGCATCGCATACGCGCAGGACAGGATGACGACTTTAGCGTGCGCAACCTGGCGGACGTCGCACAACTGGCGGACCAGTCTTCCAAAGTGATGACGCTGTTATTGGCCTCGATTGCCGGCGTGTCGCTGATTGTGGGAGGAATTGGAATCATGAATATCATGCTAGTTTCCGTGACCGAGAGAACGCGGGAAATTGGGATTAGGGTTGCGATTGGCGCCACGGAATCTGACGTGCTTCGCCAGTTCCTCAGTGAGTCGGTGGTGTTGAGCATGGCCGGAGGCATTCTCGGTATCTTGTTTGGTATTGCGTCTTCCATGACTATCACCAAGGTCCTGGGCTGGAGCATCTTGATTTCGCCCGTTGCGGTGGGAGCGGCGGTGGTGTTCTCGACTGCGGTGGGCATCTTCTTCGGATTTTACCCGGCCCGGAAGGCGGCCATGCTGGATCCGATAGAAGCTTTACGGTTTGAGTAGGTCAACCCCCCTTACTCAATAACGAGTGGCCCGGTCTCTAGCAGAGCCGGGCCATTTTGTTTGGGCGTGGATAGACGCGACCTCGGCGATCCCAGGTTGGGGGGAAGATGCCGTTGATTGCTATGAGGGGTTCTCGAGAGCTTTTTCCGCGTGCATCGTCAAAGGCAGATCGAGTTTACGGGCCAGTCCGCTCAAGACCGCTTCCAGTGCGAGCACGTCTTCCATATCAGGTTCGGACTCGGCGGTTGCCGCCTGCATTGCCGCTACGGGATTTTCGATGAACAACAAAGCGTTCTCTTCGGATTGGCTGATCCAGACGTCCAACTCAGCATCGCACTGCATGAGCGCATGGAGAAGTCTCTCCGATCCACTCATGGGGGGAATTTGTGCCACAAAACACCTCTATCCGCTCTTGGATGCTTTAGACACGTGCAATCAGGCGTCGGGAACAGAAAAATTCCAGGATTTTCCAGGTTTCTTACAGAAAACTTGCTGCCTTACAAAACCACACATTTCGTTACAGGGCTTTGGCAATCGTTACAAGGCTTTCAGAACCAACCTGTTAGAACGGGGTTTTTACAGACAGAACGAAGAAGCCTAAGACCTGAACCAGGGTGAAATGAAACAAGGCGGGCCTGGCTGAAATGGGAGGAAATTATGAATCGTTTACGACTAATGTTGGTGGGTGCGGCACTTGTTACCGGAGGCTCGGCTTTGGCGTCAGCGCAAGTCATTCAACAGGATGTGGCCTACCACGATCGCGACCGCGACCGGGACCGCGATCGGGATCATGACAAGGACCGAGATCGTGACCGCTATCGCAGGGACGACCGGGATCGCGACGACCGACGCTACGTTGACCGCGATGACCGCAGGTACGATCGCGGCCATTACGACCGCGGATATCATGGCGGCTATCAACGGCGTTGGGACGGGCAGCGCTGGCTTTACTGGAATGGCCGCAATTGGGCTTACTAACAATCGACGTTAGCTCTTTCTGAGAGCCAAAGGCGGAACGCGCACTAAAGGGCGTTCCGCCTTTTTGTTTTCATTGAAGGGAAGGAAATCTTCCAGGTGCCTACTGATTCAAGTGAATATCTTCATGTTTCGCAGGCCGGAAGAGCCTAACTAAGTGATACGCACAATTGGGCCAGCAAAAGAAAGGCAGCCCGATCGCCGACAGCACAAGGCGAGTGGAAATATCTTCGGGTCGAAGCTGCCCTATCCATGCAAAACAGATGATGACAATAGTCCAGCGTACAGCTCGCATAGTGCCGTCAAGTTTTTCATCAAACTCACCTGCTCTGCGAATGGCCCAGCAAGGAAACCACAGAGCAAAAAGTTTGACAAAAACCGCCAAAGTGTTTTCAACCAACTGTTTCAAGTCCAACAACTAGTATGATACCTCCTAAAGCGGGATGGAGCAGACCACAGCCGAAAAGCCAGATACTGAAAGATCGACTGGAAGCTTAATTACTTTTCCAAAAGCTTCCACTCCTTCTGTGGCGACGTTGGAGATGGAGCTCGCGATTGATCCGAACGGGAGATTAGTGATGGAGCTCTTGACTACCGTCAAAGAGAACGACGGTGCAGAAACAGTTGTTGCCGTAGTAGTGGTAATGGAGACATCCGGTATAACTGACGCAGCCGCTTGGGCTGCTTTTGGAGCTCCTCTCTCAATGGCCTGACTGGTTAAAAAAGATCCGATTGCCCCCTCAAAGAAACCTATGCCCTCGGAAACGCTGTTGCTGAGGAAAGCATGGGCGACCAGTCCATTGCCCAGTTTCCCATGGCTCAAGCTCTGAACGCCGCTTTGCAGGCTGAAGTCTTCGCCACCTTTCTTGACGCAATCAAAGAATTGCCTGGCTTTACCAGGTTTCTTTGGTCCGCGTCCGGGGGCTCCGCCGCCACCACCATCATCGCCACCAGAGATCGGCGCCGGCGGCCCGCCGCCAATTAAACCGGGAAAGTCAGGAGGCAGAATTTCCGTCACAACGGTATGACATACGAAATTGCCATGTCCGTCATCACCACATACGGTCTCAAGTCCAAACGGATCTGAGCCATTTATAGGATCATCCAGGCTATAAGCCAGTCGGTTCCAGCTCTGCGGGTTTTCAAGAGATCCAATGAGAGGATCTGCCTGCATAAACCTGCCCGTTCTTAGGCTGTAGTAGCGAGAGTATGCGTAATCGGTGGTGCTTTCGGTTTCCTGCGTGTAAGTACTGAAATTATTTCGCGTAAAGAAACCGGAGCTGTACCAAAGTTCGCCGTAGGGATAGCCGCCGCGCTCGCCGGCCTGGTTGCCGCTTGCATCGGTAACTAATCTGACGGAGAGATTGTCAGGATGATAGAAGTCAAGCGTGCCGTTCCCGCCGATGGTGACCAGATATCTGCCGTCTTCCTGGAAAACATATTCCCGGCCGGGCGTCGGCGCCGCGCTGTTATTGAGATATTCCGCGATGATATGGCCCTGGGAAAAGATATAGTACGTAACAGTCCCGTCCGTTGCGATTTTTTTTGCCCGCAGCCCGTTCCCATCATAGGCAAAGCTAGACGTGCCATTTCCGGAGAAGTTCACCAGCCTGTCGTCCGCGTCATAAGCGTAGGAAAAGTTTATGATCGGCTCCAACGTGAGATTGCCATTGGCATCGTACGTATATCCGGTGATGTGGTTGGTTGCGGCATCCACCGGAGCGGACTGGGATGGCGCACTGCCCGCCGTTACAGTCTGGTTTGTGCGGTTGGCATATCGGTCGTAGGCAAATGACAGCCCCCATTTAGCAAACGATGCCGAGCCACTGGTAACCGCGGTTTGCAGCCTTCTCAGCGCGTCATAGGTGTAGGTCAATGAGCGTCCCGCCTGGACATTGTCGGTTGCCTGGGTCACCTCACCATTGTTTCCGCCATTTTGCGTATGGCCGTATCCAACGCTGAACAAGGTTTGCGCCGGATTGGAGTATGACATCGAGGTCAGTTGGAAATTGTGAGGATTGAAGCCGTAGGCAGCCGTTATATTGTTCCCATAAGTAAGCCCGGTCACTTTCAGAGCTGGATTATAAGCGTAATTGCTCGCGTATGTGGTGTTAACGCCACTCTTGGTTCCCGTTACCGACGCCGAGCGCCCGAATGAATCATGATTCTGGGTAATGATGCGCCCTGACGGGTAGGTGGTGGAGGCGATCTGATTACCAAGATCATATCCGTAGCCGATGTTGTAGGTCCGGGTTGAAATTACTCGTGCGATATTGGTGGTGCGGCCGAGCAAATCATAAGAGTAGGTTTCCGAACCTAATCCGTCGGTCATCGTAAGCAGCCGCCCGTTGTTGAAGCTGGCCGGAGCGCTGCCATAAGCATAACTCACCGTGGGAGTGGCGGGAACGCCGGTAGCGCCGACGTTATAGCTGGCCTGGGTCAAGCGGTTCATCAAGTCATAACTGTAGGTTGTCACCACGCCTCGCGCATCGGTGCGCTGCGAGGGTAAGTTAAATTGATTGAAGACGTAATTCACGGTCCCCGATTCAGGTGTCTGTACCTGGATCGGACGCCCGGCGTCATCGTAGACATAGCTTCGCGTCTGCGATCCCTGGCTGATCTGTTTCAATTCATCGCGAACCGTGTAAGCATATGAGGTAACTTGTGTAAGAGCATTCCCATTGGTGACGTCCGGCTCCGTTACCGCTTGAATGCGTCCCAGACTGTCCAATTGATACAAAATCTGCTTACCCGTTGCGTCGGTAATCGTAAGCATATTGCCGGAATACGCATATGAAGTAGCCGTATTGCTAGAGACGCCATCGGCAGGCTCGATGACAGTGGTGGTTCTTGAGTTAGCATCATAGTGCGTTTCAGTGAAATCGCTGGCGCTCCCAACATAAGGTTCGCTTACTTTGAAAATGTTGCCGATGGGATCATAGATAGTGTCTACATTTGAAATGACCGTTGCGGCATTATTGGCAATCGTCTGGCGGACCTGACGTGCAAGGCCGTCAAAGTCTGTAATGTCGCGGCGGCGATCGGTGCCTTGGACAGGTGTTTCGGCGGTAACTGTTACATTCGTATCGTCATACGCGAAGGTAATATTTTGGTTGTCAGGCCGGGTGACCTGCGTAATCCGATTGAAAGGAACATCATAGGCGAATGTTGTCTTCTGGTTGTTCTCATCGGTGAGCGTGGTTATTGTTCCGGTGAACGCATTGTACGTGAAGAACTGGCTGGTGGAGGGGCCGGAGACCGGACCGCAAATGATAGCATCAGGAAAAGCAAACTGCGTAGTCGAGGAAAAAGAAAACCGCTGCAACTGACAGACGTTGGAATCAGCCTGGATCAGGTTGCCCAGCGAATCATAAGACCGGTGTCTGACGATTGCGCCGCTGGGCACCGCTGCATTAGTGTAAGTGGTTATTGTAGTAGGGTTACCGCGGGACAAAAAGCTGCACCCATAGTTTGTATCGTCATGACCAGGTGGGGGTGAAGTAATACAGCTGTAATTGGCTGGTTCATCATAGGTAATGTCAGCCCGGGACTCGATCAGGCCCATAGGGCTTCCGTCATGTACCGTGATGTTAGTGGGGCGGTTGACTAGGCCAATCGGACTCATTGGGGGAAGATATCCGATGCTGGTGGATCGGATTGCGGATCCGGGAGTTCCTGTGCCCCAGTCAAACTCGCGCAAGCCGGTAAGGTTTCCGAAATTATCGAAATCAGTTTCCACCCGCGAAACCTTTGAGCCGACGGTGTTATTGGTCGCGGCTGGAGTATTGTTGGCTGCGTATGTAAGATCCAGTTGCTTCAGCAGGGTGCCCCCGGCCGCTCCCTGGTAGATCTTTTGCGAGGACAGCATGCCATTGGCGAATAAATACGTGGACTGGTTTGGAGCGGCATCATAAGGCTGTTGCGGGAAGGTCACCGTAGTTGTACCGGCTCCATCCCTGGCGAAGATCCAGGTGCTGGTGTTCACGCCATCATTGAGCAGCCGGGTCAATGACATGTAACTGCCATCGCTGCAATTGATACCCTTATTCCCGGTAGTCGGGTAATCGTATTCATAGAAACCGCCTGTTGGCAATGTGACTCGTTGCAGGCGCAGGTTGCCAGATTCATAGGTAAATGTGTATGACCGTCCATTGGGGAGTTGAAGCTGGGTAGGGAGATTGACGGACGCCGTACCGGACGGTGGAAATTCCGGTACTCCGGGACAGCCGAAGCTGGTGCTGACGGGAAATGAGGTAAGTGTAAGTATGTATTGTTGGTATGTCCCGTTTTCATCAAGGACGGAATACGTTTTTTGCGAGAAGCCCCCAGAGATTTTCAATACCAGATGACCCAGCGTGTCCGTATAGTCAGTTTCCGTGCACCCTGAGAATCCGCAACGTTGTGTTCTCGAAATGAAATTACCGTTGGCATCAGTCATGGAGAGCTGCGGACTTATGACCTTGGTTCCCGAAGGACTGAAAACGTTGGACAAATTGGATCCGCCCCCGGCTAGGACAATGGAATATCCGCTATTATCGGTGGCCACTCCGGTCAAAACTCCGGTCTCCTGCCCAGTACAAGGGTCAATTTGCTCAAAGACACTGAAGGGATGTGGAGTTCCCGCCGGATCGATATAGCGGTAATTGTTAAAAGTAGTTTCTCCGGTCTGTACGGACCCGCAGAAAACAGTCGTGAAAACCGTTTGGTTATCGATAAATCCGATCATGTTGTCCAGCCGCCAGCCCAAGCTTGTGGTAATCGGCTCAAGAAAAGTCCATCCGCTGGGTCCCGGCTGCCAGATGATTGAGTCATAGGTCAAAGCAATATTGAAGTCAAGTCCCCGCCCCTTGACGTGAGCGATGGGGATGGAAAAGTTGGTATTGAGTATTCCTCGGTTGATGCCATCAAACGTTCCATTTTCAAATGATCCGTAGGGAGGAAAACCAGTGATGGCTGGCGCTGTTTGAGCGGCGCTGATAACACAAGTAAGAAAGAAGAAGGGAAGGAGGAGACGAGCGGATCGTAGCATTGGAAAGCTCCCGAGATTCGAAAATATGAAACGGGGCCCGGCAGAGCTCCTGGGCAGGAACTCTGATAGTTAGACTAAGAGTGATCGAGGCAAATGAGGGTTGCCCTTAGAAAATAAAAAGTTGTGGATAGTTCCAAAATGAGAATGCCGTTCAAAAGGGGTGGACAACAGGAAGGCACCTTGAAGCGGGATAGAATTTAGATACTATTAGAATGGAAATGAAATGCTTCTGGGATGAAATGATGAAGGCACGTAAATGGAGATCAACAAAAAACCAGGAGCAGCATTCGTCTGCTCCTGGTTTCTCGCTCTAGTCACTGGTGGCGGATATCGCCGGCCGCAACCAGCCCTTTATCCAGTTCGACAAAGACTGCCCTGGTCCCGTTTACCAGATACACGGCCAGGTTTTGCGTTCCCAGTGACGTTTTCAGAGCCATCGTGGTGCGGCCGTTCGCCGCGGTTGAAAATGTCCCGGAGAGCGGTTGTCCAAAGGTGATACCGCCGGAGTTATTGAGGTCAATGATGCCGCTGACCTTGCTGACGCCATCAGCCGTGAATTCCGCAATTGAATCCAGCTCTGAGCTTGAGTGGGGGACCGAGGCGGTGAAGTTCAATCCATAAGTCCCCGATAGAGTTGCGTTGGAGAACGCCGTGGCCTGCTGCTGCAGTGCGGAGCCGCTCGTCACGAATTGGGCGTCGGTTTCGAGCACCAGCACGCCGCCGCTGGAAGGGTAGATGACAAAAGTGAACGCGCCGGCGGTTGTGTTCAGGGTCATCGTCGCGCGCCCGCTCGGGGCCATGGAATAGGTCCCGGAAAATGTAGCGTTCGGGGTGGTCGCCCCTCCGTCATTAAAATCTTCCACGCCGCCGCTGATGTTGCCAGCGCCGTCTGAAGTCAGGACTCCGCCGGCGGCAAATGGGACGCCATTGAACACATCAGCCCCGGCGATGGTGAAAGCGAACGGTCCGGACACCGA
Organism: Candidatus Angelobacter sp.; assembly: GCA_036491195.1. Taxonomy (GTDB): domain Bacteria; phylum Acidobacteriota; class Terriglobia; order Terriglobales; family Acidobacteriaceae; genus Angelobacter. The sequence goes on from DASXCL010000055.1 coordinate 32,368, forward strand.
TGCGTTGGTGAACGGGCCAGTCTGGCGGAACGCTTCGCCGCCCAGGGCCGGCAGCGCCGTTGTTCCCACCAGCTTGATATGGTTCGCATCCACAACGTAGTATGCAAAACTTAGTGCGCCCTTTACGGTGTTCAGGGTTGCTGTGCCGCGGCCTGTCGCAGCCACGGGGATGGAACCGCTCATGGGATCGCTGGTAACAATCACGCCGTTGTCGTTGGAGTCGTCAGTTCCCGTCGTCAGGGTGCCGGCATTGTCAGCCGTAAAGTTACCGGCGATCGCCAGAGGAAGCCCGGCGGAATCGATTCCTGAAACGCTGATGGCAAATGTCCCCGCCAGGGCAGCGTTGGAAAATGCGGAACTCGTCTGCTGGTCGATTGTTCCGCTGCCGGTGGCGCTGGCATCAAAACGCGTCACCAGCGCGTGTCCGCCGGAAACGATCACAAAATCCAGAGTGGTGTTTCCAGCAGTCGAATTCAAGGTTATCGAGCCTCGTCCATCCGCGAGGACCTTGTATGTGCCGCTAACGGCAACGCTAACCGGGGCGTTTAGCTGGCCGCTATTGATGTCCTGGTTACCGGAGGTGATATGGCCATTGCCATCGGCCTGAATGCTGCCGGCCACAGCCAGGAACCCGGCGCCGTCCGTCCCGGTATAGGAAAACGCAAACGCGCCGCTGAAGTTTGCGTTTGTAAACGTGCCTTGCGGCGTTGGGAAGCTCAGGTTATTCCCTCCACCGCAACCTGTAACGATTAAGACGACGATGATCGTGGCAATAAAGAGAGGAAAACGCTTGCTTGCCGGCATTTTTCTACCTCGCGCGTATCGAAGGATTACTACATTGAAAACAGTGGACCAGAAATCGCTCGGGTGGCTGAAAACTCCCAAACCGGGCCCGAAGACAGATGTAACACGGCATTGACCCGCTTGTTGCGCAAAAAGCAGGTGGTCTGCGGCTTACTTTGGTGGCTGATCATTTAAACTTTTGGATATTGGGGTATGTCGAGAGATGTGATGCTCACAAACGTACGCCAGGCCATTGTCCAGCGGTAAAGTTTTGTTAAATGACTGGGCCATTTATAATATAAGGATAGTTGACCTCATAATATCCCTGGAGCTTTCCACCCATGATTAAGTTTCTGCAGAGCGGCAACAAGGCCGCAAAATATATCCTCGCCGGATTCCTTTTGGTCCTGGCCGCCAGCATGGTGACCTACCTCATCCCCGGTTTCTCGGGTAATACGGACGCCACCGAGTCAGGCGTGGTAGCAACCGTTGGCGGGCATGAAATTCGCAGCGAGGAGGTCGCCAAGGTGGTGCAGGCGCAGGCGCACGGGAACCAGATTCCCGACTTCTATATGCCCATCATGCGGCAGCAGGCCATCAAGCAGCTGATTCAGCAGGCGGAAATCCTATATGAAGGTGAGCGTATGGGGCTGCGCGTTTCAGACCAGGAATTTCGTGACGAGCTGCAATATGGCCCTTCCAGGCAGACTTTTTTCCCGAGCGGAAAATGGATTGGCGCGGATCAGTACAAGGCGTTGCTGAGTCAGAACAACTACACCGTGGAGAGCTTTGAGCGCGAGTTCAGGCTGGGGATGCTGCAGCAGAAGCTACTCAGTGTGATCGGGGCCAACGCGACCGTGCCCGACTCAGACGTGGAACAGGCCTACAAAGACCAGAACACCAAGGTGAAATTCCAGTATGCCGTTTTGAAGCTGGAAGACGTTGCCAAGACGATCAAGCCGACGGACACGGAACTGAAGGCATTTTATGAAGCCAATAAGGCGCGATACGCGAATTCGACCTCGGAGAAGCGCCAGATCAAGTACTTTGTCCTGAACGAAAAAAGCGTTGCCGACAAAGTGACGGTAGATCCGGCTGAAATCCAGCGCGCATACAGCGCGGGCCAGAATGCCTATCGCGTGCCCGAACGTGCCAAAGTTCGCCACATCCTTATTGAAACCCCCAAGCCTGGCCCGGACGGCAAGGTGGACCAGAAAGGCGTGGATGCAGCGCGCGCAAAAGCCCAGGACATTCTGAAACAGCTTAAGGCCGGCGGTGATTTTGCCCATCTGGCCAACAAATACAGTAACGATCCCGGCAATGAAGATCCTTCGACCCACGCCAAGAAGGGCGGCGAACTCGGCTGGATCGGGAAAGGTCAGACCGTCGCGGAATTTGAGAAGGTAGCTTTTTCCCAGAGCAAGGGCCAGATCAGTGATCCGGTCCAGACCCCATTTGGCTTCCACATCATTCAGACTGAAGAGAAGGAAGATGCCCATCTGACTCCGCTGGCCGAAGTGAAAGCGGGCATCGAGTCAGGCATTAAGCAGGAAAAGATCAGGACTGAAATGAACAAAGCGTCCGCGGACGCCGAGGCAGTGGCGCAGAAACAGGGCCTGGAGAAGGCCGCGGCCAAGTATGGCGCGCAGGTCATCCAGAGCAACATGATTGGCCACAACGATGCTCTGCCGGGCATCGGTCCTCAACCTCCGTTGATGGACGCCATTTTTGCCGCGACCGACAAAGCCGGTCCGCAGGCCACACAGACACCACAGAGCACAGTGGTTTTTGAGGTAACCAAGATCGAGCCGGCGCGCACCCCTACTTTTGAAGAAATAAAGGACCGCGTGGCGACGGAATTCAAGAACCAGCGCGCGGGCGACATCCTGCGGCGCAAGACACAGGAGATGGCGGACCGCGCCCATGCCGAGCATGATCTGGCGAAAGCAGCGAAAGAAGCCGGCGCTACGGTGAAGACCAGTGATCTGGTTGGCCGGTCGCAACAGGTGCCCGACATCGGATCCATGTCTGGACCGGCGGGCGCCGCTTTCAACCTGAAGCAGGGCGAGATAAGCGGCCCATTGAACATGGGAACCAGCCAGGCAGTCCTGCAAGTGGTGGAACGGCAAGAGCCTTCTCCTGCCGATCCGGCGTTTGCCAAACAGCGCGATCAACTGCGCGAAACCCTGACTTCACAAAAAAAGCAGGAAGTGCTGAACGTGTTCGTTAACGATCTGAGCACGCGCCTTGAAAAAGAGGGCAAGGTGAAGATCAACAAGACAGAAATGGATAGCCTTACCAAATCCCGCAGCTAAGTCTGCATCATAGGAACTATGCTGTCCCAGCGATCGGCCGGAATTCTGCTGCACCCAACCTCGCTGCCTTCGCTGGGCGGAATCGGCGACCTTGGTCCTGAAGCCTATGCCTTTGCGGATTTCCTCATGCGCTCGGGCCTGGGTCTGTGGCAGGTCTTGCCACTGTCACCGCCAGGAATGGGCAACTCGCCCTATTCAGCCATCTCCGCGTTTGCCGGCAACCCTCTTCTTGTCAGCATGGAAAGACTGGCTGAGCGTGGCTGGCTGGAAAGAGAGCAGTTGAAGAAGCTGCCTCCGGCGCATTCCCGGATCAATTTCGACGAAGTGAAGGCCTCCAAGATGCCGCTGCTGCAGCGCGCAGCGCAGAAATTCCTGGATCTCGGCAATGGCGATGGAGGCCGTTTTGCCGAATTCAAGGGTGACCACGCATGGTGGCTGGAAGATTTTGTGCTCTTTGACGTGATGCGCCAGGTACATAGCGGGGCCACGTGGAGTTCCTGGCCGGCGGAACTGGCGCGCCGGGAAGCTGAAGGTCTTCACCGGTTCGGATTGGACTACCAGCGCGAGCTGGAAGTCGAGCGTGTCATCCAATTCGCTTTTTTCGAGCAATGGCGGTCTCTTCACCAATATTGCGGCCAGCGCGAAATCCGGATTGTGGGCGACGTCGCCATCTTCGTGAACTATGACTCGGCCGACGTGTGGCGCAATCCCGATCTTTTTTTTCTTGACGAGAAATTACAGCCGACGGTCGTGGCCGGAGTGCCGCCGGACGCTTTCAGCGTGACTGGCCAGCGCTGGGGCAATCCCTTATACCGTTGGGATGTATGCAGGTCCCGCGGATACGATTGGTGGATCCAGCGCATGAAGGGCGCGCTGGAGACCTGCGATATCCTGCGCCTTGATCATTTTCGCGGTTTTGAAAGCTACTGGGAAATCCCCGCAGAGGAGCCCACCGCAGTTCACGGCAAATGGGTGGCGGGCCCGCGTGACGATTTGTTCAACGCACTGCGCGCGAGCCTTGGCGATCTTCCCTTCATCGCCGAAGATCTCGGCTTGATTACCCAGGAAGTGCATGCCTTGCGCGAGAGGCTGGGCGTGCCGGGAATGAAAGTTCTGCAATTCGGGTTTGGCGATCCTGGAGCGCACATCTACCTGCCGCAGAACTTTGAGCCCAACTGCGTCGTCTATACCGGAACGCACGACAATGACACAACGGCCGGCTGGTGGAAATCTTCGGCCAGCAGGGACGAGCGGCGGTACGCGGCCACTTATTTTGGCGAACCGGCGGACGGAATGCACTGGGCCTTCATCCGGGCGGCACTTGGCTCCGTGGCCCGGCTGGCGATTGTGCCGTTGCAGGATTTTCTGGGCCTGGGCAGCGAAGCCCGCATGAACACGCCTTCTTTGATCGATGGCAACTGGGGTTGGCGCTTCGCCAAAAAGGCCCTCACCCCATCGCTTGCCGAAAAACTTGCCACGCTTTCTTCTATCAGCGACCGTAACCCGCAAACGTTACGTGCTGACCAGAAGGGCGACGGGGAAATGCGCGAAGACTTCGCGGCATAACAGCGTCCGTTGCGCCGTGACCCTGATCTTCTCTCCGGTAAAAACGTTTTCCAGGAATTCCGCGCTGCGCGGGGGCGCCGGCAGTTCAGTGTTTTCCCACAGTTCGGCCAGCGGGGCGCGCATGGCGCCTCCGGCCAGGGTATAACTCAAACGGGGCACGGCGACGATTGCCACCTGGTTATTGTGCTCGCGGGCGAATGCCACCACATGCTGCTGCCTGGCGCCTGTGGCGTGCAGCGGCCGGTAACGGCCCGGATGAAATAAGTTGCGCCGGTCACGCCGCAATCGCAGCACCTGCATGGTGGTCCAAAGCTTGATGCGTCCATCCTGGTAATTGCTCAGCAACTCCGCGCACAGGGCCGGCAGATCGCCTGATTCAGCTTTGTGGTCGAGTTCGGTGAGGAACTGCTCTCGCAAGCCATAGTCCACCGGCCGGCGGTTATCGGGGTCTACCAGGCTCAAGTCCCACAGCTCCGTGCCCTGATAAAGATCAGGGTTGCCGGGAGAGGTGAGCGTAAGCACGCGTTGCGCCAGGGAATTGATTGCTCCAAAGAACATTAAGGCCGGCATGAACGCGTGCATCTGCTCCAGAAAAGCATTCGGGCGAGTGGATGTTGCGGAAGTCAGGATTTTATCGACGAATTGCCGCAGGGCTTCCACATAAGCCGGATCGTCGCTGATCCAGCTGAGATTGATCTTGGCCTCATGAACAGCCTTGGCCATGTATTGCTGGACCCTCTTCACGTAGTCTTCAGGCGCCCCGTCGGATCGGAAGTCGAACGGCCACGATCCCACCAGCGTCTGGTAGAGAAGGTACTCTTCGTTGGAATCCGGCACTCGCCGTCCGTCCGACAACATGCGCTTGCGCAGGCGGTTCGTCCTGCGCCATCGCAAGGCGTGTGCGGCCCAGGTCTTGGGCATTTCCGATAGCACGTCCAGCCGGGCCCGGACGTCTTCACTGCGCTTGGTGTCATGCGTTGAAGTGGCAAGCATGGAATAGGGCCAGCTCTCCGCGCGCTTCAGGTTGCCGGAATGAAATTCGTCGGGGGCAATACCGAATTGGCGCGGCGATCCGCCTACTTCATTTACGGCAATGAAGCGGTTATAGACGTAGCATGCGGTATCTTCCATGCCCTTGGCCATTACCGGCCCGGTGAGCTGCTGAAACTTCAGAGTGAAATGAAGCTTCCTGCGGTAGAGGTCTGACTGGTCTTCTGAGTCTTTGTGCCGCAGCAGCAGGATGTCGCGCAGAAAGTCAAAGCTCGCCGGGGCTTTGTCCGGATTGTGCCGTTTGGCCCGGGAAACGGCTTCGTGAATATAGGCGCGATCGCGGTCCGTCATTTCGCCGCGCTCGTCAATGTAGGTGCGATAGACGGGGAAGCACGCAATGGTTTCACGAATCACGTCGCGCAAGGACTTGCGGGTAAAGTCGCGAGCGTAACGGTCGGTTGCCGAGATGGCGTCCAGCATGTGGGCGAGCACATTGACCTCGCTGGCGAGAGAGGCGTGCATAATTAATTTTTTGCTGTTATAGATCACGCTTTCCACGTCCTGCGAAACGCCGGTAAAGCGGTGATAGAAATTGGTGAAGCTGCGCTCATTGCGCCGATCAATGAACAAGCCGTTGACCAGCGTGGTGAAGTCGTAGCCTGATGTCCCGTCCACCGGCCATTCGCGCGGCAATTCTTCCCCGGGCTCCAGGATTTTCTCCACCACGGTGTAGAGCAGTGCGCGCTGGTTCATCCAGTCGTGCTGCCCGAAAGCCTGTTGGAAATCCAGTTCAATCCCGTTTTCCGCCAGGGGAGGCCGTGCGGCGGCGCCGCCGCATTGGCTGGCCGCATAAAGCATTTGCAGGCGCACCATGTATTGCCGCGGATTCAACAGGCCGTCACAGTGGTCCACGCGCAGGCCCTGTACCATGTCATCAGCCAGCAGGTGCCGCAAGAGCTGGTGCGTTGCGGCAAAGACCCGTGGATTTTCCATGCTCAGGCCGATCAGGTCGTTCACGTCAAAAAAGCGCCGATAATTGATTTCTTCGCCCGAGACACGCCAGTTCGCCAACCGGTAAACCTGGTCTTCCAGCAGGCGGTGCAACGCGTCAAAGCTTCGTGGGACGCCTGCGTGCCCGTTCATCAGGCTGGCCGCTTTCGTCGCGCTTTGCCGCGACTCAGCAGACTTTTCCATCAACTCTTTCAGTGCGACCGTAAGTGAAGGAATGACGCGGCGGCGCTGGCGCACCAGGTCGCCGTCATTGGCGCTGTGTGGCGGCAGATTACGCAGCCCAGACAACAAGTTGCGCAGCTCCTGCGGCAGCTCATGCCCCAAGGGTTCAAAAATCATGGGAACGGTCTGGGGATCGAGCGGCAGCAGCTTGTCAAAATACTCAACGTGAAAGCCATTGTCGTCGTTCACCAGCTTGATGTGCCCTGCTTCCAACTCGGCGCCGTATTGATCGCCCAGGATGGGCAGCAGGAGCTTGTTGTGCAGCTCGGGCTTGACCGGGTCCCAGTCCAGGTCAAAAAATTCAGCAAATTCCGATGCGCGACCGTTCGCCAGCACGTCCCACCACCACGGATTGCCTCCTGGGCCGATCCCCATATGGTTGGGCACGATATCCAGCACTTGCCCCATGCCGTAGTTTTTCAACTCGTGGACCAGCTCCTTCAGCTCTTCATAACTGCCGACTTCAGGATTTAGCTGGTTGTGGTCAGTGATGTCATACCCGTGCAAGCTGCCGGTGCGTGCCTTGAGGATGGGCGAGGAATAAATGTGCGAGATGCCCAGAGCGTGCAGATATCCCACGAGGCGTCGCGCATTTTCAAAGCGAAATCCGGCATTGAACTGCAAACGGTACGTGGACAGCGGCTTGGCGTGGCGCTTTTCTGACGCCAAACGGTCAAGGCACTCCGAAATACCGCTCGTCTCTGGCGTCAATACCGATGAATTGGCTCTCATGGGGCTTTTATCGATGGGACCTTTTTTTGAGGCAGAATGCTCCCAGCAACTTAGATGCAACAATCCGGAGACGTGGCGAACGATCCGGCTCTTTGCTAATTTGCCCGGAAGAGTCGAAAATGCTATTTGGAAAAAAGGAGCCGCCTCAAGCATGCCAGCAACTGGTGAACTGATTCGAATGATGAATTATGTGGACGATATCGCCGCCACACTGCGCCGCATCGTTGTAGGAATTTCCACCATGACCCCGGAAGAACGCAAACGGCTGGCCGACTACATGCGCGCCTCAGACCCGAGCTTTATGAAGACGCTGGAGAGCCTGGATAAAGGCTAGTTCCATGGCCGAAATCCGGTCTATCGCGGTGATCGGCGCCGGAGCCATCGGCCGCGGAATCGCCATTGCCTCCGCACTGGGGGGATACCGCACCATCCTGGAAGACATTCTTCCCGCCAGCCTGCGCAGCGCTGCCGCGGAAATGAGCGAGCATCTTTCCCGCGCCGCCGATCTTGGCGTCATCAGTCAACCTGAAGCCGCAGGCGCGTTCAGCCGCCTGGAATTTGCGTCCACCGTGGAGCAAGCTGCCCGTCAGGCTGACCTGGTGATTGAGGCGGTCCCGGAAGAGATGGAATCCAAGATCGAAATTTTTACCCTGCTCGACAAGATCTGCAAACCGGCCACCATCCTGGCGTCAAACACTTCATCGCTGAGCGTGACGGAAATCGCTTCTGTGACGTATCGTGCGCAAAAGGTCCTGGGTATGCGCTTTGCCGCACCCGTTTCTGAGGCGGGACTGCTGGAGATCGTACGCACGCGGCAGACTGACGATGAAACCGTTACGGCATGTGCCGATGTCGGGCGGCGCATGGGCAAGAATGTTGTAGTGATTCAAGACGGCGCCGATTAGGCGGCGTGTCGAATCTACCGCCTATGTCTTGCGTCGCATCAAGCGGAGATCGGACAGATAGATATCAAGCGGGCTGAGCCCGGCAACCCCGTGATTTTCCGCGCTTTCGCTCGGGTCTGCCTCCAGCAATAATTCCTGGCGGTTGAGCTTTTCTGCCACGGCAGAGATCCGCCGCCGGAGATATTTCAGGTCACAAGGTTTCGTAAGGTAGTCATCCGCTCCGGCTTCATAGCCGGCCTGGATATCTTCCGGCTGCTCTCTTCCAGTAATCAGAATCACATACGCCGTTGAGTTTGTGACGCTCGTCCGCAGCCATTTGCAAATTTCCAGGCCGCTCATCTTCGGCATGTCCCAGTCGAGCAGGCAGACATCAATGCTGCGGGTCTGCAGCATTTCCAGGGCGCTTTCGCCATCCGGGGCCGAAACCAGGTGGTAACCCCATTGCACCACGGAACGTTCCAGCACCATGCGGGAGAGCAAATCATCTTCAGCTACGAGGATCGTGAGGGCTTGCATACTTGCAGTTGTTATCGACTGAATTCGCTTCTACTTTAGCAAACACGCAGAACGGAAACGATATTACGTAAGTTTCCCGATTCCCAAAATGGAACCATCAATTCACGCTGTTTTAGACTCACCCATCGCAAAGCCGACCTGGAACATCGATTTTTGCTCACCCGGCCCCAAAGGACGCAGAGCCGGCCTTTCGCCCAATGTCGTCCGAAAGCTGCTTGTTCTTCGCCCGACTAATTTCCAGCCGGCTTGCTGCCCATCGCCGGCAGAGGCAGCCTGCCATCCGCGCCGCTGGTTAGCGCCACGAATGCCGGGTCCTTATAGAGCGACGCAAACACCGCATCCACGCGCGCTTCCATCATCTCTTTGCTGCGCACGGATTGATAGCGTTCATACTCAAAGAAGTGGCGTTTCAACAGTGAGAGCGCTTTGTCTTTTTGCCCCAGCTGCGCATAGATGGCGGCCAGATTGTAAGAAGCGCACAGGATCTTTTCATTATCTTTTGCGATCTTCAGCGCTTCGTCGCCATGTCCATTGCCGGCCATGAAAGCTGCGGCAAAGATCAGGTTGAAGGGTTCTTTCGGATCGAGCGCCAGCGCCTGCCGCGTGTATTGATCGGCCTTCGCCTTGTCACCTTCAGAATTCCAATAGACGGCCAGGTTGCGGTAGGCCAGCGCGAGCGGAAACTCCTGCGTGGAAGATTCCATCAGCCCCAGGCCTTTTTTGAAGTCGCCTTCATGGATTGTCATCTTGCCCAGTCCATGCAGCGCCACGGCGCGCGACAGTGGATCAGCCGGCATCGCCAGGATCGCGTTGAAGGTTGTGCGCGCTTTGTCCCACTCGCCCGTGTGGTGGCGATACAGCTCGCCCAGGTAGCGTAGCGGCGTCGGATCGTTGGGATCAAGGTTGTGCGCGGCGGTGTAATACTTCTGCGCCAGCGTGTATTTGGCGTCGTTTTCCGCCATCAGGCCCATCGACATCGTTTTCTGGATCTTTGCGCTCACCACGGGATCAAAATTCGGGCCGTCGGGCATCGCGTCGGCGTTCAAGCCAGTTACGCCCAGTTTTTTCAGTTCTTTTACCGCGTCTTTGGCTTTGCCCGGGAACATGCATTTCTGCTCGGCCACCTGTTTCAGCTCGGCAATAGCGGTCTTGCTGTCGCCGGATTTGACTTTGGACTTGGCGTCCTCCATCTTCTCCTTCACCGCAGACTCGCGCTTCTTCATTTCGCTTTCCAGCAGCTTTTCCAGGTCACCGACTTTAAGCTTGCCGTTCTTGTTTTCAAGCTTATCCACCACCGTGCCATCGGCCTGCACCAATACCGCCACGGGAAGCTTTCCGTCCGGGACATATTTCTGCCCCAGCGCGGTCTGTGCGTCCACAATGCCCATAGTCACGCACTGTTGCGAATAAAGCTGCAGCGTGCGCGATTCACGCAGGCTTGAGCGCTCAACCTCGTCCTTGCCGGTGGGGAACCAGTAGACGGCCAGGCCTTCTTTCACCGGCGCCTGCGGCGTAATCAGCTTCCACGGCACCTGGTAGGTCTGTTGGCTCGATCCTCCACCCATTCCGCCCATGCCTCCGCCGCCGCCGCCACCGCAGGTGGCCCACACTTGCGGGACCAGTAACACATAGACCATCAGCAGACACACGACGCGTTGGAGAAGTGAAGTTTTCATGCGGCAAATTATACAGCAGCACTGGACGATCTGAGCGTTTTGGGGCGATAGCACCTAGATGGTGTGAAAAAACGCTTGGATAGGCGAACATTAACATGGTAGCCTTCGAAGGCCGCTCTAAATCACTCCCTTGTTAAGTTTTGTCAGGTGTCCGATCCGTGCGGCTAAGGGCTACCAAAGGGAGAACTCCTACGTCAGGTTCTTTGCGTCCGCGTCACCATTTAAGCCGACAGTTGATCGCTGTCACTCCAGAGTACCAAATTAAAGCACCACTATTCAAAACCCAATCGTGCTCCTTTGGATCACGGCAGGGTATCCTTCGATGAGGATTAGGTATGAGTTCATTTAGCTGGATTCACTTGTGCGATTTGCATTTTGGACTAACTGGCCAACGTCCTCTGTGGACGAACGTCAGGAAAGTTTTATTTGATGATCTCAGAGCGCTGCATGAGCGGTCAGGGCCGTGGCATGCCGTACTGTTCACCGGCGATCTCGCTCAGTCCGGAAAGCCGGAAGAGTTCGCGGGACTAGATGAACAAGTCCTAGGCCCTCTCTGGGAAATGATGCGTGAACTCGGATCGGAGAATGTTGTTCTCGTGCCTGTTCCGGGCAATCATGATCTCATCCGACCTGACACCAAGAAGCCGAAAGCCGCTTTACGACAGCTTTTCCGGGAAGGAGGATTCCACGAGATTGAGGAAGAATTCTGGACTGATCCAGCCTGCGAATATCGTGAGATCGTAACTACGGCATTTGCGAATTATGACCAATGGTACGAAAGATCGCCCTTTTGCAAAAAGCACGGGTTACAACGCGGGATTCTTCCAGGCGATATCGCTCTCAGCTTAGAGATTCCAGATGCGGTTCCTAAGTCGTCGCCGAAAAAGATAGGAATAGTGGGGATGAATACGACGTTTCTTCAGTTAGCTCAAGGCGACTATGTAGGACGCCTCGCTTGGGATCTAAGGCAGATTCATTCTGCCTGTGGTGATGACCTAGCCGAATGGGTTCAAGCGCACGATGCTTGCGTATTACTAACCCATCACGGCCCCGACTGGCTTGATTCGCGGTCGCGCAGCGATATTTACCCTGAAATAAATCCGGCCGGCAGGTTCGCGGTACATCTTTTTGGGCATATGCATGCCAATGTGATGAGATCGACGTCGGCTGGCGGCGGACCGGTACTGCGCTACTGGCAAGGCGCTTCGATATTCGGATTGGAAAAATTCGGTGAGCCCCCGTCCATCGATAGACGACACGGATATACGATCGGTCGCATAGAGAGTTTGGAGCGAGCGGACCAACTCTCCGCCAATGGCCCCGACTCGCTATCAAGGACGCTAATGGGTGGAGGTTCGAGCGCGACACAGAACACTGCGTCCTAGACGAACGGGACGGAGGTACCTATCCCGAGCCTTTATTGGTTGCGCCAGGTGGGCAAGTCCACAGCGAACCTTCATCGCACACAAGGGCTCGTCGATCGACTTCCAACCGAGAACATCTCGTCGGTTCAGATTTGCCGCACAAGTTCGGTTGGCCTCACACACAACCCGAGTTCACAAAATTCTGTGATGCAGTTTCAAGCGCCCACAACCACATAAGGTTTGTTGAGATCCCATTTCTTAAAGATATGTCGGATGTCGAGCTGGATAATCTCTATGTTGAACCGCGTTTTAGCGCACAAGAGATTCATCCCGACACCCCACTATTCCGCTGGCCTAGCTGCTTTCAGCCGATTGATGCGATTCGCCAGAGCTCTCGGCTCGTGCTGCTGGGGGACCCGGGGTCCGGGAAATCCACCTTAGTTAGTTGTCTTGCTTGGCAGTTGTGTCGTCAGCATCCGAATCTGAGCAGCCCATGGGCAAAACACTTCGGCGGCCTGCTGCCACTGCCAATGATTCTAAGAGAGTTGCATCTGAAAGCGGATCTAACGTGGGAAGGCCTATTAGATGCTTTTCTTGAGCATCGCATTGGACGACTTTTGGGGACGCGAAAACATATCGAGGCTTTATTAAAAGAAGGAAGAGCAATCATCTTACTCGACGGATTAGATGAGGTCGGCAACCTCAGCATCCGGCGTAAACTGCGCGACGCAGTGCATGCAGGAATGAGTGCATATCCGCTAAGTAGCTGGCTTCTGACGTCGCGCGTCGTAGGATACGAGCAAGTCCCTTTTCACATCAAAATCGAAACCGTTTCGGCGCGTTCAAACGCTAGCGCTGAAGTTGTAGGACATACAAATCGAACCAAGAAGCTTAGGACATCAATGGCCGGGCTAAATTATATGGCACCGTTCAATGATCAGCAGATACGCACATTTGCCGTTAACTGGTATACGCAACATGAAAAAGACGAGGGAATGGTCCAAACAAAAGCGCAGGATTTTATTAATGCAATACGGGAAAATGAAGGTACCCAGCGCCTTGGCAGGATTCCTTACTTGCTTACCTTGATGTCGCTAATACATCACAAGAATGCCACGCTGCCACATGGCCGAACTGAGCTCTATGAGAGAATTGCGACAGCATATCTAGAATCCATCGATCTACGACGGCAGCTGAATCAGCTACCATACTCACTTGCACAAAAGAAACGATGGCTAGCCGCTGTCGCATATCGTATGCAACTGCGTCGTTCGGTTAAGGGCACGCAATCCCCGCGAGGAGATATTCTGGTCGCCCGTTCCCAAGTTCAGCAGTGGCTTCGCGCTGCGATGTCTGACTCGGGCGCCAAAGACTCTCGGACTGAATCTGACGTCCTTCTTACCTATTTTGCCCAACGCAGCGGTCTACTTTTGCCGCGAGCAGAGGGTAAATTCGCTTTCATGCATTTGTCACTTCAGGAGTATTTTGCGGCTTGCTTTTTAGAGCCCCGCCTGACCGCATCAAGATTTGGCTCGGACAATAAAAGGCTTGAGCCCTCTAACGAACAATTGCGATCATGGGCAAATTCGGAGATATGGACTGAAACCTTCGTCCTCTTGTTTGAGTTGCTTTCCGAAAAGTCTGTGGACGAGACAGAGGCGCTCCTCGATTATCTTTTCAGCGGACGACTGAAACAAGACAAAACGGGAACAGCCCTAAGTGCAGCAGGTCTATTAGCGGAATTAGCCACCGATCCGTTCGTTTTGTTGAGCGCCGAAACCCGCAGGCTGATAAGGCAGCAATGTTGGCGCTGGGTTTTTTCGCAGCGTGAAGCATCACCTTCTAGGCGGTATTATAGCCCTAACTCTAATAAGGTTATTCGCACTTTGTTAAGGGAGCATGATGGGGATCTCCGAAAGAGTTGGTTAGCCTCGTCAATCGGCATGACCGAGCTACGACGGTTGAAGCATCTGAACCTTAGCGGATGTTTGACGCTCGCCGACCTTGCTCCTCTTAGTAACCTTAGCAAGCTTAAGTCTCTTAACCTACAGGGATGTACATCTGTCACGAATCTACGACCCCTAAAGGGGTTAGGCAATCTTGAGGCTCTATTGTTGGATGGTTGCTCGAAAATAAATAATTTAGAACCGCTGGGAGAAATGAACAAGTTAGAATTCCTCATTATTGGTGCACCTTGCAACTTTGCTCCCCTTGCTAACATGAAGTCTCTGAAATCCATCCACTTACACTTTCAGGATGAAAAAGCTGAAGTTGACTTCTCGCCAATAGCGAACCTACCGCAGCTTACCCTTGTGTGTGTCCCCGGGCCGTTAAGGCTTGCGTCGAACGGGCGGGAAATACTCCAGAGTGGGACTTCGCCTGGGGTTAGAAGATTGGTAAAACAGTTAGGACCGGAGGGATTATTGGGCGAACGTTATTACCGGGCGAAGCGTGCCCAACTACTCAAGCGATAATAGCGAAATAGTCCAGCATTGCCGACTGTCCCAGCTGACACGAGAAAAGGGTTGATTCCCCTTGCAATAGCGAATAAAATACGACATAATGCAAAAGACTATTCGGCTAAGAGGCTGAATAGTCCTGTCCGTCCAGGCGGAACGGCGAACGGTCTTTGAAAACTTAACGGCTAGCAACTGGCAACTGGCCGAAGCAGGGTATTTTGGTACGTGGTAGTTGGTATTTGGCAAGGATTGCGACCCTCTACCGACTGGGATTGGGACTGGGACTAGGTCTGGGATTGGGTGACGCCTGGATCACCCAAGCGTCACGCCTGGATCACGCCTGGATCACCCTTGGGTTGAATGGAACAAGTGCTTTGTTTGCAACAAAAGCGCAAAAATGGGGGGTGGGTAAGGAAGATCGGGTGATCCGCAAACCGATTTACTAGAGAGTAAATTTGGCGATCGGGCGAGCGAGAAAAAAGCAACGCGATTCGAGCTGGAGAAAACGAGAAAAAGGACGGTCGACAGCCTTTTGACTGTCTTATCGAATGGCAGTTTGGCCATTGTTTTCAACAAAAGCCTTACCCCCGGGTGGGGTAGGCCGAAAATGTTACTAGAAAGGCAACAAATCGATGTTAAAAAGCCGGGGGATTTTGGCCGCGGATTTGCGCGAATCAGCAATTCCCGGGATCGCCGAAATCGATATCGCCGAGAAACGGAAGTACCTACATGCGTCTTGCCGGCGCCGGTCCCGGATCAAGGATCTCCGGCTCGGTCGTACGTTTGCGGTCGCGATCAATCATTTCCGGCTCGGGTGCGCTATTCAACTGGCGCGTGGCAAAGAACACTGCTGCGGTCCAGGTGGGGAAGAGGTCGAGTCCAGGGACAAGCTCCGCGGCAAAGGTGGGCAGAAAGGCCCAGTGCCATCCCAGCAGCTTGATGAGGATTGCGCCGACGATTACGTCCAGCCCGGTATCCAGAGGCGAGAGGCCGCCTTCAGCAAACAGGGGCATGCCCACGATCTGGATGGCGTCGGCCAGGATAGCGACGAACCAAGCTTTGCGCTGCTCCGGCGATTTGATGGTCTTGAGAAAAGCGAAGTTAAACATAAACCGTCTCTGCTAGCTAAAAGGATACACAGCCCTGGGCGCTTCAGAACGGGATTTTTGGCCCATGGCCTTTTGTTTTTTGCTTCGCGGCTGGCCTTGCAAAAAAATCTCACCACGGATGAACACGGACGAAGCGGATTTACCAATTCAAAATCGGCCTATTGAACTTTGTTGATCCGTGTAAATCAGTGTTATCAGTGTTATCTGTGGTAAGGTTTTATCCCGGTTGGATGCCCACAAGCGCCATCTGGCGTCCGGTTTTTCCGCTTTCCGCCCGATGAGAGAAGAATTTCTGCGGCTGGCACACGGTACAGTCCTTGAGCGCAGTAATGTTGTTTTCGGGCACGCCTGCGGCCAGCAACTGGCGGCGATTGGCTTCTCGCAGGTCAAGATGCACCTTAATGCAAGGATCGCCATGGCCCGGCGCGCGCTGGTTCATGAACAGCATGGGATAGCGCTCCCGCACCGCGTCCGACTCCTGCACGCGGTGGAAAAGTTCAGCAGCATAGGGAAACTGCGTATGAAAAGCTTCTTCCACCTCTTCGCCAACTTCAAAAGAGCATTGCTGGATGCCGGGCCCGATCGCGGCATGAATATCTTCCGGACGCGAGCCGAATTCCAGCCGCATGATGCCAACGCCTTTTTCCACGATGCGCTTCACTGTCCCGCGCCATCCGGCATGGAACGCGCCCACGGCTTTCTTTCTTGTATCGACCAGCAGAATTGGAAAGCAGTCTGCGGTGAGGATGCCGAGCGCCACGCCGCGAAGATCGGTGACCAGGCCGTCGCCAACAAGTGGGCCTTGTTTAAGCAAATCATGCTTAAGTAAATCCAGCTTGCGCGAGCGCACAACATGAATGATGTCGGAATGAATCTGCCGCACCGCTACCAGCGGCCACGGCTTGCCTTTGGTAGCAGCGCCGGCGGAAAGCAGCAGAGCTTCGCGGTTGCGTTCGACGCGGTCGCGAAGATCGTCTTTGGTAAAGCCCAGATTCAGCGTGTGGCCGCCGTAAGCTGTCGAGAGGCCGCGCGTCCGCATGCTGAATCCATGTACCAGCCACGGAATGCGGCTGAGATCGGCCGCGGTAAGCAGTTCCAGCCCGGCTGACGAAGTCGCTTTGGGTGATCCAGGCTTCGCTGATTGACGCTTAAGCGACCGACGTTGCGTGAGAGCTGCCACACATCCATTCTAATCGGGAGCTTGCATAGGGACATGAATCGGAAAGGACGGCCGGCATGTCTTGGCGACGGCGACGCATTGCTCGCAAACAATCACAAGCGGTATCCTGCAAGTACAGCATTCGCCGATGAAACATGATTCCCGCTTTCGCATAGCCACATACAACACTCACAAATGCCGCGGCATTGATGGGCGCATACGTCCGTCAAGAGTGGCTGAAGTGCTGAACGAACTTGAGGCCGATGTAATAGCTCTGCAGGAAGTTGTGAGCCTGAAGGGCGGACGCAAAGAGCAGAACCAGGCGCAATTCCTGGCCGACGCCGCCGGCTATGAATACCGCATCGGTGAGACGCGCAAGCTGCGCGACGCAGTGTACGGCAACGTGGTGCTCAGCCGCTTTCCTGTTCGCGAAGTTCGCGTATATGACCTGACCGCCTCGCGCCGCGAGGCCCGTGGGTGCATCCGCTGCGACCTGGAAATTGCGCCGGGTAAAATCGTCCATGTATTCAATGTGCACCTGGGCACCGGATACCTTGAACGCCGCAAGCAGGCCCGGCTTTTGATGAGCCGCGAGGTGCTGCTTTCTCCGCAGCTGAAGCATCCGCGCCTGATTATCGGCGATTTCAACGAGTGGACGCGCGGCCTGGTCTCGAAAACAATGCAAAGTTCCTTTGAGAGCGTCGATATCCAGCTGCACCTTAACCGCAAGCGGACCTATCCGGGCGTGCTGCCCATCATGCATCTGGACCACATGTATTTTGACCGCGAGTTGGCGCTGGAAGAATTTTTGCTGCATCGGAGCCGCATGGCGCTGCTGGCTTCTGACCACCTGCCGCTGCTGGCGGAATTTCGTCTGGGCGGAAGGTAGGTTTGCCGCTGACTTGCGCAGATTGCCGAGATCAGAAACCACCTTACTGCGAAAGGTAATCTTGTTTTTGCCAACACCATGTCGTTGTTCTTTATACGCTCCAACTCAATCTGCGCGGATCTGCGTATATCTGCGGCGAAAGGGTTCTATGCTTACAATCTCTCTGTGGCCAAGCTGACTTTTGTCGTAGGAAAGGGTGGAGTAGGGAAGACGACCGTTTCCTGCGCGCTGGCCTTGCATCTTGCGGCGCGGCATCCCCGGCAATCGACGCTGCTCATGTCCACCGATCCGGCGCATTCGCTGGCCGACATGCTGGAGGTCAAAGACCATGCGGGATCGCATCGGCTGGCTGGCGCAAAGGGCAAAGTTTCCGTCTGGCAGATTGATAGCGGCCGTGAATTCAACAAATTTCTTGAGGGCAATCGCGAAGGGATACTCAAGATTGTCGAAAATGGCACGTTCTTCAACCGTGAAGAAATCGCGCCGCTGCTTGATACCACGCTGCCGGGAATGTCCGAGGTTGCGGGTCTGCTGGCGCTGCGCGACATGCTGGAGAGCGGTGAGCACGATCACATCGTTGTGGATACCGCGCCGTTCGGCCATACGCTCCGCCTGTTCGAGTTGCCGGGACACTTTCAGCGCTTCCTGAATTTTCTGGAAGTCGCTTCCAGCCGCGATAATCTGCTGGCGCAGCGCTTCGGCGGACGCAGGTCCAGTCCAGCACATGGCTTTCTGGAAAAATGGCAGGCCACGGTAAGGCAGGTGAAAGAAGCCTTCAGCGCGGAGCAGGCAGAAGTTCTGCTGGTGACTTCGCCCGAGACTTTTTCGTTGAACGAAGCAGTGCGCTGCGTTGATGCGCTGAAAGAATCTACTCCGGAGATGCGCCTGGGCGGAATCGTGCTGAATCGTGTCGTGCTCGATGAGAAAAACTGCCCGCGCTGCCAGCAGCGCGCGCTCCAGGGGAAGCGCGCGGTTGAGTTTCTCAAGCGCAAATTTCCGCGAGTACCGCGGCTCATTGGCGTCGACCCCGGAAATCCGCTGCTGGGCGCTGCGCTGTTGCGCCGCTTTGGCGACACGGTCTTTGCCGGCGGTCGAGCCAACCTGGCGGCGCCCGCGCCCAAGCCGTCAAAACAGAAATTGAAGTTCATCCGGACTAAATGGCCTGTGGCCGAAACGCGACTCTCATTTACGCTGGGCAAAGGCGGCGTCGGCAAAACCACGATCACGGCTGCGCTGGCCTTTCATTCCCGGTCTCTAAACAAAGATGTTCACATAACCGTATGTTCCACTGACCCAGCACCGTCGCTCGATGATATTTTCCAGAAAAAGATCGGTGACCAGATGGTGCACGTCCTCAACGACTCCGGCCTTGGCGCGATGGAGATGGATGCGGTCTTTGAGTTTCGCCGCTGGGCGGCGCGCATCAAGCAACAATTGTCCGCGGGCGCCAGCATGGAATCAGGCGGCTTGCATGTGGACCTCACGTTTGAGAAAGAAGTCTTCGCCGCATTGATGGACGTCGTGCCTCCCGGCGTGGACGAAGTTTTTGCCATCTTCCGCATCCTGGACCTGCTGGAAGCCAAACCGGGCAGCGTCTTGATTGATATGGCGCCCACGGGCCACGCACTGGAACTGTTGCGCATGCCAGAGCGAATTCTCTTGTGGTCACGCCTTTTATTGAAAAGCCTGGCTGCGCACCGTACACTAGCCCTCGCTCAGGATGTTGCGGTAGAACTGGCCAGACTGGGGCAGAGAATACGCAAACTGCTGGAAATGATGCGTGATCCGAAGCAGAGCAGGGCCTGGGCCGTGATGCTGCCGGAACCAGTGCCTGACCGGCAAACGCAACGGCTGCTGGCTGCGGTGAACGAAGTCGGCATCGCGGTGGATTCGCTTTTTGTGAACCGCGTGCTGCTGGAACCAGCGCCATTGAAGGGAAAAACAGGCTGCATGCGCTGCCGGCGGGCGCAACAGTGGCAGATGGCCACCTTGCAGTTGTTGCGGCAGAAATATGGAGAGCATCGCTTGTACCTGGCGCGGGAATTTCCCGCTGAGGTTGCGGGCGCGGCGAAATTGAAGAAATTTACCGGCGAGTTATGGCAAATTCAAACAGGAAAATAGCCGCGAACGCTCTTTATCTTTACGGGATATCCCTGCGTCCTGAAGGGAAAGCGGGCAAGCCGGCCAAAAACCTGGGGAAGATCGGCAGCGCGGGAATTGACGGCGTGCATGCGGTCCGGCCGCTGGGCTGCGGAGAATTTATCTGCTGGGTATGCGAGGTTGACCAGGTCAGCTTCGCGGCGGCCGTTGAAAGCAACATGGAAAATCTAGAGTGGCTGGCGCTGCATGGAGTACGCCACCAGCAGGTAGTAGGCGAAGTAGCCGAGCAAACCAGCATTGTGCCAGCCCGGTTTGGCACCGTCTTTTCCGGCGAGCCCGCCCTGGTGCAGGATGTCCAGGGCAGAAAGGCGGCGCTCAAAAAGGTTTTCGCCCGCGTGGCCGGCGGCGATGAATGGGGCGTAAAAGTATTTGCGGAGCGCCAGGCGCCGGTCGCGCTGCCGGAAGCGAGGTCGGGCAAAGAATATTTGCAGCAGAAAGCCGCGCGTCTGAAGAAACGCCCGGAACGTAATGATCGGGAACTACAGGAACTGGCAACGGCGTTGGGAAAGATTGCGACGGATTCAGCGCCCAGCGGCAAGGTCAGCGGAGCGCAACCCAATCTGTTGTGGCAGGCGACGTTTCTGGTGCCCCGCGCCAAACGCAAGCAGTGGGACCAGGTCCTGAAGAATTTTGTGGAGAGGTGGGACGAGCAGCGGCGCATCGAAGTAAATGGGCCGTGGCCGCCGTACTCGTTTGTCTCTGATGCCGACTGATTTCGAATCCGTGGAAGTCCTGGGAGGCGGAGAAGATGAAATTTCTCTGCTGGAAATCCTGGACCATGTTCTGAATTCCGGGGTAGTGATCCACGGTTCGCTGGTGATCTCACTGGCCGGCGTGGATCTGGTGTATCTGGGGCTGAACGTGGTACTTACCTCTGTGGAGACGGCGCTGAGCAATCTGCAGATCGAAGAGAAGCGGAAGAAGTGAGCCGCATTCTGGCATATTGCGCCTTTCGGCATGCTGCGGAACTCACTATGCCTTTGTTCGGCGTCAACGCCGCATCCGTGCAGGCGGCATCCTCAGGCCATCTGAGCCTGCTGTGGTCTGAGGTAGAGTGGCCGTTCGATCCGGAGCGAATGCAAAAAAGCGCTGTGGAGTTTCACGGGGTTGTGCACCAGGTCTTCCGCCAGGCTGCGGTCGTCCCTTTCCGGCTGCTTTCGGTATTCGACGATCTGCAGGCATTGAAGGCATTTTTCGAGAAGAACCAGGCGCGTTTCCTGGAGGATCTGGAACGGTTAAACGCGGTTGTGCAGATGGAGTGTGTTGTGTATCCGCTCCCAACTCGAGTGCAACCCGCCAAGAGCTCTGGCAGAGAATACCTCGAGCAGAAGGCTGTGGCGTTGCGCTCAGCAGAAGGTTTTGCGCAAGCCGTGCGAGCCGCGTTGACTCATTTGAGCAGGGAAGTGCGGGTGCGTGAAGCAAAGAATGGAACGCGTATCTTCGTATTGATTGACCGAGGCCGCGAGAGCGATTTTCGCCAGGCGGTAAGCGCCGTGGCAATACCCGAACATCTATCGCGGCGCGTCAGCGGCCCCTGGCCCGCGGCGGAATTTCTGAGTGAGCAGGTCAAAATGCCGCAGACTGCCGGTGAAAAATGACGGACTTGCGGAAAATTACGCCCCAGGAGATCGCCGCGGCTGTCTCAGAGATGAACCGCGAACTCAAGGCCGTGGGCGAAGGCGCCATCGACCGGATTGACTGCTCGCCGGAGAACATTGAGCAGGGACTTGCGAGGCTGGTGCTCAGCCTGGTTGAGTTGCTGCGCCGTCTGCTGGAGCGGCAGGCGATCCGAAGGATGGAGGGCGGTTCTCTCGGGAATGCCAAAGTTGAGGAGATGGGCCAGGCTCTGATGCGTCTTGAAGCCAAGGTGAATGAACTGGCTGCGGCTTTTGGCCTGAAGCCGGAAGACCTCAACCTGGAACTTGGTCCATTGGGGAACCTGCTGGACAAGTAATTCTCAACCGGTTTCCAGCCCAGGGGCAAGAACGATTTTTTCAGGCGAAGCGGCAACCTTTTTAAAACAGGTACGCATCATAGACGTACACGCTGGCTCCTCCCCCTTCCGGATTTTCATAAGCCAGCGAAAAAGTGGGCAAAAGTTGACAGTTTCAGATGGGCTGGTTAGGATGCGATGACACGGGTCGTTTGCGGATATCCTAATCCCATGCGATCTCCTCTGAATTTTCCCGAGATATTATGCAAAGAGTTCCTTCGGTTTCCGGAACAGCCAACCTGCTCGATATTCTTGATCGAGTCCTCGATAAGGGACTCGTGATCGCGGGCGACATACGCGTTTCGCTGGCGAACGTGGAGTTGCTGACGATCCGCATACGCTTGCTTATCTGTTCTGTCGATAAGGCTGAAGCCATAGGTCTCAATTGGTGGAAGTACGACCCCAATCTCACCGCGCCAGCGTCTGAAAAAGTGGTACGGCGAGCCCAGTTGCCGGGGGCGCCGCCAGGGGCCAGTGTGCCGAGCCGCAGCAAGGCCGCTGTTCGTGCAAAACGCGTGAAGTGAGCCGATCGATATTAATGAAGGAGGCCCTCGAATGGCCGTTGAAAGAGTTTCCGGCGGATCAAGTTTAATCGATGTCCTGGATCGAGTACTCGACAAAGGCATCGTTATTGATGCCTGGGTCCGCATCTCGCTGGTCGGTATTGACTTGATCACGGTTGAAGCGCGCGTTGTCGTCGCGTCGATTGATACCTATCTCAAGTATGCCGACGCTGTCGGTCTTACTGGCTTGGTCTCCCGCCCGACCCTGGGTGAAGGCGGCGCCGAAGGTGAAGAACAAGGAGAACTGGGTGAGGTCAGGCCACGTACACCACGTGCACCCCGCCGCCGGCGGTAAGGCCTGGTCTTGGGGGCACGCATGGCTACGGCCCAAATCCGCTTTAACTCCGCGCGCATGAACGGGCGGCGGACAACGCAGCCCCGACGTCCTGCGGTGCTTCGCCTGTTTCAGGCTGAGCGCTCGGAGGAGATATTCCCGCTTTTGCTGGAAGAGATTGTCGCTCTCGGCCATCCCCGCGCCCTGGTAGTCGACGTGAACCTGGAGAGCGGCGAGGTGTCGCCGGCCGCGGCGCTGAAGTGGCCTCGAGCGCAGATGGATAAGTTCACCAGCGCGCTCTGGATGCAGGAGCACCCTCTTGTCAGTATCCTTCACGCCGCGCGGCCTGAAGTTCTCGGCAAGAGCACTCTGCATAACCGGCCAATCTACATTCATCCCATCCTTTACTCCAACCGCAATCTTTGCTGGGAAGCTGACCGTATCCGCACCTCCAGTTGCCTGGCGGTCCAGAATTTCCACCGGGAAAAGCGCGTCCGGCTGGAAGACCAGGTTTGCTCCACCTGTGAGATGCGGGCTTACGCGGCCGCGGTCATCGTGGAATTGCCCAAGGGCTATACCGAACAGCGGGTCGCCGAACTGGGCGAGTTGATGGATCTCGCCAACCGGTATCTCTCGCGCTTATTCAAGGTTGAGCACTATTACAACCGCATGCGGGATATGGAAATCACCATCGCGCAAATGGGTACCGTGATGCAGAGCATGGCCGATCCGGTCATTCTCACTGACACCCAGCATCGCGTGATCATGCAGAATAAAGCGGCAGAGCGCTTCTTCCGCGTCCCCGACGAAATGACCGAAGGTCTGGTGCGCGCGGTTGAGTTCAATAATCTCCTTTTCTCCGCGGCACTCTCTTCCATGCTGGTTTCCGGCAGCGATTCCCACCGCGACCTCACGCTGGTGGACGCCATTGAAGGCGAAGAAATGCTTTTTGAAGCCGTCTCCGCCCCCACCTACGGGCCTGACGGCATCCAGCTGGGAACGGTCACCGTGATGCGTGACGTTACCGATCTCCGTCGCGCCGACCAGGAATTGCGCCTCAATTACGAAAGGCTGAGCGAAGCTGAAGAAGTAGTCCGCCAGGACCGCGACCGCCTCAACGTGATCATCGAAAACGTCGGCGATCCTATTGTGGTTTGTGACGGCAAGGCCAAGATCGTTCTGGTGGACCCGCTGGCCCAGGAATTATTCGGGGCCGAAGCCGACGTGGTGCGCGATACCATCCAGTTCCAGAACCAAACCAAGCTCACTGCATTTATTGATGCTTTTACGGCCTCCTTTGCCGATCGCGAAACGGCGCCCTTGCGGTTGTTCAATCCCGCGCTGCGGCAGGAGATTGAATATGACGCGCGTTCCGGCAAAATCTTTGGTGAGCGCGGCCAGGTTTCCTATACCGTGACCGTGCTGCGCGACCTTACTGCCTTGCGCAGGGTGGAGCAGCTCAAGGTCGAGCGGCGCATGCTGGAAATCGAAAAATTCGCCGCCACTGGCAGATTGGCCGCCACCATTGCCCATGAGGTCAATAACCCCATGGAGGCCATCAAGAACGCCATTTATCTGCTGGCCAGCGCGATCCCGGAAAATGCGTCGCCGGTCTACAACATTTTGAAGTCGGAAACCGAGCGGGTGGCGCGTATTGTCCGCCAGATGCTGGGACTTTACCGCAACACCGAACAGGTCAAGCCGGTCAACGTTAATACGATCATTGAGGACACGCTGCTGCTGCTCAACCGGCAGCTCCAGCGGGCGAACGTCGAAGTGCAGACCCAGTTGGAAGTGTTGCCCGATGCCGTAATTGCCGCCGACCAGATCCGCCAGGTGCTTTCCAACCTGGTGATTAATGCCCGCGACGCCATGCCCAACGGCGGCAAGCTCCGCATCCGCAGCCGCCACATTCCCGGATATGACGATCTGCATGGCTGGGTGCGGATTCTGATCGCCGATACCGGCTCCGGAATTCCGCCGGAAATGATCCGTACCATTTTTGAGCCCTTCGTCACCACCAAGGGTGAAAGAGGCACCGGCCTGGGCCTGTGGATCGTCAAGGGAATTATCCAGAACCATGCCGGCAAGCTCTCAGTCAAGAGCCGGGTGGGCCGGGGCACGACTTTCAAGATTGATTTGCCCGTCGTAAAATTGTGAGTGCCGACCGCAAATACCGCGTGCTGGTAGTGGACGACGAAGCTGCCGTCCTGCTTACTTACCGCCTCATCCTTGAACGGCAGGGCTATGAGGTGGTGGCATGCGGCACTTCGGTGCAGGCCATTGCGGCTGTGCAGAAAGAGCGGTTTGATGTTGTTCTATGCGACTATTCTCTGGAAGAGCAGCATACGGGGTTCGAAGTAATCTCAGCGGCTAGAAAGCTGGATCACGAGGTGCCGGCGGCCCTGCTTACGGGATACGCTACCAAGGAAACGGCCGATGAAGCGGCCAGCCGGGGCATCGGCGTGATGTTCAAGCCGATCGAGATTGAAGAATTTTTGGCCACCACCTCCACTATGGTGAGGAGAGACAATGAGCCCAAGCAAGAAGGCGGGGAAAAAGACAACCACGCTCCGCAAAACGAACACCAAGGCTGAACCGGCGACAGCGTTGCTGGACCTTGTGCCTCCGCCATCCGTCCAGAAGGCCGAGTCGCCCAGGAGCGGGCAGCAGCAGGAAGGCCGCTACGTCTACGGTGTGATCGAATCGCGCGCCCCGGTCGGCTTTGGACGCAGCAGTATCGGCGGCGTCAATGAAGCCGTATACACCGTGCACTATGGCGATATCGCGGCCGTGGTCAGCCGCACTCCTGTTTTTATCTTTGATCCCACGCGCGACAACGCCCTGGCCCATGAGCACGTCATCGAATCGGTGATGAAAAATTACACCATCATTCCCATGAGCTTTGGCACGGTTTTCCGCACGGACGACGATATCCGCGAAGTGCTCAAAAGCATTTACTCGTCGCTCAAAGACGTGCTCAAGCAGATGACCGGCAAGCTGGAGTTTGGCCTGAAAGTCACCTGGGACCGCGACCGCATTATCGAAGAGTTACAGCGGGAGCATGATGAGATCCACCGCTTCCACCAGGAACTCACCCGCAAGCACTTGCAGTCGACGTATTTCGCCCGCATGCAGCTGGGCCGCATGATCGATAAAGCCCTGGCAGAACTTGCAGCCAATTACGTCCGTGAAATTTACGACGGCCTGCGCGCCGTCTGCGTGGCCTCCCGTGACAACAAGCCCATCGGCGACAAGATGATCATGAACGCCGCCTTTTTGATTCAGAAAGCGCGCGAAGCCGAGTTTGACGCCGCCGTGAACCACGTCGCCCAGAAGTTCGGCGACCGGCTGAATTTCAAATATACCGGCCCATGGCCGCCGTACAATTTCGTGAACATCCGCCTGAAACTGGAGCGCGGCGGGCAGGGGTAAGAACTTACCACTGAGGGCACTGATCGGAGAAGGCAGAAAAAGCTTACTGCGGATTTTCGGATGATCGCGGATCAGAAGTTTTGCCGCGAATGAATGCAAAACGCGCGAATAAAGGAAAGCCTAAGCACCGCAGGCGCGAAACAAAGGTAGCCCAGCACGAGCGCTGGGTAAGCGAGATATGATTGGAAAGCCCCACAGGGCGACACCACCTCCGGAGAAATATAAATGCTTCTAATCGATGACCTGCTTTTCGCTCCCTTCTCCGGCTGGAATTTCATCATGCGCACCCTGCTCAAAGTAGCTGAAGAGCAGTGGACGGACGACGCCCCTCTCAAAGAAAAACTTCTCCATCTTCAGGTTGAACTTGAAGACGGTTCTATCACAGAAGAGCAATATCTTGAAGCCGAGGCTGCCGTCCTGCGTGAGATCCGCGAGGTGCAGCGCCGCAAGATCGAACTTGCCGGCGGCGATCCCGACCAGTTTGAAGGCGGAATCTCCAGTTCCTCCGTCCAGGAAGGGTCCAGCGCTTCCATCACCTGGGACCCCAACGAAAGCAACGAAGAATAAGTCTTAAGCCAAAGACGCTGCTGTGCTCGTCACTGGCGTTGCGCTGCACATACGAGCCGCATGGGTTCATCCGACATCACTTTTCTGCAAGTCCACCAAAGAAAGCACAAAAAGAAGGCCGGCATTTCTGCCAGCCTTCTTGGTTGATGTTGCTGAGTTAGAAGGTGAACCGTGCTCCGAACTCACCAGTGAATGCACGCGGCAGCGTGCTGCTGGTGGGGTTGATGAAACCGATCGGATGTCCAAAAGTCGGAAGCCCGACGGTGCCGTCAAAGTTGTTGCCGTAATTGGCATGGTTCGTAAGGTTGAAAGCCTGGAACATGAGCTGCAAGTTGCCCTTTTCACGGAACTTGATGTTCTTTGTCAACCGGGCATCCAGGTCAAAATACGCATCGCCACGCAAGTCAAAGAGGGGGTTCAAGCCGCAGGTTCCATTGTAGTAGCCCTGTTCTGTACAGCCTGGAGCGAGAAGTGCGCCAGCTTGGCTGCCGCCGCCCAGGCCTATCTGGTTGCTCTGCCCGATCGCGTTGTAAGGCCGCCCCGACCCTGCCTGCAGAATGGGGGAGATATCCATGCCCCAGGGCAGATGTGTCGTCGCCGCGAATGTGAGATGGTGACGCTCGTCGTTAGCCGCCGGACCAAAGTCAGCCGCCGCAAGCGGGATGTGCGGGTCTCTTGGATAGCTACGGAACGCGGCGACACCTTCGTCATAACCCACGGCGCGTGCCAGGGTGTAATTTGCGGTCAGGTCCATGTGGTGGAAGCCACGCTGACGGTAGCTCAGGTTCATTCCGTCATAACGCGAGCGGCCGATCGATTGCTCGTCACGAACGCTGCCCAGCACCGGAACGCCTGCTGCCGTGAACGCGGCAGTCAATGGGTTGAAGAAGCCGAGCGAGATGTTCGAAGGATCGATAGGAGTATTCGCATCGACATTGATGGTCTTATTCTCATGCAAACTGAGCACGTGTACATACTCGGCTTCAAAAACTGACTTACTGTTGATCGCCCATGTATAACCTCCATTAAACTCTTCCGTCACTGGAGTGCGATAGTTGGGGTCGATGAGGCGGCCAATGGAGCCATCGGTCAGTGCGGATTGAGGGGCCGGAATTGTGGGCAGTTGGTCGCCCAGATGCCAGGCGGACAATGGAATGCCGGTGCCAGGTACAACATCGGTGGCGCCATTGAGCGAAAATGCTGTCTGGAAGATCGTCGGGTTGGCTTGCTGTTCCATGAACAACGGAATGTTCTGGAAGGTGTTGTCGTAGTACATGCCAAAGCCGCCACGCAAAATGTGGTTGCCATGGCCGTTTAAGTCATAAGCAAATCCAACACGCGGGCTGAATCCTTTGCTGTAGTCATTGGCTTTTTTCGCCACCAGTGAGGCTGCCAGCGGGCTGAATGCCGCCGCCGTCTGTAATTCCTGGAACGTGCGGCTGTCACTGATGTCAGATCCACCGACAAAGTCGAAGTCCTTATCGTAGCGGAGGCCAAGATTTACAGTCAGGCGCTGGGTTACTTTCCAGTCATCCTGGAAATACAGGCCAAGCTGCTTCGCGTCGCGGATGATGAATGTTGGATCGCCCACTGCGATGCTCATGCCGCTTCCATTCGCATTGCCGCCAACCAGAAGTCCGGGAGTGTTAAAGCCCTGCGGTAATGCCAGAATCGCGCTGGGCAGCTGGTTGAAATCGAATTCGAGCGTCGGGTTGAACTCGAAGAATCCACCCATAAATGGCGTCCAGATGTAGTCAACTCCGGTCTTGAAGGTGTGCTTGCCAATGGTCTTGGCAATATCGTCCTTGAACTGGTATTTGCGCTGGATGGAGTTTTGCGGAACGTTGGTGTTGGTGCCGAACTCGATGCCGGTCGGGAACGTGAATAGTGGCGCACGCGTGGAGCTGTCAATCAGGTTGTTCCAGTACTGGAATCCGAACGTAAACTGGTTGATCAGGGTCGGAGTTAGCGAAGAATTCACAGACAGGTTGGCAACCTGCAGGTGGTTCTTGGTGAAATTTCCTTCAGTTAAGTCAAAGAGACCGTTGCTCTGGTCATTCAGGCTGTTGTTGGCTTGAGTGGATACTGAAAGATAGGCGGAGTTATTGGAATTGAAGACATAGTCAAGCCGGCCATTGAGACGGTTCTCAAAGAACGGCGTTGGAACGGTTGTTGCCGGCTGTGCTCCAAGGCTAGTGAGGAGTGACAGCTCTGTGAATGCTGTAGGTGATTCCGCAATTGCGGTGTGCTCGCGCTGCCGCTCCAGGGCGAAGAATGCAAACAGCTTGTCCTTCTTGATCGGTCCGCCGATGGAGCCGCCAAACCACTGCCGCGAATAGGGCGGATTAATGGAGCTTGTTGTGCCATCCCCATTCGCTGTTTTCTGGTCGGCATTGAAGGCCTGCTCACGGAAAAAGCCGAATGCCGATCCGTGGAAATTGTTGGAGCCGGATTTGGTGATCACGTTGATCGCGGCGCCTGCCGAGCGGCCATTCACCGCAGAGAAGCGCTGCGTTGAAATCTGGAATTCCTGCACGGCTTCTGCCGGCAGCTGCATCACAGGACCGCCTACCGTATTGTCTTTATTGTCGACACCATTTACCGTTACGTTTACGTTGCGGCCATCATGGCCATTAACTGAAAGAATGGCATAACGGGTCTTGGTAGGATCATAGGAGTCTGCGGCTTTCACGCCAGGGGCGAGATAAGCAAGATCGGCGATATCGCGGCCGATCAGCGGCAGATCGGTGATCTGCTGCGGTGTAATGTTGGTGCTGACGTCAGTCTTGGTCTCGTCCACCAGGGGGGCCGTTGACGTCACTTCAACGGTTTCCGTCACGCCACCGGGTAAGAGCGTAAAGTTTTGCGTCGAGGTTCTTCCCACCATCAGTTCCACGCTCTTAGCTTCTGCTGCGGAAAATCCGGGGGCAGTCGTCTTAACTGAATAAATACCGACCGGCAACGATTCAAAGCGATATTCACCGGCATCGTTGGCTTTGGTGGTGCGGGCGGCGCCCGTTTCCTTGTTGGTAATCGTCACTTCGGCCTTGCCAATGACGGCCTGGGATTTGTCAGTGATCGTTCCTTGCAAGCTGGCGTTGGCGGTTGCTTGGCCAAACAGGTTTGCGGTACTGAGCAGGACTAAGCAGCTCATGACGGCGAGACTTAACCATCGTTTGCTATTCATTCTTCTCTCTCCTTGGAAATAGGGGGATTTTTTGCACTTTCGCTTGAGTGCCATTTTCATTGACTGCCTTTAAAAGGTTTGCCTTACTTTACAAATCAGCACGACTGTTACCAAACTCACGAAGCCCTCCTCCGTTGTATTTTGGGAGCTCGAGAGACAGCTCGATAAGAGTGTGTTTATTGCAATTATTAGGCGTTGCTGGCTTGATCACGGCTTAATGTTGAGAACATGCGGCATGGACTTTCGTTATTAAGGCGTAAGCGGAAAAGGACGGGATCTGGATCGCAAAAACCAATGAACTTGGCCTTGCCGGTTATTGCACAACTATTAGTGCAATGCTTTGCCACTCCATTCCATTTTCAGTAGAGATATATGATTTGTTGTGAAATGCTGTTTCTGCTCGAACCACTCGATCAAGGGGGCCTTAACTTCCTCCAGTTCGCAACTGATGGTTCTGGGAACGGAGCTAAGAGGGATTCAGAGGTGGTCTTCACTGGCATATCGGCTGGTTCAAGTTGTGAGAGCAAAATGGCTTAATTGAAGCCTCGCGTGCAACAAGGTATTATTTCGATATGGCCACAAGCGCTCCAACTCCAGCACGGCATGGGTTTCAGACCGACGACCAGACCCTTTTACCCATTGCCGCGAAAGTCTTTGCCCGCGAGCGCCTCACTTTTGACGATGCCGTCACGCTGTATCGCTCCCCGGACATCCTTGCTCTCGGCTGGCTGGCCAATCATGTGCGCGAACGCCTGCACGGGAACGTGGCCTATTTCAACGTTAACCGCCACATCAACCCGACGAACGTTTGTGTGGCGGCCTGTCGCCTATGCGCCTTTGGCCGCAAAAAAGACGCGCCTGGAGCCTATACTATGGCGCTGGAAGAGGCCTTCCAGACCGCCGCGTCGGGCTACTCTGAGGCAATTACCGAATTTCACATTGTCGGCGGCCTGCACCCTGACCTGCCCTTTCAGTACTATCTGGACCTGATCTCAGGATTGAAAGCCCGTTTCCCTCAGGTGCATCTGAAAGCCCTGACCATGGTGGAGATCGCGTTTCTGGCCAAGCGTGGCAAGCTCACGATTGAAGAGACGTTGCGACAACTCAAGAATGCCGGGCTGGATTCACTGCCGGGCGGCGGCGCTGAGATTTTCAATGAGCGTGTGCGTCGCGTAATCTGCGACCACAAGATCGACGGCGACCAGTGGCTGGATACCGCTCGCACCGCGCACAAGATCGGCCTGAAGTCGAATGCGACCATGCTTTATGGCCACATCGAGAACGAAGAAGACCGCGCCGACCATCTCATCCGCCTGCGCAAGCTTCAAGACGAAACTCACGGATTCCAGACATTCATTCCGCTGGCATTCCATCCCGCCAACACGCCTCTGCAACACCTGTTTGTGACCACCGGAATGCTGGATCTGAAGCAAATCGCCATCGGCCGCCTGGTGCTCGATAACTTCCCGCACATCAAGGCGTATTGGCAGATGCTCTCGCCCAAGATCGCGCAGATTTCACTGCGCTTCGGCGCCGATGATATCGACGGCACTGTGATTGAAGAAAAGATTTATCACGACGCCGGCGCAACCACTCCGCAAGGCATGGTACGCAAGGAGCTTGAACGCCTGATCCGCGAAGCCGGCCGCGAACCCGTCGAGCGAGACACGATGTATCGCCCGGTGACCCGGACGGAGACGTCGTTTACGATTTCGGTCTGATTCAGATCATCGCTGTTCAGCTTTCGGAATAATTCCTATTTGGGCCGCAGGCCTCTAGCTGGAATATGCTAGGATGCGCAACCATGCCATTCACCTTCAACGGTATCGGAACTACCTTTTATGGCGCTCGGGATTTCGCGCTCGATGGGACCTATACCACAACCGAATGGTTCACCTTTGTCTATATTCCCGTCATCCCGCTGCGAAGCTTGCGCATTCGCGATGTAAAAGGAGGAAAGAATTTCGTGGTTTATGCCTCCCAGCAGTATGCCGTCTATAGCAAAGGCCGTCCAAACCTGAAGCAGGTGCTCTCCATCTATGGATGGTGTGCGGCGATTGTTGCCTGCATCTCCCTGGCGTCCGTGCCGGGCATCGGGAAAGTTCCCTTCCGGCCGCTGATCGCTGTTCTCGCCGTGGCTTTTCTTCCCTGGATCCTCAGAAGGCGCGCGCGGAGGCGTCTGCTGGCGCAAGTCCAAGCCGGTTTTCCGAATTTTCAGCCAGGGCCAGGCTCGACCGCCGGTTCCTCGAGTTTCCAGTCGCCGCCAGGCCCGGAAGCCTGGTCCTCGAATTTTAAGCCCGGCCCAAACTCGAAAGTCCGTTTCTCGGGTTTGGCCCCAGACTTGGAAGCCACTTTATCGAGTTTTTTTCGGTCGGAGAAAGGTCAAGCCGCTCTGTCGGATTTGATGTCGAAGCCCGACTCGGAAGAGTTCAAGGTGCTGCTCCGGGCGCGTAATGAAGGCTGGGATTCTGAGCGCACGCAACGGGAAATGGCCAAGGTTGTGGCTCAAGGCAAGCCAAAGTAACAGGCCTTACTCCCCAAACACCCGCTTGAAGATCTTCCCTACATTCCTCAACTGCCGCTCAATCGAAAATGCTTGCTCAATCTGCTTCGCCGGCACCCGAGACGTAATTTCCTCGTCGTTCATTACCAGTTCGCGGAAGTCTAGGTCTTCCTTCCACGCGCGCATGGCATGTTTCTGCACCAGACGATAAGCGTCTTCGCGCGCCATGCCGTGCTCGGAAAGATCCAGCAGCAACTGCCCGCTGAAGACCAGCCCGCCGGTCGATTCCAGGTTTTTCAGCATGCGGTTGGGATAGACCATCAGCGTGTCGATCAAGTGGATGGTCTTGGTCAGCAGGTAGTCCACCAGGATCGTTGAATCCGGCAGGATCACGCGCTCCACCGACGAATGTGAGATATCGCGCTCATGCCACAGCGCCACGTTCTCAAATGCCGCCTGCGCATTGGCCCGCACCACGCGCGCCAGACCGCTGATCTGTTCGCAGGTGATGGGATTGCGCTTGTGCGGCATGGCCGACGAACCTTTTTGTTTCTCGCTGAAAAATTCTTCGGCCTCGCGGACTTCTGTCCGCTGCAGGTGGCGTATCTCCGTGGCGATCTTGTCCAGCGTGGACGCGATCGTCGCCAGCGTGGCCACATAGTAGGCATGGCGGTCGCGCTGGATGACTTGGGTAGAGATCGGCGCAGCTTTCAGCCCCAGGCGCTCACAAATCTTCTCCTCGAACTCTGGCTCCAGATGCGCAAATGTTCCTACCGCCCCGGAGAGCTTGCCGACGCGCATCTCTTCCGCCGTGCGCTGGAAGCGTTCGATATTCCGCACGGTCTCGGCGTACCAGTTGGCCAGTTTGAGTCCGAATGTTGTTGGCTCGGCGTGGATGCCATGGGTTCGGCCAATGGTCGGCGTGTGTTCAAACTCGTGGGCGCGGCGCGCGAGCACTGCTTTTAATTGCTCCAGATCGCCGGCGATGATCCGTGAAGCCTCTTTAATCTGAAGCGCCTGCGCCGTGTCCACCACGTCATTCGACGTAAGTCCGTAATGCAGCCAGCGCGCTTCCGGGCCAACTTTTTCCGCCACCGCAGTGGTAAAGGCAATCACGTCATGCCGAACCTCGGCTTCAATTTCATGGATGCGTTTCAGGTCAAAGTCACCGCGCTCGGCAATGGCTCGCGCGGCGTTCTCGGGAACGATCCCCGCATCCGCCAGCGTCAGGCTGGCGGATGCCTCAACCTTGAGCCAGCAGCGGAATTTGTTTTCATCACTCCAGATCCGGCCCATCTCCGGGCGCGTGTAGCGTGGAATCAAAGGGTTTCCTCTCAAAAAGCAGCATAAACCAGAGCCTCTCGATCATAAATGCTGCCACACTTTTTTCGCCAACTGCCTCTTGAGTGATTCTCCCGAACTCAAAGCTGGTCTACCCTTGAACTTGCGTAAGGAAAAGCTGCCTTTACAGATGGTTACCTTTGTTTACAATCAAAGAGAAAAAATCCAATCCGATGACACAAAAAGAGTCCCTTCACCGTGTTTGGTATTCGATGAAGGGACTCGGGCTCGAATCTAGCAGAATGTTGCTATTATGTCGCGAGACGATATAAAATGTCAAAGAGAAAAGTCGTGCGTCCTCTGAGCGAACCGGAGTATCTGGCCCTGGGGGAATTCCGTTATCAATTGCGCCGGTTTCTGCGTCATATGGAAGAGGCCACCCGTCAACTGGGAATGAATCCTCAGCAGTATCAACTGGTTCTGGCGGTTAAGGGCCTACCTAAAAAAATCGTGCCCACCATCAGCCAGCTGGCGGAACGAATGCAGCTGAACCATAACAGCATGGTGGAGCTTGTGGACCGCTGTGTAGAGCAGGGCCTGCTGCGTCGCAACCGCGATGCCAGCGACCGTCGCCAGGTAACACTGTCGATCACCGCCGAGGGCGACGGTCTCTTGGGGAAACTCGGTGTCGCGGCCCGGCAGGAACTGCAGGAGGCCGGTCCCATGCTGGTAAGAGCAATCCTGCGGCTGACCGGAGATGGCCGTCCTGCAAAGGCGAAGGCTGGCGCGCCAAAAGCACATTCAGGAGGAACTAGGAAATCGGGACAATGAAAGAACAGACCCAGGCAGGGCCCGTCACCGCAAGCCACCTTACAGCTCCAGCCGAAACTCTTGGAGACTTCACCACAACTTGGCGCGTATTGCCCATTTCGGGCCTCGCAGTCTTGATCGGCGTCTTATCCGCGTATGTCGCCGTTGCTCTTCTAAAGCTGATTTCCTTTTTTACCAATGTTTTTTTCTTTCACCGCCTGAGCGCAGCCCCCGTCTCCCCGGGCGACGCTCACTTGGGGCTCTGGGTAATTGCTGTACCAGTGGTCGGCGGCCTGATCGTCGGCCTGATTGCCCGTTTTGGCTCGGACAAAATCCGCGGTCACGGTATCCCGGAAGCAATTGAGGCCATTCTTCAGCGAGGAGCCAGGGTCGAACCCAAACTTGCGATCTTGAAGCCGATTTCCGCCGCCATCGCTATCGGTTCCGGAGGTCCCTTCGGCGCTGAAGGGCCGATCATCATGACCGGTGGCGCTTTTGGCTCACTGATCTCGCAGTTCTTTCACCTCACCACGGCCGAACGAAAAACGCTGCTGGTGGCCGGGGCCGCGGCTGGCATGTCCGCCACCTTTGCCGCGCCATTTGCTTCTATCCTGCTGGCGGTGGAATTGCTGCTCTTTGAGTGGAAGCCGCGTAGCTTTATCCCCGTCGCTCTTGCCAGCGTGACCGCCGAGGCAGCGCGCGTGCATCTTCTTGGCGCTGGGCCGGTTTTTCCCGTGCCTTTGCATGTCGCTGTTTTCAGCCCGGCGGTCCTTCTCGGCTGCCTGCTCGCCGGGGTGCTCAGTGGAGGCCTCTCCGCCCTGTTGACACTTCTGGTTTACGCGGTGGAAGACGGCTTCGCTCATCTCAAGAAAATCCACTGGATGTGGTGGCCCGCAATTGGCAGCCTTGCTGTGGGAATTGGAGGCTTGGCCTTCCCGCGGGCACTGGGCGTCGGTTATGACGTGATTCAGCAGCTTCTGCAAGGCGATGCCCCCGTCAAAGTGATTGTCGGCGTGCTGGTGGTCAAGTGCCTGATATGGAGCATTTCGCTGGGATCGGGTACGTCCGGCGGCGTGTTGGCGCCGTTGCTCATGATGGGTGGCGCCCTGGGCGCACTTGACGCGTTTTTCCTGCCTCATCAGGGGCTGGGGTTCTGGCCCTTGATCAGCATGGGCGCCATGTTGGCGGGAACCATGCGTTCGCCTCTCACCGGCGTGATTTTTGCCTTTGAACTCACGGGCGACTATCACTCCATTCTGCCGCTGCTCATCGCTTGCGTCAGCGCTCATTCTTTCACTGTGTTGACCATGGCCCGATCCATTCTCACGGAGAAGATCAGCCGGCGCGGCCATCATCTCTCGCGCGAATATGTCGTTGATCCGCTCGAAACGCTGGCGGTTGAAGACGTAATGCGAACCAGCATCACCGCATTTCCCGCCGAAACCACAATCGCCGAGATGGAGACCGTGCTGGACCACAATGACAGTCCGCGAGGCCAGCGGGTATATCCGGTCATTGATGGCAGCCAGCGCCTGATTGGCGTGATCAAGCGGCGCGATATCATGAAGGCCATTGCCAGCCAGCGCAACGGTGAACGCAAGAGTTGCCAGCTCTCGGATATTGTGACGAAAACGCCTGTTGTCGCATATCAGGACGAACCTTTGCGTCTGGTGGTCAACCGCATGGCCACGACGGGGCTGACGGTTTTTCCTGTAGTGAAACGGGATGCTGCCAGGGAACTGGTGGGTTTGATTGCTTTGCCGGACCTGCTCAAGGCCAGGGAACTTTCAGTGGCAGAAGAACATCACCGCGAACGCGTGCTGCGGCTTCGCGTGCCACCGTCACTGCGCTGGCGCATGCCCTGGGGCCGCCCTCAAGACGGAACGGGAACAAAAGAATCCTAAAACCCCGGTCTCCGGGACAAAGCAGCGCCTGGAGTCACACGCGGCGGCCTTTTCTCGCTCAGGTGGATGCGGGCCGCATCCACCTGAATTCTATCGCTCAGTTCGCCAGACCATAACCCAGCAAAAACTCCATCGTCCCCAATCCTTCGCAGGTCGAAGACGTAGAAGCAAAATGCGTGCTTGCGGCATAGCCGGTTGCGGTTGACTTGCATCGATAAACCGGCACTGTGTTTGGAGGTTGCGCATCATTGCCGTTATACAGCCAGCCGGCCGTCCGTAGCTTGTTATACCCCGCTCCCGTGCCGCTGCATTCGGTCGAATTGGCAAAGGTTAATGTGTGGTCAGGATTTGTAGTGGATGGCCATGTTTTGTTGACGCATTCCCAGATTTGGGTTGCGTCGCCGGTGGGCGGCACCGTCATGATGTACCCGCTGCGGGTCTCGTATGCGACGTTGGCGGTTTCGAAGTTGTAAGGGAAGGCCTCGGTGGAAGAGATTCGAAGCCCGATATCGGGATTACGCCAGCGGCTGATGGCCACGCCAACGTGCGGCGTCTGTGCTGAGGTCGCCACGCTGAAGTTCAAGTTCCGCATCACCAGAGTACGCCCGCTGTCCGGCGCAGGAGTGGGAGAATTAGCGGCTCCGCTGTCATTCTGGTTCGGAACATACGTGTAAGTCAGCAGGAAATAGCCGCTCGATCCCCAGGAATGGCTGCCATCGGTGGGACTGATGGCGGAGGAATAGACGACCAGATCGCCATTGGTAGAGGCATGAGGGAACGTATGGTCATCCTCATACAGAATCGGCTCGGCCAGCGAACTGAAGCTGGTTGCGTTGGCGGAAAATGACATCAACAGTCCGTGCGCCGAGGAGGTGATGTTGTCATTCATGAGCACAATGGTCTGGTTTCCGGTGCCAGGATCGGTGTAAAGCGATGAGGAATTGCCGAACGATCCCAGCGGGCTATCGTCAGCGTTCCACGCCGCGCCCGGAGACCATGAACCGTTGTATTTGACCCAGTTGCTCTGCGTGAAATTGCTGGTATTGCTGGCCCGCGCCACTGATGTTTTGAAATCTGACGTTCGCCGGCAGTACAGGTAAATAAAGCCGAAGAACGGTACCGGACTACAATCGCCTTCGCCAAACTCTGTCCCGCTGGAGTCTCCATTGGGATTGGAGATGATCTGTCCCTGAAGCGACCAGTTCAGCCCGTCGGACGAGGTGAGCAGCGCCATGGATTTCGTAGTAGGAGGATAGGTGCATTGTCGCTGCGATGGAAATGCTGAAGAAAATCCTTCAGCGTGCGCAAAGCCATAGTAGGTTGTCCCTGACAAATAGGTGCCTTGCAGCCACAGCCCGCAACTTCCGTATCCTGCAGTGGAATCGTAATGGTTGCTCGGATAGATCGTGGGACCAAATGATCCTGGTGCAGTGGATTCCATGCCGTACGGCTGTCCGCCCTTGGCGAAGCATGTGGATGCCACGGTGGTTGTCTTTGAACCATTTGCGGTGTACCCGTAAAAAATGCCGGGGGTAATTTCAATTTCGTTGAAGATGTTGTCCTTACCGTCAAAGCAGTTGGAGGAACCCGGAGCTATCGGGTCGCGAATGCGGTCCGGCCGCTCCACCCGGACCT
The DNA here is from genome assembly GCA_036491195.1 of Candidatus Angelobacter sp. GTDB lineage: Bacteria > Acidobacteriota > Terriglobia > Terriglobales > Acidobacteriaceae > Angelobacter. The sequence continues at coordinate 70,376 of DASXCL010000055.1, forward strand.
TGATATTGGCGATGTTAATTGCAGACTGCGCCGATGCCGCAGCCACAAACAGAAGGAAGAAAAACCCTGCCGCCGTACGTTTCATTGAAACCCCCGTGGGGAACAGGAGAATAGCAGCAGCTATGATGAGCGGCAGGTACTCGCAGGTTTGCACCAGTTCCAGAGCTGCTGTCGCTGTGGCTTTTGTATCGTGTATTCCGAAACCGGAAGTGTTTCACGCCATGATTCTGGTTTGCGAAACTCTGCTTCAGAGAGACATGGAGTGTATTCCGATATTATTCGTTTACGCCGAACAGCTCTGCCATTTCCTGGTATTTGAATCCTTCTCCGGGAATGTAGGGTTGCACCCATTCGCCGTTGATCACGAACTGCGGAATGGCCCGCTTGCCGGTGCGCTGGATCACTTCCTCGGCTGCGCCGGGAGTCTGTTCAATATCGATCTCATGGAATGAGATGTTGTTCTGTGTCAGCCAGCGCTTGGCGACATGGCAATCCCGGCACCACGGAGCGGTATAGACGATAAGTTTCATATTGATTTACGTGAATATTAGATGTATCGGGCGTGGAAAAGATACAGTGATTCGGCCTGTAGAGCTGGCCTCCTGGGGATTGCCGATCTTAGGACAGTCTTGTCGTCTCCAGCTTTTCCCGCAACTTTTTCAGACATCGGACCACATTGTCGCGATTCTTGGCGGAGATCAACCAGCGTGGCAGGGAGGAAGATATGCTGCGGCTGGACATCGCAGGGATGCGTTGTTCCCGCAGTTCGGCCGAAATGTACTGCTCCATGAAATCCAGGTGCTCGCGGTTCAAAATCCACAGCATGTTTTTGTGGCAGGGAATCCTGAGCCACAGCGGACCTTTGGTAAAAAAATGGAACCCGGCCGGCGCCATCCATTGGTGACCGCAATGCAGGCAGCTGCAATCACCCAGCCGCCAAACCAGGGCCTTTGGATTCGTTGGAAAGACAAAACCCAGCAACTGGGCGCATTTGCCGCATTTCTTGCATTCCACAAGGACCGGATGCCGCGGTGGCATAAAACGATCAAGCCTGAAGTGTTCACGCACCTGTATGCGTTTTTTCGCCATCTCGACTTATTTTATAAGACGAACCAATTTTGCTGAGTCGCCGGGTTCCCCGGCATGATCCAATCTTCGGAACCTGGAGGACAAGCATGCGGGAAACCGTGCAGGAATACACCAAACGATTATTGAGTTATGGCGACGGCAAAGACCCCTTGCGGCAACAGCAGGCCGCGCCCGCAAAGCTGGCTGCGCTGCTGAAAGGGAAGAACAGCAAGCAACTCACGCGCCGCCCGGCCCCGGATAAATGGTCTGTCGCGGAGATTTTGGCCCATCTGGCCGACGGCGAACTGGTCATCGCATGGCGCATCCGCCAGATACTGGCCAATAATGCCATCCCTATTCAGGCCTACGATCAGGACCTGTGGGCAAAAACGTTTGATTATGCCCATCGCGATCCACGCAAATCGCTGGCCAATTTCCGCACACTGCGTGAGGCTAATCTCGCCTTGCTCAAATCCGTCCCCAGAAAGCTATGGGAGAATTACGGCGTCCACCAGGAACGCGGCAATGAGAGCGTGAGCCACGTGGTCCGTTTGATTGCGGGGCATGATTTTAACCATTTGCGGCAGGTGGAGAGAATTCTAAAGGGAAGCCGGGGAAAGAAGGTGGCGTGATCGCGCCGCCTGCCTGAAATGCCAAAAGGGGCCGTCGTGGTGACGGCCCCTTGAATCTTATTTCTTTGGCGTCGGCGCGGGAGTGGGTGACGGTGCAGGAGTCGCTGCGGCCGCCGGAGTCTTTTCGGGAGCTGCCGCCGGAGCAGGTATTTTGTCGGGTGCAGGAGCCTTTTCCTTGATCGATACCAATTCCACTTCGAATATCAAAGTGGCATTCGGACCGATCGGCCCACCCGGGGTGCCGCGAGCCCCGTAGGCGAGGTCGGACGGGATGAAAAGCTGCCACTTTGAGCCCACGGGCATCAATTGCAGCGCCTCCGTCCAACCCTTGATAACACCGGTTACCGGGAAGGTTGCGGGCTCTCCGCGCTTGTATGAGCTGTCAAATTCGTTGCCATTGATCAGAGTGCCTTTGTAGTTGCAGACGACGCTGTCGGCCGCGGTGGGCTTTGGCCCGGCGCCTTCTTTGATAATCTTATATTCCAATCCACTGGGCAGCGTCACGATGCCTTCTTTGCCTTTGTTGGCGGCCAGGAACGCATCGCCTTCCTTCTTATTGGCTTCACCCTCTTGCGCCGCTTTGGCCTGCATCTTGGCCTGCATCTCTCCCTGGAGCTTCATCAGCGCGGCGCGAGCTTCGTCTTCAGTCAGCAGTGTCTTACCGCCGGCCAATGCGTCTTTCAATCCCTGGATGAGCGCAGCACTGTCCACGTCCACGCTCTGGCGGTGCAGGCCGCCGCCCAGGTTCATTCCGATCGCGTAACTTGCCTTTTCTTTAGTGGTGGTCAGCGTGGTGACACCCTGCTTGGTCGCTGTGCCGGTTTTCTTAGCAGCGGATGAGGTCGATTTGGCTGCAGGCGCAGCCGGCTTTTTTGCCGGCGGAGTCTGGCTTGGGGTCGCAGATGTCTGCGCTACTGCGTTCCCCAGCAGTATCGCCCCTGCGGCCAGGAAGGTTCGTGCAACGTTCAAAGGTTTTCTCATGGCTCTATTGTCACATTGGTCGAAAAATGGCGCAAATCGTAGTGGCCAACCGCTTTGCAGTCGCCGGCATCCACCTTGAGTTATGCGAGGTCCGCGAGATAAGACGCCAGATTTATTTGCCGTGACTGCCGCGTTCTGTCTGCTGCTTCTAGCGATTGCAGGCTGCTTTGTTTCCACTCGCAACGCTTTAGCACAAACTTCCTCGCCTACACCGACCCCGACCGTTTCACCGACCCCGGACTTTACCCCGACGCCCAGCCCCACTCCCACAGCGACTCCGGTGTCCCCGACGCTCATCAATCCGACCCCGACTCCAACTCCGAGTTCGACACCAACACCCACACCAACTCCCACGCCAACGCCAGTGCCTTCGGCTGCGCAGCAATACCAGCTCTTACGCAAGCCCGGCGACTTCCAGATTGCTTCCGGTTTTCAGAATTATTCCTTGTCCAATGTTCGATATCGGACAAGCTTTGTAAAATCACTCCGTTATTGAGATCACAGTCTGATCGACTCGCTAACCTCCAGAGTCGAACTTGAGCAGTATGCTCACAGGAAAGTCGAGGCTAGGCATCCGCACCATAGAAACGCAGTCGTTAGAATGCCTTGTCCGGCTACATGGGCTGGCGGCACAGCGCTGAATCCCATTAAGAATGTGCGGCAGGATTGTGGCCACAATATAGTTGTAGAAATGTGCAGAGAAAGGAAAAAAGAATATGGCAACTCCGTCATTCAAATCCACCATTCAACCTTTTTTTACTGCGTGTTATCGCTCCCATATGATTAACGCCATGGGCCTCGATCTTTGGGATGCCAGCCAGGTGCAGGATAGCTGGGACGACATCAACTCCTCGGTCGCGTCCGGCTCCATGCCAAGGGCCGGATGTCCCGAAGGAGTCTGGGACCAAGCCACGCAAAAATTGTTTCTCTCAGATTTTCTCGCCTGGAAGAACGCCGGCTATCCTCCGTAAAACGCCATTGGCGCACCGTTTGTTTCAGCGCTCTCGCTTCCTTCTGTTTTTAACGCCGCTTGTCTCAGCGTGGTCTTCACCACGCGCAAAGAAAAGGAGCACCATGGCAAGAAATATGGTCCTGAGTTGTATACTCTCGCGGGTTGCCGGCCCAGCTGTGGCCGGCATAATTCTGCTTGCTCTTTGTCCAACCGCCTGGGGGCAAATGCCGATCTGCCCCCCTCCGGCTCCCTCCATCTCTTCACCCGCTCTTCCCACAGACGCTCTGCCGTGCGCGAACAATGGCATTACACAGTTCGACGATTTCTCCTGGCGCAGTTTCATCGCGCTGATCTGGCCGGCCGCGAATGGCCAGCGCGGCGTCCCTGACGCTGCTCAAACCAATTTCCCGGTCAATGTGCCGCTGGTGTTCGAAACTTATAAGGCGGATTGGGAAAGTTTTCCGCCGACGACTTCCCCGAACCCTCCGCCTGCTCCGGCCCCATGGAAGAACTTTGCGGGAACCACCAATCCTTGCGGATCTTCAGTGAATGTCGGCTGGGGTGACCTGCTGCTTGCGTCCGATACAAAATTCGGCAACCTGGGGCTTGCGGGCTTTGGCAATTTCTTCGTTGGACCGGTCATCTCCAGCGGATTTGCCCAGAGCACGGCGCAACAACACTACCTACGTTACCAGGCTTCGTATAACGAGACAGAGTACAACCAGATCCTGAACAACCAGTGGTACCTACAGGCAAAGCTGGGAAACGTGACCTTCTGTTCCAACGGAGCCACCGTGAGTGGCCAGCAATGTCCCGCAGAGAACAGCGTTGACCTGAAGTCCTCATGGATGGATATGGACGGTGTTCCCGCGAATCTTCAGTCCCGCTATTACACCAAACAAGCATGGGTTTTCGATCCAATCACCGACAAGTGCTCCCAGCGGACAATGGGTCTGGTGGGCTTGCACATTGTCTCCAAAACACCTTCCCGGCCGCAGTGGATTTGGTCCACCTTCGAGCAGATTGACAATGTTCCCGTTGTCGCTGGCGCCACGCCTACCAGCAATACCCAATTCAACCTGAATGACGGCAATGCGAGCAATACGATGCCCAGCAGTGATCCCTACTGTGTGCCCGGCCAACCCGGAAACCAGAATGGATGTCCCGGCACTCCACCTCCGCCTGCGGTCATCCCCGCAGATGCTTCTCAGGCAAAGCGGTTCAACGTGACGCGCGTCCAACCAATTGGAATTGGTTACCCGCCTGGAAAACCTGACCAAACCACTCCTGCAACCAATGCCGCTTACCAGGCATTGCTGGCCAAGGCGGCGCCAAACTCGCCCTGGCAGTATTACCAACTGGTAATGACGCAATGGCCTGTTCCGGGAAATACCCCGGCCAATCCGGGATTTACGAAATTCTCATTTCCCGGCACCATCAAAGGCCTCCTATGCCCCACAGGATGCAGCTTCGCGAACGTTACCATGGAGACATTCGATCAAAACAGCGTTTCCAAAGGCTGCATGAACTGCCACAACTTCACCGCGCACCCCAACGGGCCCGGTTCGCCTGGAGACGATTTTCTCTGGTCGCTGGCGGTGAATGCTTATGCCCCGCCTGCTCCCGCCGGCCTCACGGCAGCTGCCAAAGCTCGCTCCAGGTTTGCGCCTTCAAGCGTTGCTGCCTTCAAGGGGCTGGCTGCATTGCAACACAGCGCGATTACCGAAAACAAGGTTCGCATGAAAAAGACGAAACCGGCGGCCAAGCCCAAAGCGAAGGCCCCGGCTAAACCAACGGACAAATAGAAGAGAAGATTGGCCAGCGGCTCGACCGCCCCGGCTTACAGAAAGACTTCTCATTCCCAACAAAAACCCCCGCCAGTTTTGCTGGCGGGGATTTTGTTGAATCGCCGATTTGCGATTAGTTGCTGTAGAGCAGGACACCATCGCTCTTTTCTGCGCCATCGCCAACCGGGCGATAGAACAGTTGATCGCCTTCCAGGTAAACCTCAATGAAGGCCGGACGCGTGGTGATGGTTCCCTGGATCAGCGCCTCAGATAGCGGGTCTTCAATATACCGCTGCAAGGCCCTGCGCAACGGACGCGCGCCGTAACTGCGGTCCACCAGCGTCTTATCCAGTATCCACCGCTTCGCTTCCTCGGTCACCGTGATCGTGATGTGGCGCTGCGCCAGGTTGCCGTTGAGCTGCTGCACCAGCAGTTCAAGGATCTGGATCAGGTCAGCATCGGTCAGGGCCTGGAAAATAATTACTTCATCCAGACGGTTCAGGAACTCAGGATTGAAAGTTTTCTTCACTTCCTGTCTTACCAGCTCCTCAACTTTATCGTGGACCGTTTCTTCCTTGTCGAGCGAGAAGCCGAGCCCTTTGCGCTTCATCAGGTGCCGCGCGCCGATGTTGGAGGTCATCACGATGATTACGTTCTTGAAATCCACCGTGTTGCCCAATCCGTCAGTGAGCTGTCCATCTTCAAGGACTTGCAGCAGGATGTTGAAAACATCCGGATGCGCCTTCTCGATTTCGTCCAACAGCACAACAGAGTAAGGTGACCGCTTCACGCGTTCGGTCAACTGGCCGCCCTCTTCGTATCCTACGTATCCTGGAGGCGAGCCGATCAGCTTGCTGACTGAATGCTTCTCCATGAACTCGGACATATCGAAGCGGATCAGAGATTTATCGCTGCCAAAGAGGAAGTGCGCCAGTGTGCGCGCGACTTCGGTTTTGCCCACGCCGGTCGGACCCAGGAACAGGAACGAACCGATGGGGCGGTGTGGAGATTTCAAGCCTGCACGTGAGCGGCGGATCGAACGGGCCAGGGCGCTGATGGCCTTGTCCTGTGAGATCACGCGCTTGTGCAGCTCTTCTTCCACACGCAGCAGTTTCTGTGTCTCTTCTTCCTTGATGGAGGTCACGGGCACGCCGGTCCAGCGGCTGACCACTTCCTCAATGTCCTCGCGGCCCACAACTCCGGTGGAAGACTCATCCAGATGATATTTCTCGCGCAGGGCGCGCAGGTTCTCGCGCTCCTTGCGCTCTTCGTCGGAGTAGAAGCGCGCCTTTTCGAACTCATGGTTCGCAATCGCGTTCTCCATCCGGTGAACAATAAACTTGATCCGCTTCTGGACTTCTGTGATCTCTTCTGGCAGCGATGTCTGGCGCAGTTTCACGCGCGCGCCGGCTTCGTCCAGCAGGTCGATTGCCTTGTCCGGCAGGAAGCGGTCTGGAATGTACCGGTTTGAGTGGTACACCGCGAACTGGATCGCTTCGTCCGTATAGCTTACGGCGTGGAACTTCTCATAACGTTCTTTGATGCCGTAGATGATCTTGACCGCCTGATCTTCTCCTGGTGGCGGAACTTTCACGGCCTGGAATCGCCGTTCCAGCGAGCGGTCCTTCTCAATCGACTTGCGATATTCGCCCGGTGTGGTTGCGCCGATGCACTGAATTTCACCGCGTGAAAGCGCGGGCTTCAGAATGTTTGCGGCATCCAGCGAGCCTTCCGCCGAGCCGGCCCCGACCAGCGTGTGCAACTCATCGATAAAGATGATGCAGTTCTGGCTCTCCATCAATTCCTTCATGATGGTCTTCAGGCGCTCTTCAAACTGTCCGCGATATTTGGTTCCGGCAACGATCAATGAAAGATCGAGCCCGAGGATTCTCTTGTCTGCCAGGAATGACGGCACGTCGCCATCGGCGATACGCTGGGCCAGACCTTCAACGATTGCGGTTTTGCCTACGCCTGGTTCGCCAATCAACACCGGATTGTTCTTGGTGCGGCGGCACAGAATCTGGATCACGCGCTCAACTTCGCCTTCACGGCCGACAAGCGGATCTAGCTGGCCATCCATGGCGGCCTGGGTCAGGTCGCGTGAGAATTCCGCCAGCAGAGAAGATTCGCGGTTAGAGCCGCGCTGGGGTTGGGCCTTTTCCTGCGTGCTCCGGGCCAGTTCTTCACGGATGGCGCTCAGGCGCAGTCCACGCTCGTGCAGAATTTCAGCGGCAAAGCACTTTTCTTCACGCAGCAATCCCAATAGCAAGTGCTCCGTGCCAATGTGCTTGTGGCTGAGGCGTTCCGCCTCTTCCGCCGCGTATGCCAATACCCGTTTGCATTCATTGCTTAAAGGCAGGTCCACGGAAGTGGAAACTTTCTCCCGAATCGTGGTGTGCCCTTCAATCTGCTTGCGGATAGATTCGACTGACGCGTGAGAGCGCAGAAAGCGGTTGGTCAACGCTTTGTCTTCGCGCAGCAAGCCCAGCAGCAGGTGCTCCGTCTCAATGTACGGAGAGCCGAACTGGCTGGCTTCGTATCTTGCAAAGAAGATTACGCGCCTGGCTTTCTCTGTATACCGCTCGAACATATTCCCCTCACCCAGATGCTCCCAGTCACCTCTGCCGGAAACATCTCTCTACTTTCTGGCTGCGTACTGCGCACCCACCAGAAAGAAGCCTTGCTGTCCTGCCAGCGCCCTCCGTCACGAGGGCTTCAGCTGCTGCGCCGGACAAACCGCCATCTGCCTTATTGGCAGAAAATCCCGGAAACTGTCCCTTCACCCTCCCGCTAATCCAGCGAATCGGGCGAAACCTCCTCGGCCAGGCCGTGATGCAACCGCAGCACGCGGTCGCAGCGACGGGCAAATTCAAGGTTATGGGTGACGATAAGGGAAGTGAGCCGGTACTCTCGATGAAGTCTTTGCACCAAGGCGAATACCATTTCTGCGGTCCGGTTATCCAGATCTCCTGTTGGCTCGTCCGCCATCAGGATTTCCGGTCCTGTCACCAACGCCCTGGCCAGGGCCACCCGCTGTTGCTCACCGCCGGAAAGCTCTCCTGCGCGATGATGACTACGGCTCTCCAATCCAACTTCCCGCAACCAGCCGCCGGCTTTCTCCATGGCCTGTCGGTACGCGGTTCCTTGCATTAAGAGCGGCATTGCAACATTCTCCTGCGCCGTAAATTCCGGCAGCAGGTAGTGAAACTGCCAGACAAAGCCGATAGCACGATTGCGAAAATCCGCTGCCGCATCGTCTGTAAGTTTCGCTACGGGAATCTGGGCGCAGTATACGTCACCTGCGGAAGCACGATCAAGAGCACCGAGGATATGCAACAGGCTGCTTTTACCGGCGCCAGACTCGCCCACAATGGCAAGCATTTCCCCCTTCCTCACCTGGAAGGACAAGTTTTCAAAGAGCACTAAATCTGTCTGACCTGACTTATAAACCTTCTTAAGTCCACTCACGCGAACGACTTCGGGCTGCAAACCTGCTTGATCTATTGGATGCACCGGCCAGCCCCAATGGTGCAATCATCCAGATTCGCCTGCATTTTCAGTGCCTTTCCCGTCGTTCATACCGCTTACTTGTTAGAACCCATGTAACGAAAGATAATCTCCAAAATTTTCAGCTCGAAACTTCTTGAGATTTCATTAAACTTCTTAATTCTTCCTGGCCCAAACTCCTAGTCTGTCAACATCTTCCATCTCTTGCGACCATGAAGCAATTAGGTCTTTCACTCATAGCGTAACGCTTCCGCCGGCAAAACGCGCGCCGCCGACCAGGAGGGATACAGAGTGGCAACAAAAGAGATCAGCAGGGCTACTGCTGCGATCAGCACGCCATCGATCACCCGCGGCGCAAAAGGCAGGTAATCGATGGAATAGACCTCTGAAGATAGCGCCACAAAATGGTATCTGGCCCCGGCAATAGCCACGCCGTAGCCCAGGATCAATCCAGCAACTGTTCCAATCACGCCAATCAGCACGCCCTGAAACATGAAAATACCTCGGATCTGCCTGCGTTTGGCCCCCATCGAAATCAGCACGGCCACATCCTTGGTTTTCTCCATCACCATCATGATCAAGGAGATCAAAATGTTCAAAGCCGCGACAAAAATGATCAACCCAATGGTCAGGAATGTCACAACCCGCTCCAAGCGCAACGCCTTGAACAGTGCCCGGTTTTCATCCATCCAGCTCTTGGCGACGAAGCCGGGTCCGGCTGCTTTCTCCAGAGCGTTTCCCACCTCTTCCGCTTTATACAGATCGTCAATCTTGAACTCTATGACGGATATCACAGTGTCCGGCAGGCTGAAAAGCCGTTGCGCGTCAGAGAGGCGAATGAAGGCCCACGCACTGTCATAGTTATAGAAACCTGAGCGGAAAATACCGGTAACTTTAAATTGCTGGTACTTAGGCATCATCCCAATAGGCGAGAGTTCGCCTTGCGGGCTGATGATCATGATGGTTGAGCCCACCGTCGCGCCAATGGTCTCAGCTAAGTCCTTTCCCAACACAATTGGTGGGATGGCCTTGCCAGCTTTGCAAGCCTCGTCCGTGTCCGCGCAGGGTTCTAACGCAGCCGCAGACCCCAGCTTTATGGATTTCAGTAGCTCGCTTACCCGATTTTCATATTCCGGGATCACACCTTTTACCAGCGCGCCGCTTGCCCTGGCCGCTCGTGTCGCCATCACCTGTCCGTACATCGCCGGAGCGACGCCCGTAACACGTGGCTGTTTAGCCAGCCGATCCATCAACGCTCGCCAGTCTTCAATGCCGTCATTCTGCACGCGAACAAGATTGATGTGCGATTGCGACCCCAGTAACTGGTCCTGAAGGTCTTTTTGAAATCCAGCGTTGATGGAAAGCGCAATTACCAGCGAGGCCACGCCTGCCGTGACGCCGATGACCGAAATGACAGTGATCACGCCAATCACTGCCTGACGGCGTTTGGCCCGGAGATATCGCGCGGCAACAAAAAGCTCAAATCTCACGCTGCCCTCCCAGACCATGTTCGGAGTCTCATGCGGAGATCCTCTGAAATGGCAAAGGAATTAAGGGCACGCGGGCCTTGTATTCGAGAAAGCGCTGCCCAAATCTTTTTTCCAATTCGTGTTCTTCAATCCAAACCATCAGTGGAAATGTTCCGAGCGCGCTGACGCCCAGCAGAACAAGCGTTACGACCAGCCCGCTACCTACACTCCATCCGGCCAGATTCAACAGATGGGCGACATAAATAGGATGGCGCATGCGTGCGTGAAGTCCGGTAGTCACCAACTCCTGCGCGTGTTCCTGTGGACGCAGCTCGGCTTCACCGCTGAGCTTGTGCGTTCCAAAACCAGAGCGTATGCCGATGTATGTCCTGAGACCTAAAAACATCAGAAGCGCTGCGGGCGTCCACATCCACGGAGATGAATAAAGCCGTTCGGAATGCCATGGCCAGGTAGCCCAGGCCAGGGCAGCGATGATCGCCGCCCAGATCGGCAGCAACAGCAGATAAGGCGAACGGTGCATCCTGCGCCAGAAATCGGCAAACGGATGGATAGCAAACCAGAAAAGCGGAATGCTGCTGTAGAGCACACTCACCATCCATGGGATGTGCAGCAGCTTTGCCTCCATGACTGGATTGTAACAGTGATTAGAATGGATATCGCAGTATCCGGAGAGATGCCGCTGCCAGTTCAGAGAAGGAATAAGAAAAAATCGGCGCTGCGAACCCGCAGTACAAAACCGCAAGTGCGACCGACCATCAAGCCGCTCGTCCGCTGCGTGATCTTTGATCTGGACGATACGCTTTATGACTGCTTTGGCCAGCGAGTACGCGTGACCCACCGCCATGCTGCTCAGGCCATGGTGGAAGCCGGCTTAAATGCGAACGTCGAAGCCGTCTATCGCGCCCGCATGCGAGCTTTCCGCCAGAGCCCCATGCTGCGCCATATCGATGCCGAGGTCTGTCGCCATTTCGGGGCCGAAAATCCTGAAGCTGTCAGCCACGTCGCGCGGGAGGCATATTTCAACTGTCCTGTCGGCCACCTCACGCTTTTTCCCGGTTCATTGCCGTTGTTGCGCTTTCTGAAAAATCGCGGCGTCCGGAATTTCATCGTCAGTTTCGGAGAGCCCAAAACTCAACACGCCAAAGTAAAAGCTCTGGGCCTGGATCGCGAGCTGTCGGTCGAAAAGATTTATTACGCCGACCGCAACAACGTGCTGACCAAAGAAGCAGCCTTCCGCAAAATCCAGAAAAAAACCGGACTGCTGCCGGATCGGATTCTGGTCGTCGGCGATCGCCCGGCACGCGAGATCAGAGCGGGCAGGGAGCTGGGGATGCACACTGTCCGGCTGCGCCATGGCGAGTTCAAATCACAGCTACCCAGCGACCCGGAGGAAGAGCCTGACTTTGTGATAAAAAATATTTCTGAGGTCAGAAAGCTGCCTTTTGTTTGGGGCGATTCGGACAACATTCGCTAGCTGTATTGGTGCTGCCAACTAACCTCCGGATGCCAGGGCCGGTTTCTTCTTTGCTTGTTCAATACACCAGGAGACGTGCTGCTCCAGCACCTCCAGCGGCATCGGGCCGCTATCCAGTATCCAGCCATGAAACTGCCGGATATCAAATCTCTTTCCCAGCGCTTTTTGGGCTTTCGCTCGCAGCTCCAGAATCTTATTGCTGCCCAATTTGTACGCCAGGGCCTGGGCGGGAGTGCCCGTGGAGTATCGCGATAATTCAGTTTTGATCTGAGTCTCTGATTCCAACTCATGCTCGCGCATATACTCCGTTGCCTGCGCCAGGCTCCAGCCCATATAGTTCAGCCCAGTATCAACCACAAGGCGCACCGACTGGTGTACATTCTGCGCCAGCAGGGCATAGCGATCATAATCGTCGAGATAGGCTCCCATTTCTAATCCCAATTGTGAGCTGTAGTCGGCCCAGCCCTCGCTATAGGCGGGAAAGGGAGCGTAGCGACGAAACGCGGGCAGGGCACGATTTTCCGCCGTGAGATTCAATTGGAAATGGTGGCCGGGAATCAGCTCGTGCAGGATCAGTGGTCCCGCCTTGAACATCGGCCTTTCATTCAACTGTGATCCGTTGTAGTAGTAAATGCCGAGCGGCTGTCCGGCAGAAGGCTCCACATAAACCCCGAACGTGTAAGCCCCTTCCAGTCCCGGCGCCAATCTTTGTATGGTGTAACCCGCCTTTGGTACATGCAGAAAATATGAGGCCACATGCGGTTCAACGCGTTGCACATAGGAGAGGAGCCGCTGCTGAACTTCCTCGGGCGATTTTGCGATAAAGCGCTGATCGGTTAGCAGGAAGCTGTGAAATTCTTTCAGCGTTCCCTTGAATCCAATCTTGTTTCGCAGCTCAGCCATGAGTGCTTCATCGTGCGCGACCGCATGCAGGCCCAGTTGATGAATGGCCTCCGGAGACATATCCAGCGTGGTGTAAGCATGGACCATGAAACGGTAAAATTTTTGGCCTCCGGGATACTGCCCGAGCCCTACTCGCTTAGGCGCCTTCTTTGCATACTCACCGCCAACGTAACTGACCAGCGTCTGCAGTTCAGGATTGATTTCGGAATCAATCATGGTCCTGACTTTTTCCTGGAAGGGCGCCACGAGCGCAGGCTCAATCGCCGACAGCCGCTGGGGCGCGACAAAGAAGGGACTCTTGTCCGGCTCCTGTATATAAGAAGAAAGGAATGCAATCGCGCCGGGAATACCGTCCTTCGGCACCACAATGCCGCGCTGCGCTTGTCCAACTGCCAGCGCTCGGTTCTGCGCGATAAAGGTTCTCAATTGCTGCAGGAGGCGCAGATATTCGTCAAGGTCCTCCTTGCCGTGAAATTGACGGCGCTCCAAAATTCTTTGCACCAGCGGCAAAGGCGACGCATGTGCGGTGATCTGAAAATCAAACCAATAGTACCGGTCAAATCCCTGTTCAAGCTCCGCCTGCCAGCGCAGAACTTTCGACGTGAGGAGATCGTCGTGGGACAAGCGGGCCTCGTTCACCGTACGCAACTCGTCCAGAATGTGCCTGGCAAATACGGCGTCAGAGCTCGATTTTTTCTTGGAAATATCCGGGAGATCGTTCAGGACCACGCCAGACAGGAACCGCGCATAGAACGTATCTGTAAGCGGGTATTGCCAGTACTCCTCAACAATGCGCGCGAGCCGGGCCGAGTCTTGGGTGGACGCCGGATCGGTCACAGAAGGCTGAGTTTGCCCGCCTACGAGGCAGGGAAGGCACAAGCTGGAGACTAGCAAGATGAGAAAGCATCGGCGAGCGTGGGTCGTCAAAATCATTTGTCCGATGAGCTCCTGTCACAATCGATTATAAGAGCAGGTCCCAAATGCAGGGTTAGGTTGAAAGCGGGGCAAGGCATGACCTGGTTCCAGCCCGCCGCGCCTCAGCGCGGTCGCGTCTGCTCTTTGTTGTAGTTCAACGTGTCTCCGTGGCGAGATTTACTTTGTCACAACCTTCGCCGTCGCCACGTTTTCCGCGCGGTCATAGACCCTCACCACCACTACATGTTCCGCTGCCAGAGCTGGCGCAGCAACCGGAGCAGGCTTGCCTTTCTTGCGCTTCTGGTTCACAGGTTCTTCCGGCGCAACCGGTGCGTTGCTCAGCGGAACGCTGAAATCGTAGTTTTCGCTCTTCGCGTCAGAGAGCGCGCCCACCGGCTCAACATACTGCCAGTCGCCGGCGTCGATGGAGTACTCAGCGCGCTTGATCGGGGAGCTATCGTCGGCGGCATGGAAGGTGACGTGTAAATCCTGGCCTTCGACGCGAGCGGTCAGGTTCTCAATGCGCGGCGCCGTGTTGTCTACCTCAAAGCGCAGACTCTCTTTTTCGTCCGAGAGAACGTCTTCCGGGCTGTGTGATGGCGCGTCGCTGGCGACCACCTTCACGGTATAGCCGCCGTCGGGAAGCAGGCCGGATTCAAAGGAATAAAATTTGTCGGTCAGCCCGGACTTCAACAACTTCCATTCGCGTTCGTTATCGCCGCGATAGTAAACCGAGTACACCAGGTTATCGTCATTGTCGTCATGCGCTGCCCAGCGGACGGCGATTGAGCCTCGGTCCTTGTTGGCCGTTGGCGGGTTTTCCATGTGGCCATTGCCAAATTGCTGCGGCGGAGGTCCCAGGTTGACCGCGACGGTCTCAGGCCCTGACATCTTTGGCTGAGGCAGAAAGCGCGCACCCACCACCGCCACTACATCGTCCACCACTGGCGCAACGTTTTTGGAAAGATAATTGATCGCCACTTCATCAATCTGCGTCGGCGGATTCGCCGGCTTCAACACAGCGCGCCACTGGATAAATCTGGCGGCCGGAACGTCTGTCCGCGCATCTTTGGCCAGATCAATGCGGCCCCAGGGACTCCAATTGCGGTCAGGGTTATCGACGTTGCCGCTGCGGGCAAACAGTTCAAAGTTGCCGCGACCCCTGACCTCGGCGCGTCCCCATCGCGAGAATATTTGCGCATCCTTCACGTCACTTTCAAACATGCCTTCCGGTTCAGTGCCGTTGCTCATTACAAATATCTTGCCCAGATTGCTGGTGGAACAATACAGACCGCCGTTCGGCGCTTTGCTGAATGCGCTTACCTGGTTGGCGGTGGCCCGCAGCAGGTCGGTATAGTCGCCGTTTTTCTCGATCGCGTAAATGCGGCCCTTGTTTCCCGTGCCGGCGATCAGCCGTCCGGCTGAATCAAATGCCAGCGCGTAGACAATATCTTCGCGTGACGACCAGATCTTTTTTGGCGAACCGTCCGGCGCGATACTGTAAACGTCGGAGCCTGCCAGGCTAACATTGCCCACGAACGGAGCGCTTGCAGGCGGCGCTCCTGGCGCCGGTGCGGGAGCAGCCGGCGGGGCGGAAGGCAGAAATGCGGCGCGCTTTTCGCCCGTGCCCGCTGCGTAGATGTTTCCGGCGTTATCCACGGCCAGGGCGGTGATCTCCTTCTTCGGAGCGCTGTAAAGCACAAAACCCTCACCCGCGGGCGAGATGCGATATACCAGGCCGCTGCCGTCAGAACCGGCGATGAGATTGCCCTTGGGATCAAAAGCCAGCGCGCGCATGTGCGCTTCGTCTGACTTGAAGAAGACCGCGCCCTGCCCGTTCTTCTCCACACGATAGATTTCACCGTTGTCGCCGGTGGCGATATAGAGACGGCCTTGCGCGTCGAACGCCATGTCCCAGATGTACTTGGTTTTGGGATCGAAGAAAGTTTCCGACGCAAACTCAGGCGCGGCGGCCGTCCCTCCCGGCTTGCGCGTGATTCGATAGACCTTGCCATCGGGCGAGGTAGCTGCATACACCGCGCCATCCTGTCCCAGGGAGATAGATTGCACCTGCAATTCCTTGGGTTCGAAAATCACGGTGGACTTGCCATCCGGGGTGACGCGATACACTCTTCCGGGCGCACCCGTGGCGGCATAGACAACGCCGTCTTTATCCGCGGCAATACTCCAGATAAAAGTGGACGGGCTGGTATAGATGGCTTTAAACGCCGGCGCCAGTTCAATCTGTCCGGTGCTGCGGATGGCGATGCCACGCGCCGTGCCGCGCTCAAAGTCGTCGTAGCCGGTTTCTTTCCACTGGCGCGTGCCTTCAGCAACGGCCAGACTTACAAGAGCAAAGACAATGAATACAGGAAAAAGTTTTTTCATCATTAATAAGGTTAACAGTTTCTAAAATCCCGAGCGTAGCGAGGGATCGCTATCAGCTATCAAGATTTTCGGTGCAACACGTCCGGTTCTTATCGACTCTCCGTTCGCGTTCCTTCGCTTATGCCGAGAAGCACCAGTTGGGCCGACTCACGGAACGCGATCCTGCTCGCAACGCAGATACAGCGGCGGAGGTATCCCAGCAGGAGATACCTCATCGATACAAGATAACCAAAAACAAAAGACATTACGCTACACTCGGGATTCTCAAGTTTGCCGGTCTTTCACAGCTTTGTCCGAGTAGGGATCCCTCGCTACGCTCGGGACTTCGGAAAAAGCTGCGCTCGGATTTCAAGTTACTTTATGCTAACGCTGATGATCTGTGCGCCACTCACCACGTAGCCCACCGGCGTTGAAGCCTCATTCACGGCCGACTCGTTAAAGACCACCATCTCCTGCGTGGCCCGCATGCCTTCCATCACGTTCATCACGGAGAGCGGTACCGCAGGCATTACTTTATCTTCCACAGTGGCCTGCGGATTGGCCTCCAGCAGAGAGACATAGAGATGATCGTTCAGGTGTTCTTTGTTCAATATTTCAATGGTCGAGTGCAGGTCCATCCGCCGGCCCATCGCGGGAGTAGAGTGCCGTGAGCGGTCCAGAGTTTCTGCGTCGCTAACCAGGATGCGAAGGGACCCTTTCGGAGCTGACGTAGGCACGCGCACCGGAATCCGGCGCACGATGCGGTCGCCGCGATACGGGCGCAGAACGGCTTCAATCGTAATCTCATCGCCAGGACGCGCTTCTGTAACGTCAGTCCGCGCGCTTTCCAGTACTGCGGCACGGCGTTCGCGCTCCAGGTCAAATTCAAGCGTTACGCCGCCGACGGTCGGCGCTTCAAAGGGATTGTCATAAATGCGGCCAAAGTGGTCACCCAGCGACATTGCCACAGCGTATGCCGTCGGCGTGGCGTCCACGGGAGAGAACATATTGGTCATGCGCACATCGGGGAACCCGTTCACGTGGATTCGCCCGTTCATGCGGTAGGTGGTCTCTTCACCGTACTGGTTCATTCCCATCAATGCGTTGTAGACCGTGGTCATCATCATGACGGGGGTAAGCTTCGCGTTGTTCAGGACTTCATAGTGATACTCGCGCGGGCCGCTCGGCCCGTGGATGCTGAGCGTGACGGGAATCATTTTTGGTTCGCGATCAAACCGGCCGAGAATGCCCGTATGGCGGTCTTGGACAAAGGCGCCCACCGCCTCCGTAGTATTGATGATCTTAAAGGCGTTCAGGGGCGACGCCAGCGTGGCCACCACATTGGCCTTGGTCATCGGCATATCGACCATGCCGTATTGCATCAGCGGGTGACCGCATGCCAGCAAGTGGTCTTTGTCCATGTAAGTGACGGTGCAGGTTGCGGCAACGTCCATGTCGCCGCGTACCAGGATCGCGCTCACGGCTGATCCGGGAACCAGCGGTTCGGGCTGCTTTTCTTTGCTGGCGGAGCCAACCCCCATCACCGGGGTAATGCCGGCAGCGGACAACGTGGGAGCAAACTGCTTGATGGCCGCCTCGTTGAATCCGTTGAACACGAACGGAGCATCGATCGGCTGCAGATATTGCGCATAGCTCTGCACTGGATTGTCATCAGCGCCCGGTGTGCTGGTTTTTGACGCGCTAGCCACTCGGGCTACCGTTGCCGGTCCGGACTGAGGAACGCTCTGATCAAATTCATTGATCTCCAACATCTGCTCAATGGGAGTCACGCCGGCAATTGGGTCCTTGGAAAACTGGCCAATGCGGTAGGCGATTGCGCCGAGCAATTTGCCGTCAATATATACGGGGCTGCCGCTCATGCCGGCTACCACGCCGGTGAACTGGGCCTTCTCGCCCAGCAGCTTCACCAGAACAACGTCGCTCTTGGGACCGTTCAGGTTCCGCAGCACTCCCAGCACTTCCACGCCCATGCTTTCCGGTTGGGTGCCTTGAAACACGGTGTAGCCCACGCCT
Source organism: Candidatus Angelobacter sp. (assembly GCA_036491195.1). Lineage (GTDB taxonomy): Bacteria > Acidobacteriota > Terriglobia > Terriglobales > Acidobacteriaceae > Angelobacter. The sequence goes on from DASXCL010000055.1 coordinate 88,486, forward strand.
TTCATCCCCGGACGCACGTCGTCCACCTTCATAATCTGTGTGGGGGCAGGGGCCTGCCGGGTGGTTTGGCTGGCGGCCTGGGTTTGGGCATGGCCCAGGCCCAGAAAAACGAAGAGAACGTTCAACAAAGTGACGGCTTTTTTCATACTGCAAACCTGAATGCTGCAAATACAATCGTACGAACCGGCCGTGCAGCGCGGGAAAAATGGCTTCTGAAAAGCTGAGTTCGTGCATCTATACTAATGTATAGACTCATAAAAAGGCAGTGTGAAATGCTCTTAATACATGCAGATGGACCGCGCCGTATTTCTAAGGGGAAAGCCTGCTTGCGCTTTCTCGCTGCGCTTACCCTGATTTGCAGCTTCTGGCCGGCAGCGCCCATGGCGCAGGCGCAAACCGGCCAAACCCAGCCCAGTCCCACCCCTACGCCCAGCGCGCAACAGCCGACGAACGCTCCCGCGGAAGCCGGGGGGCCGCAGGGTGACATCGGCCCGATCGCCGTCCCCAAGAAGAAGGAAGAGGCGCCGAAGAAGGATGATGCTCCCAAAACCCCCAAGAAGGTGGAGGGACTGGACAACTTCTCCATGCGTATCGCGTCTCAGCTCGTCACGCTCGATGTGGGCGTGCTGTCGAAGAACGGCGCATTCATTCCCGGCCTGAAGCAGCAATATTTTCGTGTGCTGGAAGATGGCGTGCCACAGAAAATCGCTTCCTTCAACCAGATCCAGGCCCCGATCACGGCGGTACTACTGGTGGAGTTCTCCAATAACCAGTATTTCTATAGTTTCCAGATTGACTCCCTGAAGTCTTCTTACGTCTTTGCTCAGACCCTGAAAAAGGACGATTGGGTCGCGATGATCTCTTATGACCTGAAAGCTCACATCCTGGAGGACTTTACCCAGGACAAGCGCGCAATCATGGGCGCGGTCGGAAGCCTGCAACCGGGCATGGCGATGAGCCAGGAGACCAATCTTTTTGACGCACTCTATGACACGTTGGACCGGCTGGAAGGAGTGGAAGGCCGTAAATACATCGTGCTTGTAACCAGCGGGCGTGACAGCTTCAGCAAACACACGCTGGACCAGATGCTGAAGAGGGTGCAGGCAAGCAAAGATATAGCCATCTATGTGGTAGCCACAGGGAAGGCCTTGTTGGAATACGCGCAAACCCACGGGCTGATGCGCTATCTCTGCCAGATTACGGAATTCAATTGCGAGATGACATTCCTTCAGGCCGACAACCAGATGAAGACAATTGCCAAAATGACCGGCGGAAAATTCTATGAGCCGATCTTCGACGGTCAGTTGCCGGAGATTTATTCCGATATCTCACAGACGATTCGTAACCAGTACGCCATCTCCTATCATCCCACGAACACGGCCCAGGATGGATCTTTCCGCAAGATCAAGGTGGAACTGGTGGATGAAACCGGACATCCGCTGAAAATGAAGGATGAGAAGGGCAAAGACGTCAAGTACCAGATCGTCGCTCGCGACGGCTACAAAGCGAAACAGCAGGTGGAATGATTTTTCTGAAATCCCGAGCGCAGCGAGGGAACCCTATCAGAGTTCAGTTTTTGTGGGTTCACCACGCACGGTTAGGGAGTTTGGTTTCTTGGGAGAAAACACGTCTCAAGCTCTTTGCCCCATCGGCTTCTCATCATCGTAGTCCATCCAATTCTTCGTCCGGTAGGGCTCCCTCGCTGCGCTCGGGATATGAAAACAGCTAGTGGAAGTAATGCCGCAACACTACCAGCAAACCCACGCCAAGGAATACCACCAGAGCCGTACGGATTCCCGGCTCTTTGTTCACTTCAGGAATCAGGTCAGATGCAGCTACGTAAAAAGTAACGCCCGCAGCAAGTGGTAATCCCGCGCTGAGCGTGCGGCTAAAAATGGTCATGGTGAGTACGCCGGCGATTGTCGCCAGACCCAAAATTCCGGACGCCGCCCAGGCTACTGCCTTGCTGCGTCCGCTGGCCAGCATGATCGACGAAGCGGTGAATCCTTCCGGGATCTTGTGCAGAATCACCGCCAGAAAAATGATCCAGCCCAGCCAGCCGGAGATCAGGAAGCCGGAAGCAATGGCGATTCCGTCAAAGAACGTGTGGATGACCAGGCCAAAAAGAACTGAATAACCCCGACGGCGTTCAACAAATTTTTCCGCGTGCGTTTCCTCGCCGAAATGAAAGTGGCCGGTGACGGTGTGCTCAAAGAAGTGGACCAGAAAATAGCCCACCAGCATCAGCAGGGAAGCTTTTGGTCCGCCGATGGCAATACTTTCGGGCAGCATTTCCAGAAATGCCGTGCCCAGCATGAACCCAGCGCCCAACGCGACGAAATAGCGCAGGTAGCGGCGTTCCCAGTCTTTCTGCACGATGACCGCGCCGCCCAGACCATTGGCCAGAGCTGCAGTCAGGCCCAGCAGGATGCTAGTAGTAATTGGGTTCATGGAAGGAATGAATCAGAATAGCAGAATTATCCGCTGTGCCGGATATGCATCACGTCGCCATCCTGCACAATGTACTCTTTGCCTTCCAGCCGCAGTTGGCCTTTAGCGCGTGCGTTGGCCTCTGAACCTGCGTCCAGCAAGGTGTCCCAATGGATGGTCTCTGCGCGGATGAAGTGCTTTTCCAGGTCGGAATGGATGGCCCCTGCGGCATTCTGTGCGCGCGAGTTCCTGGGCACCGTCCACGCGCGGCATTCGTCTTCGCCGATGGTGAAAAATGAAATCACGCCCAGCAATTCATAGGTCTTGCGGATCAGCCGTGTAAGGCCGCTCTCTTTGAGTCCGTAGCTGGAAAGAAATTCCTGTGATTCCTCATCGCTCATGTCGGCCAGTTCTGCCTCGACTTTGCCACAGATGGCAGTGGCCCCGGCGTTCTTGCGCGAAGAAATTTCCTTCAGTCCAAACTTATCGACGGCTTTTTCCAGATCGTCGCCCAGCGTTTGCGATTCATTCACGTTCAGCACGTAGAGGATCGGCTTCTGGCTCAAGAACATGAAGCCGCGAATGCGTTTCTCGTCGTCAGCGGTGATTTCCATTTCGCGCAACGGCAGCTCTTTTTCCAGATGCGCCTTGGCGCGCAGGATCAAATCATTTTCCCGCTCCAGTTCCGCGTTCTTCATCTTCTTCAGGTCTTTTTCCAGACGCTCCAGACGTTTTTCCACCTGGCCCAGGTCGCTTACGATCAAGTCAAAATCCACGGTCTTGGCGTCGCGCTGGGGATTGATGTCGCCTACGTGGGGGATGGAAGGATCGTCGAAAGCGCGTAGAACGTGGGCCAGCGCATCCACGGTGCGCAGGGCCGTGAGGAAAGCCGTTTCCTTGAGCGCCTCCTGGCCGATCGCGGCCACGTCAGCGTATTCCACCACGGCATGCGTCAGCTTCTTGGGGTTGTACTGCGCAGCCAGTCGGTCCAGCCGATCATCGGGAACTTTGGCGATTCCCAAATGCGCTTCACGGGGATTAGAATGCCCGCGGCTCGATACGTCCACTTTGGTCAGAATTTTGAACAGAGATGTCTTGCCCACCTGCGGCAGGCCGATGATTCCAGTCTTCATTTTTTTGTCGCTTCGCTCCAAACCGCCAACGTGACTCGTGTTTGTAAGCTCTGTTCTGCGCCTGATGCAGCGGGCTCGGCGCGTGGTCGGCCTCACGCTTATTTAATTTGTGTGGCGCTACGCTCCAAACCGCTACGGCAACGCTCCGAATGACTTTATTTCTGCACTTATCGCAGCGAGCTCGGCGCGTGGTCGGCCTCGCCCTTCTTTGCTGTTATTTGTTAGAAATTGGTACTTAGGGAGTGTGTCGAGGTCCCGTAAAGATTGTACCAAGCCGGAATGTTCGCGTTGGTGAGGATCAGGCCAATTGCCATTTGCTAGCTGCTATTTCCGAACCGTCGCGCAGTCAAGATCACCACGCCGAGTCCAAGAAAAAGAACGCCGCCTTCAAGACGTGTGGACCAGGCATGCAGACGGTCGAATTCCGCACGGCCATCTGACGACTCCATGACCGCTGGGCTTGATCGCAATTCACGCATGCGCGGGGTGATCCCGAATTGCGAAGCCATCGTAAAAGCAAGCATCAGCACAATAAAGATATGGCTCAACACGAATGGCCTGAGTTGAACGTATTTTTGCCAGTTGTAGAGGAGTGAGCAAATCAGGAAAACCACGCCGGAGATGAGTCCCATCCAATGCAATTTGGGTAGGGTCGCATTGACAACGTCACCCGCCAATTTCGTCGTTGGCAGGACGGCAAATAGAGTCGAGGCCAGCACGAACGCAAAGAAGATAATGCCGCCGATCCAGACGATCAGCGCCACAAGCATCAGGAATCGAAGAAAAGACATGTCAGGAGAAGTATAGCCATCCAAAGTTCCGAGCGTAGCGAGGAATCCCTATGGCCGAGCAAAATTTTCAGGCTGGAAATGAGGGAGTGTGGTCGTCACTGAACTCGCAGCCGAGGGCGGCTGCGCTTTAGAGCATTTCTGGGTATAGGTCTTCCTCACCCGCTGCGCGGGATTCGGAATTTTAGGAAGAGCCTATACCGGAACAGGCACGGACTGAACAATGTCGCGAAGGATATTGTCGCCCTGATCGGACTTCTTCAAGGTCGAAGAATAACGGGCATTGACCACCACGCGGTGCGAAAACACCGGCACCACCAGTTGCTTGAAGTCGGCGGGGGTAGCAAAGCGGCGGCCTTCAAGATAAGCCATGGCCTGCGCGGCGCGATACAGCATCAGCGATCCGCGCGGAGAAACGCCCAGAGAAAGAGTTTCAATTTCGCGCGTCTTCTTCACGATTTCCAGAGCGTAGTCCACCAGCGAATCGTCCACTTTCACCTGCGTGACCTCATCCTGCATGGCGATGATGTCCGCGCCGGAGGCGACAGGCTTTACAGAATCCAGGCGGGCGGCGCCGGCTTCAGAGCGCAGAATTTCACGTTCGTTGTTTCCCTGGGGATAGCCCATGCGGACGCGCAGCAGAAATCGATCCAGCTGCGATTCCGGCAGCGGATAAGTGCCATGATGCTCAATGGGATTTTGCGTGGCGATCACCAGAAACGGCTGCGGCAGCGGATGCGAATGCCCGTCCATGGTGACCTGGCCTTCGTTCATGGCTTCCAGCAGCGCGGACTGCGTCTTGGGTGTGGTGCGATTGATCTCGTCGGCCAGCAGCACGTTGGTAAAGATTGGCCCGGCCTTGAACTCGAACTGGCTTTCCGATGCGGAAAATACGGAGATACCGAGCACGTCCGACGGAAGCATATCACTGGTGAACTGGATGCGCTGAAAGCTGCAATCGAGCGCCCGTGACAGAGCGTGCGCCAGCGTCGTCTTGCCCACCCCGGGGACGCCTTCAATCAGGAGATGGCCGCGCGCGAGCACGGAAACCAGGGCCAGGCGCAGCACCTCGTCATTGCCGCGGATGATGGTCCGCAGGGACTGTTCTATGGCGGCCGCGCGTGCGCTCGTGCTGGTGCTGCTGGAAGACTGAATTTGGGTGGAAGCCATCGACTTGGGTTCTATTGTATCGCTGTATCGCACAATAAGGGGTCCGTTTCCTCACTACTATGGGGTGATTCTCGCGGTGTCTCAAGCAACGAAAGGGCTGATACCGATGCCCACAGTAACCTGAGTACACTTCCTAAGTAGATCGCATGAGTGAAGAAAAATTGCGCGGAATGATGAAAAAGTCTCACCACTGATACGCGCTTATGATACTGATCGGAATCAGTTTTTAAACCAGTGTCATCACTGGATCAACGGCAAGACTTTTTGCTGCGCGGCTACTCATTGATACTCCTCTGGGCGACCCGTCAGCCGCTCAATCCGCTTGTAGATGGGCGGATGGGTGGAGAACAGGTTCCCGAGATTCACGCCCATCAGCGGCTGAATGATAAACAAGTGCGCCGTGGAGGGTGTCGCCACCATGGGTACGCGTTTCGAGTAAGCATCCAGTTTTTGCAGGGCCCGCGCCAGGGCGTAAGGGTTGTGCGTAATGCCGGCGCCAGTGGCGTCGGCTTCATACTCGCGGGTACGTGAGACCCACAGTTGAATGAGCATGGCGGCAAGGGGAGCCAGAAGCAGCATGAGAATGCCGCCGCCGCGATCGCGATCGCGATCTCCTCCAAATCCAAACCACAAGCCCATCCGGGCAAGCATGGTAATGGCGCCGGCCAGCGTGGCGGCAATCGAACTGGTCAAAATGTCGCGGTTGCGCACATGCCCGAGTTCGTGGGCCAGCACGCCTTCCAGTTCCTCATCATCCAGAAGTCCAAGGATTCCCTGAGTCACCGCCACCGATGCATGTCGAGGGTTTCGTCCGGTGGCAAACGCGTTGGGCGAATCCGTGGGAATCACAAAAAGCTTCGGCATGGGCAGGCCCGCTTTTTGCGTCAGCGCTTCTACAACAGAGTAGATCCGCGGGAGCTGGTCCCGGGTGACTGGCTGTGCCCGATACATGGCCAGAGCGATCTTGTCGGAGAAAAAATAGGAAATAAAGTTTGTGACGGCGGCAATCACGAAGCCGAGGATCATTCCATTTTGTCCGCCGAAATAATCGCCCACTCCAATCGCCAAGAGCGTGAGCAGTGTCAGCAGAAAAACGGTTTTCAAGTTGTTCATAGCTAAGTAGATGATAAATACGACAGCAAGATTCCAAAAGCTCTTGCACCGCTGCGGGCCGATGGTCTGAATCGACCAACTTGCAGCTTGTGGATTGTTAAGAGTCGTAAAGCCACTCATCGAATCCGTAAATGGCTGAAAACACTGGGTCATATTTTCAGCAAAAGGCCGAATATTAGAGTTTCTAATCATTTTCTAATGGATTGCTAACGCATCATTGGGTACTCTCTTTCAGGCCAATATCGTAATCGATAGGCGTTGCCAAGACGACGCCACCCTATACGGTACTTCCGGGCTTCCCCTTCGCAAAGCGTGCCTTCCGCGGAGATTTGTTTTCAACGTCTCAAATCTGAAAGTCTGCAACAATTTAAGGAGCGCAGCTATGAGTCATAACGATGATGGCTTTTTTCTATCTGAAAAAAGCTCAAAGGCACGTCTGCGGGAAGCCGAGAACGCGCGGAAAAACCGTGCGGAGATTGTAAAGGCGTTTTCGCAGGGCAAAGTCACCCGTCGCGAACTGGTGAAATGGGGACTGATTACGAGTGGTGGTCTGCTAGCCCCCATTCACGGCTTGAATCCTTTTGTTTCCAGCGCTTACGCCAGCGGTGGCGGGAACAACGCTGGCAACATTGGAACAGGCATCCCAACCGGTGCACCGCCGAGCCCGACATTTGGTGTGCAGCCCTTCAGCACACCGCTGCCGCGGTTTGACGTAGCCAGGCGTATTCCCAACCCGTTAACCGGCGGCTTGAGTCCGGTACCGCAGGCGGAGTCCAACCAGACCCAGCAGCCTCTGGATCCGGCCTTGGTCAACGGACAGATCGGCCTGACCGGCCCCATTGAAGGCCGTCCGCCGGGACCAATCTGGGCGCACCAGGGTTTCGGTGATCACGCGCCGCAGGTCGGCTTTGAAACTTCGCAGGCGCAGGCCACCACGAATACCACCTACAATCCGCAGGTTGATCCGCAGTTCAACAACGGCATCAATCCGGCAACACCATTCCCGCTGAAGTTCCATCCGGGATTCCCGACGCAGAACCCGGACTCCGTGTGGACCTTTAACGGCACCCTGCCGCCCTATATGGTGCAGGGCCGTTACGGCGAGCCGATCCTGCTCCGCCATCACAATCGTTTGCCTGCCGATGTTACGCAGAACAACGGTTTTGGGCGCAACACGATCTCCACGCACGAACACAACGGCCACCACGGTGCCGAGAATGACGGCTTTACCGGCGCGTTCTTCTATCCCAACCAGTTCTATGACTATCACTGGCCGATCGTGCTGGCGGGTTTCCGTAGTGTGAATACTACGGCCACCGACCCACGGGCCGGCAGTCCTGCCGATAATGGCGGGATCAACAAGGTCCCGGGCGACTGGCGCGAGACCATGTCCACCCACTGGTTCCACGATCACATGTTCACGTTCACTTCACAGAACGTGTACAAGGGCAACGCTGCCATGTTCAACATCTACAGCGCGCTCGACCGTGGCGATGAAACCGTGAATGACGGCGTGAATCTGCGCCTGCCTAGCGGTTCCTCAAATGGGAAGGGCTGGGGGAACCTGGACTATGACGTCAACATTATGCTCAATGAAAAGGCTTTTGATGCCAGCGGCCAGCTTTTCATGGACATCTTCCAGTTTGACGGCTTCCTGGGCGACTTGATGATGGTAAACATGCAGTACAAGCCGTTCTTTGAAGTGGAGCGCCGCAAGTATCGCTTCCGCATCCTGAACGCCAGCGTTTCCCGCTTCTTCAAATATGGTCTGTCTGACGGATCGCCGATGATCCAGATCGCCAATGACGGTAACCTGCTGCCTACACCGGTCGTGCAAACGATCTCTGACGAGCAGGGCATCGCCGAGCGCTATGACTGGGTCATTGACTTCTCCCGTTACAACATTGGCGACAAAGTCTGGATGGTGAATGTGGCCGAGCATAAGGACGGCAAGAAGCCTTCGTCCGACCTGTCATTGGCCCAGGCACTCTCCGGACAGTCCCAGGATCCTTGCGTCGGTAAATTCCTGGAATTCCGCATCGTGCGGGATCCCGCGACTCCTGACGTGAGCCAGGTACCTGCGGTCATGATTCCGAATCCGGACCTGTCCAGCATTCCGGTTTCTCGGACCCGCACCTTCACCTTCGGCAGCGGCGCTTCTCAGCCGCTCTCCGCAAGTGACGAGGCGGCCTACACCACTGGGGCAGGTGGAGCAAAAGGACAGTGGGGCGTATCCACCGATAATGGGCCAATGCTGAACGCCAGCTGGGGTCGTGTCTCCGCGGCGCCGAGATATGGCACACGCGAAGTCTGGACGCTGCAGAACGGTGGCGGAGGATGGGACCACCCGATTCACATCCACTTTGAAGAAGGCCAAATCCTGGCCCGCAACGGTAGCGCGTCTAACGTTCCGGCATGGGAAAAGGGCCGCAAGGATGTGTATCGCCTGCGTCCGGGTGGAAGCGTGACCCTGACCATGCAGTTCCGCGACTGGGGTGGAATGTTCATGGAGCACTGCCACAACACTGTGCACGAGGACAATGCCATGCTGGTCCGCTGGGAAATTGATGACGGAGGCGCGCCGTTCCTGCGGCCACTGCCGACACCACTCCCGGGACCGACCGGTGTGACATTCGCTGCACCTGACGACATAGCCCCGACCGCGCTCTAAGCGGACGGGTATAAAGAAGACTTCAGATTGGCGGCCTGCAGCGCAAGATGCAGGCCGCCAAGCCTGATTTAAATTCCGGATAAAAGCAGTCTGGGGACAGGCAAGGAGCAGCATCATGCGACGGACACGTCAGGCGGGTTTCGCGACAATTGCCGCCATTTTTCTTACCGCAATTCTTTATTTGGCAGCAGGTTCAACGCCTGCAGCGGCAGACAATGCCCGCTGGGGCGCCAACTATTTTCCCAATGTGATTCTCACCACGCAGGATGGCGTCAAAGTCCATTTCTATGATGACGTTCTCAAGGGCAAGAGCGTGGTAATTGACCTTATCTATACCAGTTGTGTGGATTCATGTCCGCTGGAAACAGCTCGCCTGGCGCAGGTGCAAAAGATGCTGGGCGACCGCGTGGGAAAAGACATCTTCTTTTACTCCATCAGCATTGATCCCACGCATGACACTCCCAAGGTGCTCAAGGCTTACGCCCAGAAATATCACATCGGCCCGGGATGGACTTTCCTGACAGGCAAGAAGGCCGATATTGATCTCATCAGCAAGAAACTGGGCCTTTATAGCGAACCGGATCCAAATGATCGCGACGGCCACACCCCAAGTGTGATGATAGGCAATGAGCCGGGCGGCCAGTGGATGCGCAACGCCGCCACTGACAACGCCGCTTTCCTGGCCAACATGATTGGCAACTGGCTCAACGGCTGGAAGAATGCAAAGCAAATCGACCCCAACGCAAATAATGCGCAGGCGACGACGATTGATCTCAGCGACAAAGGTCGTTACATCTTTGCCTCGCAGTGCGCGGCATGCCACACCGTCGGCCATGGCGATAAGATCGGCCCGGATTTGCTTGGCGTGACCAACGTACGCGACCGTGCATGGCTGGAACGCTTCATCTCCACGCCGGACAAGGTGCTGGCGGAGAAAGATCCGATCGCGGTGGCGCTGTTCAAACAATACAAAGAAGTCCGGATGCCTAATCTGCGGATGGCAGACGTGGACTTGAAAAACCTGATGGACTTTCTCACGCGGCAGAGCGCTGCGCATGACAAAGACGCAGCCAGCGCGGAAAAAGCTGGAACCGTGAAAGCAGAATCCGGCCAGCCGATGCGCTGAGAGTAATAGGAGCGTTCCGCAGAAGATCGTAAATTTAAGTTGGCTGCGCTCGACCGATTTTTGCGGAAGATGGCCGCTTCAAAAGCGAAAAGTCCCTCTCCCAGTCGGGCGTTACATGCAGGCGGCTACGGGGCCGCCTGCACTTATTTTTCTGCGAAAATTCTCGTAGAGACATAGCATGGTTACGTCTCCTGATAAGTCATCTTGCCGGCCTCAGCGCACTCTTGATTGCCAGTAGCTCAGTTAACACCGACTCCAGATCGCCTAAAGGCAGCGCGTTTGCGCCATCGGATTTCGCCTCCGCCGGATTGTCGTGCACTTCCATGAATATACCGTCCACGCCGGCCGCCACTGCCGCGCGCGCCAGTAGTGGAATATACTCCGGCTGTCCTCCGGAAACGGCTTTGCCGCCAACGCCCGAGGAAGGCAGCTGGATCGAATGCGTGGCGTCAAATACCACAGGCGCGAACTGTCGCATGATGGCCAGGGATCGCATGTCAACCACCAGATTGTTGTAGCCGAAAGAGCTGCCACGTTCGGTTAGAAAAACATTGTCATTGCCGGATGCGCGGACTTTTTCCACCGCATGCCGCATGTCCCATGGCGATACAAATTGGCCCTTCTTGATGTTGATGGACTTTGCGTGTTTGGCAGCCGCAACCAGCATGTCGGTTTGGCGACATAGAAAAGCCGGAATCTGCACCACGTCCACCGCTTCCGCTACGGCGGGAACGTCCTTGGCTTCATGAACATCTGTCAGCACCGGAACGCCGGCTTCTTTGCCGATCTTTTCCAATATCCGCAGGCCCTCTTCCAGCCCCGGTCCGCGAAAGCTATGCAGCGACGTGCGATTGGCCTTGTCATACGAAGCTTTGAAAATGTAGGGAATTTGCAGCTTGAGCGCCACGGCGCTGATGGCCTCCGCCATCTTCAGCGCGTGCGTTTCGCTTTCAATCACGCACGGGCCGGCAATGAGGAACAGGGATGATCCAGTTGAGAGGCCGTCAAGCGTAAATGAAGTTTGAGATGACATCAGTATCCAGAGTGTGTCCAGATTTGTAATTTTAAATTTTAAGATTGCAAATTTAAAATCTCGTCACCTTCTCACGATCCGTTCTGGCCTCAAGAACATCTCCACATCCTCCGTGCTCTTGGCGTCGCGGCGCTTCCGGCCATTCTCATAGCTGGCCTTAACGAAGCTGCTGAACAGCGGATGCGGCTCCAGCGGCTTGGATTTGAACTCAGGATGGAACTGGCAGCCCAGGAAATATGGATGATCGGGAATTTCCACGATCTCCACGTATGTACTGTCGGGCGTAGCTCCGGTGATGCGCAGCCCGCCGCCGGTCAATACCGCTTCATACTCGCGGTTGAATTCGTAGCGGTGGCGATGGCGCTCGCTGATTTCCGTCGCGCCATAAGCCTTCGCCGCCTGGCTGTTTGGCTCCAGCTTGCATGTCCACGCGCCCAGCCGCATGGTCCCGCCCAGTTCGTCAATACCGGTCAGTTCGCGCAGCTTATAAATGATGCGGTGCGGCGTTGCCTGGTCAAACTCGCTGGAGTTTGCTTCGTCCAGTCCGCAGACGTTGCGCGCAAACTCAATACACGCGGTCTGCATGCCCAGGCAAATACCGAAATATGGGACTTTCTTCTCGCGCGCGTAGCGGATTCCGTTCAGCATGCCTTCAATGCCGCGCTTGCCGAAACCGCCGGGTACCAGGATGCCGTCGAAGCCCTCCAGTTGCGTCTCGTAATCCCGATTGCCGTCTTTGCTCTCCAGCCCCTCGGCTTCCACCCAGGTCAGGTTCAGTTTCAGGTTGTGCGCCACAGCGCCATGGACGAGCGCTTCTTTGAGCGACTTGTACGAATCTTCATACTCCACATACTTGCCCACAATCCCGATATGGACTTCGTCTTTCGGGTTGTAGATGCGGTGCATCAACTCTTCCCATCGCGCCAGTTGTGGTGGCTTGGATTCCATGCGCAGATATCGCAGCAGGAGCGTGTCCACGCCTTCACGGGCGAATACCAGCGGCACTTCATAGATCGACGCTACATCTTTCGCCGTGATCACGGCTTCGTCCTCCACGTTGCAGAAGAGCGCAATCTTTGACTTGAGCTCCTTGGAGAGGAAGCGGTCAGTGCGGCAGAGAAGGATGTCAGGCTGGATTCCTATGCTTAGCAGTTCTTTCACCGAGTGCTGCGTCGGCTTGGTCTTCAGTTCACCTGCTGCTCCGATCCATGGCACCAGCGTGACGTGAATAAAGATGGTGTTGTCGCGTCCCAGCTCCTGGCGCATCTGGCGGATGGCTTCGAGAAACGGCAATGACTCGATGTCGCCCACAGTACCGCCGATCTCCACCAGCGCTACGTCCACGTCCTGGCCCACCTTTTTCATCGCGGCCTTGATCTCGTTGGTCACGTGCGGAATCACCTGCACGGTCTTGCCCAGATAGTCGCCGCGGCGCTCCTTGGTGATGATCTGCTCGTAGATTCTGCCAGTAGTCCAGTTGTTGTCGCGCAGCAGCTTGGCGTGGGTGAAGCGTTCGTAATGGCCCAGGTCCAGGTCGGTTTCGGCGCCGTCGTCGGTCACAAAGACTTCGCCATGCTGGAACGGCGACATGGTTCCCGGATCGACGTTGAGGTACGGGTCAAACTTCATCAGGTTGACCTTCAAGCCGCGGCTTTCCAGCAGACAGCCCATCGAGGCCGCTGCCAGTCCCTTGCCCAGTGAGGACACAACACCGCCGGTCACGAAAATATATTTCGCTGCCATGAACTCCTCGCACGAATGGATTGATTAGGGTTTTGTAAGGGCGTCCAGTTGAATTTTGGGGGTTCTGCTCCCCGGCTCGAAAATGGCTTGTGCCAATGGCCGTCTGCCCATTCACGCCAGAACCGGGCGCGAATGGGGCCCGCGTGGAACCGATTGGGGTGCACGATCAATTATACAAGAGGTTGGCTGTGGAAAGGATGGTTGTTTTTGCGGTGTGAGATAAGTGAGCGATATATTTATCCCAGCACTATGGCTTCCCCGGCCTGATCTTTGAGAGAAAATCTGTCCACAAACCAGCGAAACGGATGAGCTAGTGTTTTCTCAAGATGAGCACGCCGTTCGAAAGCATTGCTGGCCTCAACCATCCGAAAGGCTTCTCCCGCGTGAGGCGGAAATTCCCACGCCAGTAACCGGATCATCTTTAAAACCATCTCTTCGTTCAGATAAAGAAGCCCGAACCGAAGATTGTTATGGACCATCAATACCCTGCGTGAAGCAGTTAATTCCTTGCGTGTCTCGGCGGACTTGAATCTATGTCCAACTACTAGTGACGGAACGCTGTAAATCTCAAGGCCGGAGAGCCATGCTCGTACGCTAAATTCCGGCTCTGCCCCTCCGTAAATGCGCATTCCTTCGTCGTAACCATCCAGCATTTGAAATGCCTTCCGGTACAGAACGGTCCCGGCGGATGACGCGATCTGAACCGGTTGGAGTCCATCGGGAGGAATCACGTTCCAGTATGTGCCCATAAACGGAACCACCAACCTGCATCCGTAGCCACTGAATTGAGTATCAAGGTCAGTGATTGTCGCGGAGAGAATAGTGGAAGGACTTGCGTACTTTTGAACAATGCTGTCCCATCCCTCACAGAGCTCAACGTGGCCATCGGTGATGAAAAGAATGTCGCCTTCGGCAGCACGAGCCGCCAGATTGCGAGCTCGTCCCACACCAAGGCGATCCGGCCCGGAAACTATTTTAAGATTAATCGACGGGAACTCGACTCTGAGCGCCTGAATACTGCCATCTTCGGACTGGTCATCGGCCACCACAATCTCAAAGTCCGAATTTGAACTGCGAGTCCGGAGAATCGAATGAACCGTGTCAATCAGCCCCCGGCCTTCGTTGTGAGCAGGGATCACAACGCTCAGAGATGGCATTTAGTGTCCCAATTTGAGCGTTTTGCGCAAGTGTTCGCTGTATTCAGGACTGACCAGCGACTGTCTCAAAATATTAATTAATTCGACTTTATCGAGCTGATTCAGCAAGGGAGGATCGCCGCTCATTAGATTACGATGGCTGGTAACAGTTATCGTAATCGGAATCGTTTGTGTTCCAGACAGGTTGGGTCCCGCCAGGGGATTTCTGCTCACTGCAATCACGAGATCAGCGCCCCTCAACGAGGCCGCATCGTGCTCCGAAAGGCCTGCTTCTTTGGCAAATCTCTCAGGATGTTGGATAAGTTTTTGAAGTGATTCCTGGCTGGAACCGGCCCGCTTCAGTACTTCACGGATGCGGGATTTGGGCGAAAGGGCCATGGTGCCTCCTTACAGGCCTGCGAGTATATCACTTCGCTGATCGGCTCCCTAACAACCTCATTTCCAGGATATTTTCGGTGCTAAGACGGATTGTTTACAAAGAATACGATCCCTGGATGTTGCCATGATGTCCAGAAGGCAGTCGACTTCCTGGCAAAGAGTGATTGAGGGGAGAAATCCTAACGCGCGCAGTTTGTGCGCATCCGGTTGGTAGTAATGTTGCTCGGCCTCCGTTCTTGGATTGGCTATCAGCTCGAAATTTACCTCTATATCTTTTTTTGCTGCGACTTCCCGCACTGTTTTGGCTATATCAAGGATTGAAAAGACTTGACTGATCTGATTGAAAACCCGGTACTCGCCTGGTTGTGGGGGATTCTCCAGGCTCAGCGTCATGCACCGCACGGAGTCAGTAAGGGCAATAAATCCTCTGCTTTGACCGCCCCTACCGTAAAGACTTAACGGCATTCCAATAACTGCTTGAGCGCAAAAGCGATGCACAACTGTGCCGAAGACAGAATCAAAATCGAGCCTGGTTGCCAGCCGTGGCTCCATTAATGGGATCCCGCGAACGCTTGCCCCATAGACAACACCCTGCATCAGGTCCGTGATTGCGAGCCCCCAGGTGCGGGCGGCGAAGACCAGGTTGTGCGAGTCATGTACTTTGCTCAGGTGGTACCAGGAATTGGCTTGGCGAGGGAAAGGAAGTACTGCGGTTCTTCCCCGGAAAGTAACCTCAAATTCACCTTCTGGTATGTCAATTCCAGGCGTACCGTATTCCCCCATTGTCCCGAGTTTGATCAAGTGAGCTTCCGGGCAGGTTTCCCGAATTGCATAGATCAAATTCAATGTAGAGACAAGATTCGAGTTTTGAACGAAGACAGCATGGGCCTGATCAATCATCGAGTAGGGTGCAGACGGACACTGTCCAAGATGGACGACGGCATCAGGCTTGAAGGAATGCAAAGCCTTTCGAAGCTCCGAAAAATCACATAAATCAATCGACGAGAATAAAGGTTCGTGCCCATAAACGTCACCAGCCGCTTTGATTCGTTCTTCTATTGGAGCGATGGCCACTGCACTACAGGAGCCTACCTCCTCAACCCAAATCCGGCGGGCCAAGTTGTCTGCGCCAGACACTTCATGGCCGCGTTGCAGCAGATGTTGGGCCAGCGCCCACCCAAGATAGCCGTCGATACCCGCGATGAAAACCCTCATGAACGCTTCCTATTGTCCTCTCAGGAGTTTTGCCACTATACAAGGAAAGGCTGATAAACATAGAATTTCCCCCGAAAGAAATCCAGCTACTCCGTTCTTACTTCAGCGACCACTAGTGGGCCGAAGGCCAGGAAGTCTCGACCAGCTGTTTTCGCCGGAAAATCTGATTCGCGTTTTTCTCGTTCATTGGCCGCGGTTTTATTTCACATACTTCGGTTGCTGACCTTTGCTCCAGGGATCATAATTGTGGGCGAAAGGCACGCGATCTCGAATGGGTGGATGGTCGGCGTACCAGAACACATAGAAATCACTGGGATACGGGTATGACAGGGACAATTCGCCCAGCACCTGGAAAGCATGAGCAGCCGATTCCTTTGAATCAGGATTAATCCCATGCGTCACTTCCAGACCGTAAATATCAGCGTTGTGCTCCAACTGGCGGCTGATAGTGCTGCCAATTGGCTGTGACACAAGGCTTAAGACGGAAAAAATCAGCAATAGCATCGGCACTGCCGCCCAGTCGCTCAGTTCGCGCATGTGCCAGCGTTGCTGGAAGCGCGGTAAGGCCCAGTTCGCGAGCAGATAGAGGACGTAGAAGCCGAAGAATAGCCCAACTGCCGTGGCGACAATGCCAATCACAATGTGGTTCAGAACATAGTGTCCCATCTCATGGCCGAATACGAAAAGGGTTTCCGGTGTGCTGGCATTCTTGATCGTCGTGTCCCACACCACCACGCGCTTCGACGGGCCAAAGCCGGTCACATAGGCATTCAGCGTCGTTACTTTTTCGCTGGCCTTCATCAGGAACATGCGGTCGCGTGGAATCTCTAGACCGCCGCGCTGCGTGACTTTCTCGATCGCATCCACCAGCTGCGGATTGCTCTTGTCCAGCGGCTCAAATTTGTTGAATAGCGGATCGATCACGATCGGCGCCAGGAAAATGAGGAAGATAAAGAACGGTACCGCGATCAGCCATGAATAAAACCACCAGCGTTTGGGATTTCGCTGGATACGACGTGTAAAAAACCAAATCGCCGGTATCAGAATGACCAATGAGACTAACTGTCCTTTGGCCACATCTCCGAACCACGACCCCCAGCCTTGTACGGAAAGTCCATATTGCCGGCTGATGCTCTGCTGGTAGGCGTCAAGCGGCAGGCCGAGTATAGTGAGCGTTACCATCAGCAGTGGAACAAAGATCAGGGCTTGGACGAATCGGTACTTCGATGCCCGCTCTGCCCAGTCGCGATACTTTGCCGCGATGCCCAATGACAGGAGCGCCAGCAGCACCAACAATGAATAGGCCGTATCGATGATCCGCAGCTTGCCGCGCAGATCATAAAGCGCCTTGGATTTGGCCAGCTTATCGGGAGGCAGAGTGTACTGCGTGGTCTGGGTTGCGGGTGAACTCTGGGCTGCCGGAGTGGCGGAAGCACCCGGAGAAGCGGGGGTTTGTGCGACTGCCTTCTGGGATGAAATGCCAACGCATAATACGATCAGACAAAGATAGCCGGGCAACTTCATGAAGTATCTCCTCACAATGTAGGGAACCGGGCAAGATAGCAGAAAAGGACTCTTTTCTGAAATCCCGAGCGCAAGCGAGGGATCGCTACCAATCGCGACCGACGTTGGGGATGCACTTGTCCTTGGGTTTTGGCGAGGGACGAACCGTGAGGATTCCATTCTGGAGCATGATCGCCATAGGGATCCCTCGCTACGCTCGGGACTTCGGAAAAGCGTTATAAAATAAAGTAGACTTCAGCATCCAAAAATTTTCAGGGCTCCTCCTATGGCGCGATGGATCAAACGCATCTCCCTTCTGGCTGCAATGCTGTTTGCGCTGGCCGGCATGCACTCATGGTCGCAACAGAACCCCAAGCGGCTCATCATGAAAGATGGCTCGTATCAGTCTGCCACTAAATGGGAGGTGGTGGGCGAACGTGTGCGCTACTACAGCGCCGAGCGCTATGACTGGGAGGAAGTTCCCAAGGAACTGGTGGACTGGCCGGCCACGGACAAGTACAACGGCGAGAGCGCAGGCCAGCGCGACGAAACCATCAAGGAAATTGCCAAGGCTGATGAAGCCGACGAGCGTGAAGCGCCGCTCATCGTTCCGGGGCTGCGTCTGCCCAACACCGGCGGCGTTTTTCTTCTGGATACGCTCAATGACCAGCCGCAACTTATCGAGCTGATCCAGAACGGAGGTGAACTCAACAAGCACACCGGCCGCAATATTTTGCGGGCCGCCATCAATCCGCTGGCGCTTTCGTCTTCCCAGACCATTGAACTTAAGGGCGAGCATGCGCGCGTGCAATCGCATGTGGGACAGCCCGCGATCTTCCTGAATATTGACACCAGTGACAATTCCCAGCCCGCTTTCACGCAAAAGCCTTCAGACAGAGACCAGCAGCCCAACCGCTACGGTATTGTGCGTGTAGAAAACAAGAAGGACTTGCGCATCGTGGGTAAGCTCAACGTGGCCATGTATGGCAAGGTCAGCCAGAAAGAAAGCTGGATTCCCGTGACTACCTCTCCGCTGGGTGACTGGGTAAAGCTCATGCCGTCCCAACCTCTGCCGCCCGGCGAGTATGCCGTGGTGGAGTTGCTGGATAAAAAACAGATCAATCTTTTTGTGTGGGACTTTGGCGTGAACCCAGGGGCGCCCCAGAACCCCAGCGCCTGGGTGCCGCGCCAGCCGGACAAGAGCAATACCGGAACAAACCAGAGTCCGGCGCTGGAGAAACGTCCTCCGAACTAGTTTCTAGAATCCCGAAGCGAAGCGAGGGATCGCTATAGTCACGAAAAATTTTAAGCCGCGAATACACGCGAACGAGCACGAATTAGAATCGGACTCGCGTTCATTCGCATCTGGATCTTTTTAGCCCCGGAGTGATTGGAGTAAGTAGGGTCCCCTCGCTTCGCTCGGGATTACACAGGAGCTATTTCAGTATCCCCTGCTGGGCCACCGCGATATTGTCGCGGCTGGAATTTTTCACCATATACATCATCTCGTCGGCTTGACGGATGATCTCGTGAGAACTCTTGGCGTCTTCGGGGTAAGTCGCCAATCCCATGCTGCAGCGGACGTTCAGGTTCAATCCATCTTCAGCCAGAAAGACGGTCTTGCGCATCATGTCCTGAATACGTTTGGCCACCACCAGAGCGGAATGCTTGTCGGTCTGCGGCAGCAGGATGACAAATTCGTCGCCACC
This sequence comes from Candidatus Angelobacter sp., assembly GCA_036491195.1. GTDB lineage: Bacteria > Acidobacteriota > Terriglobia > Terriglobales > Acidobacteriaceae > Angelobacter. The sequence goes on from DASXCL010000055.1 coordinate 107,655, forward strand.
ATAGCGGAAAGCGTAATCGATCAAGCGCAGCTGCGATTTGATCTTGAAGCCGATCTCCTGCAGCAATTTGCTGCCGACCAAATGCCCGTACGTGTCATTGACGTGCTTGAAGTGGTCCAGATCGAGGAAGATCACGCTGAACTCATAGCCAAAGCGGGCTGAACGGTAAACCTCGGCTTCCAGCGTTTTATAAAGATGGCGCGCGTTGTAGAGTCCGGTGCAGTCGTCAGTGATCGTCAGTTCCTGAATTTTCTCGACGGCGCGGGCGTTGTCGATGGCGATGGCGGCGTAATCGCAAAGCGCATGCAGGAAGAACATTTCCTGTTCGCCAAAACTTTCCATCGCGCAGTTAATGAGTTGTATGACCCCAAGCACGCGGTGTTTTGACTGCAACGGTACGCAGATGATTGACCGCGTCTTCCATTTAGTCATCTCATCAATGCGCTTGGCAAAGCGCGGATCGTTATAAACGTCCGGAACGATCAAAGACTCGCCGTGCCTGGCCACCCAGCCAGCGATACCCTCGCCCACCTTAAGCCTAACGGTCTTGAGCGTTTCGGCAGCATCACCCACGGCAATAGCGAAATAGAGCTCGTCCTTCTGTTCATCGACCATCAGGAGCGACCAGGTGTCCGGGCGAAAGAATTCCGCCATCTTGTCCATGATGGTTTGCAGAATTGAATCGAGATTCAGCGACGAGGTCAGGGCCTTCGCCACATCGTTAAATATGGCGACTTCCTGCAGTTGCCTCTTGGTCTTGCGCTCGGGTCCAACGGCCTCGTTCATGGTTAGGGGGTGGTCCTCGTACTGCTCCAGAAAAAACACTTCAACTTTTTGCGTATTATCGCTTGATTTAACCAAATCGGCAACCGGACAATAGACCTGAAACCTTCGGGTAATAGCCCTAACGTACCCTGAAAGTAGTTGTCGAATCAACAGTTAGGGGGTATTTTGTTAGCTACCGGGAGTTTCGAATTCCTTAATTTATGGGCCAACTGACTGACGTACCAGCAAAAGGCAATGGAAATGCTATGGGTGGTTTTGGTGATCGGCTTCGGCGCGAACGGGAGATGCGGGGAATCACCCTGGAAGAGATTACGGAATCCACCAAGATTTCCCGCCGTCATCTTGAAGCGCTGGAAGGCGAAAATTTTGACCAGCTTCCGGGCGGTGTCTTTAACAAAGGATTTGTCCGAGCCTATGCGCACTTTTTAGGCATCGATGAAGACCAGGCGGTGGCCGATTATTCCGCTGCCAGCAACGAACAGCCTGAACCCGAAGGTAAATTCCCTCTTGAGATCCATGAACAGCCCGACCGCAATTTGAATCCCCGGAAGTCATTCCTGCCGTTGGCGTTTGCCCTTGCAGCTTTAGTGGGTGTCCTGGTGGGTTATGCGTTCTGGATGAAATCCAGGCCGCACGTGAGCGATTTGCCGGATGCTGCGCGTCCAGCGGCGCCTGTGGCTGCCGCGACCGAAACGCCGGCAAAGGCTTCTACTCCGGTTGCAGGTTCCGTCGCAGCGCCAGCCTCGGCAGAAACCGCCGCCGCAACACCTCCGCCAACGCCGCAACGTGCCACACAGGATGCAGGGGCAATAAAGCAGGGGGAAAAGGCCTTTTTCGTATCCGTGAAGGCCAAGGAAGATTCGTGGGTTTCCATCGTCGCAGATGGAAAATCCGTAATGCAACGCGTCCTGCTGGCGGACAAGAAAAAGAAGATCAAAGCGGACAGGTCGCTCGTTCTCCGGACCGGCAACGCGGGCGGCATCGAAGTCAGCTTCAACGGCCGGCCGCTGGGCGCTCTGGGGAATGAAAATGAACCGCGCACCCTCACCTTTAACGCCGCCGGGCTAGTACAATAATCAAATAGGCCCCGGTTGATTTGGCCGTTAATGTTGCTGCTGGCCCATTTCACAGCGCAAAACACTCCATTCGGCTGTGTTTCCGCCGGTTGTAACGCCAAAGCGTTGTTTATGGGTGGTCTCTTTCGGTATTCTGCCAGACGGTATCTTAGTTTTTAGGTTCGTGTCTGTATGGCGGTTTAAGAAATTTTAGGAGGCAAGTTCATTGGCTTCACGAGAAAAGTTTTTGTTTACGTCTGAGTCGGTCACGGAAGGCCACCCGGATAAAATTGCAGACCAGATTTCCGATGCGATTCTGGATGCGTGCCTGGCAGAAGACCCTTACAGTCGCGTCGCCTGCGAAACCCTGACCGCCACCGGGCTGGTGGTGATCGCCGGCGAAATCACTACTAAGACTTACGTCGATTTCCAGAAAATTGTGCGCGGCGTGGTGCAGTCCATCGGTTATGACAACGCGCTTTATGGTTTTGATTCCAATACCTGCGCGGTGATTTCCAGCATCAACAAGCAGTCGGGCGATATTGCCATGGGCGTGGATACGGGCGGCGCCGGCGATCAGGGCATGATGTTCGGTTACGCCACAAACGAAAATGACAATTACATGCCCACGGCCATCGACCTGGCCAACAAGCTCACCCTCCGCCTCACAGAAGTCCGCAAGAACGGCATGCTTCCTTACCTCCGGCCTGACGGCAAATCACAAGTCACAGTTGAATATGGCGCCGATCATAAGCCCAGGCGTGTTGATGCCGTGGTGATTTCCACCCAGCATGCCGAATCCATCGACAATGAAACCCTGCGCGCGGACATCATGAAGCACGTGATCCAGGCCGCCGTCCCGGCAAACCTGCTGGATGCCGACACCAAGTACCACATCAATCCCACTGGCCGCTTCGTGATTGGCGGACCCATGGGAGATACCGGCCTGACAGGTCGCAAGATCATTGTGGATAGCTACGGCGGCATGGGCCGTCATGGCGGTGGCGCTTTCAGCGGAAAAGACCCGACCAAGGTCGACCGCTCCGCCTGCTACATGGCGCGCTACATTGCCAAGAACATTGTGGCTTCCGGCCTGGCTGATCGCTGCGAAGTCCAACTGGCATACGCCATTGGCGTAGCTGAACCCGTCAGTGTCTTGGTCGATACCTTTGACACCGGCAAGATTGGCGAAGAGAAGCTGGAACAGCTTGTTCGTGAGAACTTCCAGCTTACCCCGAAAGGGATTATTGAATCGCTCAAGCTGCGCCGGCCCATCTATAAAAAGACCGCGGCGTACGGGCACTTCGGCCGCAAAGACCCCGACTTCACCTGGGAAGCCACCGACAAAGCTGCCAAACTGCGAGAGCAGGGATTGGGCAAAACTGAGTCCAAGGCCAACGTGGGCGCGGCGCGGTAAGAATATTTCGACGTAGAGACGCGGCATGCCGCGTCTGGAGCCGTAGCAATGCTACGGCTCTACGTTGAACGTATCGCTGGATGCAAATTTCTGAGCCTTTCACGGCATTCACTCAAGGAGAACATGTCAACCACCGCTGTTACGCAAACTTCGTTTGATATCAAGAATCTAGAACTGGCCGATCTGGGCAAGCGCCGAATTGAGTGGGCCAACCAGTCCATGCCGGTGCTTCAAAGCATCCGCAAGGAATTCATCAAGAACCAGCCTCTGAAGGGGATTCGCGTCTCTGCCTGCCTGCATGTGACCACGGAGACGGCCAACCTGGCCATCACGCTGCGCGATGGCGGCGCCGACGTGGTCCTTTGCGCTTCCAACCCGCTCTCAACGCAAGATGACGTGGCGGCATCGCTGGTCCGCGATTACGGAATTTCCGTCCATGCCATCAAGGGCGAGGACAATGAAACCTATTACAAGCACATTCTTTCCGCGCTGGACCACAAACCGCACATGACCATGGACGATGGCGCGGATCTGGTATCGATCGCGCTTACCAAGCGCAAGGACGTGCTGGAAGGAATTATTGCAGGAACGGAAGAAACCACCACCGGCGTGATTCGCCTGCGCGCGATGGCCAAAGACGGCCAGCTACGCTATCCCATTATTGCCGTCAATGACGCGCTGACCAAGCACATGTTCGACAATCGCTACGGCACCGGGCAATCCACCATGGACGGCGTGATCCGCTGCACCAATTCACTGATCGCCGGCTCCAAATTTGTGATCGCCGGTTACGGGTGGTGCGGACGCGGCCTGGCTTCACGCGCGCGGGGCATGGGCGCCGACGTGATCGTTACGGAAATCGATCCCACCAAGGCGATCGAAGCCGTGATGGACGGCTACCGCGTGATGTCGATGGCGGAAGCTGCGAAGATCGGCGACTTCTTTGTTACTGTCACCGGAAACAAGAATGTAGTTGGGCGCGACCACTTTGAGCTGATGAAGAACGGCGCTGTGGTGGCAAACTCCGGCCACTTCAACGTTGAAATCGACATCCCCGCGCTGGAGAAAATGTCTTCCTCCAAGCGCCAGACCCGCGACTTCGTGGATGAATATGTGATGAAAGA
>DASXCL010000056.1:0-11338 GCA_036491195.1 Candidatus Angelobacter sp.
GAAGATGCTGTTTATCGGCAAGCGCTTTCAGGGCATGAGCAGCGAGGACAAATACAATCAGGTCCAACTGATGACCATGAGCGCCATCGACTTCCTAGACCAATGGTTTGAGACCGACGTGCTTAAGGCGACCATGTCGGCTTCGGGAATTATCGGCACGTTTCTTGGCGTGCGCTCGCCCGGTACGGCTTACGTCCTACTGCACCACTACATGGGAGAGATTGACGGGGCTTTTCGCTCCTGGGGATTTTCCCGCGGCGGAACCGGGGCCATTTCCAATGCTATTGCCGACGCTGCGCGCGAGTTTGGCGCGGAAATCCGAACTGAAGCGCCGATTGCAAAGATCATCGTGAAAAACAACCGCGCCCAGGGCGTGGTGCTGCAAAATGGCGAGGAAATTTACGGCGATGTAATCTCATCTAGTGTCGACCCACGGCTTACGTTTATCAAGTTCATCGAAGAGAACATGCTGCCCGGGGAGTTTCTTGAAGACGTGCGGCGATATAAGTTCCGCGGCTCGTCTGGCAAGGTAAACATTGCCTTGGACGCGCTGCCCGATTTCAAATGCCTGCCCGGACCGGGCGCGCACCTGCGGGGCGCGATTTCCATTTCGCCCAGCGTGGAATACATGGAGCGCGCTTACGACGATGCCAAGTACGGCAACTTTTCTCGTCGGCCGTACATCGACATGGTGATTCCCTCGCTCACTGATCCCTCCGTGGCGCCACCGGGAAAGCATGTGATGTCCTGCTTTGTGCAGTATGCGCCGTACAAACTGCGTCCGGGATTGAACTGGGATGAACAGCGCGAGGCTTTTGGCAACACCGTGATCGATACCATCTCCGAGTACGCCCCCAATTTGAAGAGCATCATCCTCAACAAGCAGGTGCTTACGCCGCTGGATCTGGAGCGCGACTTCGGCCTGAGCGAAGGCAATATTTTCCAAGGCGAACTTTCGCTCGAACAGCTCTTCTTTCTGCGTCCCGTGCCGGGGTATGCGCAGTTCCGCACGCCCATCAAGAACCTATATATGTGTGGCTCAGCTACGCATCCCGGTGGCGGCATCATGGGCGCGCCCGGAAGGTTGGCAGCACTGGAAATTCTGAAAGACGGAGCCAGCTAGCGCATGGCTGAAACGCGCGACGTCATCATTATCGGCGGCGGCCACAATGGACTGGTAACAGCTTTTTATCTGGCTAAAGCCGGTTTCAAGCCGCTGCTATTGGAACGCCGCGCGCAAACCGGCGGCGCTGCCATCACGGAAGAATTTTCTCCCGGCTTCCGCTGTTCCACCCTTGCCCATTCGGCCGGCCCGCTGCTGCCGGAAGTGGTGAGCGACATGCAACTGGCGCGCCATGGCCTAAAGCTGGTATCTCCGGAAGTCGCAGTCACGGCGCTCTCGCCCGACGGTCGCGCCCTGATGCTGTACAACGACACCTCTCGCGCAGCACAGGAGATCGGCAAGTTTTCCGCGAAAGACGCGGAACGCTATCCGGTGTTCCAGCAAGCGCTGGAAAAAATTGGCCACGTAATCAGCGATGCTTTGAAGCTTACGCCGCCCAACATTGACGATCCCAGCCGCGGCGATCTCTGGGCCATGCTCCAGACTGGACGCGCGTTGCGCAAACTGGGCAAGAAAGATATGTATCGCCTGCTGCGCTGGGGGCCAATGGCCGTCGCAGACCTGGTGGCTGAATTTTTTGAGACAGAACTGCTGCGCGCCACTATTGCTGCGCGAGGAATCTTTGGGACAGCCATGGGCCCGTGGTCGGCGGGCAGTAGCTTGGTATTGCTGATCCGCGCTGCCGGCGATCCGCACCCTGCAGGTTCTTCATCCTTCGCGATCGGCGGCACGGGCGCGATCACGCAGGCGATGACCGCAGCAGCCAAAGAAGCAGGTGCGGAGATTCGCACGTCAGCAGAAGTAAGAGAAGTCCGCGTAAAAGATGGCGTAGCAACAGGAGCGGTTCTCGCGAGCGGTGAGGAAATCAGCGCTAAGGCAGTCATCTCCAACACCGATCCTCGTCGCACTTTGCTTACGCTGGTCGATCCCACGCATCTCACGCCCGACTTCGTGATGAAGCTGCAGAACTACCGCATGCCTGGCACCGTAGCGAAAGTAAATCTGGCTTTGTCGGCGCTGCCCAAATTCACCGCGCTCAATGGAGACGATGCCGCCCTTCGCGGACGCATTCACATTGGCCCGGAGATCGATTACCTGGAGCGCGCTTTCGACGAATCGAAGTATGGCAGCTTCTCACCGCATCCGTATCTGGAAGTCACAATCCCCTCGCTTACTGATCCTTCATTCGCTCCTAGCGGCAAGCACGTGATGTCTGTTTATATGCAGTACGCGCCGTTCAGGCTGAAAAATGCGGACTGGGACAGCCAGCGCAGCGCGCTGGGAGAGACGGTGGTGAAAACATTGGCAGAGTACGCGCCAGGTCTGCCATCACTGGTGGAAGACGGCCAGATCATCACACCGAAAGATTTAGAAGCCACGTACGGCCTGACTGGCGGACACATCTTCCATGGCGAACTCGCGCTGGACCAGTTTTTCACTATGCGTCCGCTGCTCGATTGGGCACGATACAACACGCCGATTCAGGGCCTTTATTTATGCGGCTCCGGCACGCATCCCGGGGCAGGCTTGACCGGCGGGTCGGGCGCCAATGCTGCGCGGGAGATATTGAAACAACTGCGGCGATAGAGCTAAGCTGGCAGACAGATGTCCACCTCAAACTCAAACACCAGGCCCGAGGTCGCTGTCTCTGAGGCCATGACACTGCCGCAGAGCTATTACACCGATCCTGCGTGGTTCCAGCGCGAGATGGAAGCCATCCACTTTGACATGTGGCTATGCGCGGGACGAACCAGCCAGATTCCCGAAGCGGGAGATTATTTTTTGCGCCAGTTTGCAAACGCCAGCGTAATCATCACGCGCGACGAGAAGGGCAACATCCGCGCTTTTCACAATGTCTGCCGTCATCGCGGCACAATGCTCTGCCAGCAGGAAGAAGGCAAATTTGCCGGACGCATTCAATGCCAGTATCACGCCTGGACCTACAAACTTGACGGCACGCTGGCCAACGCACCGCACATGGAAAAGGTCCAGGGGTTCTGCGAGGCCGACTATCCGCTGAACGCGGTCGCCACTGCGGTCTGGGACGGCCACATCTTCATCAATCTTTCAGCGCATCCTCTTCCATTCGACCAGCATTTGGCCGGACTCGACCTCAAATTCCAGCCGTGGCGAATGGCGGAACTTCAAATGGTCGAGCGGCGCGTTTACAAGCTCAAGGCAAACTGGAAGCTCATCATCCAGAATTATTCTGAGTGTCTGCACTGTCCTATAGTGCATCCACTGTTGCAGAAGCAATCGCACTACATGAGCGGAGACAACGAACCGCCGCAACCCACATACCTTGGCGGTCGGATGATCCTGCGCGAAGGCGTGCAAACCCTCACCATGGATGGGACAACGAAGCGCTGCTCGCTGCCCGGGCTGAGCGCCGACGATCAGCGCCACGTCTATTACTACTGTCTTCTACCCAACTTCTTTCTCAACCTGCATCCGGATTACATGCTGACTTTTACTATGTGGCCGCGCGCCGTAGACCAGACTGACATCATTTGCGAATGGCACTTCCATCCTGACGAAATCCGCAAACCGGACTTCAATCCGCATGATGCAGTGGAGTTCTGGGACATCACCAACAAGCAGGACTGGGCGCTCTCCGACCTCGCGCAACAAGGAATCAGTTCCAAGGGATATCAACCAGGACCCTACTCAAACCGCGAAGAACTGCTGCTGGCGCTCGACAGGTTCGTGCTGGAACGAGTTGATCAAAAGCGCTAACCACAAAGGACACGAAGTTCCACAAAGACGCTTCTCGTATTCCCTTCGTGACCTTTGTGGTTAAAATTTCGCCAGACTCTCCATCGCCTTAAACAAATCTTCTGCCTGCGGCAGGATCACGTCTTCCAGAATCGGCTGGTAGGCGACGAACGTATCTGTTGCGGCCACGCGTTTTACTGGCGCATCCAGGTCTTCAAACAGCTCATCGGCAATGCGGGCGGCGATCTCGGCTCCGTATCCCCAGCTCCGCGTGTCTTCATGCACCACCAGCGCGCGGCTGGTCTTGCGGATAGACGTGGCTATTGCGTCCCAGTCATACGGGTTCAACGTGCGCAGATCGATCAACTCCACGCTCACGTTCTGCTCACGCTCGATTTTCTGCGCCGCCTGCAACGCGCGCGGCACCGTAGCACCGTAGGTAATGACTGTAAGGTCGTTGCCTTCTTTCACGATCTTCGCTTTCCCAAATGGGACCATGTAATCCGCGCCGGGATACGGTGCCCGACCGAAAGTTTCGCGGTAAAGCCGTTTGTGTTCAAGAAAGATCACTGGATCGTCACAGCGAATGGCCGTACGCAAGAGTCCGTTCGCGTCCAAGGCATTCGATGGGAAACACACACGCAGTCCGGGATTGTGCGTAAACAGGCTTTCTCCGCACTGTGAGTGGTAAACAGCGCCGCCGGTGAGGTATCCGCCAATGGCCACGCGGATCACCGCCGGGCAGGAAAAGTTTCCATTCGAGCGCCAGCGGATTACGGACATCTCGTTGCGAATCTGATGATATGCCGGCCAAATGTAGTCAAAGAACTGTATTTCGACCACCGGCTTCAGTCCGCGCGTGGCCATGCCAATGGCCCGGCCTACAATGTTGGCTTCCGCCAGCGGCGAATTAAATACGCGCTCGCCGCCAAACTCCATCTGCAAGCCGGAAGTCAGCTTGAACACGCCTCCCTTGCCCTTGATTTGCTTTTCCTTGAGATACTCCTCACGGCTGCAATCAGCCACGTCTTCGCCGAAAACCACAATGCGGTCATCGTGGCGCATTTCGTCTTTCAGGCAGGCATTGATCAGATCGGCCATCGTCTTGTCCGCGCCTTGCGGCTGCGCATCGGTCGCCATCTTGCGGGGGTCGAGATTTTCCGAATACACGTGCTTATAAATGGAGTCGGTGGCGGGAAATGCCGCTTTCAAAGCCTGGTCCGCCGCGACTTCAATTTCCTGGTCCACGGATTTTTCCAGCTTGTTGATCCCCGCTTCGTCCAGAATGTTTTCGCGCACCAGAAACATCTGCATGCGCGTCACCGGATCGCGCTTGGCGTCTTTCTCGCGTTCGGCTTCCGGACGGTACAGCTTCTCATCGTCAGAGAGCGAGTGCGAGTATGGCCGGATCACGTGTCCGTGGACCAGCGCCGGCCCGTTGCCCGCGCGGCAATAATCCACAGCGCGCTTGCACGCGGCATAGGACGCAATGGGATCGGTGCCGTCACATTCTTCAATCAGCAGGTTGGGAAAATTGCTGACCAGCTTTGAAACGCTGCCACCGGCGGTCTGCACTTCGACGGGGACGGAAATGGCGTATCCGTTATCCTCGATCAGGAAAAGCACCGGCAGCTTCAGATTGCAGGCTGAGTTCATGGCTTCCCAGAACTCGCCTTCGCTGGTGGTGCCGTCTCCGGCAGAGCAGTAAACCACTTCGTCGCCCTGGAACGTGACATTCTTGAACTGGCGATAATCGCCGTCATGCTTCGCAGCAGCTTCAGGATGCGTGCCGAAGTAGCGGCCACCCTCGGCGCATCCCACCGCCTGCAGGAATTGCGTGCCCGTGGGAGAAGACTGGGTCACGATGTTCAGCTTTTTGTGTCCCCAGTGTGAAGGCATCTGCCTGCCGCCGGAAGCAGGATCGTCGGCCGCGCCCACGGCTTCCAGCAGTTGCTCGTACGGGGTCATTCCCAAGACCAGGCAGAGCGCGCGATCGCGATAGTACGGATAAAACCAGTCATATCCAGCCTTCAGATTCATGGCCGCGGCCACCGTCAAAGCTTCGTGTCCCGCGCCGGAGATCTGGAAATAGATCTTTTGCTGGCGCTTAAGCATGATTTCACGGTCGTCGAGCTTGCGCGAAAGATACATCAGGCGGTAGATTTCCACCAGTTGCCGGCGGCTGAGCCCTTCATACGTCTTCTCGGCCTTTGCCGGCATTTCCGCCACAGCGGAAGCGTTCTTTTTGGACTCGATCTTGGTTACAGCCATGGGTCTCCTCTAAAAAAGACACGATGGGGCTTTGGGGCGTACTTGGGAGTACCTTTCATTTTAAATCCTAAGGTGTTTACCGGGATATACTGAAAATGGATGATTCGCAAAAATCGGCCCATCCCCGGGCACACCGCTAAACTGCTCATTTTTGACCTCGACGGAACGCTCATTGACTCCCGTGAAGACTTGGCCAACTCCATCAATGCCATGTTGATTCGCTTTGGTAAAAAGGAGCTGCCCCATGAAGTCATCGCCAGCTACATTGGCGACGGCGCTCCCATGCTGGTCCGCCGCGCTCTGGGCGATCCTGACGACGAAAACTTCGTACAGGACGCCGTGCTCTATTTCATGGGCTGGTATCGCGAACACAAACTCGACAACACTTACGTGTATGACGGCGTCAAGGAAGCGCTCGCTGCCATCCAGAAAAGCCGTGACGGGGCTTCCACCCAGAAAAATCAGCCTCTCAAAATGGCCGTCCTCACCAATAAGCCCGTCGGCCCTTCGCGCGCGATTGTGGAAGCGCTTGGCCTTGGCCCATATTTCTTCCAGGTCTATGGCGGCAACAGCTTCCATACCAAGAAGCCCGATCCCGCTGGCGTGCAAATCCTTCTCGAAGAAACGGGCGTCCAGCCGGAAGAAACAATCATCATTGGCGATTCCGATATTGATGTGCTCACTGCCCGTAACGCCGGGATTTACTCTGTCGGCGTGACCTATGGCCTGGCGCCACATACCCTGGAAGACGCGCCGCCCGATGTTCTGATCGATCACCCCCGCGAATTAGCTGACGTGCTGGGAAATCGCGAGCAATGCCGATTGGAATTTCAGGCCGACTAGAGCAGCGTGTCGCACAAAAAATCGTGTTGCAGAGCTCCGGGATCCCCGGCTAGCCCGATTTTGCTTGCTGGGGTGAGCCTGTGGGGGTTCCCGATCAATGTAATCCGTGTTGATCCGTGGTGAGATTTTTTGGGGTCATACCCCCTCCCACAGTCATCCCAGTTTGGCGTGGACTTCAGCGAGCAAGCCTCTTTTGGCGTAGGGTTGAGCGTTTTAGATCTCCCGCTCACCCCGATCTTGAAACCCTGCCCCTCCCCATCCCCCTCAACTAGGATTCTAAAGCGTTTACACCATTCAATCCCAGTGCAATCCCAGGCTCGCCGGACGGCTGAAGGCTATGTACACTGACTGCTAGTTTTCAAAGACCGCGCTTCAACCGCCTGAGCGGCGTCGGGACGGTAAAACCTGTCATAAGCAATGTTATTTTATCGTTTTATATTCGCTTTTGTCAAGAAGAAAAACCGTCTAACGGCCCCGTTTCTTTCCCCGCTTGGCCAGTTCTTTTCTGCGCTCTTCGGCATGAATAAACACGTCATCCGGGTCCTGGAGTTCCTTCTCCCGCGCCTGCCGTACCTTGCCATACAGGCTCCAGTCCTTTAGCTCGGCCCCGTGCAGGATCTCCAATAACTCCTGGTTCATTTCAGCTTGCAACTCCTGGGTGAATCCCTGGAAATCGCGCAGAAATTTGCGCCTGAAAAACCTTGTTTCCTCGAGCGTCCGGCAATGCGTGACAATGGCCGCAAACGAGAGGTTTAGCCGGTATAGAGTGTGATAAATGCGGAGTTTTTTGGTAACGTCGAATGTAGCCATGTTGCCTGTTCTCCTTTGGGTAGGCGATTTGGTCAGGGCTGCGTCAGTGTTTGCTCACCGGCGCAGCCTGCTTTTAAGCTTATACGCGCAAAGAATAGACGAAAGCAATAGGAAAACGAAAATATTTTTGGCCTATGCTGGGTGATTTCCTGATTTTGCTTAATTTTTTAAAGTCGCAGAGATGGGCAATACGGGAGCCGACAGACGTAATGTAAAGTAGAAGAATTCCGGCGGCGCTTCCTCCGTCGGAATTCACTCAACGAGAACAGCTAGGACATCATTTGGCACAAGAATTGTGTGGCACAGCCGCGCTCTCGGCTGTGGTTTTTGTTCAGTGTTTGATTGGTCTGAGGTTTCAGAACACTCCATGCCTAGAGAAGCTGATCGATCTGCCGGGAAAGTGTCGCGGTTAAATGTTCGGCAGAGTCGAAGCCCTCATGGATCGCCCGCAATCTACCTAAACGGTCCAGGATAAAGACGGTAGGAATGCCCCTCGTTCCCAAACTTTTTGCTGCCGGTCCCCAGGAGTCACCGTCAACATGATTGAGTGAATCGATAGCTCCTGTAAGGGTTAGTTTCTTCCGGTCAAGATAGGCCTGCGCAATCGCAGCCGTATCTCCACCCGTCGCTGAATCGAGCGCAACGATCACCACGTTCGGATTGCCGCGATACTTATCTTGCAAAGCTTGGATCTCCGGAAGCTCCGCGTGGCAGGGTGTGCACCAAGTTGCCCAAAATGAAACGACTACGACGCGACCCTTCCATTCGTCTGAGGTCATACTCTTGCCGGTGAGGGTCTGGATAGGAAAAGGAGCTATGGCTCGATCCAGGGTAACGTACGCCCGGCTGTCCATCCAGTCTGGAACCGCTTTGTAGACCGAAACGAGCACAAAAAGCGCCCAGATGCTTCCAAGCAATGCTGCGTACTTCGTCCTCTCTCCGGCGATGAGTGAGCGGAGCAAGACGCCCAGAGCAGCATCCACCGAGCTAGCCACGATGAACAATATGAGGAAATGCAGGTCAGTCCAGGCCAACCCAAGCCTGTTCACGATTACAGCCGGCAGAATGCCGCCAAGTGCAACAAATACGGCTGTTGGAAGCAATCGTTTTGATTGCGATCCAGTCGACCTTGTTCCACCTCGATAAAACCCCGCGGCGACGAATGCCAGACAAGTCGCCAACAGAAACTGACGGATATCCAGATAAAAGAAAGAAACTACCATCCCAGCAGCAAACGCGATGAATCCCCACAAGAAATCAAATATTGCCCGCAAGAACGGTTTTTTGGTTTTAGGCTCATCGCTTGGTGAGACTGACATTGGGCCCTCTTCGACAGGAGAATGCTGGTTCGCAATGCGAACGCTCGGAATGGTATACGCTCCACGGAAGTTGTTGGTTCCACAATATTGGTCTTTGGGTGTTGATAAGAAGTTCCCTCCCATGTCACACTAAAGGGATTTCCTCTCATCGAAATGGCAACTAGAGAGGTATCCGCCGTGGATTTTCTCCGTGCCTCCGTCTCTCCGCGGTGAAATTGCTTGTTGAAGGGATCAGATGGATTTCCGCTTAGCTTCAGACTACAAGCCCAAAGGCGACCAGCCCAATGCCATTGAAGAGCTTACTCGCGGCATTTATGCCGGAGAAAAGCACCAGGTCCTGCTCGGCGTGACCGGCTCGGGCAAGACGTACACCATGGCCAAGGTGATTGAGCAGCTCAATCGCCCGGCGGTGGTGCTGGCCCACAACAAGACGCTGGCGGCGCAGCTTTACCACGAGTTCAAGCAGTTCTTCCCCGCGAATGCCGTGGAATATTTCGTCTCGTACTACGATTATTACCAGCCCGAGGCTTACATCCCCGCCGGCGACGTTTATATCGAGAAAGAAGCGACAATCAACGATGAACTCGACAAACTGCGCCTCTCCGCCACGCGCTCTCTCTTCGAGCGCCGCGACTGCATCATCGTCGCGTCGGTGAGCTGCATTTACGGCCTGGGATCGCCGGAAGCGTACTACGGCATGCTGCTGTTTCTGGAAAAAGGCCAGAAGATCAAGCGCCAGGATATCTTCAGCAAGCTGGTGGAAATCCTTTATGAGCGCAATGACGTGGACTTTAAGCGTGGCACGTTCCGCGTCCGCGGCGACGTGATTGAGGTCTTTCCCACCTATGACGACAACGCTTACCGCATCGAGCTGTTTGGCGACGAAGTTGATTCGCTCTCGCAGATCGATCCGCTCTTCGGCACGGTAAAGCAGAAATACACGCGTCTGCCCATCTATCCTAAGAGCCATTATGTAATGTCGAACACCACCAAGAACCACGCCATCGAAACCATTCTGGAAGAGCTGGCATGGTGGGAAGACGCGCTGATGAAAGATGGACGCCTGGTGGAGTCGCAGCGCATACACCAGCGCACGCGCTTTGACCTGGAGATGATGAAGTCCGTGGGCTATTGCCACGGCATTGAGAACTACTCGCGTCACTTCAGCGGACGCAAGCCTGGCGAACCGCCGCCAACGCTGCTGGACTATGTTCCTCGCGACTTCATCATGTTTATCGACGAATCGCATCAGACTGTCCCACAGCTGCATGGCATGTGGCACGGCGACCGATCGCGCAAGGAAAATCTGGTGCAGTATGGCTTTCGACTGCCTTCGGCTCTCGATAACCGTCCGCTCAAGTTCGAAGAATTTGAAGAGCGCAGCAACCAGATCATTTACGTTTCCGCCACGCCCGGGCCATACGAGCTGACCAAATCTGCCGGCGTAGTGGTTGAACAAATTATTCGTCCCACCGGCTTAGTTGATCCTCCGGTCGAGATACGTCCAGTCAAAGGCCAGATTGATGATTTGCTGCATGAGATTCGTGACCGCGTCAGCAAGGGCGAGCGCGTGCTGGTGACTACGCTGACCAAGCGCATGTCAGAAGATCTGGCGGAGTATTACGCTGAAGTCGGCGTGCGCTGCCGCTACATGCATTCGGAAATTGAGACACTGGAGCGCATCAAGCTTCTGCGCGACCTGCGCAAGGGCGAGTATGACGTTCTGATCGGCATCAACCTGCTGCGCGAAGGCTTGGATCTGCCTGAGGTTTCGCTGGTTGCCATTCTTGATGCCGACAAAGAAGGCTTTCTGCGTTCCGCCGGATCGCTGATTCAGACGATTGGCCGCTGCGCCCGCAATCTGGAAGGCCGCGCCATTCTCTATGCCGACAAAATGACTGATTCAATGAAACGCGCCATCGACGAGACCGACCGCCGCCGCGCTATACAAGTGGCTTACAACCAGGAGCATGGCATCACGCCGGAATCGATTATCCGTCCGCTTTCCATGTCGCTGGCTGGCATTGCCGAATCAGATTATGTGGATGTCACTCAGGCCGCCGATGGCCTACCCGACTTTAAATCACAGGAAGAACTGGACGCTTATATTACCGGCATGGAAAGCGATATGCGCGAGGCGGCAAAGAAGTTTGAATTTGAGAAAGCCGCCAAGCTCCGCGACATGGTCCGCGATCTGCGCACGAAGGAATTTCTGTTTACTTGAGCGCGGCTACTGCATCGAGATTCAGTTCTCTGG
>DASXCL010000057.1:0-28511 GCA_036491195.1 Candidatus Angelobacter sp.
TCAGCCTGTAAATGGTATTGCCGTCATTGCGAGCCGGCGTGATCGGCAGATAGAGGGTATCCTTCTCGGGAGTGCCGCCCCACAGCATGGCGCTTCCGATTAGATGCTTCACTGGGTCGACCTGTTTTTCGTTGGCGCCGAACATGCGCCGCGTATCGGAGAGCGTAGTTCCCAACTGCTGGAGCGCCGCCTGCACCTTCTTGAGGCTTGCCTCATCCCAATGAGGAACTTCAAACGTGCCGGGCCTTTTCTGGCTGAACCGGATCTCATCCTGCAAAGCATAAACTTGCCGGACGTCTTCCTCGTTCGAAAAATCGACAAAGAAACGGACTACGACAATGGCATAGCGCGTGCTAACCATCTCTCGAGTCAGGGTGTGAGTGCCCGCGCCGTAATACGTAGCCGGGGTGTATTGATCCTGATTGACGACCTGCATCCCCATGAAGCGCTTGCGTGCTTCTGGCAGTGTAATCGTCACCGGTCCGCCATCGAGGTCGACAATCGCGAACGAATACAACGTGTCGCGGTTGGGCCGGACAATGCCCTGTTGAGCGGGAGGAGCAAGCTCACGGCCATGCCGGAATTTGCCGAAACCGCCGTTCTTGACCACTCCGGCAAAATTGACGTCGGTCTGGGCGCGATTGTAGTTCTCGACGGTAACAAGTGTGGTTTGGGAAGCAGATGCTTGTGCTGATGCAATCGAACTCACCACAGCTAGCAACACGCTTGCCAAGATTCCCGCGTTGATCTTTTTCATAATGCTCCCCATGTGCAAGACAGGTGCCAGTTTCTGTTTTGGGCTGGAACCAATCCCCAATTCGACAAGCCATTCTTTTGATATTGGCGCCGATTACATCTGGATGGTCTTCCTGCATGGCGGGATTCCCGGAGGGCGCGGGTGCAGGCCTACTTGTGCTTCTGCACGCTTTCGAATCCCTTTTCAAATTGGGTGACCAGCGGAGTTTCACCGTACTCGAGACCATCCCGCCCCATGACGCGCCAGAGAAAATTGCCGATCGGTTCTTGGTGTCCGTCGTATACGGCCATCAGATCTTCGGAAGGCCGGCTGGTCACGAGGATGATGACGTCGGCCTCGGAGGGCCGGTACACGATCGTCAGTTTGCCCCAGTTCTGAATGGCGTTCTGCACAGCGCCGATCGCGTTGCGATCTTCGGAAAGCAGGTTGGGATTGAATTGATCTCCGTCATAAGAAGCTATGTAGACGTAGCGCGCGTTCGCCAGAGTGCCAGGAAACGCCGGCACCTTCGCGGTACTTGGATTGGACGCAGCCAGGGCGGAAACCGCTGCCAGAATCAGGCTGATGGCCACGAGAGAAAATCGCTTCATAAAGTGCCTCTATTAATTAGATGGCTATCATTTTCGTTTTGGTTCTTTTCTGAGCAAAGGTCGTCAGGTCTCCGCTCCATTCTTAACACTTCTTCACCGTGGTTTTTTCTCGGTGCGAAGGATCACAGGAAGATCATCAACGATGGATGTGTCCGAAGGTGCTAACGGAGGGGAGCCGCCCGTAGCGGTCGGGACCATCGTGGCTCAGTAACCCATGAAGACTCGTCGTAAGCTACCAGGTCAGGAATTACACTCACGTCGCGTTGTGGAGCCCTTCTGATCCCGCGAGTTGGCTCTTGACAGAGCTTTGTTCTTCACTTTCAGTCTCGCCCGCTTCACTTCGCGCGAGAACTCCGCGCGCGCAGCAGCATCGGTCGTGTTAAGTTTCAGGGCGATCTCTCTCCATTCGAACCCTGCATGGCGAAGTTCGTACATCTGACGCCCTCGCTCGCTCATCTGGCGAGTAGCTTTCTCGGCATCCAACCGGCAATCTTCCTCGCTCGTCCAGGGTCGAGTGGGACGTGGCTCTGAAACCTCGCTTAGATCGTGCGCCAGTTCAATACGACGCACCATGGCTACATGGCGGCGAAGCGCGCGACAGAAAGCGCACATCAGCAGGCCGCTTGTGTCTTGCGAAAACATAGGCAGTTCGCGGCGGTTGAGATACCGCGAAATCTGCATAACCGATCTTTCCATGAACCCGGCGGCCTCGCATGGCTCCCCGAGCAACGCTCGAGTCCGATTGCAGGCGTCGTTCCAAACTTCACGAGCAGCAGAGCGTACATCCAGACGAATGGGTTTACCCGTGGGATCCGACTCCCGGTCCCACCACAAGGGCCCTTTACCAGAAAGAGTATTCATAGACACACCAGTGGCACTTCGCAGCGAGTGCGATCGCAGAATCAAAACATTGGTGGTGCGAGAGCGGGCTGACCAGATACTCCGCCAGCCCAGACGCTCTCAAGCAACGAGCGGCAAAGACCGCCGGGGGAGGGCAGCCAAAATGTGCTACTCACATTCGTTATGTTGGAAGTCTCTGTCCACGAGTTGGTTGCGAGGAAAATGTAATCCTTTTGTCAAAACTTTCCCCTGAATCAGAAACAATGTTTTTCTGTCACAAATTTCTTCCTGGGTGACATAGATAAATATAGGGAGGAATTCTGGAAGCGCACGCCCCGATCTCCCGATGCAGATTTGGGCACTGGATCAATTGTCGCCTTCCCGAAATTGATCGGTATGGACGAGCTAAGTGGTCGCAGGAAACGTCGAGTATTTCATTGGTCAGAAGAAGTAAGAGACTTGATTAGACATTTCTCTAGATCGTCACCAACCAGCCACGTCCATACTCGAAACGACGGGGCCTGGTTGGCGACAAGACTGGCTGCTGTGTCCGGAAACCCGCGGGACGCCTGCTTGCGATTTTTACATCAGCAAGGCGTAACCCAAAAACGCGCATGGCGACCATGGACAAAGCCGGAGCAACAACGGCTGTTTGATCTGATCGAAACCTGCCCGCTGGAAGAAGTCTCAAGAATCATGCAACGCTCGCCACGTTCCATTCGGTCAATGTTGCACCGCCTCGGAGAGAGCTCGCAAAGAGGGCGCGACTGGTTTACACCCTACAGTCTCGCCGAGGCCTTGCATGTCCGAGTTGATGAGGTGCAAAAGTGGATCGATCACGGTTGGCTTAAGTGCCGCATTGTAGAAACAGCTGGCATTAAAAAACGAATCATCGATCCCGATGATTTCTCCGAGTTCGTAAAACAGCACGGCCCCGCAGTAGTGGGCCGGCGCCTGAGTGCTGATGGGCTCTGGTTTGTAAAGAACTTTGTCTTTCCGCCCAAACACGCGCATCTGCTGCCGCTGCGAAAGAGCAAGGATATGCTTGTTGCAAACATTGAAGAAGATGACGACGAAGCGGACAGTTCCATCGAGCGGAGCGCTTAGGGGAGGGCCGCGCCATTTTTATTAGTATGCCCGCCGCCTGTTAACTCTGTCTCACGAGAAAGAAATAATCTTCTTTTGTGGAATTCCCGGTTTGGGTGTGGTATTCCATGTGCAGATTCATTCAGAGAATGTTCCAAGGCCCTCTAACGCGGCGTAGCCCGCAGTCGAAAGATCCGCAACTTCAACAACTCAGCGACGAAGAAGTGATGCACGCCGTCCAGCAGGGCAACGGGGACGCGTTTGCCGTACTATTCGATCGTTTTCATCGCCTCGTTCTGGTTACGGCCCTGAAGATTGTACGGGACGTGTCAGAGGCCGAAGAAGTAACTCAGAATGTGTTTTTTGAAATTTATCGCATTGCCGAGAAATTCGATGCCGCCAAAGGCAGTCTTAAAGTGTGGCTCCTGCAGTATGCCTATCATCGGAGCATGAACCGGCGAAACTACCTCGTGCTGCGACAGTTTTATAACCGGCCCGAACTTGATGAGGTGCTGGATTGGGAGGAAGGCACTCAGGGTCCGCCACAATTGTTCAGCCAGGAGATCGCACGAGTGGTCAAAGAAGCGCTCGGCACCCTTAACGCGGCCCAGAAGAGGACCATCGAGATGGTGTTTTTCGAGGGGCTGACGCTGAGAGATGTATCCGAGACAACTAAGGAATCGCTCTGCAATGTCCGTAATCATTACTACCGAGGGCTTGAACGATTGCGGAATTGCCTCACGGAAGAGCCTGAAGCCGTTCGGGGCGGCAAAGCAGTGTCTGCTGGTGAGGTGAATCATGTCAAAGCATGAGCACTACCAAGAGATATGCGCAGTCGCCAGCATCGGTCAGGCGTCCGGCGCGGAGTTGGCGGAATTACAGCAACACATGGTTTCCTGCCCTGAGTGCCGGCAGCGATATTCGGATTTTATGGAGATCCAGGCGAGCCATTATGCCGTGACGAATGGAGAACAGGAACTCAGCGCGAGTGAAGCCGCTGCGTGCATAGACTCCGCGCTTCTGCGTGAGAGATTCTTCAAGAGAGCGGAATCCCAGGGAATAGTTATCACTCACGTCGGTACAGGACCGACGCTGCCGGAGCCGCGGATACGGATCTTCACGTCAAAAAAGTGGGCCGTCCTGGTCGCGCGAGCCGTTGCCGCAGTGTTCTTGATCGGTGCTGTCGCCTTGGGCGGGTATCTTGGCGGCCGGGGACTTCAAACGGCTCCCGTGGCACAGCATTCCTTAAACAGCCCAAGCATCGCTCACGGCGAGGCTGACGGTCAGCAACTTCGGTCGAGACTAGCGAGTCTAGAAGCTGAGAATCTCACTCTGACGACTGAGCTCGAATCATTGAAGTCGTCGTATGCGCGCGCTTCTTCAGCCTTCGTGCGGCTCCAAGATGATGATGCGGAGACCAAGAAGCAGCGGTTTGCCTTATCGGCCGATCTCAACGGACGCGATGAAACGATCGACAAATTACAAAAGCGCGTAGAAGAAAGTCAGGCGGATGTGGCCAGCGTGCGCGCCGAAATGGAGAGAGCGCAAGGCGGACGAGCTGAAGACCAGGCGAGCCTAGTTGAATCGCAGGTGCGCATACGCGATTTATCGGAGCAGTTAGCTGAGAAATCGAGCGCGCTGGAGCGGGAGAAAGAGCTCTTAGTCGCCGGCCGGGATGTTCGCGAATTGATGGCTTCACGCAATCTGCACATCGTTGATGTGTTCGATACAGACCCCAAAGGCAAGACCCGCCCGGCTTTCGGAAGAATCTTCCTTACTGAGGGGAAGTCGCTGATCTTCTATGCTTACGACCTCAACGATCCTCGCGTTCAGAGCGCAGGATATCACTATCGGGTTTGGGGCAAGCGAGAAGGCCCAAGCCAGCGCGCCAGGAGCCTCGGCATTTTTTATTCAGATGACAAATCCCAAAAGCGTTGGGTACTGCAATATGACGATCCCAAGGTACTGCAAGAGATCGATTCAGTTTTTGTGACGCTGGAACCGCCAAATGGGAATCAGACGCAACCCAAGGGCGACAAATTGATGTATGCCTACCTCCGCGGCCAAGCCAACCATCCTTAGAGAATTTGATCCGGCTCAGCAAACCAACAATTCTCACACTTCTGAAACATTCCTGGAAAGCCACAGGCATGCTCCGATATGGAGGAACCCAAGATGCCCATGTCCGGTTCCCACCGTTTCTCGTCACTTACGTGTTTCTTGAGAGTCATAACTGTCGGAGTCCTGTTCTTGTCGGCTGAAATGTTGCCCTGCGCGTTTGCGCAGACTGAACTCGCGACCGTCCTTGGCCGCGTAACAGACCCATCAGGAGCGGTCGTCGCGGGAGCGCAGGTGGAAATCAGGAATGTCGATACGAACCTCGCAGTGATGTCCGGAACCAATGGAGATGGTTTGTACACCATCCCGTCGCTACATCCCGGGCATTATGTGATTTCCGTGCGCAAAGCGGGTTTCAAAACGGTTTCGGTGACCCAGCTTGATCTGAACGTTCAGGACAATGTAGTCCGAAATTTTGTGCTGGAGATCGGATCCGCCTCGGAGTCTATAACCGTCACGGCCGAGGGCGAGAGAATCAATACGACTGACGCCGCTGTTAGCACGGTAGTAGACCGCAACTTCGCAGAAAATCTTCCGATGAACGGCCGGAGTTTTCAGGCATTAATTCAACTCACTCCTGGAGTGGTCCTCGTTCCCAGCAATGCGGGGGATTCAGGCCAATTCAGCGTAAACGGGCAGAGGACTGCTTCGAACTATTGGATGGTTGACGGCGTAAGTGCAAACGTCGGAATTGGCCTTACCTCCATCAGCACTCCTGGAAACGGACTCGGCGGAGCGCTAGCTTCCTTCAGCGCTATGGGTGGTACAAACAGCCTTGTTTCAGTAGATGCTTTGCAGGAATTCCGAATTCAGACCTCGACGTATGCTCCCGAATTTGGACGTACACCTGGTGGCCAAGTCTCCATTGTTACTAGAGCTGGTACCAATCAATTCCACGGCACGGCGTTTGACTATTTCCGAAACGATGTTCTTGATGCGGCTGATTGGTTCAATAGTGCGGTTATGCCTGCACTTCCAAAGGCCAAAGAGAGACAGAACGATTTTGGTGGAACCATTGAAGGTCCATTATGGAAAGACCATACTTTTTTCTTCTTTTCTTACGAAGGTCTTCGTCTTCGGTTGCCACAAACCGAACTCACAACCGTCCCGGATCTTGCTTCGCGACAGAACGCGCTTCCTCTCATACAACCGTTCCTGAACGCATTTCCGAGACCCAATGGACCTGATGACACGACGACGAATGTCGCGCAGTTCAATGCAAGTTTTTCCAATCCCGCTTCACTCGATGCCTATAGTCTTCGCATCGACCATCGCCTCAATGACAAGCTAAGTGTTTTTGCTCGATACAACTTTTCACCTTCTGATGTGATCCAGCGGGGCGTCCCTCTCAGGAACGCTCCTCTGAGCGGAGAAAACACTACTCGCATCAAGGTTCAAACCGGCACTCTGGGAGCCAACTGGACGATGTCGCCACTCATGGGGAACGATTTTCGGCTGAATTTTAGTCGGACAGATGCTCTCGGCCGAAACGACCTAGACGATTTTGGCGGAGCTGTGCCCTTAATACCACTCCCGATCCCAAGTCCATTTAGCCCGCATAACGGGCAATTCTCCTTTTTCATTAGTTCGTTAAGACAGGGCAATTTGATCGCTGGAGCAGGACTACGCAATGAGCAAAGACAATTGAACGTTGTCGATAGTCTCTCTCGGCAGGAGGGTGCACACAGTTTGAAGTTTGGCCTCGACTTCCAGCATCTGACCCCAGTCTATGCACCGACTTCGTACACCCAGGGTGTCAGGTTCACAAGTGTTGCGGGTGCGAGCAATGGAATCTTAGCTTCGAGCAATATTGCAACCGGCGTCCACGCGACGTTTGCGATTAATAATCTGGGACTATATGGGCAGGATACTTGGCGTGTTGGGCCTCGATTGACGATGACGTACGGATTGCGATGGGATTTGAACGTAAGCCCTTCAACCAAGGACGGCCCGAATATTTCCGCAGCACAAAACGTCAATTTGTCGCATCTCGCCAGCATTGCATTGGCTCCAGCAGGAACTCCGGCTTATGCCACCACTTACAGCAATGTCGCGCCTCGAATTGGGCTGGCCTACCAAATTCTCCCCAATCCTGACTGGGGGCTTGTGCTCCGAGGAGGATTTGGTCTCTTTTACGACCTTGCTACCTCAGAGATGGGCAATCTGATTTCGAATGGGCAATATCCGTTTGGCAGCATAGTCTTTCGCAGTGGTGGTACTTTTCCTTTGTCATCGGCTTCTGCTGCGCCAGCTCCGATAGTAGCTCCTGGCGGAGGAAGTGGCACCTTGGCCGCCTTCGACCCACACCTTCAACTGCCACACACGCTCGAATGGAACGTTGCGCTTGAACAGGGCCTTGGCAGGCAGCAAACAGTCTCCGTGTCTTATATCGGAGCAGCCGGACGAGAACTACTACAAACGCTCGAAACATTTGAACCTGCATTCTTCGTGCAACTTGTGAGCAATGGTTCCACGTCCGATTATGATGGACTCCAAGTTCAATTTAAGCGTCACCTTGCACATGGCCTACAAGCCTTAGCGTCCTACACATGGTCGCATTCAATTGATACCGCATCGGCGGGTTCTTTCTTTAGCATCTCCAATTTCTTTGTGCCGGGGAGCAACTCCGGATTCAACAGCAACCGAGGTCCTTCCGACTTTGATATCAGACACGCGTTTACGGCGGGTATGACGTATGAGATCCCCGCACCTAAGTTAAACACCTTTACGTCTGCAATCGTAGGTGGCTGGTCCCTTGATAATTCGATCCAGGTGCGTTCTGCTCCCCCAGTGGACATTTCTGACTTTAATTTCTTTCAATTGAATAATGGCGTCCTCCTGGATGTGCGCCCTGATGTCATTCCTGGGCAGCAGTTGTACTTGTTTGGGTCTCAATTCCCGGGTGGGAAAGCTTTCAACGCCAATGCATTTACAGATCCGCCAGGCGATCTCAACACAGGAATTCCAGATCGGCAGGGGAATTTAGGTAGAAATGCGCTCAGAGGATTCGGTGCTCTTCAGTGGGATTTAGCGACACACCGTGATTTCCCCATTCGGGACTCGGTTAAACTGCAATTCCGTGCGGAAATGTTCAATGTTTTGAATCATCCGAACTTTGGACAGCCAAACGGCCTTTTTGGTGAAGGCGGATTTGGCGTAGCAACTCAGACTCTAGGGCAAAGTCTCAACGGATCCAATCTGGGCGGCGGTGCGTTCAATCCCCTCTATCAGATTGGTGGACCTCGCTCTATTCAGCTTGCTCTAAAACTCTTCTTTTAGGCCATAACGGTAAAGCTAATTCACTCCATCTATGCCCCAAAACCAATGAATAATGTGGCGCGCCGATACTCCCAGACAGCTCCAGAGATGAAATTCGAACGATCTTCACTCCAGAACAAGCGATTTGCAACTGTTCGCTTGATTGTTGGTCTGCTCCTCATCTTTTTTATGTTTATGTACCCAGAAACGGCCAGCCCTCAGTCCGGGCGGCACGTGATCGCGCAATATCATTTCGATGAAGGATCCGGAAGCCGCGTAGTCGATTCTTCTGGCAATCACCTTGATGGGCAGGTCAAGGGGGTCGCGCGTTGGACGCGCGGTATTAGCGGCGGAGCTTTCTTTTTTGACGGCGTCTCCCGGGTCAGCATTCCGACCTCCTCTCGATTGGAACTGCATCACCGAGGTACGATCAGTGCCTGGGTTCGAGGACACGGCAGTCCGTTACACTTTGTGAAGCAGCCTACATCATATCCGTCCATGCGGGGACCGTACTTTCAAGTGGTCGGCGATACGATCTACGCCATTTCAAATTCAGACGTTATCGCTCAACACCTTCCTTCGCGCAATTCAGATGGCCGCGCCACGGCAGATTTGACTTGGGATGAATGGAACATTTACACCGCAAAGGCGGACATTAGTCTCAGTGGATGGCAGGACAGACAACAAACGAAAGCTCCATCTGGTGGTATCGAAGGCAAACTCCAAGTCGTCGGCAACACTCTCTACGCGGAATATTTTGGACAAGATTCGGGCAAGGTGTGGCAGATCTGGACCGCTAGTGCGCAATCTGACGGTACTGGATGGAAAGCGGTCCAACGCACGAGAGAGACAGAGGGGTACAGAGTTGAACAAGAGTACCGGGTGCAAGTGGTGGAGCGACACATCTACTACGCATGGCCGCAAAAAGACGACAAGGATCGTTGGGAAGTATGGACCGCATGCTCCGACTTGTATGGCTCAGATCTGACGTCCACTCAGAGAACGGCAGACGGGGGAATGCCGTCTTATTATCAGGTCTATGGAGAGAAGGTGTTCTATGCGTATGCCGACCGGTTCACCGTAAACACCGACAGCCCCCGAAATGCGGTTTTGTTTGCGCAATCCGATAAGGGCTGCCATGGATGGCAGGTGATTAAGCGTGTCGATGATGTCTTTTGGAGCACCTTAAAATTCCAAATCACGAATGGAAAGCTCTATTTTGTATATGTTGGCTCAAATAGAACCAACGATGGGCAACTGTTCACAGGGTACATGTCAACTGACGGCTCTGGTCTTCATAAGACGCAAAGAACCTTTACACGGGGCGTCATTAAGTCGCCTCAACTCCAGGTCGTTGGAAGCAAGATCTACTACTCCTATACAGAGGCGGACGCTCGGTGGGGCGCACCTCAAGACGCTGGCACAAGGCAGACGGCAACCTATGCTCAGTCCAATTTAGACGGGTCGTACTGGAAAATTACTGGAAAAAGCGATCCATCAAAAAACATTATGGCGCAATTCACGGGTCGCGTAACGGTTGGTGGAAAATCGTACTATGGCGCCCAAGAGGTCCCTCCCCCAGGCAGCACCGAGTTATCATATGCTTTGCTAGGGTCGTC
Source organism: Candidatus Angelobacter sp. (assembly GCA_036491195.1). Classification (GTDB taxonomy): domain Bacteria; phylum Acidobacteriota; class Terriglobia; order Terriglobales; family Acidobacteriaceae; genus Angelobacter. Next base: position 10,269 of record DASXCL010000057.1, read on the forward strand.
AGGTTCCAATATCGTTTCGAAGGGTGACGCGTATGGTTTGGGAGTGACAGCTCTCGATGAAGCTCGCGGCTTTATTAACGCCGGGACGGATTTTTTGTTTCAGGCTAAAGCTCCGCGTGACACCTCGGGGGCAATTGCTGACTGCCAGATAGACGAAACCTGGCATTTTCTCGTTATGACATACGACGCCAAGAATTTAAAACTCTACGTAGACGGCGAATTAATGTCATCCAGCCCTTATCGCGAGTCTATACGCGCCAATCCATTTCCTGTAATCATCGGAGATGGCTTCAACGGAATAGTTGACGAAGTCACACTTTATAACATTCCGCTGAACAATAGTGAGATCAGTAGGATTTATGATGCGACACGGCTTCCTATCCTGCGCTAACTGCGCAGAGCAATAACATCTCCAGAAACGCCTCTCTCGGCTGTAAGACTAACCGAGAGAGGCTGCTGTTTTCCAGCGACAGCTCACTCAAGGTCCGAAATAACGCCTGGAGGGCCGCTCTGGTCTGGCTCAAGTTTGTTTGGATGTGTGCCCTGGATTAACTGGGCAGCATCCCCAAGCTCTGCGACTTGCGGTTTATCGTAGTTCACAGTCGTTTCCTCCTTTCTTGTCAATTTTTCTTGGAATCCGATTTGATACGTCAATTACATTCCAAAAAATCCTGTCGGTTTTGACATAAGGAGCTATGCAACAGAAATTGCAGATGTCGAGTGACCACCTACGGCATGAATGTTCTGTTAGTCATTTCCGATGGAAACAACTCTCCGCGATGCCATATCCCTCAGCCAAAATTCAAATGACAGTGCCCGGAGGAATTGCCCGATACGATCAGGAACCCTCCCTTTACGAAGGCTGCACATCGCATCAATGAGACCGTTTTTGTTCAAGATGCCGACCTCCGCCCCAAACGACGAATCCACAACAGACACTATCTCTTCCCAATGCTTGCTAATAGTCAAAATCGTGCATCGGCCAGTACCCGACTTTGTATGTCGGGAGAGAACCTCTTTCGGCACCACTCCCGAGAGTGCCCGTCGCGCCAGAGATCTCCGCTGCCCATGTCTGAATAGCTGGCTTACCGGTACAGCCAACACAAACTCGAAAAGCTGTCGATCTAGGAATGGATAACGCACTTCAACGCTGGACGGAGGCGTGTGGGTCCGTTCGCCTCGGAGTCGTGACAGCATTTGAACTTTCTCGCGCGCACTGGGAAGCCAGTTCCATGGACCTAACGCACCAGCAAGGAGCCTTGCCTCAACCCGATACTTACGCGCGAAAGCCGTATTAATCCACGGCATGGTTGTCTTACATCCGAGTTCCCGTAAAGAAGTGGGCAGAGCGTGAACAACGCCGTCGAGAGCCAGCTGTATCGCCGGTCGCCGTGTTGCCAAACTCAAGTCGATAAGCCGTTTCCCGAATTCACGGAATCGGAGCCGGACAAGAGAATCAGCTAACATGATCCGGGGATCAAGTCCTTCTCCGAGCAGCTGATCCCCTCCATTGCCGGACAGAATAACTCTGTAACCACCGTGGTTTACTACGTTCATTTTGGCTGCACTCAATTCGGGCCTTACCCCGCTTCCTGGTACAGCGCTGAAGTTCGTAGGAGTCAGTGTGAAGGAGTCACCGGTTGCTTTTAACTCTGCGCGATAGCCGGCTTTTCCCCGGAATTGTTCCACTATGGGAAAGAAGAGAACGTCCTCCTCATCAGGCTCAGCGAGGTCAAAGAAAGAAAATGTGTCGACAGACTTGATATAGCCCGCGTTCTCCGCGCAAAGGCTATCAGCCATGCATACAACAGCAGAAGAATCAAGACCTCCACTCAGTTCAGCTAGGATCGGCGTACTAGAGCGCAAACGGCGTCGGACCGCCTGCGCAAACAAAGTCCGAAACTGCTCTTCGTACTCTGCGTCTGTTTTGTAATCTTCTCCCCTATTGCCGCTGAAATCCCAATATTTCTGATGGCTGATGCGGCCGGAAGTGATTTGCACGAATCCGCCAGGAGGAACAGCCTCGATTCCACGAAAAGGCGTCAAGTGTGCGTCGGGCTGAAAAGTCAAATAGCCGGCAATAAATTCTTCACAAAGAGACAAATCTCCATTTAGCTGTAAAAGTGCTTCTAAATGACTGGACCACGACAATTGTCCTGCTCTCAAGTAGTGAAACAAGGGCCTAGATCCCACGTAGTCCCTTGCCAGGAGGAGTTCTCTTTCTTTAGGGCTCCAAATCGCAAGCGCCCAATCGCCGAGTAAGTATGCAAGACACCCTGAATGCCATCGCTCGTAGGCGGTAGCCACAATCTCAACGTCAGTGGAACTCAAGGATAAAGGCTGGCCAAGCCGAGATATCAGCTCCTCGCGATTATCTAAACGGCCATCCCACGTAAGCACTCTTTCGTTCGAAAACACTAGTGGTTGTCTTTCGAAGCAGGATTCCGGAGTTGTGTAAAGTGGACGATACAGAATGCCGATGCTGTCGCTGATGTAGATTTGTTCTCCGTCCGGTCCATAGCGGACCGTTTCAGCAGCAACTTTCCCCAAGACCCGCCGATCTACTGGCCTGCCGTCGAAGTTCCACACTCCAGCTTGAACACTCATTCTCCTCTCCTCAACAACGGTCCCAAACGAGGTAGGCCCGCTGAACGTCCTTACGTTCATTGATTACTTTGCCGCCAAGCTCGGTCCATGCATGGGCTTTAAACGGAAATTTCTGTGCTGCTATGACCAGTTCGGCGGGCAAACCATACTGACGTAACAAACACGTGGCAACAGCAGAACGCTGTAAACAGAGCGTTCGCTTCGGGTACCACACACACGCGTAATTTACTGCCTCGCTCACTTGCTCGCCCATATCACTCCACATGAGTCGTTTCGCCACAGGCCAGGCATGCACACAGGCGTGAATTTTAGCGAAGCTGCGCCCGCATTGTAGAAGATCGAAAATCAGCAAACCGCACAGCGCTTTTAAAAGCAGACAACGAGGTTTTCCATGGGGACTGCGCAGGGGGCTCGGAAGATGCTGCCGAGAGTGGATGAATGTTAGCAACTTCGGAAGATGTTCTTGTTTTTGCCACGGTAACCGGTGCTCTGGCAACAGAAGGTGTTTCCTTTTGAGTTGCTCGACAAAATCAGTAATGTCCGCAGAGAGCCGAGTCATCGGCACCTCAGGGAATTCGGTAGATAGGCACTCGACAATTTGATTCGGTGCCCGACCAGCCTTAAGATGCTTCCAGATCATTACGCCAACAGCATTGATAGTCAGACAGAGGCCGCGTTTGATGTCGAGCAACGCAGCGCCGTCCGGCGTCTCAATTTCTCTGACGGAAATAGACGGTCTTAAGATGGTTGCCGCATGTGAAGTACTCATCTGGCACTCCTGTAAGTGAGCGCCTGTCTTCGCGTGGGCGGAAAGCCTGGAGATACTTCGTAAGGGGTGTAAGACGAAATACTTCGGCCTATACAAGCGCCAATTCGTACGTGAAGGATCATCTCTCATCCACGGTTCAGACGAACAATTAAATTTCATTCGTTCTGCTTTTAGAAATCCGCCACCTTCGCAACGCGCTCGTTGATAGACAGGAAAAAACATAAGAACGCGCTAATTTGCAATCGGCACACAGATTTCCCGAAGTAGTTTCACAAAAACACAAAATAAGAAAATAAGAGTCGTCAGTTAGCCATGATGTCCACGTGGTCAATGTACGAAAGACGGCTTGCGCCGGGTACGCGCCAAGGACTAAGTTCCATCAAGAAAGAATCGTGCGATTCCAGTTGGCGATGCGCGATGAGTCGGCTCCATGAAATCGTTTTCGAAACGCTTCGGTTTCCATCTCATTGTTCTTCTTCTATTGATCAGCTCTTTAGTTCTTATCTGGGGCATTAAGCCTCGGACGACCAACACTCACGTTGAGGTTCGAACCGGTGATCCAATCGCGCTACTTTCGGAGGCAAATCGTCTGTCCTGGTTGGGGAATTGGTATGCGGCTGGGCCACTCTATCAGCAAGCGGAGTTACGTTTTCACGCAATCGGCGACACCGAGAACGAAGCCTATGCTCGCATCGGACGGATACGGGCGCAAGCCGTGAATGTCCCCCTTGATCGGACTTTGTCTCTGTTCAGCAACGAACTCGAAGCGACGACAATGAATCCAAAGGCACGGCTGTGGTGCCTGGCGCTCAAAGGGTACCTGGAGATAAACAGCGACTCCAACTCCACGAAGCGCGATTGGACCGAAGCTCTGCAAATTGCAAACGCCTTGGGCGAAAGTCAGTGGGCGGCGCGCGCGACTGGCGAACTGGGGGTAATCTCTTTCCTCGAAGGAAACACTGCTTCGGCGGTGAGCCTGGTAGGAAAAGCAATTCTCTCTGCCTACCGCACCGGCGACACTGCTTCGCAAGTCCGGCTGCTATCGATGCTGGGAAACGGCTTCAACGAAGAGCGACGGTTCTCAGAAGCGCTCATGATGTTTCAGCGCGGAATCGCCATAGCGGAGGGTACTCCGGATGCTGGGTTCCCGTTCATGGCCTACGGCGGCGAGGCCGCGGCACTCACCGGTCTCCACCAGACCGCACGGGCTAAGGAGTTGATGGAAAGAGCATTAACCGCGGCTCGCTATCAAGAAAATCGGGCCAATGAGGCCGATCTATTGGTCCAGATGGGCGAAGTCGCATTGGCGGACGACAAAATAGACGATGCGAAATCCTATTTTACGCAGGCCGGTCAAATTGCCGGCGGGCTGCGACTCTATCGCACACTCTCCTACGCTATGTTCGACCTCGCCAATGTGGAACGGCAGCTCGGCGATACACAAGGGGCGAGCGATGCTCTGAAAGTTGGACTCAGTGCGAGCCGCCACGTCGGAGATCGTTACTATGTGCCTCGCGACCTTACGGCGTTGGCCGAGATAGCTGCGGGCAAAGGCAACTTTCGGCAGGCGGACAGGCTATTCGAACAAGCCGAGGACGTGCTGGATGGAATCCTGATCAATCAGCACAGTTTTGAGGAGAGCACGGCACGTGCAGGCTCAATGAGCAGTACATACCTTGAACATTTCAGGTTGGCCCTCCAGATGGGAGATGTCGGGCGCGCATTCCAGGTTTTGGAGCGAGTCCGCGGTCGCACCGTTGCAAGTCACCTCTATACACAGCAAAAAACCGATGACAACTCGCCTAGGCTTGTCTCCTTAGAAGCCAAGATCGCTGCTACGCAACTCGCATTGATGCGAACGGATGACGCCGAAGAAAGGTCGGGGCTTCTGGAGCAGTTGCTTGCCGAGGAGCGCAACCGTGCGTTCGAGCTGAACGAGGCGGGATTGCAACGCCGAGACGTGCTTACGAAACCCGCTCCTTTGAAGACGATCCAGGCAATGTTGGGCGACAACGAAGTTCTGGCCGAATATGTTCTCGGTGAGCCGAAAGCATTTTGCGTCGTGATAACCAAGCAATCCGCTCAACTCGTTACGCTGCCGGCCGGCGCCAACAGGATCCAGACGCTGACAGCGTCCTACCTGTCCGAACTCAAGTCCAGGAAATCCGGCGAACAAGTTGCCGGTGAGCTCTATACCATGCTGCTCGAACCAGTCTTGAGGTCATTTCATCAGGCTCGCCTGATTGTCTCACCTGACGGCATCCTGTACTCGCTCCCGTTCGAGGCTCTTCGCGACCGCGACGGTTTCGTAGTGCGCTCCAAGATTGTTTCTTATACTCCATCGGCTAGCGTACTGTGGCGTCTGCGCGCTGCGCATGTTGCGGAGAGCCATCGACCGTTGCTTGCAATAGGCGCAGTTGATTACAAGATGGTACGAGCGCTGCCGAAGAGTGTTGAACACGGCTCCGTCGCGGCGGTAATTGTCCGAGGGATAGCGCAACTGTCTGGTTCTCGGTTAGAAGACCTTCCCGCGAGTCGCGATGAAGTGTTAGCGATAGCCCAAATCGCCGGCCCGGATGCCGAGCTGTTGCTTGGACAGAAAGCCACCGAGAGCGCATTCAAGAACCAGGCGCTGGCGGATTATCGCGTGATTCATCTCGCAACCCATGCCGCGGCCGACCCACAATACCCGGATCGTGCCGCGCTTGTTTTGGGGATTGCCCCTAACACATCTGACGACGGATTACTCCAGGTGCGCGAAATCATGCGTCTCTCACTCAACGCAGAACTGGTAACGTTATCGGCCTGCGACACCAATGTCGGCGCAGCGGCGGGAGAAGCTGGGGTGGTGAACCTGGAACAGGCGTTCCTGATTGCCGGCGCTCGTGCGGTGGTCGCCAGCCTATGGAATGTCGAAGACAACTCAACGACCGTAATGATGAAGGCCTTTTACACACATCTTGCGGAGCACGAAGATAAGGCATTGGCGCTCGCGCATGCCAAACGCGACATACTGGAACGTTATGGAGATACGTCTCCTTATTATTGGGCGGCGTTTGTGATGGTCGGTGAAGGCGCTCAGCCGGTCTCATTCGGGCGATAACTCGGTTCGCAGACAACAAGATTTCTCGGTCATTCCAAAATCAAGGGGTAGTACACCCACTCGGAACCCTCGCGCCGGAGCGCCAACGAATAGCGCCCAGGCGTCAGACTGCCCAGTTCGACAGGCAAATTGAGGACCACGTCGTGGTTCTCCAAAAGCGCATCTCCAGAACTGCGCAGCAGTGGGACACTCTGTTCCGTGCGGAGAATCTGACACTCGTATTTACCTTCGCCCCCGATGGGCAAGATGATCCGTAGCCGTCCTGCCTTCCGTCGCACCGTGACCGCAGCTGCGCCAGTGTTATTTTCGATCCCACGCGTGGGTGAGGCTAACCGCAGATCGACAGTGGCAACCGCGTTTGAAATGGATGAAGAGCGATCCAGCCTCGCCCAAACCGCGACGGCCAAAACGGCCGCGACGGCGAGGACAAGAGACGCTCTCCTTATTAATATGCCTCGCTCCCGCATCTCCCGCAGGAGAGTGATGCACCGGTCGCATTGACCCATGTGCGCTAGCATTTCGTCACGCTGCGCCGGGTTGCACTTGCCCTTCGCAAACCGGCGCAAGTCAGCCACAGTCGGGCAGTCACCCAGCTTATGGACTGGCCCGTCCTTCCGCGTGACAGATGACAGGGCTTCCATGAGCTCCTGTTCTGCAACACGATGTTGTTTCAACGGTGACATGTCATTACCGTTCATCGGACCTTGTCGTATTATCGGCCCGCAGCAACCGCAAATGCGCTTTTCGCACGTCCCGCCAAAAGCCCTGTCGCACGGCCGAGGCGCTCATGCCGACTATGCGGGCGATCTCTTTCCAATCATAGCCCGCAATCCTTAGCCGCAAAATGCCGCGATTCTTGACATCGAGCTCTCGAGCGAGCTTTTCGAGGAACAGACGCCGGTCAATCTCATCGCGCCAGTCCGGAACTCGCAGGATGTCCGCCAACTCGCTGCTTCCGCCAACAAACTCAATTCGCCATCGCCGTCGCGCCAGGCGGCGCAGAGCGCGATAACAGGCTACAGCCAACAAACCGCCCGGATCGGCGGAGTGGAGAGGCGCATGATTCTTGTCCAGATAGCGAGAGATGGTCATGACCGATGATTCCAGCACTTCTGCCGCGTCACCCGGATCGCCTAATATTTCCTGCGCTTTAAGGCAAACCCATTTCCATACTTTGTGCGCGGCTTCGCGAACGTCAGGGCGAAACGGTCTGCCTGTCGCTTCATCGATTTCGCGGTCCCACCAGGGAAGGAAGCGTTCGGAGGAGGCCATACAGCTCAATGCACCGTACAACAAAATGCCGGCAGGACTGTTCTATGGGATTGGAGTCCTGGTCAAACCCGGTCGACCACCACGGGCATACCCTGCCTCAGAGGCGGCGCCTGGCGCCGGTTGAAGGGGTGTTGCTCCCTTGAAATACGTTTTCAGAATTTTGGAAGCTCTGAAAACGGCTGATTGGATTTGTGCGCAGCACTCTTTACTCGAAGGATCAGAAGACTGCCGGCTTAGGAGGTCCGCTGCGATCGTGACGATCTCAAGCTGGTTATTAACTTCGTGGAGCAGTTCCTTGGGAATTCTCGGTTTGTAATGATGGGGCACAGCAGAAGTGTCGCCCAGAACCTCTCATGATGGAGCAGAGAACTCGCGAATATTCCAGAAACGGAACAGTCCCGCGTTGATATCATTTTTTCACGCAACCGAATCGACTCGCACCCGCCATGGACTCATTCTTGATGTTTTCTAATACTCATAGAGTTATTGGCTTTAGGACTGCGGGCTGGGAACTCTAACAACTCTCTCGCCGGGCTTCGGCCTGTTCGGTTTCGTCACATCTCGCGATCAGTGCATTCACTCCGCTTCCGTCCGGTCGAAATAATCAGTCTCTCCGCGTCGTGATTCTGTGCCTCAATTCGGGCGCTCAATTCTGTTCTTCTAATATAAGAAGGCCGGGCAACAATCGTTTCATGTCCGCAGCAACCTCGCGCCGCAATTCAGCAGTGTCGATAAATTGATTTTCGCGCAAAAAGTCTCTCACGCACAAATAGAGGTGGTTATTGTGATACGAGTGCGACATATTCACACCGTTAATCAGGGTCAGGGCCAAGCGGCGGTTGGCGGTGTCATAGCTGAAGCCCACCGTTGATGTCCCCTGGGCGATCTGCGTGAGCCGGTTGGAGTTGTCATAGGAATATGTGACCTGCCGTTGTCCGGCGACGGTCATGCTGGCGCGGCGGCCAGCCAGGTCGTAGCCGTAAGAGATCGAAACCTTGCGGCGTGGTCTCAGTGGTCAGGCGGTCAAAATTGCCTCGAAGATCGGTACAGCCAGAAACGAAGCCAAGCGCCGTCGAAGCCATTCAGTCTTAAAAAAGCTCGGGGGCTTCCTGTTTGAGAATCTCCCGCAACTCAGGGGGACTCACGTCTTTGAGGAGATTCACGGCCAAAACCCTATAACTCGAAGAGGCCGACCATGTTCGCCATTGAACGCACGTATTGCCTTGAACGCCGAGGAGACCAGCAAAGTAGTCTCTGGGATTGGTCCCCGAGGATCCTCTGGAGATAGGCATGTTCCAGTCACAAATTTCATAACTACTCTCCCTCAGGGTCAGCAAGTAGTAATTGTTGGGAATCACGCAATCCAGGCCAGCGCCGCCGCCAGTCTGGCTGCTACATCCTGAACCTCCGCAGTTAATAAAGACCGCTGCCCTCGTTCTCGCGTCCAGTGTATTGGTAGCCGTTTGAATTGGCCGCGCCCGATGTAATCGTGTTGCCGAAAGGATCGTAGGCATACTGCGTCGCTAGAATGCCACTGGCATCGACCAGGGCAATCGTGCTTCCGAGAGCATCCTTCAATGGCGTGTAGGTTCCTGTGGAATCCGTACGCGCAAAGATTTCGTCAATGCTGCCGCTGATCAGATTGGCTGTCGCGGTTGAGCCGGAAAGCTCCTGCACCGCGTTCGCTCCGTCAAAGAGGAACGCCGTATTCTGAAGGTTCTTTGTTCTGCGGCCAAAACCATCGTATTGAAGGCTGACGCTGTTCAATGTCGCGACCTGATTCCGCGCATTCCAGGAAAAGCTGTTCGTGCCATCGCTGAGCATATTACCGTTCAAGTCATAGCCGATAGACGTGCCGTTCCAGTTGGTCAAACTGTTTTCTCTGACGCTAGTTTCCGCCAACACTGCCCGCAACCCTAATGCAGTTCTCGACTTGCACCCCTCACCGGGCCGGAATCGCCACACCCCAGGCCAGCACCAGGGGCGCGGATCGGCGGGGCACACACCCAGGGCCAGGATTAGAACGGCAGGTAAAAAGTACAAGGCCGCACCAGAAGCGGCGCGGGCCCAAAAGCAGCAGCTAAAAGAAAAAAAGCTAACTCACTTCGTCACGTTCAATGACTTCAGAACATTGAGCATGTCCCCGACCGTTTCAAAAGGCATCTTTTTATCTTCTGCGTATGCCTGTAATTGAATCCAGTCGATGCCTTCCGTCCATGAACGCCACCCCTTAACCGTATCCACCAAGTCTGTGGCGCGCGCTTTCTTGTCGGTAAGACGCAATGATCCCGAACGAACAGCGGATTCGATGGCAGCTATGTTTTGCGAGTAATCTCCGCGCATAGAAAAAATCTCACTCAAACGCTTCGTTAATTTCATAACTACTCTCCCCCACTGTCAGCAATCAATAGTTGTTGGGAATGGCGCAATCGAGGCCAGCGCCGCCGCGCAGCCCAACTTCGGCTGCGCCGAGCACCGCCAGGCCCTTTCCTCCCAAGCGTGCGGCCTGAACAACTGCCGCACTTCCGCCTAATGCCCTAGCTGCGTAGGACGATGCCCGCACCCATCCCGGTCCGCCGAAACCGGAAACCCACAGAGTCTTAACACTTGAGAACAGCCCCACAGCGCCCGCAGCCCCCGCCAGCGCTTCGGTTCCCATTTGATAGTCAGACGGAAGACCGGCTGCTCCGAGCGTGTCTCCAGCCGCTCTGTTCCAGCAATCCACAAAACGCTCTTTTGGTTTTCGGTAAGGTTGCGTGAAGAAGGCGGTCCAAAAATCACTCCACCACTTCGCGTCATCTTTCCTGCCAGCGAGCGTCTGCGGTGTCACTCCTGGTAGCCCGCCGCACGCCGTGGTGAAGCAGTCGCGGGACAAACCAAAAGGATCAATAAAGTTGGTCGGGCTATCACCTACGTAAGCGTAGAGATTCGCATCGCCACCACCAAACCCAAGCGGGTCTTCGCTGATAAATCGCCCATAGATCGTCTCGACGTACCGTCCTCGATTGTAATAGAGTCCGTTGCCTTCGTTCTCGCGTCCGGTGTATTGGAACTCGTTGGCATTGGTTGCTCCGGATACAGTGGTGTTGCCGAAAGGATCGTAGGAATACTGCGCGGTTAGATTGCCGCTCCCATCAGCGGAGCCTCCTGCAATCAGCGTGATCACGGGTGCGCTCCCTTCACCTGCAGCCGCTGCCGTTCCTATTACGGTACCGGTTGCAGCACCTGCTCCCGCACCGCCGACAGCCGTTACAACTGGAGGCTCCAAGCACAAAGGGCAGTTGCCGCTGGGATCAATCAGATTCGTGGGGCTGTCAAAGGCATAGGAGTAGAAGTTTGTTCCTCCGCCGAATCCGATCGGATCTTCATTGATAAATCTGCCCAAGACCGACGAATAGTATCTGGCCCGATAAAAATAGAGCCCGTTGCCCTCGTTTTCGCGTCCCGTGTATTGGAATCCGTTTGAGCTGGCAGCGCCAGACACGGACGTATTTCCGAAAGGATCGTACGCATATTGTGTTACCAGATTGCCACCGGCATCGACCAAAGCAATCGTGCTTCCGAGAGCATCCTGCAAAGGCGTGTACGTACCGCTTGAATCAGCACGGGTAAAGATTTCGTCGATGCCGCCGCTGATCAGATTGGCCGTCGCGGTTGAGCCTGAGAGCTCCTGCACAGCGTTAGCGCCGTCGAAAAGAAACGACGTGTTCTGGACGTTCTTCGTCCGTCGGCCAAAGCCATCGTACTGAAGGCTCGCGCTGTTGAGCGTCGCTACCTGGTTCCGCGCATTCCAAGAGAACGCATTCGTCCCGTCCGACAGCATGTTGCCGTTCAGGTCATAGCTGATCGGCGTGCCGTTCCAGTTGGTCAGCTCATTTGCTGCGTCATACGTAGCCGACGCAACCGCGCCGGGCAGGTTGGTGCGAGCAAAGGTTCCGTCAACTTGGGTTCTTCTGCCGAGTTGGTCGTAAGAGTACGTGAGATTTCTGAGCGTGTTTGCACCAAGCTGATAGGTTATGCCAGTGATGCGAGAGTTGTTGTCGTAAGCGTATGCAACACTCACACCGTTGGGAAGGGTCACCGATGTGCGGCGGTTGGCGTTGCCGTAAGAGAACCCAGTGTTCGATGATCCTTGCGTGATCTGCGCGAGCCGGTTGGCATTTGTCGTAAGAGTACGGGTTGGCGCGGCCTGCCAGATCATATTCATATGAGATTTGACCCGCCGGCCTGGTCTTGTAGCGCACGCCTCTGACACCGACGATCTAACTGGCGTTGAGGTCAAACAGCCCGTAGGGATTTTCGGCGTGCCCACGTTGTAGGTTGCCGCCTGCTGCACAACTCTCTGGATCACTTTTGAGATCTTGTGCTGAATGGCCTGTGGACCACCAGAAACCAAACAACCCAACCAAACCATGTGGTCATCAAGATGGGCCCAGTCCACGGAAAATGTAATACTCGAATTGACAGGCTGGACACTAAAGCAATGATTGGCACGGAAATGACGGTGAGAGCGACATATAACCACTTCTGTCTACTGCTTAACGAAACCCGCATATCTATCAATCCTTCCAGGCAAAGATCCAAATACCAACCAGTTTAACGACACATCCGATCAATACCACCGATCCCAGGATCCGCCACAAAACTAAGTTCATCGAGGCCCGCCGTTTCTCCGACGCCCCAAGAATGCGAGCAACACCATGTGGCGACGCGGCCATAAATGCGCCCACTAAAGCGCTAATGGATAAGAAAGTTGTATAAATAACCTTGTCTATCATCATCAACTTCACCTGCAGGCTCCTGGCGAAGTAATCGCCACAGTTGTCGTTGTTAGTTTGCTGAAATCAAAGCCCCATCCAGGACCTTCAGTAAAGCCAAACACCCAAATCCCCGAAGCTTTATCATATGCAAGGCTGCCCGAAAGTTTACCTCCTACACCTATGTTGAAATTGTACTGCGCGAACGGCCCCTTTAGTTGATTGCCCGACTGGGCATTGGTAATGAGTCCTCCTGCCCCAATTCCCAGAAAAGCACCATAGACAGCCGGATTGGTCTTGGATTGAGTGGGCGCAGATATGTTTCCTCCACCTCCGTCTGTAAGAGCTGCTCCACCTGACAGGAATGATGCAAGGCTAAATTGCCCAGCTTCATCTATAAACGTAGCAGAGCCCACTGATCCGTTTGCGACGGCTCCGGCAACGATGCCACCACCCGCCTCACCGCTGACGATGCCGCCAAACCCGTGAGGAAGCCAAGGGAAAATGCCTTTGACCTTCGGACATCCACCACCTCCTTTGTCCAATCCAAACGGATCGGAGTAGCTGATGGGATTATCACCAACATAACTGTAGAAGTTGACGCCGGCCAAAAATCCCTTCGGATCTTCATTCACAAAACGTCCTATTAGGGTCGAGTAATACCGCGCACGATAATAATAGAGTCCATTGCCTTCGTTTTCACGACCCGTATATTGGAACCCATTCGAGTTCGCTGCACCTGACACTGTAGTTCTGCCAAACGGATCGTAAGCGTAGGCGGTCATGACGTTACCGCTGGCGTCCACGAGGCCGATTGTACTGCTCAGCGCGTCTTTCAACTGTGTGAATAATCCTCCGGAATCCGCGCGCGTAAAGATTTCGTCGATGCCGCCGTTGATCAGATTCGCCGTCGGCGTGGAGCCGGAAAGCTCCTGGGCCGCATTGGCTCCGTCAAAGAGGAACGAGGTGTTCTGGAGGTTCTTCGTCCGGCGGCCAAAACCATCGTATTGCAGGCTGACGCTGTTCAATGTCGCCACTTGATTCCGCGCATTCCAGGTAAACGCGTTCGCGCCATCGGACAGCATGTTGCCGTTCAGGTCATAGCTGATCGACGTCCCGTTCCAGTTGGTCAGTTCATCCGCCGCATCGTAAGTGGCTGACGCGACCGCAACCGGCAGGCTGGTCTTGGCAAAGCTGCCGCCCATCTGTGTCCGCCGGCCCAGCGAGTCATACGAGTAAGAGAGATCGCCCAAGGCGTTGGCATTGAATTTGTAATTAATTCCGGTCACGCGCGAGTCATTGTCATACGTGTACGACATATTCACACCGTTACTCAGGGTCAGGGTCGAACGGCGGTTGGCCGTGTCATAGCTGAAACCCACGGTGGATGTCCCCTGGGCGATCTGCGTGAGCCGGTTGGCGTTGTCATAAGAATACGTGACTTGCGGCTGGCCGGCGACGGTCATGCTGGCGCGACGGCCTGCGAGATCGTAGCCGTAAGAGATCGAACCCTGCGACGTGGTTTCGGTAGTTAGGCGATCCAGGTTGTCATACGCTTCGGTGATCGTTCCGCCCGCGCTGTCCACAGCCTGCGTCATGCGATTGCCAGAGTCATAGGTATAGCCGACGGTGCTCTCGTAAGAGGTCACTCCGGCGTTGACGACCGTGTTATAGCCGACGAGTTTGAGCCGGTCCAGCGGATCGTAGGTCAGGCTGGTGACCTGGCTCTTGCGATCGGTCGAACTGACGAGATTGTCTTCAAGATCGTAGCTGTAACTCTCCTGCCGCAGCAGCGGATCGATTCGAGTCTGCGTACGATCCATATTGTCGTACGTCCAGCTTGTGGTGTTGGTCGCTGCGTCCGTCAGGCTGAGCAGGTTGCCATTGGGATCATAGGAAAATGTTGTGTTATTTCCCTTTGGATCGGTCACCTGCGTGACCAGATTCAGGCTGTTGTACTGGTATTGCGTGGTGTTGCCCTGCGCGTCAGCAGAGGAAACCAGTCGGCCCAATGAGTCAGTGAATTGGGTGCTCATGTTGCCGAGTGGATCGATGACGGATGCCAGGTCTCCGCCGAGATAGCCGAACTGGACAGTGTTGCTTTGGGCGTCGGCTATAGACGCGATCGTTCCGTTGGCATTGTAAGCAAATGTCGTGGAATGGCTGAGTGGGTCAGTGACTGAGGCCAAGTTGCCCTGCGTGTCATAGGTAAAAGCGCTGGCATGCCCCAAGGGATCGGTCACGTTGGAGAGCTGCCCAAACGCGCCTCCCCAGCTCATGGTAGTTGTAACGGCATTCGGCGTTCCGTCCAGTCGCGTAACCCGTATCGGGTTTCCGGCGCTGTCATAGTCGTAAGTGGTGACACGGCCCAGCGAATCAGTCACTGACTGGAGCAAATTGTCAGCATAGTAGCTGTACGTGACCGTCTGTTCCTCAGGCTGGCCAAGCGCATGAGTGTCACTCGTCGTGTAGCCAGTATCGTCAAATACAACACGCCGGATGTACCCGCGCGGATCCGTGACATCCACCTGGGCCACCAATGGCATGTATCCGCCAGTGCAGTTGGGGTCGTAACGCTGATAACCTCCAGAACCCCAGCATGCATCACGAAAGATCATGCTGCCGCCGCCGGCATCGGTAGGACCGAACGACCGAATAAAGTGAGTTTGCGCACTCTGGGCTGGCGTCCAATTAAACAGGAAGACGCCGCCATCCGCCTCGGTTTGTTTGCTGACACGTCCGCCGCCATCGTATTCATTGGTCAGATAAACGATGTTGCGCGCATCGCGGATGGTGAGCATTCGGTTCTGATCGTCATAGGTATAAGCAGTGACGCCGCCATTGGCATCGGTAACAGTAGCCAGACGGCCAGTAGCGTCATACGCATATGAGACGGTGCGTCCCGCGTTGTCGACGATCTGCGTGATACGGCTGGAAGAATCATTCGTAACCGTGATGTATCGACCGTTTGGAGATGTAATTGTCGTGAGCAGGCAGTGACTGTCGCGATCGATTTTGGTGATGTTGTTGTAACGGTCCTTGATCTGAATAACTGCCTGGCAGAATGGCGTAACGGACCCATCAGACTCCGGAAACACCAGGACGGTGCCGTCTTTCATCGTGATTTTCCAACTTCCTGGAAGGGTTGTATCTAAATTGTTCCAGGAAAGCACCGCCCCATAAAATTCACCGGGAGCCGAGGCGGCAACGTAAACTGCGTCAGAATAGAGGGTTCCCGCGGAAATGCGATCAAACCTGATTCGACCGCCATCAGGCTGGATAAGTTCCTGGAATGAATATGGAGATGTGTTACCAACCATAAAAAAATCGTAAGAATCGGTGGCGCCCACGCCGAAGGAGCGAGAGCGGCTGTCATTGGTTATGTAGGTACGTGAAAACGAGATCGGCGCGATATCCGGCAATGCGAGATCAGTTTTGGTGTAAATGAACTGACCGGTTGAAAGATCGATCGGGTCCCCTGCGCCGGCCTTGGATCCTTTAGGCTTTGCTATGGTTGGCGCAACACCGGATCCTCCCACCATTGCGCCCGTAAACTCATATACCTCGACGCCAGGATCAGGAATGATGTTCTTGCCGTCGGCGCCGACTTTACCGTTGCCATAGATGTACCAGCCTTTGGCGTCCGCATCATAATTCCAGAAATTGAATGGGGTTCCAGGCTTCAGATTGAAGCCATTGGGATAAATAAGCCGTGCGCCTTTTTGTCCGTACTGGTACGACGCAACGCTGAGATAACCTCCGCCTGGCTGCACCGTGAAATAGATTGGTACTTTGACCCCGGCAGGGAGTGGAAAAGGTGTTTTGTCTAATGGCACCGGCGTGATGCTCACTTGGCGAACGACCTTGCCTGTGCGGTCCGTGATTGTAGTGCCTGCCGGCAAATGCAATTCCAACCCCGGCATGCTGGGATTAGTGAGAACAGTTTCTGTTGTGGTGGGCGACGGGATACGAATGGCGTGCGCCATATCCAGGCGCGTCATCCAGATTGTGTAGTTCAGGACATTGGTCTTATTGGGCAATACCGTTACGCCAACCTCATAAACCCCGTAGGTTGAATTGGGGTGGTTCGCCGTGGTGGCATCAATCCAGAGCACATGATGGCCAGGCGTGAGCCCCTTCAGCAGAAAACGTCCGGTGGAGTCTGTCTGTGTTTTTCTGCCGTCCATTTCAAGCGTGACATGTTGGAGCGGCCAGCCATCAAGCCTTAGAACTTGTCCAGCCAAACCAGTCTGGCTTGGCGCGGCTTGAAGAGGAGGAAGTTCCTGCCATTTGGACCCCCCTGTGCCTGTGATCCAACCTGGGCCAGGTATCCAATCAGGTCCCTCCGATTCGGGCGGCTCACCTTCAGTTTTGAAAGAAATGGAAACATCGGCAAGCTGCGCCCCCGAGCGATCCGTCAACTGCTTGATTCGCAATGTGTATGTAGTTCCAGACTGTAATGGGGCAGTGGGAAGAACGAACAGGAGGCGTCCGTTTTCCGCCGGCGTAACTGTAGCTTGCACTGGTGATTCTTTCGGTCCGAGCAACGAAATGTTCGTGGTACTCAACGAGGAATATGCAAGTAGTCGAGTAAGACGAACCACGATCGGATTCTGGGGCGAAACTTCGGTGGCGCCATCCTCAGGAACTGAAAGAGCCACTTGAAATGGAGAGACAGTGTTTGCCTTCTGTGAGATGTTGTCGTTCGAGAATCTGAATCGACGCGTGGTGGGATCATAGATTTCAGGAACAGCTATAGTCTTGCCGAAATCATCGGTTCCACCCGAAAGCCGGACAGTGCCATCGGCAAGCAGCTCTGCAGATTGTCCTTCGCGGGGAAAAGCAAGCGAGGCATGCTGGCTGATTGCAATGTTGCTTCTATAATCAAATAGCTGAACGTCATCTGGGAATTCCCCACCCTGCAATACCCCACCCGCCAACAGTAGGGTGCCATCCGTCAGGAGGGTTGCCGTGTGAAAAGCACGGGCGACAGCGAGCACGTTGGGCACCACAGTAAAGGTTCGGGAGAGCGGGTCGAATTTTTCGGCTGACGTGACAATCTTGCCGTCAATACCAACGCCGCCAAAGATAAAAACAGTCCCATCCGGCAAGACGGTGGCTGAATGGCCCGCTCGTGCAAAATTCATCCCGCTGGCCAGTTGCGTGGAAGTTCCATCGGGAGCCTGGATCACAGCGCCGGCGATGACATTCGACTTGGAGTCCGTTCCACCAGCAATGAGGGTGCTTCCATCTGGCAGAACCGTGGAGGACTGCCCAGGAAAACTCCGCTGTTGAGCCACAACTGGAATAACAAGCACCAACAACAACCCGAAAATTACGCCCATTACTCTACGCGCTGTCATCATCCTTCTCCCGGTCAATTGCTTTGGACCGTATGGTTTAATGCTCACTTTAAATGCGCGCATTTGTTATCTGATGGGAAGCTGAATATCCAATTGGTTCAGCTCCGCAGTTGAAAGCGTGCGCCCTCGGTACACAACCAAGTAAGCTATCTTGCCGTTGGGCGAACCGACCGTGATGGTGTAGCTGTTGTTGCCGATGCGGAATGATTTGTTGGTCGCACTCGCATAGCTCAGGGTGCCCGCTCCATCTTGTGTCACTGCCTTGGTCTGCTCCACGCCGTTTACATACATGTGCGCGGCCGACGCAGTCCCCACGGTCCCGTCCCAGGTGAAGGCCACCTGCACCCACTGTCCACTGGTTACGGCCCCGGC
>DASXCL010000058.1:0-6226 GCA_036491195.1 Candidatus Angelobacter sp.
CAAACGTCTCAATTGCCGCTGTTCCTGCTTGGACAATTGGACTCTAAACCCTTTCGCTTCCTTCATGCCCAAGCTATAAAACCAAATACATTCTCTGCCAAGTACCTAATCGTATTACCATTTACGCGGTCACGGTACTAGAATAGCGCCAATGTCTTTCAAATGGCGCAGGTTCATTGCGGGATTCATCGTCCTGTGGGCGATGATGGATATGACTGTGCCTGGGAGTATGTCAGTCAGACGATCTTGAAGCGTCGCTTTCTACGTTGAAGGCCGCAACTCCGACAGTTCAAAACACCACGGAAGTTCTTCAGCATCGGTCGCTATTTTATGCAGGTCGACGAATGTGTAGTGAGCATTCGAATCCTCTGCCGACTCAGAAACTTCTGTGTGCTCCTCCAGCAACTTTTCTAATGGCGGATTTTTCCCGCTTCGGAGTTCCTGCATCATGCGATCGCATGAATAACGGCCCTGAACCGTTTTCCAACCCCGAATGGCGACGAATCAACTATGAGCTTCTCCGCCACCGCCGAACCTGAATATTTCCTATACCTCTAAACCTGCGTGCTTGCTGCGCTCCTTTTCTGAGAATCCGAGATACCGATATTGCTCCATCTGAGTCTCTGTCATCCTGTCTATAACAACGACGGCGGTGTCAAGGGCATACGAAGGCGCGGACACCTCGGGTTTTAAAGAGGCGCCATTTCGCTCTCGTTGAAAGTTCTTTTCCTTGCATAAGACCAAGACTCGCGTTTTCGTTTAAATCAGGGGGTGGCAGCTTGTGCTCCACCAACCATCTATTCGGTCTGTTCCACCGACCATGATTATTCGTTCAAACCCCCGGACTCTTTTCCAGGAGGCAGGGCGCCCACTCAAGCGCACGGCTTATACCGCGGCCACAGGATGACTCGGGCTACCCTGCATGCGAGTGGCGGTCGATGGCTGTTGGGTCTTCCACATCCAGTACAGCCGTACCGCCAGTTTGCGCGCTACCATGACCTTGGCTACAGAAGAATGCTTTCTGTGCTTGAGTCGCTGATAGGCGCGCTTCAACTCCGGAACCAGGCGGGCTGCGCTCTGTCCCGCCTCCACCAACAAACTGCGTACCATGGCATTGCCTTGCTTGCTGATCGAACCCATCCGTTGCCGGCCGCCACTGGAATGTTCTGCGGGATTCAACCCCAGATAGCTGACCACCTGCCGGCTATGCGCAAAACGATGGATATCTCCCAGCGTCAGAGCAAACGCCAGAGCCGTGATCGGGCCAATCCCCGGATGCGTTTCCAGCAACTGGGCCACCGCATCTTTCTCCGCCGCCTGCTTCACCGCTTGATCCAGCTCTCCGACGCTGCGGTCCAGACTGTCCAGCAGTTTCAGCAGCTCTTCCCGTCGCCGTGCCGTCCAGCCCGTCAGCGGCAACTCTTTCCAGCAGCTTCCGCCCTGCCTGCGTCCACAGCTTCCTCTTCTGCTGGACTCCCTGGTTCAACGCCAGATGCTGCAGCTGGTTCTTCACCTGCCGCCTCATTCCTACCAGCTTGTGCCGATGGATCAACAACTGCCGCAGATCGCGTTGCTCCTGGCTCGGTATCCACAATCGGGAAAACCGATTCTCCAGCATCAGCCGCAACAGCAGTTCGGCATCCCGCCGGTCGGTCTTCTGTTTGCGTACCTCCGTGGCCCGGATCCTGCCCGCATCCCCAAGCCACAGCTCATGCCCCAGTTCGGCCAATAAGCGCTCGAACCACAGCGTGTTGCCGCAGGCTTCCATACCTACCCGCACCGGACCTGGCAACTCGCGGTAAAACTCCGCCGCTTCGACCAGCGTTACCCTTCGTTCCGTCTGCTCCCCCGTTTCTGTGTCGACCATGGCAATCTGTTGGAAGCTCGGATGGAAATTACAGCCTATAATCTTCATTGTGGCTCCTTTCGCTCCGAGTCTTGGTCTTTTGCAAAATCAAGTTTACTCGGCACTCGTGGGGAGCCGTCGCTATTATCCAATCAATGCCATGATCGGCAATGGTTATGGAGGGCGGCTGAATTTTGATTTCTATGGGAGAAATGGAGATTTTGGGATGGGCTTTTCGCAATTCATAGATGCTGTCGAATGCGTTTTGAACAAATTCGCGGATTATGTGCCTCTTGTCTGGATAGAGGCCACGACTTAAGGCTTCGAGGACTGAGCCATAAGCAAACGCAGTTTGCGCCATATTGTCCGTTGACCTCGGAAGCGAATGTGAGCAGGATCGTTTCCAAGGACCCAAGTTTGCCCGAAACGCGCTGCATCATGAGTTGACATTATTGCTTTCAAAGCAATAGAAACACAATGCTTTTCTTAAGTAGCTTCACTGAGAATCGCTATTCAATTGCTGCTCGGGAAAAACAGTCTGGAGTCTGTAATTGCGAGTTTAGGACATGGCTCATAATTCGCCACGCAGCAGATCCTTGAATGTTTCTCATTGCTGTGGCTACCTGCATTGCTGCTTGTGTCGCAGCCATCTCCGTCAAACCGAAAATCCGCGAGGTCATCACTGTCGCATTTTTACCTACGGCGGGAATTTTCAGGACTTCGGAAGGCATGTAAATCGCTGAAAATAAATGGTCGGGGAGAGAGGATTTGAATCTCCGACCCCCTGATCCCGAACCAGGTGCTCAGGCAAGGGATCGGCTTAACCCTTTTGAAATCATTTCACCAAGCATTCAGGATGCTCGGGGTAGCTACAATTTTGTCATACGGTGATTTCCGGAAGCCACATCAGTTGCTCTGCCAGGATCGCAAGTTATTGAAAAGATTTGGTGAGCGCGGAAGGAATCGAACCTTCAACCTACTGATTAAGAGTCAGTTGCTCTGCCAGTTGAGCTACGCGCCCTTTGCTATGGAGTCAATAAAAGAGGGACGTCACAGGAAGCAATATCAGTGTAACACAGCCTTGTTGCGGCAAAAAAAGCCCGCGATTCACAGAAACTTAATCGTCTATTCATGGCTCATTAAAACTGCCGGCATAAAATCGTACCATTGCTTCAGCAGAGGGAAATTCGAGAACGATTCTTCTCTCCTGGAAACTCACGGAATGGGGCTCTTCTCCGGGCCCTTTTTTTATTCCGTTTTCGCGAATGCCTTTATCTTCGGCGTGATCGCCAGATCGCGATCTTCAGGCTTCGATCTTCAGGGCCGCGACCATGGGCTCGCCACTGTTGGAACCCTTTCGCCAGAACGTTTTCGCCACAACCAGGCCGTCAGAATAGAAGCCAGTCAGGATGAAGACCGGAAGATGCCAGGGTGGTCTGCCATTTTCGTCGCATCCCTAAGAAAGTCGCGTTTCATCGCTTTGAGAAAAACCTGGTAATCCGCTTCCACCTGGCCGGCATAGGCAAGAGCAAATTCGAAGAGCGCCTTTTCCGCCTTGTTCCCATGGCCCAGGTACCCCGCCAGCACGGCAGGCTCTCCGGAGCGCGCGTGCCCTTTGGCCAGCAGCTCGGCACAGACGCGCCCGTACTCGATCAGGCGGTCGCCCTTCAGTTCTTCCGGTTCAATCCCGCTCTTGTGGTCGTTCAGCTGGCGTACCAGATAGTCGCGGCCGGCAATGGAACACCAACCCAGCAGCAAGTCAGAAAAAATCTGCAGGGCGCGCTGCCCCTGCACTGCGCGTTGGCCCTGGTGGCCGCGGGCGGAACGATCTTTGTAATACCCGGCATACGCCGAGGGCGGCTCTTCTTTGATCTGGAGGAACAAAGGATCTTTCTCGCCTCCATCCCTTCCCATCAGCAGGACAATGTAGTCCCGCGTGCCGACGCTGCCGGTGCCAACGACTTTGAATCCGACGTCAATGGGCGTGTAACGGTCAAACAACATCTGGCGATCCGGAGCCAACGTATTGCGATAGTCTTTGAGCGCACGCTCGACGGCCTTCGATTCCGCGCCCTTCACGTCCCAGATGGATCCCGGCTTGTAGATAAGGCTGTAACCGCTGCCGTGCTTTTTGTGCGCCAGCTTTTTGAGGTTGGCCAGTGGGCTGGAGCGCTCAGCCTTCTTCAGTGCAGACTTGATCACCGGATCATGCAGGTTCCGCATCGCGCGATGGCGCGCAACTTCAATGGCAGGCATTTCGGCAAAAATGCGCATCCAGCGGCAATACTCGCCAAGGAAGACACGCGTGGCGTCTTTGCAGCAAGATTCGGGATCGCCGGCGACGCGTCCCGCCAGAATGATGCTGGTAGCCAGCCGCTTTACGTCCCACTCCCACGGTCCGCGTTGGGTTTCGTCAAAGTCATTGATGTCCAGCACAATCTCTGAGCCCTGGGTGGCAAAGAAGCCGAAATTCTTGACGTGCGCGTCCCCGCATATCTGAACTTCAATTTTCGTGTGTTTCGCCTCGCCCAGATCGGCGGCCATGATTTCCACCGATCCGCGAAAGAACACGAATGGCGAATCGCTCATCAGGTTGAACTTGAGCGGAAGAAGGCGCGCAAGGCGGTTCTTTGCCGCTTCTCGCAGCACATCTACGGGATCGAATTTGCGCTTGCTCAGCTTCGCCAGCGCGGACCGGCTGAATTGCGTGCGCAGGCTCGCTCCGTACTGCTCCGCGTCTTTCCATGGAACAATTTCACGCATGAAGCAGCCTACCTTATAAGTGCGTAAGAGACGCGTCAAGCGCAGGAAAGAGCTGGTTCCAGGCCGCTTTTGATTGTTAACGTAAGGTGAAAAATCCGGCAACGCCTGCGTGATTAGAAAGATACTTCGGCCATTTTCACGCGATATTCATTTGCCTGTCGCAATGGTTTAACCTGCGACTGCTACAAATATGGTGCATGCAGGAACAATGCTTCGATACGGTCATCATTTCCGACCTGCACCTTGGTTCCGAGGTCAGCCAGGCCGGCGCTGCCCTGGCTTTTCTGCAATCGGTCTGCTTCAAGCGGCTGATTCTTCTAGGAGACATCTTTGCTGACCTGAATTTCCGCCGCCTCACGAAAGAGCACTGGAAATTCCTTGGACACATTCGCAAGCTTTCCAATCCCAAACATCAGACTGAAGTCGTCTGGGTGGAAGGCAATCACGATCACGGACTGACAGAAGTCATGTCGCACCTGGTCGGCGTGCCTGTGTATCAGGAGTATGCATGGTGGTATGGCGGCAAGAACCATCTGGCCATCCATGGCCACCAGTTTGACAGGTTTGCCGTATCCAACGCCTTCCTGAGCAAGATGGGCCAGCTCATATTTCTACAGCTTCAGAAATTGGATTCCAAGAACCAACGGTTTGCCCGTTACCTGGACCGTCTTAACACAAGGTGGTTGCGTCTTTCCGAACAGGTAGCGCAAGGCGCGCTCAGTTATGCAAAACCCGGCAAAGCTGAGCGCATTTTTTGCGGTCATACGCATGCCCCGCTGGCCCGCAAGCGGGACGGCGTTGAGTATTACAACTCGGGCGCATGGGTCGATCAACGATGCACTTACATCACGATCGGCCCGGAAGGAGTTGCTATCCATGAATACGTTGCCGAATTTGACCATCGTGATCCCGGCGAAGAACGAATCGCGGCTTTTGCCGACGCTTCTGGAATCGCTGTGCCGGCAGGATTATCCGCTGATGAAATCTACGAAAGTATACCTGGCTGACGCCGGTTCGACCGACGGCACACAAGAGCTGGCTATGTCCTTTGTCGGCCGGCTGGATATCGAAGTGATTCCCGGAGGCCTGCCATCGGTTGGACGCAACGCCGGCGCTCACTGGGCCTCCACGTCTTATGTGCTGTTCATCGATGCCGACATGGAATTGAAAGACCGGACTTTGTTGCGCCGCGCCATGCATCTGGCGGAGCGGCGCAAACTCCACTGCGTCACCACCAACATATGGTGTTCTCAAGGCTCCGTCCGCGACCAGCTTTTGTACCTGGCCAATAACGTGGCGCAGTATGGATCGATGCTGGTGAAGCCCTTCAGCACCGGAATGTTCATGCTGTTCCAGAAGGCGGCTTTCGACCGGCTCGGCGGCTTCAATGCACACGCGCTCTACGCGGAAGATTATCTTCTCAGTAAGAAAGTCGGGCGCCGCAGGTTCGGCATTGTGGGCGGCTGCATTCACACCACAAACCGGCGCTTCCGCAGCATGGGTCACCTGAAGATCGTTGGGATGTTCCTGAAAACCATGCTGAACTCCTGGAACGATAATTATTTTCTTCACGATCATGGATACTGGCGGCAGAAGGTCTAGAATCCAACTCAGGAA
>DASXCL010000059.1:0-26631 GCA_036491195.1 Candidatus Angelobacter sp.
AGCCTTGCCGCCAGTGCGGTCCGCCACGTCTCTCATGGTATCGTGCGAAGCCATGCGTTCATCTTTGCCCACTACACCAGCGTCCACAACATAGACAGCCACCTGGGCGTTCATCAGCGCATCAGAGACCTTCTTGATCAGAAACGCATAGTCTTTGTAATCGCCCTGTCCGGTCCCTTCCTGCGCCGCACGGGCGAGCCCGCCGCTGCAAGCAGCGTCAGTGCAACTTGTGGACGAGGTTTTCATGGTGTTGTCGGGGAAAAGATTGATGGGGAAGCCTTCCGAGAGCCAGATCAGGTTCTTGCGCCCGGGATAGCCAGCCAGCGTCTTGGCCAGAGCGTTCAACTGGTTGAGCGTGGTTGCGATATCGCGCTCGCTTGTGTGGAAGTCCCCAAAGGTGGTGAACGCTGACGCTCTTGATGTGGCCGTTTCTCCATTGATAAAGCGCGCCGGTGGCCTGAACTTCTCCACTGAACTCTTCAGCGCCGCCGCGTCTGTGGTGAAGTCATGCAACATTACCAAGTGATTTTCCATGGCAAACAGCGCGATTGGATGCGCCAGTTTTGCCTGGGAAAGATATTTCTGCAGCTGATCTTTGACATATGCCTGCTCGCCAAAGTCTCCGTTCAGCGTATCCAGCAGCATTACGTTCAAGCTGCTGGACTGGAACGCGGGAGCGTTCGTCACGACGTTGACCGGAAGAGGACTAGCTACGACCGTATTGGTCTTCCCCGGGGAGTGGAAACTAAAGCTGCTGATTTTCTGCGCATTGCCTTCCTCTGATATCTTCAGGTCGTCAGCTTTCAGATCGTCGACAAATCCCCCCCTGCTGTCGGTTGCCACCACATCCACCACGACCAGACGCGTGTTCGTGCGTAGCGTTGTTGGCGACTGGGATGTACCTGAAGCGGGCGAAGCGGACGACTGGTCAGCCGGGTTGGATTGGGAATAAGCTCCCGAAAAACATAAGGCTACAAGAGATAGTGCGAGCGCACGGCACGGCAGAGCAAAACGCATAGGTTAACCCTCTGGAGCTGAAGATACCCGCGCACTACCCCCGTTGCGGCCATTTTAGCCTCTTCTGCCGTAAATGCAACTTGTTAAGCACGGCATATCAACTAGAAGCCATCTCATAAGTACCTCCGCAGCAGGATGAGGATGCAGGCTAACTGGATCATGCCAAGGAAGTTGGTTTCATAGCGTTCCCAGCGAGTGACGGGACGGCGAAAATTGTGGAGCCAGGCGAAGAAGCGCTGCTATCCAGGTACTTGATCAGCATGTCCTGAGCGTAGGCGTGCTGGAGAAATCCGTATCAATGGCATCCAGCAAAATCACATTCAGGCAGCGGTTTGATGAAAACTGAGGAGCATTGATGATGACGTTCGGCGCAAGCTGACGCGCTGGCACGCTGGATGCCCCAGGATGGTGGAAACTGAAATCGCGGACCGTCTGCGGCTTTCCGTCTTCCAGCACGGTAAAGTCATCCGCTTTCAGCACGGTAAAGTCATCCGCTTTCAAATCTGAGATCGGTTGGCCTTTCTCATCCAGCGCTACCACATCCAGCACCGCCAGACGGGAATTTTCCACAGTTTGCCCACACGCGATAGAAACTGTAACAGGTTTGTAACTGGAATTGAGCTATGCCTGTGATCGATTCAATAAGAATTCGATAAGAATTAGACGCTTTGTAAATGTTCTTTTCTGAGGGAAAAACTGAGTAGCTGACTAAGGTTATTTTTCACGATGAAGACAGCAGTGGCTGATACAACCCCGATCAAGCAGCAGCTCTCCTACCTTCACAAGGAACACACAGTGGCCCAGCGTAGTGGGAGGTTGTCTACATGAGCCACTAGAAAAGTCTGCCTGCGCCAGACGGACCGGCAAATCTTCAAACTGTTGTTCCAGAACGGGGCCCCTTCATGTCACTTCGTATATTTTCCGCTGCAACGATTCTGCTCTTCTCCCTCGCATTTGTGGCTAATGCGTCGGCGCAATGTACTGCCACGGTAGATAAAACGGTCAACATCTGTTCGCCGGCCAGTGGCGCAACCGTAACTTCTCCTGTTACTTTTTCCGCGGCTGCGCGTGACAATGAGCACACGATCACCGCGATGATCATGTATATCGATAACGTCAAGAAGGCCCAGAGCTCCAGCGCATCGCTCACCGCCATTCTCTCGCTGGCGGCTGGGAAGCACAGCATCATCATCCGTGCCTGGGATTCCACCGGCTTTTTCTTCTCTTCTTCTGAGAGCATCACGGTTGCGGCTTCACCGACCCCGACGCCCACCCCAACTCCGACACCTACGCCAACGCCGACTCCAACTCCCACCCCGACTCCTACGCCGACTGCAACTCCTACTCCAACGCCCACGCCGACGCCTTCGGGAATTACCGCGGTGAATCATGTGATCTTCATGCTGCAGGAGAACCGCAGTTTTGACAGCTACTTCGGCATGCTCAACCCTTACCGCCAGGCCCGCGGCTGGAACATTGGCGACGATCATCGGGAGTACGACGTTGACGGAATCGACGACAAGCTTACGACCATCTCAAATAAAGATGACGAAGGCCAGGTCTTCCAGCTCTTTCACACCACCAGCACTTGCCTTGATGACATGAGCTCGGCATGGCTGGAAAGCTTTGGCGACGTGAGCCGCTTTGACTTCACCACGACCCGCCCAATCCTGATGGATGGCTTTGTCCATACTGCGGAGGGAGATGCCAAGTCGGGAAGCGGAAGCGGGTCATTTACCGATCTGACCGGGCAGCGCGCCATGGCCTATTACCAGGACACCAGCACGACGGGCGGCGCAGAGCTGAATTACTACTACTTTATGGCCTCGCAGTTTGCGCTCTCTGACCGCTGGTTCTCACCCGTGGCCAGCAAAACAATTCCCAACCGGCTCGCGACCATGTCCGGCGGGACCAGCCAGGGCTACGTTTTCGATCCCGGCAATGACGATCATGCGCCTCAGCTCACGGCCAAGACCATCTTCCAGTTGCTGGATGAGAACCACATCTCATGGAAACTCTATTATTCGGCTACCAATCCCAATGGCAGCCCCTCCACCACTTTCACTTATTTCACTTACAGCGGAAAGTACATCTTTAAGAATTCCAGCGGAGTGATTACGGTTGATGCCACCCATATTGCTCCTATAAGCCAGTTTCTTACTGACGCCCAGAACAACGCTCTGCCCGCCTTCTCTTATATTGAAGCCAATTTTGGCCACGGCGATGAGCATCCAGGCTCCGGCCAGTCCATTCTCACTGGTCAAGCCCAGATATCGAACATCATGAACTCGTTCATGGCCAGCCCTTCATGGTCAGACTCGGTCATGTTCTTCTCCTTCGACGAGGGTGGCGGGCCATACGACCATGTGCCGCCGGTCCCCGGCCACACAAATCAGAACACCAGCGCCGCTCTGGCTGGGCTTGAAGGCGATATTGCTTCGATTGCCGTGAACCCTGACGCCTTTCTGCCTTGCCAGCCCACAACCGCTGGCGTTTACACCAACCACTGCGATTTGCGTCCTACAAGTCCGGGCGCCCACGCGGCCGACGCGGCCAATGCCGGGCATTCAGGTTTCGGCGCCCAGTTGGGATTCCGTGTGCCCAACTTTATCCTCTCGCCCTTTGCCCGCCGGCACTATGTGGGCCATACCGCCATGGACCACACGGCGATCATGCGCTTTGTGGAACAGCGGTTCAATTTACCGGCGCTGACCAATCGTGATGCCGCTCAACCCAACTTGCTCGATTTCTTTGACTTTACCGGCAAACCCTGGGCTACGCCGCCGACTGGTATCCCAGTGCCGCCGGGAGTCGGCTCAAGCTGCCATCCTGCGACCATGCAGTAGCGGGATTTCTTTTACTAGTGCCGTAGGTTCTATGGCACTCTGGGCGAGGGCACGGGCGGCAGCTGCGCGGGATGCGTCTTTCCCAGCGTTGCCGCAAATGCCTGGATCGCTTCCTCATATCCCTGGGCCAGATCCATGTCATTGTGGTCCGCGTTCTTCGCCCAAAAAGCCTGCTTCGGCTGATTGGCCAAATCAAACATCTTCTGTCCATGCCAGAAGGCAATGACCGAATCAGCATGGCTGTGCATGATCAGCACGGGGCTGTGGACGTGCCGGATATATTTGTAGTTGGGAAACTTATCGAAGGGCAGCAGCGGAATCCGCGTCAATACACGGAAAGCTGAGACAAACGGGCTTTGCAGGATCAGCCCGGCGGACGGTCTCCGCGCCGCGATGTACGCCGCCGGCCCCGCCCCCACCGACCGGCCAAAAATGATGATGTTGTCGGGAGCCGTCTTCAGGTCAACAGCCAGGAAGTCATAAGCAGCGGCCTCATCTTCATAGACGGTCTTCTCCGTGGATTTGCCTTCACTGGTGCCATACCCTTCGTAGTCATAGGCAAACACGTTGAATCCCGCGTGCCGCAGGTTATCCAGCCAGTAACGATCGTCGCCCAGGTCTTCCGCATTGCCATGGCTCACTAGCAGGGTGAATTTGGCTGCGGGATTGGCCAGATAAACAGCCGAAATCTTTTTTCCGCCGGCCGTGGTGATCTTCAGGATTTCCGGCGAATCTCTGTATGAAGAAGGATGCGGCAGAAAGATCATGCTGTCTGAGAGAAAATACGCAAACAGTGCAAAGCCTATATACATTGCAGCAATAATCAGCAGCATCCGGGTAACGAGCTTCTTCACTCGTAGATCATAGCTGACCGTAACAATGGTTCCCAACGGTCAGCTGGCAATCTTCCGATGAGTGGCTTACCTTCTTCGAGTTCGCCGCTATCTACCTCTTTGACGGCATTCTCGCGTGGGCTGCCGCCGCCTGTTTTTGTTCCACTGAGGGTGTCGGAGGCTCCTGCACAAGGATCTTCAGCCCCAACTCCTGTCGCAACTCGGCCTCAAGCCTGGCTGTCATGTCTTTGTTGTCTTTCAGGAACTGCTTCACGTTTTCGCGTCCCTGGCCAATGCGCTCGCCCTTATAGCTGAACCAGGCGCCGGACTTCTCCACAATTTCCTTGGCCACGCCCAGGTCGAGCAAATCGCCTTCTCGCGAGATGCCTTCGCCATACATGATGTCGAATTCAGCTTCGCGGAAGGGAGCGGCCGTCTTATTTTTCACGACCTTGACCTTAGTCCGATTTCCCATCACCTGGTCGCCATCCTTGATGGCGCCAATACGGCGGATATCGACGCGCACGGAAGAATAAAACTTGAGGGCCCGGCCGCCCGTGGTGGTCTCAGGGTTGCCGAACATCACGCCGATCTTTTCCCTGATCTGGTTAATGAAGATCAGGCAGGTACGCGATTTAGAAACAATACCGGTCAGCTTCCGCAGCGCCTGAGACATCAGGCGCGCCTGAAGGCCCATGTGGCTGTCTCCCATTTCGCCTTCCAGTTCGGCCTTGGGAACAAGCGCCGCCACAGAGTCGACGACCAGAACGTCGATTGCATTGGAGCGCACCAGGGCCTCGGCAATTTCCAGGGCCTGCTCACCGTAGTCCGGCTGGGACACAAGCAGATTGTCCACGTCCACGCCGAGTTTCTTGGCGTATAGGGGATCAAGAGCGTGCTCGGCGTCTACAAAAGCGGCCATACCGCCGGTCTTTTGGGCTTCCGCAATCACCTGGAGCGCAATGGTTGTCTTGCCGCTCGATTCCGGCCCAAAAATCTCAACCACGCGTCCGCGGGGAAAGCCGCCCACACCCAGTGCCGCGTCAAAGGAGATGGACCCGGTGGAGATCACGGCGATGGGAACAATTGCTTCCTTGCTTCCCAGCCTCATAATGGAGCCCTTGCCAAACTGTTTTTCTATCTGTGCGAGAGCAAGATCGATTGCCCTGGTTTTTTCCTGTTTTTCATCAGCCATTCATTTTCTCCATGCGGGCGTCTCCGTTCTGAAACCGAGACCAGTGCCTTGATTTGTGGCGCCGGATTTTCTCCTGCTGCGGAAGCGCACTGTATATTTCTATCATACGGCGAATAAAAGGGGAATCGTTTATTTGACGTCGACAAAAAAAGGCTCCCGGGCCGAAACCCGGGAGCGGAGCCGACAGGAACAAGCTTTGTTTACCAATACTTGAGCGAAATGTTATCCACCCACTCCTTGAAGGCGGCGTGAAATGACTTCATGTCCTGCTGGATCGCCACGTTCAACTCGTTTACGCTGGATCCGCGAGCCGGATAGCTGCGGTTGACATAGTGCGTTACGCCATCAAGGGTGACGGAGACATAGGTAACGTAGCCGCCATTGCGCTTGAATTGCCATGTGAGATGATGCCATTTGTAGGCGGAAGGCATGGAGCAGGGAATTCCGGTATTCATCCAGTTGCCTGAGGCATTGCCCCAGACGTCCCAGTGGCCGCCGACTATATTGCACTCGGTCCCAAAGATCCAGCGTTTAGAGCCGTTGGCCTGGTTGTTGTCAAACTCCAGCGCCTGCGCGTACTGCGGCGTCTGCAGGTAAAAGTAAAGGCTATACACCAGATTGGTGGCGCCATTTGCCGCGCCAAGCTGCTTCCACCAGAGAGAATCGGCATAGGCGTGACTGCTGGCTATGGAGAAAACTCTGGATACCCCGCTCATTGTGGGCGATCCGGTTGTGGCCGAGTAAATAGAAGCTCCAGGACCGGCTGCATTCTGGCCTGCACAGGTCACGCAGCTTTGCCACCCACTCATTCTCTGAATCTGGCTCTTGACTGTCTGGGCGGATGAACGAAGCGAAGTCGCCGCCAAAAGGAACAGTGCAACCGCGAGAATGGACATGCTTTTGGTTGTTTTATTTACCATCACTACTTTTACTCCAGGGATAGTTTTTTTGTGTGCCGCCATTTCCAACGGCGAAGCTGAGGTTAACGACGCTTCTACTCTGCTTCAATCCTTTTCAGCCGGGCCGGGGAGAAACCGGAAATCGCGAACTACTAAGTGATTAAGGCAGGTACTTAGTTCCGAAAAGAGAAAGGAGCGGATCGAAATCCGCTCCTTTCCGCATTCCTGAATGTTAAGCGTGGTTAACATTCGTTCACGCGATTTTGAGGCAAGTTCCCTCTGAATCGGGCACTCTTAACACTACCAGTACGTCAGCGTGACCTTGTCCAGCCAGGTTGAATAAGCGTGCATGGCAGAGTCGCCGTCCATCTGGAAGGCCACATTCATTTCGTGCACGGTTGAGCTACGGGCGGGATAACTGCGGTTCACGTAGTGCGTCACGCCGTCATAGGTGAAGCCGACGAAAACCACATTGGTCGAAGTCCGTTGAAATTCCCACGTCAAATGGTGCCACTGGAAGGCGGCGGGGGCTGAGCAGGCTATTCCCGTCGAGATCCAGTTTCCGGCTGCGTTACCCCACACGTCCCAGACGCCGCCGTTCTTGATATTGCACTGCGTGCCGTAGATAAACCTGTGGCTGCCGTTGGATTGGTTGTTATCGAACTCCAGCGCCTCCGCCACGGTCGGATTGGTAAGGTAGAAAGCCACGTCATACTTCAGATTGGTGGCGGTATCGGCTGCGCCCAGCTGTTTCCACCAGAGCGCGTCAGCGTAATGGGTGGGTCCGCTGATGCTGAATTTGGCGGAGGCGCCGTCAAGCGAGGGTGAGGCCTGGTTTTCGACCATGGAATAAACGGCCACCGGACCCGAGGCATTAATGCCGGCGCAGACAGTGCAGCTCTGCCAGCCAGTCATCTGGTCGATATTGGTCTTGACCACGGCTCCTGACGGTGGCGCCGGTAATCCGGGAGGCGGTGCCGGCGTGCTGCTTACAGTAAGGGCTAGAGGCGTCTTATACACCGCCCCCGTAGAATCCCAAGCCTGGACGATAACGCTGTGGCTGCCGGCCGACATTGCCACGGAAGCGTTGAGGCTGCTTGCTGAAACCAGGTAAACGCTTACGCTGTCCACATAGATTCTCATGGCGGTGATCGGATGAGTGGATGTTGCAGAGGCGACGAAGTGGACGGGGGATCCCGAAGTGGATCCGGCTGCGGGTGAGCTAACCGTAACTCCCGCAAAAGATGCGGTGGCCAGAGTCATGGTCGCGAGCAGTAATCGAATAGCGTTTTTCACTGTTCGTACTCCTTAAGAGGTAGGGTGCCTTGTCTTGAGGAGCAGAGGTTACGAGTGCATCTACTCTGGATGTATCAGGAGAGTCCTTAGTTCTTTAGGATTCGACTCTTAGCCTGGTGCTAGAGTGGCAACGTGCTGCGGGACCGCAAAAAATCAGGATTCCAGGGGAAAAGAAAAGAAGGATTAAGTAACTTACCCGTGGAAACACCTTGCCTATGGCGGGATTGGCCTGTGCAAAAGTGAGAAAACTTTTGCCTATGCGGCTGTGTCTTTGAGGGCCGCCAGCGCTTTGTCCGACGTATAGCGGAGCACGCCTTCGGCTTCTGCGCAATGCAGTTTGTGGATCAGGAAAAGTGGGCGGCGGCGGACCTCATCGTAGATTCGTCCGATGTACTCGCCCAGCAGTCCTGTGCATATGAGCTGCACGCTACCCAGAAAAAGAATGGAGAGAAGCGTACCAATGTGGCCTTCGCCCGGAATCAGACCGAAGAATCTGAGATGGAAAACCGTGTTGCCAAGGCTCACAATCGAAAGCAGCAGGGTGAACGCCATTACCAGCCCACCCAGCGCCATGCCTAGGCGCAACGGCTTGTAGCTGAAGCTGAAAATCGCATCCATGGCGTACTTGATGAGTTTGGGAAGGGTTTGCTTGGCTTCGCCCGCCGCCCTGCCGGCCCGATCATAATAGACGACTGCCGTAGAAAAACCCACCCAGGCCCGCAGTCCGGGGAGATACCGGTTTGCTTCCTGAAGGTTGATGATGGAGTCGGCGGCCTGTCGGTCGAGAAGGCCAAAAATCCCCGCGTTCAACGGGATGGGGAAATCCGAGATCAGCCCCATGACCTTATAGAAGAGTGGGAAAAGCTTTCCGCGAAGGCCGGTTTCAGCCCGGCTGGAGCGCTGGGCAATCACGACTTTGGCGCCGTCTTTCCATGCTTCCACCAGGCGCGGCAATACTTCCGGCGGGTCCTGGAAGTCACCATCCATCAGCATCACGGCGTCGCCTTTGGCCACCTGAAGTCCTGCGGTCAGGGCTGCCTGATGGCCAAAATTGCGCGAAAATTCCACTACCGAAACACGCGGATCGCGTCCCTGAATTTCCAACAGCAAAGAGAGTGAGGTGTCGCGGCTGCCGTCGTTTACATAAACAATTTCCCAGCGATCTTCCAGAGAGTCCAGCACGGTTCGTACAGCCGCATGGAACGCCGGAATGTTTTCTTCTTCATTATAAATTGGCACGACAACCGAAAGCATGGCCCAACTCCCAGGGAAAAAACCTTGTAATTCCAGATCCGATTTTTGATGGCCGCTATTTTCCGCTAAGCCCAGGCAGGACTGGTGAAGTCCCAATGGGCCCAAACGGTTTAATTAAGCGGCCTCATTTTGTTTGGCGGCTTCAGTCCGCTTGGCCGCTTCCCTTAAGGAAGCCTTGATAGCCACCGGGCGTTCGCCGACAACGTCGGGGCGTCCAATGCTGTAATAATTGAGCCCTGCAGCCTCCATGAGTTCCGGACGAAAGAGGTTTCGTCCATCCACCACAATGGGATAACGCAGGAGCGTCTTCACGCGATCCAGGTCCAGCGCGGCAAAGTCTTCCCACTCAGTCAATACCAGGCAGGCGTCAGCTCCCTCCAGCGCTTCGTACGCACCGGATGCGAACTTCACCGTGGTATTAGGGCCAAATTCTTCAGAGGCCCGGTCCATGGCTGCGGGATCGTAAGCAGTGACGGAACAACCCTCTTTCAAGAGCGACTTGATGATGGCCACTGCGGGTGATTCGCGCAGATCGTCCGTTCCATTCTTAAAGGCGAGCCCAAGTACGGCCAGCTTCTTGCCCTTCAGGGTCCAGAGTGCTTTGCGGACTTTGCGCATAAAGCGATTTCGCTGTTCTTCGTTCACCCGCACGGTTTCATCCAGCAGGCCGAAGTGGCAGCCATTTTCCCGGGCCACAGAGCGGAATGCCAGCAGGTCCTTGGGGAAGCAGGAGCCGCCGTATCCAACGCCGGGAGAAAGGAAGCGCTGCCCAATGCGGGAATCGGTTCCGATTCCTTCACGCACCTGCTCCACATCGGCGCCCACGGCCTCACATACGCTGGCCACGGCATTGATAAAGGAGATCTTCATTGCCAGAAAGGCGTTGGAAGCGTGCTTGATCAGTTCGGCGCTCTTGGCGCTGGTGCGGATCAGTCGTGCGTGGAATGGGCCAGCCACGGGTCCGGGAATGGCATCAGGCTTTTTGAAATAACTGCCATCCACCAGGGGCTCATAGGCCTTGGCCAGCATCGCGGAGCAGCGATCGCTGTCTGCGCCCACCACAATCCGGTCAGGATAGAGGAAGTCCGCTACCGCAGTTCCCTCACGCAGGAACTCTGGATTTGAAGCTACGTCAAACATTTCCGCTGGGGCTCCGTTGAGCAACATAATTTTGCGCACCCAGCTGTTGGTGTAAACGGGGACGGTGCTTTTTTCCACCACGACCTTATAGTCGTCAATGGCGCAGGCAATTCCCTGGGCCACGGACTCGACATAAGAGAGGTCGGCATCGCCATCGTCTTTGGGCGGCGTGCCTACGGCGATAAAGATCAGTTCGCTGCGGCGTACCGCGTCACTCAGATCGCCGGTAAAGCCCAGGCGCTTGCCGCGGTGACGCTCCAGTAATTCGGGAAGAAATTTCTCATGGATTGGGCACTCGCCGCGCTGAAGCTCGGCAAGTTTGCGTTCGTCGTTATCGACTAAAAGAACATCATGACCTAATTCTGCGAAACAAGCGCCGGCCACAAGGCCGACATAACCAGATCCCACAACAGCAATTCTCATTACAGGTCCCCAGGATTAAGGAAGATTTAGTGTCGAACCGCACAGGTTCGAGATCAGCTAAAACCTCAGATGTCAGAACACCTGCTTTGGATGTCATACCTTAGTAAATCCAGAGCAGCCAACACGGCGCAATCAACGCACATCACAATGTCCAGAACTGTGAGCTGCTGTTTTGCAAGCGCCCTGTGCATGGCGGCAGCGAAAAGCTACTTCGTCAGGTAGGCTCCCTATGACCTCGTGCAGAATGATCTTGTGCAGAAACTTTTTCCTCGCCTGTTTTCTCGCTGTGCTGTCGCTCTTTGCTCTCACCGGCTGCCAGGGACTTGGCGCCAGCCCTGCTCCATCGCCAACGCCCACCGCCACTCCAAGTCCCACGCCAACACTTCAGACCTCCGTGAACCACATCATCATCATGATCCAGGAGAATCGATCCTTCGATTCGTACCTTGGCCACATGACAGCGTTCCGGCAGCAAAGCAGCCCTCCGATTCCAATCAACAGCAGTGACGGGAAGATCCGCGATTTAAGTGACGCTGTCGGATTTGTGAACACCAGCCCGGTGGCGGGCGATATCGCGCCATATCACACCGGGTCCGTCTGCACAGAGAATCTAAGTCCCGACTGGGAAGAGCATCATGTCCAGATCAACCACGCGAACCCAGCCGCTGCCTCGCCGACAAACTTTGACATGAAGGGTTTTGTTCCTGTGGCCTTTGGGGAATCGCAAGCCTTTGCTCAACAGGGCATTTTTCTGCAGGATCAGACCGGACACCGGGCCATGGGTTTCTTCGACGAGACGCAGCTCAATTATTACTATTTCATGGCCGCGAATTTTGCCATGAGCGACAACCTGCATTCTCCTATACCGGCCAATACGACTCCCAATCGTATGTATCTGCACGGCGCCACTTCCCAGGGCTTCGCTCATATACCTACACGTCTTCTTACGTCGAAGACGATTTGGCAGGAGTTGGACGAAAAGGGCGTCACCTGGAAGATCTATGTGACTGATTTCACCAGGAGCTTTAAGACTTATCTGTCATTTTTTACCTACATCAACCAGGCTGGAGTGCAGGCGAAAATTGTGCCGCTCTCGGAATATTTTTCTGACCTGAAGGCAGGGACGCTGCCTTCGGTGTCATTTATTGAAGCGGGTTATTTCAGCGGCCAGGACGAGCACACGAGCAATATCAATCCGTCAACGAAAACGGCGACCCCCGTCAATGTACAAACCGGGGCGGCACACGTGGCTTCAATTCTCACTCCTCTGCTCACAAGCTCGTCCTGGGCGGACACTGTCTTTCTATTTGCCTTTGATGAAGGAGGCGGCGCGTTTGACCATGTTCCGCCCGTCGCGGTGCCGAGTCCGGACGGCATTCCGCCGCGGGATCTCATTGCCGGGAAAGACGTGGCCGGCGATTTCACCATGACAGGTGTTCGTGTGCCCAATATGATCGTTTCGCCATTTGCCAAGAAGAATTTTGTCTCACATACGCCAATGGACTACACCGCTTTCTTGAAGTTTATCGAAACAAGGTTCGGGCTTTCACCCCTTACTGCACGGGACGCCTCTATGCCGGATATGACGGAATTTTTTGATTTCAGCAATGGCGGGCCGTGGGCCGTGCCGCCAATTCCGCCGGCACAGCGCCGCGATGGCATATGTGACTTTGCAACCGAATAATCCCGCGCACCAATCGTTCTGCGCGGCTCAGTCCGGGTCCATTTCGCCCATGCCGTATTGGGTGATCGGCTTCATGGGCATGGGGGGATGGTCTTTGTCCCGCCAGAACGTGGTGAAGCACTCGCCCTGCTCACGAGGTTCCCACTTTGTATTGTCGGCAAACGTGATGCTTGCGGGATAAAAAATCCATCCCTGGATCGTCTCACTTTTAAATATCCAGTCCTCCCGCTCAAAGGAGATTTCGGCTCCCGGCTGCAGCTCGCTGTTCGAGGCCGCATGGAATGGAAGGGGATAAACGTAACCGGGAATCGTAAATGCTTCCGAGGCCAGCCTGAACGATTGAATGCTTTTAGTTCCGCTGTTTTTCACCCTTAACAGGAACTTGCCGTTGTGTTTTTGCCAGAAATCGCCTTCCAGAAACTCCAATGGACAAGAACGAGGACGGGGACGGATGGTATAGGTCGTCATCATGCCCGCTTCCATATGGTCGGAAACCTGGCAATGAAACAGCCATGTGCCGGGATTGTCGGCCACCATATCCACGCTGACCATGCTGGCCGGCAGCAGTTCCACCACATCTGTCCTGTGTCTTCTCAGGCGCACGGTCTTGCCGTGCCAGTGTGGGGTGTGCAGGTCTCGTTCATTCCCCATCGCCATAAGATGCCATCGCACGCGCTGGCCCTCTTGCATGACCAGCCCTTGCAGATTGCCAAAAATCAATCCATTGATTCCATGCATAAGGCCGGCTTCCTTCTTGTCCATTTCGTCAAAGATCATGAAGGCGGCCACGAACTCCTGGTCAACATCTTTCGGAGTTGCGTCCGGGTGGGCCCGTCCGGCGCGGCTGATGATAATGGGGCCAAGCAGCCCGCGGTTGGTTTCCAGGCCTTCCTCCACGTGTGGGTGGTACCACCACACAACTGAGTCGCCATCATCCGGGCCGGGACCGCTGTCTTCATCTGCATGCCAGGTATAGACCCAGCTCTGCTCCGGAGGCACCACAGCTCCGCGCCTCTGTGGCAGGTAATGCGCGCCTTCACTGTCTTTGTCATAGCGGAGACCGTGGGGATGCAGATTGTGCGCTTGCTTTGACCGGTTCAGAAAATGGACCTGGATGGTGTCACCCACTTCCCCGCGGATCACCGGGCCCAGAATCCCCAGCCACATCGGCTGCGTCTTGAGCGTTTGAAATGTCTCATCTGTATATTCGATGAAGCGCGTCTTTTCCCAACGGGTGTGACCGGCATAGAGAGCGGGAATTGCACTACCGTCGACCAGATCGCGGCCCGTGGGTGCGTAATCCCACATCACGTCTTCGGCGGTGATGTAGTAGCGCCGTACGTTCGGCCCAACCGGTCGTTTCCTTGGCTTTTCGCTTGCTGCGCTTTCACTGGCCGCCCCTAAGAGAGCGGGCGCACCCAACAGCAATGATAAAAAACTGCGCCGTGTTATGAGATGTTTACTGTACATGCAAGATGTATTCCAATGTCCGTATCAAATCACTCGCGTGGAATAATTCGAAATCCTATCATTTGTTCCGCGCCCGATTCCTAGACTTGCGAATAGCGCCCTTTCGCGGCGCTTGTCTTTCCGCCCAGCGTGCTTTCAGCAGGGATGCTCTCGCCTCTGGCGCAGAAAGAAAGATAGCTGAAGAAGATCACCGCCACGGCTCCTGCCATCGAGAACTTCCATTGCCAGGGAAGAGACGAAGGCGATACAAAGCCTTCAATCAGTCCGGCGACAATCAGAATCGGAATAATGCCGACTAGTAATCGCACCGCCTCGCTGCCAGCCTTGGCCAGAGAGTCCTGGCGCGAGAGCGTTCCGGGAAAGAGCATGCCCTGAGCGATGCGCAGGCCGGCCCCGCCGGCAATAAAGATGGCGGGCAGTTCCAGGACGCCGTGCGGCGCCACAAAACTCCAGAGCGAGAGGCTCATATCGTTGAGCCAGCAAGCCGTCCCCACCACTCCCATCAAAACGCCGTTGAAGACCATGAAAAGCACGGTGCCGGCTCCGGCGGTGATGCCCCACGCAAAGGCAACGAAGGAAACCGAGATATTGTTGGTCATGATGCGGCTGGAGGCGGCAGGCGCAATGCTGACCACCGAATCCGTCCACATTTTGTGCTGTTCGATCGTTTCCATCATCCGGGGAGAGAGAAATACCCGCATGGAGTCAGGATGCGTAATGGCCACCAGCATTCCGGCGAGGCCTCCCATGGCAAAGAGCAGAAAAGCAATGGTAATCAGCCTCAGGTTGTGGCGGAAAATCCGGGGATAAGTATAACGGTAAAAGTGCACGATGCCGCGGGCGCTCGATTTTTCTCCGGCATAGATGGTATTGTGTGCGCGGGAGAGGAGAAGATTCAAAGAGCGGGCATAGGATTTTCCCGTGGCGTCTTCACGCAGGGCGGAAAGATCCGCCGCCGCCTGGCGATAAAGCAACCCCAGTTCCTGCAGTTCCGGACGGGTCAGGGAGCGCAGTCCGTCCTTTTGCACCCGGTCCAGAAGCTGCTCCAGGCGTTTCCAGTGACTTTGACGCTTTTCCAGCCAGTAGGTAGAGATCATGGCGATTGACAAGCTTACCATCGATACCCCGGAGCAGGTCCCGCTGGAATTCATGCTAGCCGGAATTGGTAGCCGCTTCATGGCGGCCTTTCTCGATATCCTGATCGAGGCTGTGGTCTACCTCATTCTTTTTCTTTTGACCCTGCTGTGGGCCAGCAGCGGTTTCTTCGGCAGGACACGCTCTATCTGGTGGGATGCGTTCGTCAGTCTGGTTGCGTTCTGCATCAACTGGGGTTACTACGCGATTTTCGAATCTCTGTGGAAAGGACAGACCCCGGGCAAGCGGTGGGCGGGAATCCGGGTAATCAAGGATTCCGGCCGGCCGATCAATGCCTTTGAGGCAATCGCGCGCAACCTGGTCCGCTTTGTCGATTTTCTGCCATTGTTCTATGGAGTGGGCGTGATCACCATGCTCTTGAACGCCAAACATCGCCGCCTGGGAGATTACGTTGCCGGAACCCTGGTAGTCCATGAGAGCTCGAACCGTGAAGCCAATGTCTTTTTCAATACACCCAGCAGGACTGAGTTCACGCTTCATCAGGCGGCGGGTCTTACACTGCAGGAAGCCGAGCTGATTGAAACCTTTCTGGCCCGCCGCCTGGATATCCCCCCTGAAGTAAGGAGATTTAACGGCCAGCGGATCGCCGATATGATCAGCGCCCGGCTGAAGATCCCGCCGGAGTCGCGCCCGCCAGATAATGAAAATTTTCTCGAACTGCTGGTCAGGGAATTCAGGAGCAGGGCCCAATATCGCTAAAAACGAACGCTGAACGACCCGCGCGGCAACGCCGATGGTTTCAGCCGGTATTGCGCGGAACTGTCCGAACCTTTAAGGTAAATAACCGACATGCACTAACGATTACCCCAAGTAGCTTGGGTTTCGCCGTTTTTCTGTGGTACTTTAGCCCCAATTGCATACGCAAACAGTTCCCCACGGCATTTGGAAAGGCTGTCCTTTTAATTCAAGATTTTTATGGCACTCGGGTTTGGGTTTAACAAAGTAAAGGTCCTCGCGCAGGCGGAGAAGTTTGTCCAGCAAGGGAAGCTGCCCAACGCGATTACAGAATACGAAAAGGTCATCAAGGAAGACCCCAAGGACCTGACCGTCCTGAATACGATTGGGGACCTCTATGCCCGCGTGGGCAACAACGAGCAGGCCACGTATTACTTCAAGAAAGTTGGCGACCAGTACGCGCAGAACGGCTTCGCCCCTAAAGCCATCGCGATTTACAAGAAGCTGACCAAGTTCGGCCCTTACAACACTGAGAACACTACCAAACTGGCCGAACTCTACGGCCAGCAGGGCTTGTTTAACGATGCTCGCGTGCACT
This sequence comes from Candidatus Angelobacter sp., assembly GCA_036491195.1. Lineage (GTDB taxonomy): Bacteria > Acidobacteriota > Terriglobia > Terriglobales > Acidobacteriaceae > Angelobacter. Next base: position 16,486 of record DASXCL010000059.1, read on the forward strand.
ACATGCAGGTGGCCGACCACCTGCTTAAGTCGGGCGATAACCAGCAGGCGGCGCGGGTGTTCCAGAAAATTCTGGAACTGGACCCGGAGAACGCGCACACCCAGGCCAAACTCGCCGATCTTTACCAGAAGCTGGGCAAGAAAGAAGAAGCGCGCAATATTTACTACAGCGCGGCCGAATCGCTTTACGCACGCGGCTCGTATGCCGCGGCGGAAGAAGCCCTGGCCAAAGTCCTTGCCATTGATCCCTCCAACACCGCCGCTCTGATGCTCCGCGGCCTGATCGCCGTAGATGCGGGGGACAGCAACGCCGCGGTCCGATATCTGGAACAAGTCTCTGATCTGGATAAGAGGCCCGACGGTCTGCGCGCTCTGTTGCGGGCCAAGCTTCTCACCGGCAGCGCGGAAGGCGTGGAAGCTGTAGCCGAGAACCTGCTCACCAGCCACAATGACAGCACCGGCCTGAGCACGCTGGCGCAGTGGTATGTCACCAACAATCAGATCGAAAACTCGCTGCGTCTGTACGAGAAATATGCGGAGCGCCTGTTCGGAGGAAATCCGGCAGCGTTGCAAGAGACGCTTTCCCCCCTGACCAGCCGGGTGAAAGACAATCCGGCCGCGCTGGCCATTTTAAGGCGTTTGACGAACCAGTCAGGCGACCATGCCCAGAACGCTGAGATGATCGAACTGCAGGCGAATGCGGCGGCCCAAAAAGGGAATTTTACTGAGGCCCGCGATCTTTATCAGAAGCTCACGGAAATGGAACCGGAGAACGCACTGCATGCCCAGAGCTACAAGCAAATGCTGGCAAAGCTGGGAGAAGATTCGGCCACCCGCATTTTGACACCGGAGGAGGCAGCCCAGGCATTCATGGTGGAGGAACTGGACGAAACCGCCCCGGCGATCCACCAGAGCTATGATCCGCCGACGGAAAAAGCCATTGAATCTGCGCTCACCGATGCTGAACTGTATGTTTCCTATAACGTCCCTTCCAAGGCAATTCCACCGCTGGAAGCCGCTTTGCCGCTGGCCCCGCAGGATGTGAATCTGAACCAGCGCCTGGCAAGCCTCTACGCCCGGGCAGAGCGTTATGGCGATGCCGCGCGCATGTACCAGAACCTGAGCAAGATTTATGAGGAGCTGGGGCATCCTGCGGAGGCGGCCAAGTATCTGGAAGCGGCCAAGAAATTTGCGTTGCGCGCTCCGGCAGCGAAACCGGCAACCCCGGTCTCCCCTGCGGCAGCCAAAGTTACCTGGCCGCCCGCCGCGGAAGTCCAACCCGCCGCTCCGCCGCCGATCGCGGCTGTGCCTGCTGAACCTGAGGTTGAAGCGGAACCTTCAGTACAAGAATTCTCATTTGATACGACGGAAATGGAGGTGACTGAGCCCGAACCTCCTGTCATTTCGCCGATCGAACCCGTGATCGCCGCACCGGCGGCCGAAGAAATAAGCCCCGAGCCTGTTGCATTCGCTGCGGGCCCCCAAACTCCGGCCCCAACGTCTTCCAGTGCGGAGATTGATATTTCCAACGAGTGGGAAGACATGATTGAAGTTGAGACGGCAGAGGCCGCGGCTCCGGAACTTGAAGTCCAGTCCTATCAGGAAATTGCCGCGGAGCAAGCACTGCCCGTCTCCATTTCGCCTGGCCCGGTCCCTGCCGCGACGGCAGAAGCAGATTTGTCTCCTATGATCGCGGACAAGGTAACGGAGATCCGCTTCTACATTACGCAGATGATGTGGGAGCCGGCAAAAGAGGCCATCCTTGATCTGACCGAACTTGCGCCTGACGCGCCGGAAGTAACAGAGCTGATTGCCGAAGTCTCCGCCGGGCAGACAGTATCAAGGCCTGAGACCCGCCATGAGACGCCAGTGGTGGAAGAAGCACCGGCTGCGTTTGCTCCCATTGAAATTGAAGAGCCTTCTATCAGCGAACCTTCCATCAGCGAACCCCCCATCAGCGAACCCCCACCTGTGGTCGAGAAAACGGCGCCGGCGGCGCAAGCTGCCCCCGCGATGGAATTGGAGAACGTTCTCGAAACCCCAGCCCCCCCCAAGGCCAGGCCGCCCAAGTCTGATCGCGCCCAACCGGTCGCTGCCGCAAAGGAAAAATCTACAGAGGACATTCTGGGTGATTTCATCCTGGACCTGGAACAATCTGACTTGGCCGATTTTGCGCCCAAGCCATCGCCTTCTGCGGGCAAATCGGCCTCCGCTGCAGCCGCGGCTACAGCCATGGAAAAGCGCAGCGTTGTTCCAAAAAACAATGGCGACATGCAGGACGCCGAGTCCGCCAATGTTCTGAGCGACATTCTTTCTGAACTGCGCGACGAGACCTCAGAAGCGGCTGAACCGGAGGAAGATCCGGAAACGCATTACAATCTGGGCATCGCGTTTAAGGAAATGGGACTGCTGGATGAAGCCATCGGCGAGCTGCAAAAAGTTTGCCACGCAGTGGACCGCGGCGCGCCGTTCTCTCAGCCTATCCAGGCCCTTACCTGGCTGGCCCAGTGTCTGGTGGATAAGGGCGCGCCTGAAGCGGCCGTGCGCTGGTACCAAAAAGCCCTGGAGCTACCGGGTCTCGACAGTGGCAGCCGCTGCTCCATTTATTATGATCTGGGATCGGCTTATCAGGCTTCAGGGGACAACAAATCCGCTCTGACCAACTTCATGGAAGTATATGGCTCGAATATCGATTTTCGAGATGTAGCGAGCCGCATCAAGGCGCTAAAAGCATAGAATCTTCTATTGCGTCCAATTTTTACAGCTAAATGTCAATCTCAGGTCCTTTGAAGCTAACTTCCACGAATCTCGAAAATCCGCAGCCGAGCAAACCCGCATCCGAGGACACCGCTGAAATGCCGGTATGGCTGCAACGGGTTTTCGTTGTGGTGTATGTTTTATTCTGCATCGAACTGGGATTGGTATTGATTGTGCTTCCATGGACCCGGTTCTGGTTCAGTGACGGCTGGACAGAACAGTGGCCGGCATTCCAGCATTGGATGCAACAGGGATTCATACGTGGCGCGGTCTCCGGGCTTGGCCTGCTGGATATATGGCTGGGCGTGGTGGAGGCAGTTCGCTATCGCGACCGCAAGTGAATCCCGCGAATTCGATTAGATTTTTCCGATAGATTGCATGGCAAACAATAATAAAAATCCAGACGATGAGCCCAAAGCGGAGCTGCTTCCCGCTCCAATGGCGTACCTTAATCCTGAGTTCCTGAACAGCCCGGACGGGCGTATTCTGCGCATTCTTTCCGAGTACGCGGAGCCCTTGTCACGGTTTCGCCGCGAAAAGATCCAGGATACGGTCGTGTTTTTTGGCTCCGCGCGCTTTGCCAGCCTGCCGGAAGCGCAGAGCGCCTTGACGATCCTGGAGAAGCCCGGCTCGGCCAAGCCAGCTCCTCCTCAGGAGCAACCGGGCGCCAAAGATGGCGACGCCCTGCAAGCCGCACTGAAACGCGCCCATGCCGGCGTGGAGATGGCGCGCTATTACGAAGAAGCCCGACGGCTGGCCAGCATGCTGACCGAATGGACGCTTACGCTTCCCGGAAAACGCCACCGGTTTGTTGTGACCTCAGGCGGCGGTCCCGGCATTATGGAAGCCGCCAATCGCGGCGCGCGCGAAGCTGGCGGCAAGACCATCGGGCTGAATATCCGGTTGCCGTTTGAGCAGTATCCCAACCAGTACATCAGTCCGGAGCTCAATTTCGAGTTTCATTATTTCTTCATGCGCAAATATTGGTTTGCGTACCTGGCCAAAGCGTTAGTGGTCTTTCCCGGAGGCTTTGGCACGCTGGACGAATTTTTTGAAATCCTCACGCTGGCGCAAACCCACAAGCTGGCCAAGAAAATTCTGGTGATCGTTTACGGCAAGGAATACTGGAACCGCGTGCTGAACCTGGAAGCGCTGGCCGATGCCGGGACCATCTCACCGGAAGACGTGAACGGCTTCACCATGGTCGACACGCCGGAAGACGCGTTTGAAGTGTTGAAAGAGGGGCTGACCAAATATCATCTCCAGCCGACGAAACAGGCAGCGGAAGAGGGACCGGAGATCGCGAAGACGCTGCCGTAGGTTTCATATCCCGAGCTAAAGCGAGGGCCCCCTTTGGCGCCGAAAATCATTGGGCCGCGAATTACGCGAATAAACACGAATTTGAAGTGATTCGATTGTTTTAACCTTCGCGATTAAGACCTCTTCTAACCCGACAAGGCGACTTTCCTTGCTAGGGTGGGATGAAGCTAGCCGGCTCGCTTGCTGGTGGCTCGCCGGACATCAACTGCTGAGGCTGATTCTTGAGTGACGAGCTTTTTCATGTGCAGCTCCAATCTCTCGCATTTAATTTAGTTTGCGCTCAACTCATCCGCCACTTTCATGCCTCCATCGAAACAAAGCTGGCATCTGGATCAGCTTCTTCCGGCAACTGCCGGTCTTTGGCCGGCGATGCGAGATAGTCGCTCCAGGAAGGAAATTCTGACTGCCTTGCTTCCAGCATCTGCCGTGACGATCCCGCCGGCGCGGTCAAAAAAGCCAGGAATTTCTCCTGCACATGAAGACCAGCGTTGCACGCGTCGAGCCACAGGAACTGTCCACCTTCATTGACTTCAAGGAACCACCACCGGTCTTGATTGTCGATGGCGAAGTCAAAGCTGCCGCAGGCAATACCAGACTTGGCTGCAAATGCCAGCACGGATTTTTCAACCTCCGGCGGCGTGATGATGGGTTCTACTTTCAGTAAGCCTTGCGTGGCGTCCTGGCGCCAGTCAAGTGCGCCCTTGGGGTTGCGGAGAGAATAGGAATAGACTGCCGCGCCCAGCAGCACCATGCGTACGTCGAACTTCTTGACGACCAACTCCTGGTAGATGGCGGGCGCGTAGGTGAGTACTTCGTCGCTGGGCAGCATGTCCGCGCTGAGTTCGAAGGTCTCCGTAACCACAATCGGGCCGCCCTGCTCCTTTTCCCAGATGTGCGTGGAGAAGGTTTTGCAGATCATCCGTTGAGGATTGCCGCGAAAATGCTCTCGCACGGCCGGCGGCGAGTTGGCCATCAACGTCCTGGGCAAGTTCATGCCGCAGGCACGGGCCAGCAAGAGCTGGACGGATTTATTGTTGATGAAGCGCGAGGCCGTGTACTTGTTGACCACGCGCACCGGCAAGGCTTCAAGAAGATACATCAGAGAGTCATAAAACGAGCGGTATTCATTGGCTGCAAACTTCGCGTCTTCGGGGGACGTTTGCGGATTGGGCTTGGGTTCCACTGGCCGGCGAATCCAAATCACGTCGCCGGGTTCAACCAGATGACGGCCAAGTTTGAGCTGCGTATCTTTGATCTGCGTATCTGGGAGCAAAGAGATGGATGCTTGTTTGGCCTCCGTCCATCCCAGGCCCGCCCAGCAGGCCACGGAATATCCAGCTTGCTCCAGCGCCCACTTCAACGGGGCGGTGTGATTTTCATTCTCCGGGGCGGTGATCAGGATCTTCATGGTTACTTCTACTTTCCTCAAGCTGCGGCGGACGGCGCGATTGGACACCGTCCGCGCAGGATTGGATTAGGATTCGCCAACGTCACCGTCTTTGCTGGTTCAGGACCGAACGGGCATACGGTTACGGGTGTGAATGCCGCCGCTTACGTGAGCGGACGCCCACGCAAGCTTCGGATTAAGTTCCCACATCACCATCGCAGCCGACCGTTCCCGGACGGGGAATGGTGCATACGCTGAGCAGCGTCGAAATACCGCCGATCACATGGTCGGCTTCGCTAGGCGTCAACTCTTTTGCGCCCTGGCGGCCTAGTACTCTATTGTCATTGTTCATACGTTTTCTCCTTTCGTGTCAGCCGTTGTTGAAGTTAGCCCACCGTATCGCAGTCCTTGGTTCCGCGATAGGGATCCCAGGAACAGATCGTCAAAGTGTTGATGTTGCCGCTGACGTGGTCAACTTCCGCTGGGGTCAGTTCGCGAGCGTTCTGGCGACTCAGGACTCTGTTGTTTTCGTTCATAGTCTTTTCCTTCCTTTCATGCGTAGTTGTGTTGTGCCGCTGGATGCGGCACTTCCCATTAAGATAGCGAGTGATCGGTATCACTGCGGCTAATCGCCATCGGCGGAGCGGTGACGGTGGTCGTAGATAATGGCACCGTGCAAACGGTGGTTTTGGACTGCGTCAGGCCCGCTGATGCCTTCCAGTTCTATGACGCTAGCTCACGCGCGAGCCCAAGCGCCCGAGAACTCTATGAGTTTATCCGGCCACACTCGCTAAGTTCAAGGAATTGGGAGAAGCGAGCCATACTTAGCCGCCTTGCGTTCAGTTGGGCTCCTACCCGCCCCGATCCAGGTTCCGGCTGGGTGGCCCACGCTTTCGCCCGCCGTTGACGAAGCGTGGGAGTGAGACCGCACAATCTAAACTCCCTGCTTTACAAAATTCGTTTCTTCAAACTTCGTCTCTTTCTCGTTGCATCATTCCGCAAAATCAGTTACACAAAAAAAGACGGGACGCGCCCGTGTTGACGCACGGACGGTCCCTGACCACAAATCACCTTCCTTAGAAAGGCGACCTATGGCTGAAACCGATTTTACCAGCGCACCAAAAGACTCTGGCAGCGCACCAAAACCCCTTATCTACGATCTTCTCAACCGTCTCAACGCATCGTTCGCTCGCGTCCATCGCAATATGGCGGCATTGGAGGCGGTCGGCATTTTCGATCCGCTGATGATGCAGGTCCTTAACCGCCAGGCTGAGCAGCTCAGGGCAGGCGCAAATTACCATCTGCTCGGAGCCATGCGCCGCATCGAAGAACGCGACCGGGAGCGATTCTCGCAACCACCCACTGAACAAAATTCCTAATCCAACGGAACCCGCCTCAAAAAAGGCGGGTTCGTTATTGTTCACAAAGAATTACACCAGCGTGGCCCGCAGGCGTCGCTAGAAATACGAGGACCACCAGAGCACGCCGTAGCTGCCGCCCAGTTTCACGCTCCCAGGCCATGGCCGACCGAGAGGTGGGCGATGAGCAAATTCAAAGTCCAAAATTTAAACCCTTAACGAACCACGGAACGCCCTGGCGGCATAGTAAGATTCCGCGCCGTTGTGATACGCGAAAACAGTATCGTAGCGGCGATCACAAAAGAGGGCGCCGCCGAGTTTTCTGATAGCAGAAGGTGTTTTTACCCAGCTCGAAGTTTTCGTATCGAAATTTCCAAGTGTCTGCAACTCTCGATATTGTTCTTCCGTTAAAAGCTCAATGCCCATGGCATCTGCCATGCCAATAGCGTTATCTGCCGGTTTATGTTCTTTCCTTGACTCCAGCGCTTCAGGGTCGTAACAAATACTTCTGCGGCCTTTAGGGCTTTCCGCCGAGCAATCATAAAAAATGAATTCGCCCGTCTTTTTATCGTGGCCAACAACATCCGGTTCACCGCCGGTCCTTTCCATTTCATTGAGTGACCACAGTTTTTCAGCGTTGGCTTCCAGCTTTGCCTGTACTTGAGCCCATTCAAGACCTTGATGGCGGTCCATGTTTTTCTCAAAGCGGGCTTTCAACGCTTTGAGCAGCTCTTCACGTTGTTTTGGCGACAAATCCTTTTTATTGCTCTTCATGTTCCGCGTTTTTGTTGCACTCATGGTTGTCGCTTCCCGCGTTTCTTATTTGTTACTCCGCTGCGCTTCACCATGGATTTTTGCCGGCCTGTCTTTGCGTTGTTATCCATTCGCAATTTCCACGCCGTTCGCAGTGCGCCCGTCAGTACATCCTGGCTCGCCGCCGCAAGGCGAATATGCGTGTGTCCCATCTTTCCCCAGCCGCCAGGAATCGGCAGGAAAATCTCGGACGCCTCCTCCACAAACGCCGATTGCTGCTCCAGCGTAAGCATCAGGTTTCCATACCCCTCTGCCTGCGAAGCCAGCGAAGCAAATTTCCTTCCTCCTACACGAAAAGCCGGCAATCCTGCGTGGGAGTATTCTTCCACCCCCTCCAGGCTCAGTGCAATCCTGCGAAATTCTGCTGCGGTCATAGGGTGACTCCGTAGGTTACGGAGTATCTGACCATCATCGGACGGCATATGTCTACTGCTCCGGGCCGAATCATGGGCAAACCTTGGGCTTGGAAGAGGGCTTTCGGGAAGAGTTGCCGACGATTCGATCAGGACCGGTCAGGCAATGCTGCTAGGATTTATTCACGAAGGAGTGTTCTGGCCATTTTCCCCACACTAGCGGCCTTCGCGTTGTTGAGAAGGCGTCGATTTCTCCGGAAAGACATGCAAAGAATAATTGACAATGATGTAAAGTCGCTCGCTCTTTCCGCCCGGAATAAAAATTAAGCTGCCTTCCGTTCTTCCATTTCTTCGACTTGCTTCTCCGTTTTCTCAACCTGCTTTTCCACGTGCTTGATCTCCACGCGGTCCTTGCGGATGTCGAGCCGCAGGTGGGCGTAAATGCTCATGTATTGGTTGGCGACCCAGACCAGGGCGAAGCCGCCGACCAGATAGCCGCGCCAGTCGTCAAACAGCAGCTTGTAATGAGTGAGGAAGAGAAAGAACGCGACCACGTAATGGCTGAAACAGTATTCGCAGGTAAAGATGAAGAAAAACTTGCGGCAGGCGGAGTTGGGATGACTTTCGCTCTGGCGGAGGCAGTAATCGCGCGGCTCGCGGAAGATTTCTTCATGCGTTATCGTCCAGGCGATGCTGGCGATAGGAATGGCCAGGACAAACAGCCATACGAGTTGCAACGTGAGAGGCACTTTTAAGAGAGTATTTTTTCGCTTCCCAAGTTGCCTTGCGCCGAAAAGGCAGCCAATTACAATGCTGGCGAATGCCTCCGCAGCTTTATTACATTACTGACCGCAGGCAGTTTCCAGGCGACCACCACGAGCAGGAACGTCGGCTGCTCAAGAAAATTGCCGAGTGCGCTGCTGCGGGAATCGAGATGATCCAGCTGCGCGAAAAAGATCTGGGCATTCGCGAACTGCAAACATTGGCAAACCAGGCCATGGCGGCGCTTGCCGGCTCACGGACGCGCCTGCTCATCAACGCGCGGACGGACGTCGCTCTGGCCTGCGGCGCGCATGGCGTGCATCTTCCATCGAACGACATTCCGGCCAGCGAGGTGCGCTCGATCTTTGCGCGGGCCGGCATCAGCGAACCGGTGATCGGCGTTTCCACGCATTCCGCCGCGGAGGTGGCAAGCGCGGAAGCGCATGGCGCGGACTTTGCCGTGTTTGGCCCGGTCTTTGAGAAGAAGAGGGAGAAGGGCGGAACAGCCAATCCTCAAGGGCTTGAAGAGTTGCGGCGAATTTGCCATCGCACAGAAGCGGCGCAGCCGCCCATGCCTGTTCTGGCCCTGGGCGGAATTACGCTCCAGAATGCGCGGGAATGTGTTGCCGCCGGAGCAGCCGGGATCGCGGCGATCCGCTTGTTTCAAGAGAATGATGTTCACGCGGTCATCAAGAAGCTGCGCGAGAGCTTTTAGCGGCGCTCCATCTTGCCGGTGTCCCGGACGAGCCAGTGCAGAAACGAGGAGATCAGGCTCAGCAGGACCGCGCCGATCAAGGCCGCGGTCCAGGTCCGGACGACGAAGCCTGGACTAAAGTATGCGGCCATCTTGAGCATGATGGCGTTGATCACGATCAGGAACAGCCCAAAGGTCACGATGGTCAACGGAAAGGTGAGGATTCTGAGGACCGTTCCAACCGTGGCGTTTACGAAACCGAAGATCAGGGCGGCGATCAGCGCGTCCATAAACCCGCGCACCACAAAACCGGGAACAAAGTGGGCCACGATAATCAGCGATACGGCGTTGATGAGCCAGCGGACCAGGAGTCGCATGTGTTCCGTCCTCTCTTCACAGCATTATCGCAAAGAACGAAGGCCGCACCGAAGCGCGGCGCAAGAAAATTTAGCGCTGCGGATTCTCCAGCGGAACCGTCGGACAGGCCGGCTGTTCCGCGCTAAAAACTACTTCACAAAGATCGACTTGGGCATCATCACGTGCACGCCTTTGTTGCCGTCGACTAGTGCTTACTTGTGTAAATCAGAGTAATTATGTTTAGGGGCCGAAGGCTGCACGGCTGACTTCTTCCACTCGAAGGGTGCTGCTTTCTCATTGTAGGCAGCTACGAAACGATCAATGGCTTTGCGCGCCTGTTCGGGAG
>DASXCL010000060.1:0-47769 GCA_036491195.1 Candidatus Angelobacter sp.
TTTCTGCTGTTGGCTGTCCGAAAACCAGTAGAATACCGACTCGTGATTGCTTTTGCGGCGTGGCACGCGATCGCACATTCTACGACCATGCTGATCCAGTCAGCCGAAACTTCCATGCACAGGGTTCCACGCGGCTACGACGATGTGATCCTGTTCGGAGTGATCGGAGTAGCGCTGCTGCTAAGCGTCCCACCGAAAGAAGAGACAAAGGCTGTCGCAGAGTCTCGCTGATCGACACAGATTGGTAACGGGAAGTCGGCCAGTTTAGAGTGATCGTCAAAAGAAGCCTAAACTCCCAAGAAGTTCGCTTCTGGGAAATCGCATTCTCCATCGCCAGTGCAGGGAAAACTCACAAAACCAGGGGACCAAAGCCACTACCCCGCAGATGCTGCACCAAAGGCACATGTCTCAAGCAATCCTGAATACTATAATGTGGCTTTAGGAGAGACCGGTTTGGCTGTACGCACTCTGCCACCGTCCGCATGACGATCCGTAGCCGCACTCTGGTTTGCGGCGTTTGCGGCTCTTGCTACGTTCCTGTTTTTCCTCTGACTGGTGATGGCGCCTCACGCCGTCATTCTGTGCGTCGTACTACCTTCTTTGGCTGCCGGGATTGCCGGGTATGCCTGACTTTCGTTCGGAAAATACCTTGGGGCTGTGCTAGACACGAAAGTAATTGGGGCTGCCGTTTGCGGGGAATGCTTCGGCAGCCCCGTTTACGGCTGTAGTGCCATCGGGCTGGCCCACAGTCGCAACTTCTTGGTGCTCAAAATCGAGAAATCCTCAATCAACGAACTGGTGCTTTGAACTTCACTAAAACCTGTGCGGGCATGCGCCGCGCCATCTGCGGTAGTGGAAAATTCAGTTTGGGGCTGCCGTTTTGCGGAGCCGGCAGCCCCGTTTACGGCTGTAGTACCATCGGGCTGGCCCACAGTCGCAACTTGTTGATGGCGCTTTCGCGCTCTCATCCATCAAATTCGTTCGAGCCTCGTGCGCCAATCGCGTCACCCCTGCGCGCGTCGACGCCGTCGTACCAACGCTATCGCGTCACCGCTTTGCGCTCAGCCGGGGCCACGCTCAAGTCGGCTCAAAGTCTCATCTATTCACTTACGGGGCCGCTGGCTGCGCTCACAAAACCTCTGCGTGAGAGAAAAACCACACCCGGCGGGGACCCTGTCCTGCCGACGTGCATAGCTGCGCGGACGAAAGCGAAACAAGAACTCATCCACCAGCCGGGTGCGGCACCACCTTCGAGCTCCACTGGAAGGCAGTTGAACTATTGTCAGCGCCGCATTTATCCGGCGGCCGCAAAGTCCTTTTAAATTTTTAAAATGGGTCGCGGCGAGCGCCTCCCGCCCGGTTCCGGGGAAGAGCATGGCCGAGGCCAAACACACCTCAGGCATCGTCATATTTGCCAAAGCAAAACGGCGAGCGCTGATTCATGTCCGGAAGGAAAAGAAAGTTCCGTTAATTCAGGACCACTGTCCTGTAAAAAGATCGGCTGTCTCGCGGCGGGCGTTCGTTTTAGTGTGTGAAGGATAATATCGTCGCCTCTCTGAAAAGGCGCGATTTTGTTGGCTCCGCCGCCAACGATCTCTTTTAGAGCTTTCTTGAATACATTGTGGACTCGTGTGGGTATCTAAACTGTTCCCAAAAGAACACATTTGCCGAAAAGTTCACTGTCCCATTTTGAAACGGACGGGTGACGTCCTGGACGAAGGTACACAACATCCATCAAGTCAATCTTCTTTGGCAAGAACTAACCTTAACGCGCTGCGGACCAGCAGGTCGCCACTATAATCTCCGTCATAATCAATCAAACCCTGCTTGCGAAAGCTATTTAAGAAAGTGCTTACGCGTGATCGCGTCGTCCCGACGATCTCGGCCAGCGTCTCCTGGCTCACCTTGGGGACCACGATTTCCGCCTGGCCCGACCCGTCGAATCCGGCCAGCAGCAACAACACGCGCGCCAGCCGTTTCTCGCCGGTATGAAAGAGCCGGTCAATCAAATCTTCCTGCATGCGCACGTTGCGGGAAACAATAAATGCCACGAAGAACTTGAAGAACTGCTGGTCACGCCGCAAGACCTCAAGGATGGCTTTGCGGTCGGTTCGCAGCACCATGCACTCGGAGATGGCAATGGCAGTCGTTGTACGCAAGGCTTGGTCCGCTGCAATGCATTCCTCGCCCAGCAAATCGCCCGCTCGCAGCAGCGCGATGGTCGCTTCCTTGCCTTCCGTGGAGACGGCCGTCAGCTTGACGCGGCCTTTCAACAGATAAAACACGCAATCCGCAGGCATGGCCTGGTAAAAGAGGGCGTCTTTCTTCTTCAGGCGAAGAACGCTGCTTCCTACACCAGGCGCGCGCAGGCACGCCACAGGGCCGTCTGCCGGTTTGCTCCCCTGGCCGGAAGAAGGAACTATTCTGTTGTCAGCCTTGCCGTCTGTGTCCATAGCTCAGCTCATCCGTATAAAGAAAAACTCATTCTTGGGCCCACAATTTCTTCGTGAATGGCGCTGCTTCGCCAGCGACGCCCGTCCGGAAAACGGGCATCGCTGTCTTGTGGCTCACTCCACAACTTTTCTTCACGGCTCCGGAAGCCGTCTAGCGTTCACCGGATGCCTGCGAACATTCGGATCAATCGTTGGCCGAACCGGCGGCGGCACGCCTCCATTGCCGCCGGTTGTAACGTCATGCGGCATCAGCACGATTGCGTAGTTGTTTGCCGGATCCGGGTCACTGCCCTGGAACGTGATCCGGGCCGCGGTTTTTGCGCTGCTTGCGCTGGGCGCTGTTTCCACGATAATGGTCCAGCTCTGGCCTGGCGGCAGCGTGCCCAGCCTGCATTCCATGCGCATTGCGTTCAAGATGGCCCTCGACTGCGTGCACAACCCGTCGGCCGAACCCTTGATCGACTGGAACTTTGCGCTCGCAGGCAAGTGCTGCACGAGCATCACGCTATTTGCGTTCATCGACCCAAGATTCTTTACCTGCCATGTGATCGTTCCATTCGTAGCTCCATCAACGTACTTTCCACTCAGCTCAAGATCAGTGATGCTCACGGGCGGCGGCACAGGGGTTGGACTTGGCACAGGAGTCGGGGTCGGAGTCGGGGTCGGACTCGGGGTCGGACTCGGGGTTGGAGTCGGGGTTGGAGTCGGGCTAGGCGTTGGAGCAGGCGTCGGTGTTGGATTTGGCGTGGGAGCAGGAGTTGGGCTTGGCGTCGGCGTGGGATTTGGGGGAGGAGGAGGCGCGGCAACTATCGTCGTCACGCTGGCGATCCCGCCCGCGGGATTTGCCAAGATCATCGCTTGGCCGGTTGCGTCCAACGCTTGCAGGCTGGCTCTATTGGTCAGCGTTGTTAACAGGGTTTCGGTAATTCCAACGGCCACCGTGCCTCCCGCTGGAACGCTGCCAAGGTTGCACGTAACGGCCTGCGCCGTCGTCGTGCATGTTCCCTGGCTGGGCGTTGCCGATGCAACCGACGCACTGCTTGCAGCGAAAGCATCCGTAACAATCACTTGAGGTACAGCCGTGGTCCCATTGTTTGTTACAACGATTTCATATCCGGCGTTGGAGTTCACGGGTAACGCGCTGGGGCCACTGATGCTGACTGCAAGATTAGCCACCGCAGGCGGCGCAGGGGAAACGGATCCTAGTGGGGTAACAGAGTTCGAAGGCAAAGAGGGCAGACTATCGCCAACTTGGTTGGTCGCCACCACCACAAACGTGTAAGTAACGCCATTCGTCAGGCCGGTGATCAGAATTGACGTTTGGGCTGCAGGCACGGTGATCGATCGCTCAATCTGGTTTTCAATCTCTACATCAACGTGATACGTAACAATCGGGAACCCGCCGTTCTGGTAAGCCGGGACCGCTGTCCAGGCTACAGAGGCTGAAGAATCGTGTCCGGCGGCGGCCACGTTGGTCGGAGATTTCGGCACTGCCGGCGCAAAGGGTATGATGATCAAGCTGGGCTTGGAGAACAGGCTTGTTCCCAGGTCATTGGTGGCCGCAACTTCAAATTGGTAAGAGACGCCGTTCAACAAACCATTGATCGTGATCGATGTGGGCACCTCGATGGTGCCCGGCGGCGCCGTGACGATCACATCCGGCATGACCAGTCCCGGAGAATTGAACAAGTTATGCACTGTGTAACTGGTCACAGCTTGCCCGTCTGGAAACGGAACCCAACTCACCTGCGCCAACGCATTGCCGGGCGTCGCCAAAACACTTAGCGGAGGGTTCGGAATGGCTGGAGCAACCGGCTGCGGCGACACTACCCACCAATGGCCTTGCTGCGGCAAAAGACCGTGCGCCGGATCGTCAGCGACGTACAGCGTCAGGTCCATGGGGTCCAGGGTCATGGCGCTGAGCAACTGGAATCCGCTGGCATAGCTCAGGTTGACTTGAAACGATATTGGATCAACCAGAGAAATACTCCCTGGCTGCCCCACAAACAAAGTCCTGCCATTCAGCGCAGGATAAATCTGGTCGCTCATGACAAAGGATGGGGTGGCCGTTTCCTTCTGCAGGAAATTTGTGCCATGGCAGGGGTTCAGCCCATTCTGCGGCGTCATGCACTGGTCGGCGTTCGGGATAATGAACGCCGCGCGGCCATCGCCGCCATACAGATCGTGACCAATCCATCCCAGTCCCATATCTCTGGTATTGTCAGGGGTGCTGCCGATCACCTGCACGTTGGTGCAGGGCACCGGATCTGTGGACGGCGCAGTGATTCGTAGAATGTCACCGCTCTGCTTAAAGCCGACATAAAGATTGTCGTCAGGTCCCAAAACCGCGGAGTTAGGAACGTTCCCGGCAATACCGCATCCCGGCAGTCCGTTGTGGCCCACTCCGCCATTTCCCGCCAGAACTTCCTGGTGGATGATATCGATGCCGCCATGACCGTTGTCTGCCGCAGGAATAAAATGCAGACGGAAAATGCCCTTGGTATTGGCTTGCATGTCCACGGTATAGAGATTGTTTGTGTTCGGATCAAAGGCCATCTGTCCGGGCTTGAACTGCACCCCAGCAACAAACGGAATGCAGGTTGCGGCATTCATCAAATGCGGACCCGGCGAATCAATGTCGGGATCAAGCCGGCAAAGCCCGAATCCGCCTTGATCGCCTGACCACAAATGCCGGTACGGTTTGCCGGTAGAGGGATTGATTCCCGAACCAGTCAGCACCGCGCCACCGGCGGGAGCTGTCACGCCATCGGCAAACTTCACCAGCGTTGCCGGACGAATGCTCAAGCCACTATTTCCAACATTCCACCAGCGTCCAAAACCGCCGGCAATTCCTTCGGTGGGATCATCGGCGACATAAAGGTTCATGTTTGTGCCGTCCAGCGCCATTCCGCTCAGGAACTGGAAACCGGAAGCGTAGCTCATGGTCACCTGTTGGGTTGCCAGATCCACCAGAGTTACGTCACTGGGAGTGCCGACAAACAGATTTCTGCCGTTGAGCGCCGGATAAAGTTGGTCACTCATCACAAAACTGGGCACGGCGGTTTGTGCCACAAGAATGTTAGTGCCATGGCAAAGCGTGTTGCCATTTTGCGGTGTGAGGCATTGATCAGCGCTGGGGATCACCCATGCTGCCAGTCCGTCGCCGCCAAAAAGATCATGGCTAATAAAGCCAAGACCAAAATCTTTTCTGCCGTCCGGCGTGCTTCCAATCACCTGCACGTTGGCGCAAGGCAGTGGCTCGGTTTGCGGAGCAGCCACACGCAGAATGTCACCGCTAGCTTTGAAGCCTATATAAAGATTGCCGTCAGGGCCCAGCACGGCGGAATTGGGAACGTTTCCCGCTATACCGCAGCCGGGTAGCGCCTGGCGCCCG
This sequence comes from Candidatus Angelobacter sp., assembly GCA_036491195.1. Lineage (GTDB taxonomy): Bacteria > Acidobacteriota > Terriglobia > Terriglobales > Acidobacteriaceae > Angelobacter. The sequence goes on from DASXCL010000060.1 coordinate 5,848, forward strand.
GCAAGTTGATTGCCACCCAGAACTTCAGTGTGAATGGGATCAACCGAGCCGTGGCCGCCGCCTCCCGAGGGAAGGTAATGTAACCGGAAGATCCCCCGGGAGTTGGCCTGCAGGTCCACCGCATAAATATTGTTGAGAAGTGGATCGAAAGCGAATTGACCGGGCTTGAACCGGACGCCATCAATGAACGGCATGCAGAAAGCGCCATTCAGGAAGTGAGGACCTTGCGTATCCACATCCGGATCAAGACGGCACAGGCCAAAGCCTCCCTGATCGCTGGTCCACAAATGACGATATGGGGCGCCGGTCTTTGGATTGATCGCGGTGCCAGCTAACACCATTCCGCCGCCGGGCGAGGTTACACCTGTGGCAAATGGGGTCGGCACTTGCGCGCTCGCCATGGGAGCGGCCATCCCTGCGAAGATTACCAGGCTAATCCAAAATCTGGAGGCTACGCTCGCAATCAGGTTGAGCCATGGCCTGAGAACTGTGCTTATCGTTCCATCTGTCGTGCCCGTCAAGTCCATCATCGTCTTCATCCTTTGCTTGTCCGGAAGCTGCCTAATTAAGAAACCGAATTCGCTTGAGCGCAGGAGGCCGTCCGCTTGACGGAGGGCCGCCGCGAGTCACAAAAAATATTTTTTGCGATAAAACGCTATGTGCGCCGGTGCCGGGCTAATGGACCGATGGGACCGCAAAAGGAAAGCTGGCTGAACTCCGCAAGAATCGTCACGCTTTTGAGCCGGGTGCTTGCCTTCTATTTCCGCCGATCAGGGCCACAGCACAGGCGGTCCACCCAGGAGCCTGAAAAAATCTTCAGTCATGATGTTTGTCGGGAACTGATCGTTGTTATCTGACCAGCGCGTGAGATGGCCCGGAAAAAACATCAAAGCCGCCAATGCTAAAAAATTATGTCATCAATTCAACAACTGAAACTCATTCGATCTGACTTGCAAAATACACTCTTAACTCGTCATTTATCGGCGCGACCGGAACCTGCAAAAGAAACGAAGTTGGATGATCGTCGTACGGATTTATATCAACCATCCAACTTCAAATGGTGCAGGTTTCACTTAAGGTGTTGCTACAACATCCTGGCCGCGCTCCAGGAATCTTATAATTGCGGTTCGTTTCAACCTCTCGCTTCCGGGCGTTTAAGAAATGAATAAAAAGCAGTTTGCCTGGAAGAATCATTGTTAGGAACCCATCGAAGCCGGGTAACCTGGGAGCCAGAGAGGGGGACTCCGCAGATTACCCAACCTCGTGCAGTTTGAACATTTAGGAGCGATCTAGAATTTCGCTTTAGTTTGACCTCCTTTCAACTGACACTACAGTTCGGCTTGAGTGCGGACATTAAGCGCCGACAGCATCGGCAAGAGAACACTGTTGCCGTCCAGCGAATGATGTCCCGGTCCGCCCTGTAGAGAAGATAGCCAGGCCCATCCATATCCTCGCGATCAAGATCGCTCGCAAGTGGATCCATGGCTTGTCAGATGTGGTTGTCGTTTTGTTTGCAACGCCGCTAATGAGTAGCATCTTCATCACCCTTCCCATCCGGAAGCTTCTCGCTCCGGGTAAAACGCTTATTTGATTGCACTGCATGGCGGAATGAATCCGCCGCATCAAAATATTCATTCCTGGGATGTGGTGTTGTGCACGCGCTCTGGGGTTTCAGATGAAACCACCGTCTGGCAGGGGTTGGACAAGAGGAAAGCCGGGCTAACTATTCGTGAAACTCACGCTAGGAGCCGGGGTGTTAAAGCTTCCGATTGGTCCTAAAATCTTGCCAGTCAGGGCCTTTGCACGACGGTCCACCCAGGAGTCTGAAAAATATTCCTTTTCAGTATTGATGTCTTTAGCGGGAAACCGGTCTGTGTTATCTGACCAGCGCGTGATGAGAACCCGGAAGAACAATCAATGCCGTCGATGTGAAGATCATGGACTTTAGTAATTAGAGATTCATTAATGTCACATTAAATTCATTAAGAAACCAATCAAAACAAACTCTTCTGGCCACGCACATTGAGCGCAAATGGTATTTAATTCAAAAAGACGGGGATGTTTGAGTAGGGAGAAAAAGAAGTTGGATAATTGCTTGAACAACTATCCAACTTCATAAAAAAGTCTCGCAGACCCAAAAAGCGAGTCGTGCGAAACTTCCTGGCCGCGCTCCAGGAATCCGTATAAACCAAATGAAAATTGCGGTCGCGGGAAAGAAACGTGTATGAGCATGGAACCCGTCTGCCAAAAGTCCCGGTCGCGGTATCGATCCGCCCGTGAAAGATGGAGGGGTGCAGACCGTAGCCCAACGGGCAAGCTGGTAGTCATCTGCGGTAGCGCGTTCGACATCGACAAACGATGCAAACTTTCCGCGGTTCTTTCGCAACAACGAACTACCGGTATGGGCAAAAGTATAGTACACAAGCTTTCAGCTTCATCACACCCATAGCCCACGGCTTCCGCGGTAAGGGCGAAAACTGCTTGCACGATCACACCGCAAAACAAGGCGCGTCGGGTCGCCCCGGCAGGCTGGGATTCATCCGTATGATTGACCGACTATGAGACTCCCGGGTGAGAGACAAATTAAAATAACATTAAAGACTCTAAGGATTGAGGACATTGCCAGCCCTGTGCAAGCCTTTGCATCTTTATGGCTTATTGATATTTCCAATCTTACGGTCTGAGCAGGCGGGGACGGTCTTCAATCTCTTTTTTAATGAAAGAAGTTGGGTAATCTAGCGGGGAATTACCCAACTTCTGCATTCCAGCAAGCCCAAGGGAGTTTCGCAAAATCCCGTCCGTCGATCAGGGAAACGCCCATTGTTTTTGCGGGAAGACTAAGGGACTGTCGCAGACTGGCTTGAATTCTGCCCGTCTGTGATCGTCCGTATCCTTAAGTGAAGACCCAAAAAATCTGAATTTGAAACTGCCGAGGGCGCTGGTTGGCGCCTCGGCAGTCTTTCTTGCGATTACTTAGGTTGTATGGTTACGGGGAACGTCGTGTGCGCAGGGTTTAGAACGGTCGCGCCCGAAGTGTTCGTTCCGGTTGTAGTGAACGATCCCGCCAGGGTCGGAGTGACGCTGTAAGTTACCAGCATGGTCGTGCCTCCAGCCAGGGTCGGAGTCGTGCAATCCAGGGTTTGGCCATTGATAGAGCAACCGCCAATGCTGGTGCTCAAGCTGCCAGGAACCAGGTTGAATGACGGTGGAAGAGTGACCTCAAACGTAACATTCGGAGCAGTCACGTTGCCGGTGTTGTTCTTGGTCTGCCAGGTGAACAGCACATTGCTGCCTACTGCTGGGCCGCCGTTGTTTGAGGAGCCAGTTGTCTGAATATCAGCACTTACCTGAGTTCCGCCGGTGTTGACTTTTGTCGTGAAGCTGGCAGTGTTGTTGGTTAGGTTCGGATCGGTGTTTTTCACGTTGCCCAGCAGGTCGCGCAGCGTGATGGTGGCCGAGTTGGTGATACTTGAGGCGCCGATTGCAACAGTTACTTTCACCGTGGCGCTCGCGCCAGCCAGCATACCGCCAAGAGTGCAGCTAAAGGCGGTACCCAGAGTTGAGCAGGATCCCTGAGTCGTGGTGAACGAGATCAAAGGAGCCGGCAAGTTGTCAGCCAAAGTTACGTTCGGTGCGTCTCCAGGACCGGCGTTGGAAATGGTCATGGTGAACGTAACAAACGAACCTGCGTTGATGGAAGACGGACCGCTCATGGTGATCGCGATATCCTGAACGTTCGGCACCGTCGGAGTCACTGCGTTTGAAGGCAGCGATGCCGCGCTGTTGCCAGCTGCGTTCGTGGCCACAACCACGAAGTTATATTGAGAACCATTGGCAAGGCCGGTGAAGTTCAAACCTGTCTGGCTTGCTGGCACAGTAACGTTTCCAGCTGAAGTTGTACCATTCAGCAGCGCGGTTACCGTGTAGCTGGTAATCGGTAGTCCACCATTACTGGAGGGAGCTGACCACGCCAACTGCGCAGATGCATTCCCGGCGGTAGCAACAGCTCCGGTGGGCGCGCCTGGAGGCGTCGGGACGAAAGCTGTGAAGGCGGCGCTTCCGATAGAGAACTGGCTGGTTCCGAACGAGTTTGAAGAAGCAACCAGGAACTGAACTGGCGTTCCAAGCGGAATCCCAGTTATCTGGACAGAGTTAGGTGGAATGCCGTTAGCGGCCGGAGGTACTGGTGTGTCAGGAACTGCTGGAGTTGTGCCATCAGAAGCCAGCACCGTGTGAACGACGAAGCTGCTGAGCTGCTGTCCGTTAGAGCCGGGAATCCAGCTCACGATCGCGCTACCTACCAATGCACCGGCAGGTGTCGCGTTTTGAGCTACAACGGCTGTGGGCACCGCTGGCGGCGCGCCGGCAGGCGGTTGTGGTACAACTTGATAGACAGCTGCTGCGCCGTTGATGGCACCCTGAGTGCAGTCGATCCCAACATAAAGGGTCTCATTGGCCAAATTAATTGTATCGACGGTGAGCCCGGTAATAAAACAGAAGGTCCCCCCAAATTGCGGCGTTACGGTCATGTTCGTTACGTCAGTAACATTAATCACCCTTGCCAGCGAGCCGAGAGAAGCTACATAGATAGCGTTCCCAGGAAAGACAGTATTGGGACCATTGTAGGTGAAGTCACTGATCAAGCCAGACTGAGGGCCAGGAGCGAAAGCGCCCAAAATTTCCGTACCAATGCCTTGCACCGGTCCGCAGCGAACATTTCCATTGGCTGGAGTCAGACACTGGTCAGCATTCTCTTTGAACCATGGAGCAATGTTGTCAGCGCCAAACAAAGTATGGCCGACCCAGGCCAGACCAAAGGTGTGACCGGCCGCGCCGCCATTGCCAAGCCTGGCATCAGCCGCGAAAATCGGGACGTCAATGCTGGCGCAATCGGCGTCATTGTTTGGATCGAAAGTGGCAGGGTGAGGAATACGCACAATTTCGCCATCGCGAAACCATCCAATATACAAGTTTCCATCCGGCCCCAATGAAGCCGCGCCCATGGTTTCAGGAGTAGCGCCGTTGCGTGGATCGAGTACTACTGGGCAACCGCCGGCGGCGTTTCTGGTGGCTTGTGCGCCCATCAGCGATTCCACGTGAATCGGGTCCATTGACCCCTGCCCGTTGTCGCCATTGGGATCGTAGTGCATGCGGATAACGCCGTTCGCAGTGCGAGGTATATCAGAAGCATAGACCGTATTGGTAGTGAGGTCGATTGTCATCTGTGTAGGGACGAAACCGCCGGCTTGGATGAAGCCAATACAGGTCCGCTCAATGTTGTTGAAGCGTCCGATGCCCGGGGAAGGCTCAGTCAAATTCGGATCATCCACCTCGGGATCGATTCGGCAAAGGCCGTTGCTGGCGTCACCGTACCACATGTGGCGAACCGGCTGGCCGGTGAACTGGCTAATGGCTGTGCCTTGAAGGATCAGTCCAGCAGTTGGGGAAGTGACCGAGGAAAGACCAAACTGGTTCCAGTCGGCGGTTCCCGCCCACAGGGTGGTAGTTGTCGGAACGTTGAGTTGCGTTACGTTCTGAGCATTCGCTGTTACGGCGAACGCAAGGATGAAGGTGACACACAGCAAACCAAGGCAAATAGACAGCTTGCGGGCTTTAGGCTGCGACGACTGTGTCTTAGTAATGTTTCTCATAGATATCCGTCTTTCCCGTTCCCCGGCGTTAAGCCTGGCGAACGATTGCAATGGAGTCAGCTGCAGGTGCCGCCTCTAGGCCAAGCATCCGCGTATGCCTTCTCATGGGCGTTCTCGGGACGCACGGTTGGCAATAGGGCGCAACCATGTGCCAGTTTTGTTTGCAACAAAGGGAAGAAAGACGGAGGTCAGAGAACGTAAATCAGAGCATGGACCGCTGCCAGCCTAACCTTTGTGGTGCTGAGTTATCGTTAGAGACTGGAGTTGGGTAAATAGACGAGAGCAGCCCAACGCCCAACCTCAGCGTTCAGCTACCAACTAGCGCCGTGCCCGATTTACCGTCGATGTGGTAGGAAAATACTTGAACTCATCCAGCGCAGCGGCCCGCAAAATCAACCGCTATTCCGGAGGCGCAAATAATACGTGCAAATATTTACTCGCGCAATAAGAAAATGGACTCCGCCAATTAAAGGCACATTAAGCTCACATTAAAAATTTTAATGTTGCGAAACGACCTACTGCCCTTCGCTTGCCCTTTTTGCAACCTTGGGCCAAAGCGCCAGATTTTGTTTCACCTGAATGCGATTTCTTCTGGCACTTCCGCGCTTCAACCTATGATACGATGGGCTAAAATTCATCAGCTCTCTTTTGCGCGGAAAGGGGCATAACTATGCCTGCTCTTTTTTTAACAGCTTTATTGGTCATTGCCACGGCCCCAGCACAAACACCATCTTCTGCACAGGGCCCTCCATCAACAATGGCGAAAACGTCTGATGCCGCTATCAAGAAACCACAAAATTCGCCGATGTCCGCGGAAGCCAGGACTGTCGCGGCCACGGCTTCTGAACCGGTAATCACAATTCATGGCCTTTGTCGAAACGGCGAAGTCGAAAACAAAAAACCAGCCACTTGCAGCACCGTAGTAAACAGGCAGCAGTTTGACGCCGTGGTTGATGGTCTGAATGCAATCGGGCCGACATTGCTTCCAGCTCAGCGCCGGGCCGTGGCTGAGGGTTATGCCAATACACTGCTGAACTATGAAGCAGCCAAGAAGGCCGGAGTTGAACATGACCCACGCTATGCCGAGGTCATGCGCCTGGCCCGCATGCGCGCGATGAGCGATATGTACACCGCGCTGCTAAACGAAAAAGCCAGGAAAGTTTCAGCTGAGGAAACTCAGGCATACTACACGGCCAATCTCGGCAAGTTTGAAGAGCTGACACTGCGTCGCATAACACTCCCTAGATACAATTCAGCCAATCTGAAAGACGAAGACTTTGCTGCCAAGGCGGCTGGGTTGGCCAAAGAGATTCGTGAACGCGCAGTCAAAGGTGAGGATCTCGACGCATTACAGAAAGAGGCTTATGACAAACTGGAAGTCAAGAATCCTCCATCCACGAAAATGGCTGTTGTGCGCCGCGGCATCTATGCGCCAGACCAGGAAAAAGAACTCTTTGCCCTGAAGCCGGGGGAATGCACACGTATTATCGAGCAGCCTTCGGCGTTGATTATTTTCAAGCTGGAGGGCCGCGAGACGCCTTCGCTGGAGAAGTCGAAAAATGAGATTGTGCGAATTCTGACCAAACAGAATCTCGAGAAACAGGAACAATCCAGAAACGGTTCCGTGCGCATCGATTATAACGAGCAATATTTGGGGGCGGCACCAACTTCCGCCTGGATGCCGGCCAGCCAACTTAACCCTTCACCCAATGCCGGTCAGCCGGTCAGCGATCCCAAGGGCGCCACGCCGAAAGCCCAACAGCCCAGGTAAGTCACGCTGCAAAAACAAAATAAAAATGCCGGGAAGCGAATCTTCTGCTTCCCGGCATTTGCTTTCTGCTTACTACTTTGCGTTGATCGTCACACTGAACGTGTTGTTGGGCGTGTTTGTGTCAGTGCCGTTGAACGATGCGTGTCCCGTGGAAGTAAAACTACCTGCGCCAGGCACGCTGAAGTTTACGGTTACGATCATGGTTTGTCCTGCGGCCACTGTGGCTGCATTACAAGTGATTGTTCCTGCGCTACCAACTGCCGGCGCTGTGCAAGATCCAGTAGAGGTAGCAAGAGAGTTGAAGGGCAAACCTGCCGGCAATGTTGCCGTGAAGACGGTTGCATTGGCAGGTGAGTTTTGCGCGTTTTTGATCTGCCAGGTAATTGTGTCCGTTGTCGTCGGCCCAGATGTCGGACCGCCATTCTGCGGCGATCCCGTGACCTGCAAGTCCGTTGTAGTTGGAGGCGGTGGGATCGTCGTGCTGAAGCTGAACGTATTGTTCAGTGGCGAAGGATCAGTGACAGGATTGCCGGCCGCGTCATTCGCACTGACAGTGGCTGTGTTTGTGATGGCCGAAGTCACGTTCAGAGTCACAGTGATTGTCGCTGTGCCGTTTACGACGATGCCACCTAGGTTGCATTGGAACTGAGCACCCAAAAGAGCACAAGCTCCCTGACTCGGCGTCCCGGAAACAAACGTTGCGCCGGCTGGAACAAAATCGTTCACCGTAACTTGCGGGGCAAAGCTTGGCCCCAGGTTTGAGGCTGTCAGAATGTATGTTGCGTTGCCACCGGAATTAATGGTCGCCGGACCGCTGATGCTGATGGCCATATCAGTAGCGCCCAGGGGACGTGTGGGTGTCACAGAGTTGGAAGGTGCCGATTCAGGTCCTGCGCCTTTAATGTTGCTGGCGTGGACCATAAATGTATATGCAGTTCCATTCGTTAAAGCAGTCACTACTGCCGAAGTTGTGGTGCCATTCGGTGTGGTGGCCGTGTTTGCCGTGGCTATCCCGTTAATACGCGCCGTTACCGTGTAGCTGCTGATGGTCGCATTTCCATTGTTTGCCGGAGGAACCCAGGCCACAGTTGCCTGCGAGTCTGCCGCTACGGCGGCTGCTCCGGTGGGTGCGCCGGGAACAGTAATTGCCAGCGGAGTCACAGAGTTGCTGGGCGCTGAGAACGCACTTGTGCCTTGAGCATTCGTGGCTGAAACGATGAATGCGTAAGCAACTCCATTCGTCAATCCGTTTACTGTAATAGATTGCGTCACTGATGAGCCGACAACTGGAGCAATGACGTCCGGCACCAGATGGCCGTTAGACGCCGTGGCGTTGCGAACGGTGAAACTCGTAGGTGAAGTGCCGCCTCCGTCCAGGAAGGAGAGAAACGCTTGACTGTCTCCTGCTCCTGCGGTAACTCCAAGAGGCGTGCCTGGAACAGTAGGAGCTGTCGGAGTAGTTGATACAGCATAGTATCGTCCGCCACCGGCAACGCCGCCTTCTTGTCCCGGATCATCGCCGACGTAAACTACAGGGCCTGAAGGCGAGGCATCAAAAGCCATACTGATCAGGAACAGAAAGCCATTACCCCAATTGTTATCGAGTGTAATAGCTCCGGTGGGGCTGGAAACTCCAGAGAGTTTGAAGATGTTGGTCCCAGCTTCGGACAGGTAGAGGCTATCGCCATTTGTAGCCGGATAAACCTGATCGCTGATAACGGCAACCTGATTGGTGAGCAACGTTTTCAGCTTGGTTACTGCATGGCACGGAGTGTTGCCATTGGCAGGAGTAAAACACTGGTCAGCATTGATGATCTGGAAGGGACCGCGGACGTCAGAACCCCACAGATCGTGTCCGATCCAAGCCATAGCCAGGCCGCGGCGCACGTCTGCGGTGGTGCCCATTACTTGAACATTGGAGCACGGGACACTAGCGCTTGAGGGCGAGATCACCCGAACCAGATTGCCGTTCAACTTGAAAGAAATATAAAGATTCGCGTCAGGTCCCAGCGCAACTGCCCAGGGAAAACTACCGCCTAGACCGCAACCACCGCCATCGCCCAGAAATTCAGAGGTTGAACTCACAAGCCCCTGGCCGGAATCGCCATCCGGCTGAAAGTGGAAGCGGGCCACGTTGGCGCCGTTGGCATCATTCACCGAATAAATAGTGTTGGTGAGTGGATCAAAAACCATCCTTCCGGGGACAAAAGCCACGCCGGCCACAGTTGTGCCAACGCAAGTTGCCAAATTGACTGTCAGTGGGCCTCCGGTATCCAGATCTGGATCAAGACGGCAAAGTCCACCAGTATCAGCCGTCCACAAATGCCTGAAGGGCTTGCCTGTGGCCGGATTAATGGCTGTTCCCGCTAATACCTGCGCTCCATACGGCAGCGTGAAGCCCGTAGCTAGAAGCGTATTGGAGGCCGTGGGAGTGGCTTGCGCAAATGCGCTCACAAATCCTGAAAAAACTAACAGAGCTGCCAGAGCGCAGCTCAGGGAAAGCTTTTGTATGGGGCGACAATTGTACGGGCTTCTCCGTGTCGGTGTAGTGTTCTGCTTCAAACTTCTCATGGGCGTGCCTTGGCATGCCTTTCCCCCGGAAGCGCTGCTAGTACGGCGGATCATTAAAGGTTTGCTTCCTCGGATAAGCGAAAAGCAGGCCGTTTCGGTCAATTCTGTTGAAGGCGTTTCATTGGAACGCCGATTGATCCGACGGCAACTGTGGGCCCACGAAGTGATAAACGGAGTGACCATCGACGAAGTGACCATTGCGGTCTCATCGAGGGTGGTACGACTCAACTAGTCTTCGTCGCTTGAGTTGCTAACGCTTATTTGAGGTGGCAGCCAGAGAAATCCCCTGGAGCCAATAAGCGCGGTTGGTCCCGAGGCACCCGCGGGTTATGGGCGTGTTTTTAAAGTTTCAAGATGCTTTTGAACAAAAATCAAGCATCCGGCCTGCAACGAGCATGAGACCGGAATAATACAAGAAACTCATTAAAAATACATTAAAAATTCTAATCTCATCTCGGAAGCGCCCCGCAAAGGTGCTCACTGGGCACGCAGAAAACTGCGACCGATCAATGCAGTAATTTCCACCCGCCTCGCTCATTTCCGAAAGTGAAAGTCGGGCACCGAAACATGGTTTTTGGCTGATGCGCGGTGCCCAGCCGGCGGCCATTTCCGGTGCCCGACTTTTTGCCGGAAGCCCGATTCCGGCTCCTTTGCCGCCTTAACGGCAGCAAACCAATAGAAACGGTTTGGTATCGATCTCGATAATGTTTGCGATTGTGGCGGTCCCATGCCTCTGGAATAACCAGATACACCGCCGGCCTCTGAAGAAGTTCAGAGGAGTCTGGAATGACGTCTAGCGTCTAAGAGGTATGGCCCATTGAAGCGGGGCCTGGCGGAATGCAAAATCCAACTGCGGCTCCTGCAACTGTGGCGCGGCCGCTGAGGGTACATGCAGCATTGTGTTCCCGAAATAGCGGCTGATTTGCCTCTTGTTTTGACGCCGAAGGCGCGAAATGTTTACCGACGCGGGAACAACGTAGTTGAATTGGACGGTGACTACAGGCGGGATGTCATCATAGGGATCGGGATCATAGGAATCGCATGTGCAGTAGGCTGTCCCGGCAAGAAAAAACATGAGTCCGAGGGCCGCACCCCGTACGAACTTTTGAGCTAACAAAAACATGCTTGCCTGATCCTTTTCTCTTCCCGGCAATGGTATCTTCCGACATATATAGTGCCAACATTAGCAGAACCTTTGAAAGACATTAAATTTTCATAATTCTGGGCTTCTTTTAAGAGCCATTCCAGTATGCGTAGATTCCGGCGCTTCGTGGCCGATCTTCTGCACCTACTCAACATAAGACGGGATACACCTGCGGACTGCGGTCGGTTCCGCTCTCGCCGCCCCAGTTCCAGCACACGTGAACCCAGGCCGCGCAGGAACATGCGGTCGTGCGACACGAAAATCATAGTGCCTTAAAATCTTTCAGCACTTCTACCAGCATTTCCTTCATAACGAGGGTCAAGGTAGTTGGCAGGCTCGCCAAGCAACAAAAAAGTTCGGCGGATTAAAGAGCATCAGCGCCATCACCAGCCGCGATTTTTCTCCGCCCTTAACAGGCTAAGTTATTAATTCGGGTAGCAGCACGTTTCGCGTGTGACCCGCAAGCCCGCTTGTTCTCTTTGCAGTGATTCGCCCCGTGTTGGCCAGGGGTGTTACACTTCATGCCGACGTCTTACTGGAGCAAACCATGCGTCGAATGATTGCAGTCCCTTTCATGCTGTTTCTTTTGAGTCTGGCAGCAGGGGCGCAGCAGGCAGCCATTGGATTCTGCGCCCTGGACAAAACATTGGACTTTAAGATAGCTAAGGCAGGAGATAAGATCGCCCTGCACCTTACGCGCGATCTTGTGGTCAAGGGAAAGACTCTAATGCCGCGCGGCACGGCGCTAAGCGCGACGGTCGTTGACGCGAAGGACGGGAACACGGTTTCGATCGTGCTCGACAAGGCGATACCGAATCCAGGTCAAGAGGTCCCCCTGACAGGCATCATTGCGGCGGTGGCCACTCCGCCGGACGATCTGTCCGGAGACCCATTCTACGGAATGAACCACTCCACCGAGCCTACCCAGCGGACGGGAAACGCGACTGCTACTTCAATCGCAAGTTCAGGCGCGGCTGTGCAGACCGCGATCCTGAAAGGCAAGAGCGATCCGAAGTCGAACCTGCAGGAAGATTCAAGTGGGGCGATAGGGATCGATGGACTAAAGCTGAATTGGGTCCTGGACAAGCCTCCGGCGACTACTATGATGACCGCCAAGAAGAAGAACTTCAAGCTCCCTGGCGGGACTGAGCTCCTGCTGCGCATGGCCCCACCGCAGATGTAATGACATTGAGAACACGTTAGTTATTGAATTTTAGGCCCGCACAAAACGCAGGGAAATTCCACTTTTGCGGTTTCCGGGTACGTCATAGGACGGGAGATTTACTCTTCGGCAATCCACCACCGCTCAATTTTTGCCTTAGGCATTTCACTCTGCTGCTTTTCCCAGATCACTGTTTCTCGTATATCTGAAGCTCCCGCCCGGCGAGCTGGAGGGTTCCAAGTATCTGGAATCTATGCGAGCGTATAGCCGGCAGCGACCCCAGACAGACGATTGCCAGATCCATGCGTGTAGTCCTCCGCACTTTCCGGTCGGCACGGATCTGGCGCTGGTGCATCGCGCGCTCCTGATTGACGCCGCGGGCCGGCCGGTGGTTTCGCCTATTACGGACAGCATTCAGTTACGGCGGTACGTCACAATTCCGCCAGGAGTCAGATTTGATTTCGATGGCAGCACGCAGCGGGTGGCGGAATTTCTACTGACGTGGAGCGGTTTCCCGCAGGGGATGATCGGCCTGCGCGGCGTGTGGGAGAAGACGAAAACTGGCTTTCCAGTGTTCAGCACGCATGGCGAGGATGCCTTTGAAGGCCGCCGGGACGGCAACCAGACCGGAGGCGTGACGTTACGACAATGCCACAATTGTCATCAGGACATAGGCGTGACTTCCTTCACCAGCTACTCGCGCGTGCAGGCCGAAAACGATCATCTCTTCATTCCGGTGCATACCAGCGCGGAAACGCAGGAAACAGCAGCCGCGATCAAGTCCCTCCAAACACGCGATGCGTGGAAGCGTTTGACCCGGTTGTTGCATGAAGGCGGCTGAATGCCTCCGCTCAATGTGCTACACGCATAGATCGGAAGAGGCGAAAGCACCGCTGAGACGAAATTCCGAACGGTTAGTCGGCAAACCGGACGTCATTTTCAGGACCGCAGTTGGTTGTGAGAATGTCGATCATTGCTCATGATGCCAACCCAACAAACGGGCTCTTTTGTGCGACCGAGGTCGACTTTCGAACTGTCCCTGACCGGCAGAAAACAAAACAACTTACGGATTCGATTTCCTGAAAACCAACGGAAGAATGTGGTTATAAAGCAGTGAATCAAAAAAGGAAATGTTCTGGCGGAGAGTAATGGACGATTTCCGAACTCTGGAACTCCGTTAACCTTAGGAAGCTTTAGCGAGAGTGTCGCAGCTGAAGCCAGCCCAAGTTATCTAAGTACAAGCAAGAAAACCTGTTATTAAAACCCATCTATCCAGGGGACTCCGGTGCGTCAGTAGCCATACGCTTGGATTGCTTCGAATGACCCCGTCACACCCCGAACACCCGAGGCAATGAGAAGGCGACACGCTCCCCCGGCCTGTACCCCTTGCTCCGATATGTCAACCAGACGCTCGTGGCGTGGGTGATGCAAAAGTTCAAGCGCTTTAAGAACCGCAAGACCAGGGCAAGCCAGTTTCTGCAACGGCTGGCAACGGAACGAGCGGCTCTCTTCGTACACTGGAGTATCGATATGACTGGCACGTTGAACTGATGGGAGCCGGATCAACCGAGAGGTTCACATCCGGTTGGTCTTCGATCGCTCGAACTCCGGGGCCAGGACTTTCGATGCATGAGCACGTCTTCGCGGCTGATTGCCCTGAACCGGCTCATTTCCAAGCCGGGTCAATCCGGTGTAATCGATATCCGCTGTTATGAGTCCAGGTGCCGCTTCCAGAGCCTTCTGAATTTTGTCAGGAATCGAACAGTCGGCTAATGTGTCTGTCCAGGGGCCCATTCGTAAATTCCGCCAGCAACGATCATGAGGCTTCCGTAAGCCAGCATCAGCCCGTCCTGTACCGCCGTCAGCGCCAATTTGATTTTGCGCTCCTCAATCGTCGCGATCGGGAACTCCAGAATGCCCCCCAAATTAAATGCAAAATTCCCGGCCGATTCGGGAATGAGCGATTTGTAGGTAGTGTCAAAGTGACGGTAATTTGCAATGATGTTCTCTATCACCGGAAGATTCCAGACGATGTTCAGGATCGTCTCCGCGAAAGGGAATATTAGCCGGATATGCTCACTGGTGGTGGCGGTGAAAGGTATGGCGATTAAGCCTTTCACAATGCTGATACCGGTAAGCAGATTGTTTACCTGCGCAAAAGTGATGCCCGCGACGGAATTCAGGAACGAGGGTATATTCGGAGAGACATAGGCGATATTGGCCATGCCGGCAATACTGGCCATTGTTTTGGCGTAGGGTACGGGGAGATGCACGATTGAATCAAACGTTTTCTGTATTGCGGATGTTATCGTCAGCACAATACCTCCGGCGAAGGCAAAGACATCGGCAACAAAGCTCAATACCTTGAGTCTGGATTCATTCAGAACGGCGTTCTCTGCGGCAATGACGGCAGGCACAGGGCCTGCGCCAGCCTGAAGAACTCCGGGCGCAAAAAACTGGGCTTTGACCTGGTCAAAGTTGCCGGCATCCAGCAGACCTCTCGTGAATGCGTCATCGCGGGGAAACGGCACCACGTTTCCCGCGCGTTCGGACTCCGCCGTGGCTTTATAGATAATGGTGGCGGGAATCGCGGCGACGAGACAAATGAGATCCAGGAATGAAAGGTCGTCTCCAGTGAACGTGTGATAAAGCCAGGAGATCACCGGGATGTCGACAGGCGCAGTGAGCACATCCATGAGGCCGGCGGTGAGCTGGATGAAAACATCCAGGACAGCGAGCAGGATATTTTCCGCCGACTGCAGCAACGTGTCGGTAACGATGGCAACAAATCTTTTAATGATCTCCGTAAGGCTCAAACTGCTGAACTGGCTGATGATGTCCGTCTGGATGGCCTGATACGCGGCGAGCAGCGTTTCCTCTTCGTTCGCCAGCAGATTCAACAGGTCTTTGAATATCTCCTCGCCCGGACCCTCAGGCATGTAGTGGCTTTCGGCGTGGCTGCCGTTGCCCTGGAAAAGATGAAGGCCAAGATGGGCGGGCGCGCTAATCTCTCCGGGCAGGGATGAATGGGCGCCGGCAATGCTCCCGGGGGTCTGACCAAAATACGGGATATCTGCCCACTTGTTGATGCCGGACTCCAATTGCCGGAACAGGGCAGGAAGGGCCGCCCGCGAAGCGCTCAACTCGTCAATCGAATGACGCACGAACCGGGTGAAGACATTCTTCATGACGCGGTGCGTAATCAGAATGTCGGGCCAGAGGAAGAGGAACTCCAGAAACAGGATGATGTCTTCAATGATGATCTTGATTGCGTTGTAAATCCACACTGCTGCGGCCACAACTTTTTCGACGGCGTCCAGAATGCCGTAATAAATACTGCCACCGATTTCAGCGACAAAATGCCAGACGTTCTCAGCGGTATCTTCGATGATCGAAATGACCGCTTCGATACCAGACTCCAGCCAGCTGAACAGATCGCCGAGATCCGCGAGGATGCCTCCGGAAAGAGCAACCGCGGCAGGAGAAGCCGCGGTTGCACGCAACGGCTGGGGAAAAGCTGAAGCCGCGATCTTCGTATACGCTTTTCTCAGGTCCTTGTTGGACTGGGCGACTTTCTGCAGGTCGTCTTTCGAGACGCCGGCTGGAATAAACGGCCGGGTGCTTCCATCCCGGTGCGTAATGACTGCGTTTTGCAGACTGGCCACCGAATCCAGCGCGGCGCTCCTCTGAAAGGGAGCATCCATTGGATTGATCGAGTGCGTCTGGCCTTCCACCGTTGCGATGAACCGGGTACCCGCCAGGGTATGCGCTGTTTCGACAATGGTGACGGTCCCGCGAGCATCGGTAGGGACAGAGATCGGCACCGGGCCAACAACATAGTAAAGGTGATTGATGTAGACTGAGGTGACGTTGACCGCAGTAAGCTCCACGGACACATTGGCGGCTACCCGGCCATCGCGGCCGGTCACCTGAATTTGCGTTGTGTAGGACGATATGCGGCGCGCATCCTGCTGTTTGGCGGTCGGCGGCAGCGTGATATTACGGCGGCTCCAGAGGCCGGTCGCCGGGGTCTTGATCATCCTGATCAGACCGGACGCACTGTGCGCGAAGAAAGTATTCGCGCTGAACCTGCGATCGATGTAAGGAGAAATGGCATCGACCCCGGCGAGCACAACAATCGGCCGGCTCCAGGCGGCCCCTGAGGCGATCTGTGCCACGGGACACGTGCTGTAAAACACCTGATTACTGGCGTTGAGACCCCAAACTGTGACTGCGTCCTCGGTCTCCGAGGCGAAAACGAAGCGTGCTCCGGACAGGAGAGGGTGGGTCAGGAGCAGTGTACCGACCGCCTCGTCGCGCTGGTTTGTGCTGGCGAAGTAGTAGAGACCGCTCCGGGCAACCACGTAGAGATCGGATGTATTATCGCTCCTGCGGGAGGCGGCGATGGCGTCTGCCGGCACGTCTTCCGGGAGCTTCAGACGGGACGGCGCTGGCGGTGTTCCCGGATCGAATGGATTGTAGAGCGGCGTGTAGATGAGCTGCAGTGAATCCCCAATGGTCCCCTTTGTATAGAGGCCGTCCACGCCAAAGGCATGGCTGGTGCGGCCCAGGCACGAGGAGTACGAAGAGTACGAAGCAGCTTCTATATCGATTGCAAGATCATGGGGCGTCCACACCGGGGAAGATGGGTTGCTTACGTCAATATAAAAACGGGAGAGCAGTCCAACCCGGTCGGCTGGGTTACGGATTACGTCGGCAACAATGTATTCCTTGTCCGTCGCTTCACTGATGAATATGCTGGCGATCCTGAATGGCGCAGGAGGCTGGGTCGGGGCGCCGGAGTTGTCTCTGGCGTTGAAGGGGCAGGGAAGCCACGCCGGCTTGTCGGTCCAGCTGATATCAGAATCGGAATTGGCCAGACCGAGATAGAGATGATCGTTCTTGCCGTCATGGAGCACCATGGCGAGGTGAATCGCCGCGGATTGTCGGACGCGGGAGATCGTCTGCGCGGCAGCGAAGGTCGTGCACGTGGCGCCATGAGGAAAATCCTGCCGAACCTGAGCCCCGCTCAGATCAGCGCGGCTCCATCCGTGAGCTTTGCCCGGGATTTCCCTGGTCACGGAGAATGCATCGTCGGTGCCGATAGAAAAGAGCAGCGAAGCCCCGGCATCGGTTTGCAGCGCGGAGAATTTCTTCTGCGGCTCCAAAATGTCACTTTGAAGGTAGTTTTGCATCAGTTCGGAAGATGACTTCACGCTCAGTGCGCTCATGGCGAGGCTCCCTTCAGGGTTAGCAGAGGCAGGACTCGTTAAATGGCGGCATAAGTAAGGTGGGCCACCAGGTCCTGATGCGATGAAAACCAAACGTCTTTGAACAGGAAAGACCTGGCTCCCGGAAACACCCAGCCTCTGTGACTGTTGATTTCGTCTGCGATCCTCCCGCCATAAGAGGCGAAATTATCGTCCACAAGGTCGGCGAGATTATTTTCGACGTTGTGAAGCCCGTCCAGGATATGATCCTCGGTTTTAAAGAGGCCCACAAAACCTCCGACGTGGAAGTTCCATGGCGCAGAGTTGGTGTCAATGTGGCTCTCTCTGCTGACCTGGAGAACTCCGTCGCTGGTGACGCCAAGCTGAAACATAACGGTCTGCGTCTTGTCGTAATAGTTGGCTCCCGGAAGGTCGTCATACTCCTGACCAAGTTCATGATGGTTGAAACTCATATAGGCCTGCGCACGTATGACCACCCGAATGAGATTATGGTTGACGTCCACGGAACCGGTAAGCGTGTAATTGAAGTTACCGTGAATGGATGACCCATGGTCCGCCGCTTCAGAACTGTCATACGAGGGGTGGTAGAAGTTCAGGTCCAGCACCTGAGTGAACCCATCCTTCCCGGGTGCGCCTGGGTTCACAGGCGCGAAGCCGCCGGGATTCGACGCAAATCCGGAAGAGTATCGAATGTGGTAACAGTCCCCATCGTGGCTGAGAGAGACCGTAGTAGCCTGGAACAACGGCAGAACGTCGAAATTCAGCAACCTTCCAAAAAAGAGCATGAAAACGTCTCTGCGGATCGACTGTACTCCGGAGAAAGAGGATACCTCGCCGACTTCGACCCAGTTCCACGGGAACAACGCTGCTGTGGGGGGTGTTGAACCACTGGTACCGAGATAATTGAATGTGGCGGCTGCCTGCTGCGCCGGCGTTGGGTTCATGATCGGCTTCGAATGGTCAAGCAGGGCTGCAGTTTCGTAGGAGAGCGCCGCCACCTGAAGCGTGCTGCTGTCGGGCCGGCTCACTGTGATCGAATAACCCAGCACCGGAGTCCCATTGCTCCGCATCTGGTTCATGTAAGCGCCAAGAAAGATGCTCGAGATCAGTTCCCAGACCGCCCAGCCCTCAGGAATTCCCACGATTGTCGGGGTGGACTGCAGAATTGCGGTATCAAGATCGAGAAACAATCGCTGCACGCTGAAGGCATCCGCGCCGATGGTTTGCTTCAATTGCTGGATTCGGTGTTCCACGGCGGGCGTAGTTTGGGAAAGCGGTTTTCCGGGATCCAGGCGGGCTGTGTTCAGTGTCACGTGGGAGGAGAAATACCAGGGATCGCCGGACCCGCTGGGCTGCTTCTCGTCGATCCAGATCACGCGTCCGCGGGGACCATATTCGAAGCCCGTAATCTGGAATTCGGAGCACAGCAGATTGAAAAGCACAGGAGCATCGGTGCCGCTCGACAGAGTAACGATCGCGGGAAGGCTGGCAAGGGGCAGGTCCGGCAGTCCAATCTGAGCCCTGAATCCACCGGCATAGTTGGCTGCGGCAAGGTTCAACAGGTCTTTATTGGTCGCGGGATCGGCGTGATCGGGGACCTGGAAAGGGTCGGAACCATGCGCCTGCTTCTTCAGGTCTTCGTAATTTACAGGCACTAAATTGTTATTTGCATCATAGACGTAGCAGGACACGACTTCAGGCGCTGCCAGCCCGGCAAGAAACTGCTTCATTGTGGCATTGATGCTGGCTTGTGTGACTGCGACCACGAGGTCGTAGCCGAATTTTGCGTCGGACAAATTCGATTCATTGGCGCTCATGTGGAGTCTTTCCGGCTTTCCGCCAATTCAACGGAATAATGGCCCAGACATTGTAATGGATTCCGACGCCGGATCTAAGCTCGCGCCCGGCGCGTGTCAACGAGGGTGAGACGCTCGGAGACAGAAGAGCCCACAACCCCGGCGCGAATCTCGCGCTCTGGGGAGAGCACCCGGGTGAGTAGGCCGGTGGAATTTCACCACCAGCCTCTCGCAGAACCGAGCGTGAGACTCTGCCAGTTCCTCGTCATAGCATTAGGGGGCGGATCTGGACGGTTGCCAATCTGCGAGCATGGTTCCGGGCGTATCGTCGGCCAACGCATCTTCCTGGAAGGTAAATCATCTCCCCAGTGCTTCAGCGCTTCGTCTCGAGGTCCCGAAACAGGCTTATAGGAAACGCCGACAGATCGTTCAGCGGGATGGCGGTAAAGCGGAGGTCGGTTGTCGGACCGACGCTGTAGATGCAGCCTTATGCGATCCAGCAGATTTTCGAACTTTCCCTAACCGTCAGAAAATGGACAACTTGTTCTCTGATATCCTCAAAAACAACGGCAAGGGTATGGCGACAACGAATTGAAACCAAAGGAGAAATCTTCTGGCGGGAGAGGGGGGGATTCGAACTACCTCATTTTTGTAAATCTCTGATTCTCAAGGAACATAGCCTCAAATACGCATGAATACAGGGCATTCTTTGATTTCCGCCCTTTCCGCTGTTTCCGCCCTGTCCGCCCAGTAGAACCAATTTCCGCATTTTATGGACAGGATGGACAGGAAAGGCAAATACGTCGTTCTGGCCTTGGGGTTACGTTCATCCGGCCTACTGCAACGGACTTCTCTACCAGGCGCGCCGCAAACTGGGAAGTAACATTTTCGAGCGGCTGCCCTGCATTCACACAATAATCCATCTCGGGTGGCAAGCGGTCGATTCGGTCAGCGCATACCAGGACGATTGGAATATCTGGGCGAAGAGCCCGCAGGCTATGTGCCAGGTAAAAGCTGGGCTGTTCGAATCGAGTGCTGATCAAGCACAACGTCATTTACTGAATGCAGGACGAATACCAGTGCGATCGCTTGCGTTGAGCTGTCGGCGCTTACAACGCTATAACCACTCGCTTCGAGTGCAGCTAATATCGAACTGCTGCGGAGTCCGTGATCGGATATGTATAAAATTGTGTCACTTGGCATGCATATTCCACCTTTGTTCCACTGAAGCGTGCAAGCGGCCAATCGCCCGACAACTGACAGGATCTACTGCGCTTTTTGTATGCGCCGCCAGCACTCAGCGCCAGTTGTTTCACACGTGCGAGCTGCAGCACATCTGGCAAACCAGCCGACTTTCATGAATACAACGACAGCTCCTGCGCCTCCGCCATTTGGACCTGTGCTATTTCATTTACTTCGGTGGTGTTCAGCCGAAACTCTCCGGCATCAATGATTCCCATTACCTGTTCCTTGCTCCTTACGCCAACGATCGCTCCTGTAACGGCAGCGTTGTTTAACGTCCACGCGATGGCAACCTCACCCGCTGTTATGTCATGGCGAAGACCAATTTCCCGCAGGAGTTCAACCAGACGCAGATTGTAAGAAAGGAGCGGTTCCTGGAAATTGCGATTGCGCCTGCGCCAGTCATCCAACGGAAAGCTGGCAATGCGTTCGCGGGTCATCTTGCCGCTCAAGAGGCCGGAATACATCGGCGAATAGACGATTACGCCGATGCCGCTGCGCTCGGCAAATGGCAGGATCTCGCCTTCAGCCTGCCGCGCGAGCAAAGAGTACGGAGGCTGCAATGATGTAATCGGAGCGATATCCATCGCACGCTGCATCTGCAGCGCATCGAAATTTGAAACGCCGATATAGCGGACTTTGCCTTCTTCTTTCAGATGGGCAAGCTCATCCCATGCCTGCTCGACGTCTTCGTCCGGAATGGGCCAGTGAATCTGATAAAGGTCGATCGTGTCCACCTTCAGCCTGCGAAGGCTCTGCTCGCACTCGTGCCGGATTGATGCGGTTTTCAGCGAGTGCCCAATTTCGCCGCTCTTATTCCACACCAGAGAGCATTTTGTGAACACATAGGGACGGCTGTTTCGTCCCTGCAATGCACACGCAACTACCCCTTCTGAATGGCCCAGGCCATAAACAGCCGCAGTGTCAATCCAGTTGATGCCGCGATCAAGACCTTCGTGTATGGCCGCAATAGAGTCCTTGTCTTCCTGCGGACCCCAGCCAAACTCCCAGCCTCCTCCTCCGATCGCCCAGGCTCCCAGCCCGATGGGGGTAATCTCAAGATCGCTGTTTCCAAGTTTTCGTTTTTCCATAATGATTTCCTTTCGATTTTGTCCTTCCACGAATCTGGATTCCATGCGCCACGCTCGCTAAAAATATGACAAACAAACGTGTCCAATAGGGATTAGTTTATTAAACTGAAGCACTGCCTGTATCAGCGTCTAGCGATTCGCTTGCTAATCGCCAGTCCATGGCCCAGGACTTTAGTCTTGGGTGAGCGCAGCGAATAGCAGACGTTTATCGCCCTCACTTTTCCCCCAGCTACTGTTCAGCCACGTGCCAGCTTGAATCAGGGTCGTACTGCGTCATTGAAGCCGCGATTTTTGTTGTCTCGGAACCGAGATCTTTTTCGTAGACAATTCCATTCGGGCCGGCGATGAACGTTTTCACGCCTGAGGAACGATATTTCGCCGGGTAGGCTATGAAGGCGAATCCGCCGGTCAGCTTGTCGTTGGAGTGATAGCTCTTGGCTCCTCCCGGTGCATTCTTCCCTTGTGATGTGAGGATTCGGAAGTAGTAGCCGTAATAAGGAACTGCGGACTTGTCCGCACCAGCGTCATCCGTGATGCCTGCGTTCACCAGAGATTGCGGAACCGCGCCGTCCTCTGCCCAATCCAATCCGTTATAGGCGCCTTTCACGCCGATAAAGCGCGTTGCGTACACAGGTACGGGGTCTGCATCTCGCGACCTTGCCAGGTGCTCTTGCTGAGCCAGAACAAGGAGGCGAAAGGCGCCGATTGTCATTGTTTCGTTGTCACCGATTCGGCGGCACAGGATCTCATTGGCACCAGCCTTGGAATCGAAGTGCCATTTACCGTTCTCTGCTATCAGCGGTATGGGAAAGGGCCAGTTCTCAGCACCCACGTATAGGACAGTGGTGTTGTCCGGCTCGCGCACCATACGGTGCATCTGCTGATATTTCTGGACGAATCCGTCGCGCTCTAGTTTGTCTTCGATTTCGTCGCTGGAAGAGGTGATTTCCTTTCCTGCGCCTAGAATCGCCTGCAGCGCCTGTTCGTCGTCACTTTGGACAGCCTGGAAAAGAGCGTTGCTGGCTTCTCCGGGTGAGGCAAACGTCTTTACCGCCGATTGCTGGGCAAAGCTCACTCGAGCATAGCCCAACAGCACCAGCAGAAACACGATTGACGCCACCATCCAGACAAATTTCGGCTTAAGCTTCATATTCGTATTCATAAGTTCCATCTCCATTACTCAATTTCCTCGCAGCAATACCGAATTACCTGTGTCCGCCGCCCGCATGACCGCCTCCACCATGAAAGCCACCACCACGAAAGCCTCCACCCAGACTCGACTGTCCGCGAGAAGACATTCCTCGCACAGCCCCGCCGTGATCAAAGCCGCTGAATGCGCCGGAGTGCATACCGGACTGATGGCCCGCGCCAGATGATCCATGAAGCGTTGGTACGCGTTCCGGACTGGCATGCAAGCCCTGACTTCCATGATTCAAACCAACCGGGCCGTGGCCAAAATCAGGCTGGCGATAATTGAAGCCGCCTCGGCCACGATCGAATGCCTGATGGTTAAAAAACGTTCTGCTGTGGGATTCAAAGTGGTGGTTATCAAAAAGAATGTCGTGGTGGTGCCAATCAGATCCCCAGTGGTTCCATCCCCAGCCAAACCCGCCAAAGTAGCCAATGCCAAAACCCAGGCCAAACCCTATTCCGGGGCCGGCAATAAACAGTCCTGGATAGTCGTACCATCCTGGCCAGACTCCAATGGGCGCTCCATACACCAGCCAGGGATCGTATGCCGGAACGTAAACGATCTCCGGGTCGACTGGCTCAATCACAATTGTCTGCCCCTGCTCTGAGACGTCCTCTTGCGATGTGCTCTTTAAGTTCCCTGCCTTCTCGGCGCGCTGGCGCATCACCTGCACGGCGTTCATCACATCCTGCGGCTGATTGACGTACGCATCCCCAAGCGATGAGATCCAGGCGAGATTCTTGTCCATATTGCCGAGCACAGAAGGAAATTCCGCGAGGGCTTTGATACTCGGGTCCCAGGGCTGTTTGTCGACCTCCTGGCCGAGCTGTTCTCCCTTAAGATCCGGGTTCTGTTGCAGCCAGCGATCTGCTTCCACAACCTGATCGGGATAGGTAGCTCCTGCCAGGATCTGTGCGACCAAAGCATCGGGGTACAGCGCGATGGGCGCGACTAATTGCTGTAACTGCGCGGGAGTCTGCTTCGCTTCCTGAACAGGCACTTGCGCTGAGGGCTGGTCGCTTTGATAAGCAAGAGCGCCCGGCGCAGTGATCAATACAAGGCACATTGAAATTAAGACGGATAAAGTTTTTTTCAAAGCTTTCATAATTATTTCTCCTCGTGGCGTGACAGTCCTATCACAATGGCCACAACAACAACGCACGGGCACTCCAGATGGTCGCATTGGCAGGCGATCTCCACATTGTCGGGCCCCCTGGCACGGCAAACATCCCCGCAATACTCGTCTTCACCTTTCACATCGCACAGGCATGTTATGTGCGCACATTTTCTTGGCGTTTGGCTCGTCATTGCGGTTTCGGTCCTTTTTCAATTTCAACTCCACGGTTCAACATCAATTTTCTGACTGCGCTACCGGCGTTGTGACCACTTGTGGCTGCGGCTCAGTGTGTACCAGCACCTTGACATCGACACGACGGTTTAACTCACGCCCATGCGAGTCAGCGTTTGGCGCGTCGGGATGGGTCGAGCCATAGCCAACGGGACCAACAACGCGGCGCACGGGAATGTCCTTCACCTCTTCCAGGTAGCGTGTAACAGCCGCAGCCCGCTCCTCACTGAGTTTCTGATTTAGTTCATTTGGTCCTGAGGCCGAGGCGTAACCGCTGATCTCGATGGCGTATCCGTCGAGGGATGTCGCAACGCCTGCGAGCGTATCCAAATCTTTCTTCGCGGCATCGTCCAACGCAGTCTGATCGTTGGCAAAGTAAATGCCGGCTTCGGTGACGGTTTTATAGTCGTCCATGTTTGACACACGTGTGTTTACGATCTGAAGGGCCTGGGCATCAAGAATTCCAACAGCGGCTGCTTCCGTCGCAATTTCCCCAGCTTCATTCGCCGTAGTCTGCGCCTGTTCAGCTCTGGACTGGGCATCGCCTGCCGCGGCCACGCCGCGATTCGCAGTGGACTGCGCCTGCTTGGCGGCCGCCTGATTGGCCATGATCTGCTGCTCTTCGGCCACTGCAACTGTGAAAGGGTCCGGTGGAGCAAGGGAGATATTGTCGGCTTCAATCTGGCCCGCAGCATTACCCGGGCCTTCCACCGTCATGGTCAGGCCGGGTATCAGCGCTGTTTTGTCCATCTGCGTGTGGCGGAAGAAAAGGATCTTGCCCCGCTTGCGTTCGATTTTGGTGCTGGCATTGAGGTCGACAATAATGACTTCGCCCGAACTCTTGTCATAGACGTTGACCAGATTTCCGTTCCGAGACAGTATTAGCCCGGTAACTTTGACTTTTTTGCCGGCTTCTATGCACTGTGTCTCCGGTTGGGCCGCATACGACAAGCTTCCGAGCAGAACGACGCTGCCTAAGCAAAACAACGCTCGCATTTTCCACGTCCATAAATTGAGTTTCACTGAACTCCTCCGTTAATCTGAATTCGCAAGAGCGTCCAAGCTGCACTCGCTTTCGTTATTCATGAATGCATCTTGCGTGCCAATTGCTGATTGAGCGCCATTCGCTGGAACTGACTGATTACGCGAGCATTCACAATGCTTAACAATTCCGGAGTCGGAGCGAACTGTCTGTAGTTCGACAGCTGGCGAATATGTGACGATCAGGGTGGCCGGGCTTATCGATGCTTTCTGGCGAATCTCGTTATTTATTCCATGAAGATTAAATGCGTATCGCAAGGAAGGTAACTGAGGCCGTTTAGGTCGTAGACACAATTGCTTCAGAGGAGATGGCAAGTTCTGTGTTAGAGCTCAGAACAATTCTGCCTAGCTCGACATTCCGATCGCTAGAAACAACGGTGTTGATCGTCGCCAGGCTTCTCTGCATTGGTCAGGATATAGTTGACGGCGCGGAGCAATGATTCTGGTCTTACATTTGCCTCGATGAGAACATCGGCAAACTCGGTATGCCCTGGGCGAGCAAAATAGAGCATGATGATCTTGGTATTGTGGCGTTTGCTTTTAATCGCCTGGGCAAGCTGGTTGCGTTCTTGTTCCGGCACACTGAATTCCAGGACTGCCACACGCTCGCGTTGCTGCATCTTCTTTTCCAATTCTTTCTGGTGATCTGTAAGCAGGGCATGAATGCCGCGGTGTGTATCGTCACTGATGGCGTGGATTTGCGGAGCAAGTTCCTGCCGCGAAGCCCCGGAGTTCTTGTCGAGCAGGGCCTGAATCCCATCATGGTGTTCCTGAAGAAGCGGCCGGACCTGATTTTGCTGTTCCAGAGTCAATTCCAGATCTTTGGTAAGACGAGCAAGCTCCTGGTCAATCGATTGCGGAGTATGGATATGCTGGAGCTGCCGACGTGCTGAGGGCTGCTTTTCCCCATTGTCCTGAGCCACGGCCGAACCGGTCATTCCCAGAATCAGCATAATCCCATATGAAAGCGGAAAAAATAGACCTCGCATTAAAAGAGACATCCTAAATATTAGCACACTCGTTGCCTCATATAAATTGATGCGCAATTACCGGGAATGCCGCATCAATTTCATGTAAAACATGACCGGGTGACGGGTTAAGATTAGTTGTCCGCCGCCCGGCTGAGTAGTTGTTTTGTGTAGTGCGAGCGAGTGCGAGCATCATCCGCGCGGTAAGCGCCGAAGAGGCGCGCACCTTGGTTACAAAAACGCAACGATCAGCCGACCGATATCATAGCAACTAAGAACATGGCGACTAATACCGCGAGTACAAGTATGAACGCGATGCTCAATCCTAGTAGCACCTTGGGTCGCAGCCTGTGATTCGAGTTCGTTGCTTCTCTTAATGCTGTCATCTTTGCTTGCTCCTTTCCGCTGATTCGAGCCTGTTCGGCCCTCGTTTCCGTCCATCTCGGGCGGAATCGAAGCGCGGTTGGCGGTGGTTAGCCGATAACACCGAGGAAAGAACCAGCCGGGTCGGGATGCCAAACCGCCCCCGACCCCAGCTGTGTACTTGTTTGTCAACGTGCGAGCATCATCCGCCGTAAGTGCTTTGGAGGTCGTGCAGCCAATCTTGGTCCTGCTGTTCGATCTTCTGCTCGTCGCTCGACTTCTGCTCGGGTTGCGTGCCTGCATCGTTCGCCTTCTGCTTGGAATTGTCCTGCTGAGTAACGTTGCATTTGGTGGCTCCTTCGTCCCGCTTTCCATCATCGCTCTGCGCGAAGGCCGAGATTGAAGTTGCGAGCAGCGTCACCATCAGGGTACGTGTCAAAATTGTTTTCATAAGTGCTCCTTTCCAGCCATAACTAAAGCATCTGGATTGCCAAACGTGGCAAGTGCCAGGAGCAGACGCAACTAATTGAAAGAAATGCTGTTCCTTCCAAAGCGGCCAGAGCACGCTCGCATAGGCTGTCGAATTGGAGACAGCCCCGTCGAAAAGTGACTCGTCACGAGAAGAATTGCAAAATAGTAAGGGTCGCAAACAGGATCTTCATTGCGGAGAACGTGGAAACAGAGAGAAGGAGCGAGAGAGCAACATAGCCTGCGTTACGAGGGAGAAGGTAGGGAATAGATGGGGCAAGGACAGAAGCAAACCGATGAGTAGGAAAAATTAGAAGCCACTTAACGGAGTTCCGAATCGCATTACTGTATCGTAGGCGGTAAGTCTGGCTGCTGGGGTTCTCCGTTAAGCGGATCCACATTGGATTGCCGCGCGGGCCGCGAGATCCCGAGCTTCTTCATTTTAGAAATCAATGTGGTGCGCTTCAGTCCCAGCTTGACGGCCGCGCCGGTTGGCCCGCCTATCAGCCAGCCGGCTGCCTCCAGCGTCCTCAAGATCAGGGCGCGTTCGGAATCTTTCAAGGTGGCTTGCGCCGAAGATACGGTGATTTCCTCTGTGCCCGCTGGCGGCAGTGGATTGGGAAGTACGCCATCGTTTGCAAGGATCACCGCACGCTCGATGATGTTCTGGAGCTCGCGGACGTTGCCCGGCCAGGAGTATGAGCTGAAGGCCGCCAGTGTTTCCTCGGGAATATCTTCAATTGTCTTACCCATCTTGCGGCCAAAAATCTCGGCAAAATGCGCTACCAGGGCTGGAATGTCTTCACTGCGTGCCCGCAATGGTGGCAGCAGGACGGGGAACACGTTCAGGCGATAGTAGAGGTCACTGCGAAATTCGTTGCGCTTCACCATGCTTGCCAAATCCCGGTGAGTCGCAGCCACCAGCCGAACGTCTACCTGGTGCGTCCGGCCGCTGCCCAGGCGTTCGAACTCCTGTTCCTGCAGTACCCGCAGCAGTTTGGGCTGCAATGCCAAAGGAATGTCACCCAGCTCATCCAGGAAAAGCGTCCCTTTGTCAGCCATTTCAAAACGACCGACTTTTTGCGCGATTGCGCCTGTGAAAGCGCCCTTCTCATGGCCAAAAAGCTCGCTCTCCAACAGATCGAAAGGGATGGCAGCACAATTCAGCTTGATGAACGGACGGCCGCAACGCGCGCTGATGTTATGAATAGCGCGCGCAATCAGCTCCTTGCCCGTGCCTGTTTCACCCTGAATAAGGACGGTGGAATCTGTAGGAGCAACGCGTTCAACTTGCTCGAGCACCGCTTCCAGAGCAGGGCTGTTACCTATGAGTTGCTCGAATCTGCGCTCCCGCGAATCCTGGTCAATGCTGCCGTATCTTGCAAAAGTAGTTGCCAAAGCGACCTCCTGAAGACATGCTCAACGGGTGTGTCTTAACGGCTAACTTTCCAGGGCCGCGCGAACACTCTCAAGCAATGCTTCGTCGTCGAACGGTTTTGCCAGGAACTCTACAGCGCCAGCTCTCAACGCTTGCATCCGCATTTTGGCATCACCGTGCGCTGTGATGAAGATGGTAGGAATCCTGCAATGGTTAGCATTCAGCTTGGCCTGCAACTCCAACCCGGACATACCCGGCATGCGGATATCCGCGATCAAACATGCGGTCTGGCACTGTTGGCCGGACTGCAGGAATTCCTCCGCCGAGGCAAATGCTTGTGCCGGCCATCCAACCGCCTTCAGCAGGCCCTGCAGAGCGCCCCGCATCAGATCGTCGTCATCAACAATTGCAACTAGTTTTGTTTTTTCATTCGAAGCCATACTAGAAAGTTACAGCCACGGCAAAAATGGCGCAATTATACGTTGGTATATGGCCGCTAATACCGACCTTCACAGCGCGGAAGAGCCGCAGGGAGGCGATTTCACCAGTGCAACGCGACCGAAACAGATCAAAATTGTGATTTCTGATTTGTGGATTCAAGAGCAAAAACCAGCTAAGTTATTTTTTGCCGGTGGGAAGCTCAAGTTTGGCCGCCATTCGGACCAAATGTGCCAGGGAGTCAGCCTGCATCTTGTGCATTACATGCCCACGATGGATCTTTACCGTGATTTCACTGGTCCCGAGATCGAACGCAATTTGCTTATTGAGCATGCCCGAAACCACCAGCCCCATGACCTCACGCTCGCGCGCGGTCAGCAATTCATAGTGTTTTCGCAACCCGGCAAGCTCACTCTGCTGCTGGCGCGTTATCCGGTCACGATCCAAAGCCTGGTGGATCGCATCCAGCAAATCCTGATCTCGAAAAGGCTTGGTCAGGAACTCTATGGCGCCGGATTTCATGGCCTTCACGGTCATGGGAATATCGCCATGACCGGTGATGAAGATGATCGGAATGCGGAAGCCTGCGTCAGCCAACTCGCGCTGAAAATCCAGGCCGTTAACTCCTGGCAGTCTCACGTCGAGAATGAGGCAACTTGGCCCGTCCGGCCGTTTGTTGCGCAAGAACTCCTGCGGCGTAGCGAACGTTTCCGAATGCAAGCCAACCGACTTCATCATGCCTTGGATGGCAGAGCGCACCAAGGCGTCGTCATCGATGACAAAGACTGTGGGGGCGGCTGCGGGCGTCATTTAGTCCTCGGCTTTCATGGGGAGAGTGAAACAAAAAGTTGCGCCATGCGGAGAGTTCGCTGCAGCCCACAAGCGGCCGCCATGTGATTCCACGATGGAACGGCTGATTCGAAGTCCCATACCCGTGCCATCAAGCTTGGTAGTAAAGAAGGCGTTGAAGATCTGATCAGTCTGTTGCGGCGGTAATCCCACGCCGGTATCGCTGACTGAAACCAGAAGCTGTTCTTTTTCCGCCCGCTCCGACTGGATGGTGAGCTCCCGCGTGCCTTCCACATCCTTCATCGCATCAATGCCGTTCATGATGAGGTTCATCAACACCTGTTGCAATTGCACACGATCGGCCATCACCTGGGGGCAATCCGCTGCAAAGTCCGTGCGAATCGAAATTGAGCGTTGGGCCAGCTCGTTGCGCAGGAGAACGATCATTTCTCGAATGACCTCGTTTACGTCAACCAAATCCCGTTCCGGAGCGCTCTTTTTGAACAGCAGCCGGACTCTGCTGATGATCTCTGCCGCGCGCCTATTGTCTTTCACGACTCTCATAGCAGCCTCGCGGGCTTCTTCAAGATTTGGGATGTCACCAGCGAGCCAGCGCAAGCAAGTATTCGCGTCAGTGATGGCGGCGGCAATGGGTTGATTTACTTCGTGCGCGAGCGAAGCAGTCAGCTCGCCCATGGTAGTCACCCGGCTGACGCGTGCGATCTCCGCCTGCGCCTGACGAAGAGCCTCTTCCGCCCGCTCGCCCTCAATGGCGATACTCGCGAGATGCGTGATCCGCTCCATGACATGGCGCTCCTGCGGAGTGGGGCTGCGCGGTTCGCGATAGTATGTCGCGAAGGTTCCCAACACTTTTCCATCCGACGACAATATCGGCGTCGACCAGCACGCTCGCAGTCCGTGGGGCAGGGCCAGATTGCGGTAATCGGCCCACAGCGGATCCACGGCGATATCCGAGACGATCACTGGCTCTGCGCGATAAGCTGCCGTTCCGCACGAACCGGCAGACGGGCCGATGGCCGCGCCATCAATCGCCTCAGTGTAGGGAATCGGCAGACTAGGCGCCGCTCCGTGACGAAGGCAGTTGCTGTTCGAATCCAATAAGAGGACCGAAGACAGAGAGCCACTGGCCAATTCTTCCACCAGACGACACAAGGCATCGAGGATGGCAGCGCGAGAGTCATGCGTTGCTATCATCTCCAGAAGTCGTTTTTCTCCGGCCAGCAACATCTCTGCGCGTTTTCGGTCAGTAATGTCCGTGGAACTACCCACGAATTGCACCAGATCTCCGGCTGCGTTCAAAACAGGATGGCCGACGGTATGGATGTATTTGACGCTGCCGCCCGGAAGAAGAATCCGGTATTCCAGTTCGAATTCCGCCTTTTCAGTTACGGCTCGACCAATTTCCATTTTCCGCCGGGTCCGATCCTCCGGGTGAATGCGCTGCCATCGTTCTTCCCAACTTGGCATTCCCTTTTCCGGATCGAAGCCATAGATGCGATACCATTCCTCGGACAGATATAAGGAGTCTCTACCCGGTACCGACCAGACCCAGCTCCCGGTATGCGCCAGCCTCTGCGCTTCCGCCAGATAACTCTCGCTTTGCCGCAACGCTTTTTCCGCCAGCTTGCGGTCCTCGATATCAAAAGCGGATGCGTACCATTTGACCGGTTTACCGGTGGGGTCACAAACAGGCACCGCGCGAAATAAATGCCACCGATACACTCCGTCGAACCGGCGCACGCGCGCTTCACCTTCAGCCGGCTTACCGGATGCCAGCATCGCTTTCCATTGCTCCGCAAACCCTGGGAGGTCCTTGGGATGGATTATGGGCTGCCAATCCCCACCATGCATATCGGCTTCCGAAGGCACGGACATTTTCATCACGTCAGCACGATCCAGCGCGGTCTCCAAAGAAAACCCGAAATAATCCAGCCAACCTTTATTTACGTAATCAAGGTACCCGTCAGGACGAAGAGTGTTTATCATCGCGGGAGTTGTATCCACCACAAGCCGAAGACGCTGTTCCGCAAGAGCCTCGCTTCGCCGGAGTTCCTCTTCCGCGCGCTTACGGTCGCTGACGTCCATTACCGCTCCGACAAACTCAATGCTGCCCGATTCATCGCTTGAGGCATGGGCCACTACATGGACATATTTGACCGAACCATCCGGCATGAGCAGGCGATATTCGTGTTCAAAGTTCTTTCCGTCCTGCGCTGCGCGCTCGATTGTCTGTTGCACGCCGGCCGCGTCTTCAGGATGAACCCGTTGCAGAATAAGTTCCACAGTCGGCCTCGTCGTTCGGTCGTATTGGAAAATTCGAAAGGTTTCCTCTGACCATATGATTTCGCCGGTGGAAACCTTCCAGCCAAAGCTCCCGGTACGACTAAGTCTTTGAGCTTCCGCCAGGTACGCCTCACTGTGCCGCAGCTCGTCGTTGACCGCTGTCAGCCGTCCGGTCCGCTCGGCGACTCGTTGTTCAAGCACTACTGAGATCCGCTTCTGCTCGTCGGAGCGCCGGGCCTCTTGCAATCCAATGCCGGCTTGGTTGGCCGCGACGCGCAGAAGGAGCCGTTCGACTTCGGTCGGGAAATCAGATCTCCGAGAGCCAGCTACCAACACGCCGCCTTTGTGTTGAAGGCTCAACGAGAACGACGCGATCCAGACTTCTCCTTCTCCTGCAGGATTTGGAACCACGCTTCGCGAGGCGCTTTCATTACCCGTCAGCCAGCGATCAAGACTTCGACAGAATGGCTGCGGCTGAACGGAAGAACGCCAATGATCACCCAACCGGACCACCTCGATGGGCGGGCCATCACTCGCATCCAGCCGCGCATAGGCAAAATCGATGCGCAACATGGTGAGGAGGACGTCAAGCAGAGTGCCTAAGATGTGGGATGGCTCGCTGCCACTCCAAATCGCAGGAAGCGACAGAACACTGATCAGGTCATTGATGCAGCTCTGAAGGCGCTTGATCTCGGCTGTATTTTCCATTTTTCCATTTCCGGCTCAAGCTGCGGACAACTACGCTTTGCCCGTAGTGTGCCGTTTACGCAGCTCCCGCAAGAATTCATCCGGC
Organism: Candidatus Angelobacter sp.; assembly: GCA_036491195.1. Classification (GTDB taxonomy): domain Bacteria; phylum Acidobacteriota; class Terriglobia; order Terriglobales; family Acidobacteriaceae; genus Angelobacter. The sequence goes on from DASXCL010000060.1 coordinate 38,589, forward strand.
GGAACGAAGAAAGGGTTCTCCTGAAGGACCCCGCCGATAATGATCATCGGATGCGTCCGCATGATGTCTACGACGATTTGCCCGCCAAACTTGGCGATATCGTAAATTCATATAACCGGGTCCTTATAGCGAGGCAGAAGATAGTTCAGTCGCGTCTCGTACTCCACCAAATCGTCGACGCCCGGCCGATCTTCAAGCGCCCATTCCATATGCGCCACCAGGCGGGTGCGCGTGAACCCTTGCTGCGGCCCCGCATCGAGGACTTCCTGGATCAGAGTGAGCATCCGGTCCTGATCGAAGTGACCATCACGTAGATATGCATCAGCCCAGTTGCATAGCTCAAACTGGCCGTTCATTTCTGCTTTCTCCACATTGATGCCAGTCGACATCAGCCGTAGGCGATGCTCCTCTCGAAGATTGGGATCGACAATGTGGAACGCCTTCTCGCCTCGGTCGAAACCGTCTTTGATGAATGGAAGCAGCACCCGGTATTCTTCGTCAGCGTTATGAAAAAAGGCACAGACGTGACGTTGCGCGTCCAGCACCGAGCCTGCGAACGGAATGGGTTGGCTGGCGTCACTCGTCGTTTCTCGATTGGTTTTCGTACGATCATGAGTGGAATCCATTGGGCCTCCTTCTACAAGCACGCAAAAGCCAGCCGTTTCGTTCGTCGGAACTGTTGCGCATCCCGCGTCAACCAACCCTCCAACGGAATCACTTGCGGCTCGGCTGCCGTGGCCACTCCAACAGATTTTACTCTTACTCCGGGCTCTTCTAGTCGGAACTCCATCATTCATCTACCTCAACTTTGGTGGGTAGGGTGAAATAAAAAGTCGCGCCACGTGGAGAGTTGCCGCCAGCCCACAAGCGGCCGTCATGGGATTCAACGATCGAGCGGCTGATGGAGAGTCCCATACCGGTCCCATGAAGCTTGGTGGTAAAGAACGCATTGAAGATCTGTTCCGCCTGCTGCAGTGGCAGTCCCACGCCGGTATCGCTGACGGAAACCATGAGTTGCCCGTTTTCTGCTGGCTGTGACTTGATGGCGAGCTCGCGTGTCCCGCCCGCTTCTCTCATGGCGTCGATGCTGTTCATGATTAAGTTCATCACGACCTGCTGCAATTGCACGCGATCTCCCTTGACCGGGGGAAGGTCCGCCGCCAACTCCGTCCGAACTGCTATGGAATATCGCGTTACCTCGTTGTGCAGAAGGAGAATCATCTCTCGTATGAGTTCGTTTACATCCACCAACTCCCGTTGCGCTGCTCCCTTCTTGAAGAGCAGGCGGACATGGCTGACGATTTCCGACGCCCGCGTTGCATCTTTCACGACTCTCATGGCAGCCGCCCGAGCCTCCTGCAGGTCAGGCTGATCGCGAGCCAGCCAGCGCAAGCAGGTATTGGCATCAGTAATTGCGGCTGCAATTGGTTGCTTGATTTCATGCGCCAGCGAGGCGGAAAGTTCTCCCATGGTGGTTACCCGGCTGACGTGTGCCAGGTCCGCCTGTGCTTGGCGCAATCGCTCGCGCTCCTCTTCCGCGCGCCTGCGTTCGGTCACGTCCATGGAGGTGCCTATAAATTCAACCACATTGCCGGACTCGTTAAAAAAAGGATGTCCAACCGCGTGAATGTATCTCACCACGCCGCCGGAAAGTACGATTCGGAAATCAGCTTCGTAATCCTTACCCTCGTGGACTGCTCGTACCCAGGTTTCAAAGAGCTCATCTTGATCCTCCGGATGCACGCGTCCGCGAAGCCTTGCCAATGACCATGGACCCTCTTCTGAATCAAAGCCGAACAGACGGGAGTGCTCCCTGGATGAGTGGATGATTTCTTGTGTGTCCACTCTCCATGCCCAACTACCAGTGTGGCTTAACTTCTGCGCTTCAGCCAGGTATGTTTCGCTGCGACGCAGCTTATCCTCAGCGTGTTTACGCTCAATGCTTTCCGCTCGCAATGCTTCATTAGTTGTTTGTAGCTGTTGAACCGTTGCTTTCAGATCATCGCGCGCGCGCCTGAGCGATTCCGTCGCGCTTCTCTGCGCCGCGGTTAGCAATCCCACAACCAGATTGGACACGGTAAAAGCTATAAGGCGTGGCATTTCATGGGGCTTTGCACCCAGCGAATGCAGTGGCGGCAAAAAGTAATAGTAGAAGGCAAGATCCGAGAGAACTGTCGCGAGTACCCCTGGCGCCAATCCCCCAAACCACGCGGAAAACATGACAGCGCACAGGAACAGTGAAACCGGAGCAGCTCCCAGTTGGAGGACCGGCAATTGGGCAAGAGTCAGTGCTGTGGCAACCGATAGGACGGCAATCGCATACTTCCGAATGCCATGCGACTTGGCCCACAGAAGGGGATCGGACATGGACCTCCGGGGATGCAGCGTGTCGCTTCCCGCAAGCAAAAATCTTAACATCAGGGAGCGTCCTTTTCTGATGATTTCAGCTATGTGGCGTATAGAAACTGATTGGGGGTCCATGCCTCCTGATCACTCCCTGGAAGAGATAATTGCCATGTGGTGACTGTGGCAAACGAGTCCCGCAAAGTCCGGCACGCTATGCATGATTAGTGATTACTTGCAGGCATTGCCGGAGTCGAGCTCACCAGTTTTCCGCAACACTCAGGATGTTGAGGAAGGTTTGAGCTGTCCCATCCTCCGCCAAGTGCCTGGATTAATTGAACGGCGGCGACCATTCGCCGGCCCAGGATGTTTACCGCCGTAGCCTCGTCAGAGAGAGCCGCACTCTGTGCCACGGTGACTTCCAGATAACTGGTGACCCCTCCTTTGTAGCGTTGAATCGAGAGGTCCAATGATTTCTGGGCGGCAATCACTGCTTCATTCTGGGTCTGCGCTTCCTTCTCCAGGATGCGTAACGCGACAAGATTGTCTTCCACCTGTTGGAAGCTGGTAAGCACGGTTTCGCGATAGGACGCTACGGTCTGGTCGTAGATCGCAATCGCCTGGTCTGAAGCGGCACGACGCCTGCCGCCGTCGAATACGGTTTGCAACGCGGAGGCTCCAACTGCCCACAATCCGGCGGGACCCTGCAACAATGTCGTAATGGCGCCGCTTTCAAAGCCGCCGGCAGCCGTCAGGTTCAACAATGGATAATAGGCAGCTTTGGCTACTCCGATCCGGGCGTTCGCAGCCGCCATCAGTCGCTCGGCAGAAGCAATGTCAGGTCTCCTTTCGAGCAGCTCTGATGGAATACCTGCCGGAATCGGAGGCGGTGGCGTCTGGAGTGGGAGGGGAGGAAGGCTGAAGGATACGGGAGGTTTGCCGATCAGAACAGCAACAGCGTGCTCAAACTGGGCTCGGGCCACGCCGACGTCGATTGCCTGGGCGCGGGTCGTCTGAAGCTGCGTTCTGGCCTGCTCTACCTCAACGTCAGAGCCCACTCCACCTTGAAACCGGACCACATTCAATTGCAGCGCCTGCTCATAATATTGAACGGTTGAGTTCAAGAGCTGCTCTTGCGCATCCAGGCTGCGCGCCTGGAAATACAACAGAGCCAGCTGCGCATGTACGCTCAGGTTAACTGTTGCAAGGTCGGCGGCGCTGGCCTGCGCCTGCGCGCGAAAGGACTCCACATTTTTGCGCACTCGCCCCCATGCATCTACTTCATACGACAATTCAACAGGCACTTGGAAGTCATTGTTGGTGGTGCCATCGAGAACCGATGTCATTGGCGCTACATTTGAGGACACTCTTGCGCGCGTTGCTGACGCGCCGGCGGACACGGTTGGGAAGTAATCGGCGCGATTGTAGCGAAGCAGGGCACGAGCTTGCGTGTATTGAGCCTGTGCTGCCTTCAGGTTCTGGTTGGAAACAGTCACCTGCTGTTCCAAAGCGTTGAGTTGAGGATCCTGGAATATCTCCCACCAATTTCCACGGAGACTCACCTCGTTTGGCTGGGCGGTTTTCCAATTGCCGGCCTCTTTATAAGCGGGTGGCACTTCAGCTGGCGGGCGTTGGTACCTTGGCCCAACTGTACAACCGGCAAGCAAGAGCATGCTTGCCATACAAATGGTCGCTATGCTCTCTACGCCGACACGAATAGCTTTTTTGGAATTGCAAAGAAAGTTCATTATGAGGCTCCCGCAGCATCCCGAGCGACCTGCACCTTTTGTCCAGAGACGATCGAATCTGGTGGATTGATAACCATCAATTCATCACCCGTGAGGCCAGCAACAATTTCAATCTTAGTGCCGAAATCGCGACCGGGCGTTACCGGCGTGAGCGCGATGGTGCCATTTTTTACCACTGCAATCTGCAGGCCTTGCGAGCGAAAGATAAGAGTGGAGACTGGCACCACATACGAGGAGGCTTGTCCAGGCACCTTGAGGTGGACCTCAGTGTAAGAACCAGTCAACAACTCGCCGGTTGGGTTATCCACGTCAATTTCCGCCGTCAAAGTGCGCGTGGTGAAGTTGATGGAATTTGATGTTCTGACTAATTTGCCCTGGAATTGCCTTCCGGGAAATTCCGCCAAAGTCAGATTTGCGGTCAATCCCGGAGCTGCCGCCTTGGAATACTGCTCAGGCACACTCACGTAGACACGCAGCTTGCCTGGCTGGGAAATATGGAACAGATCAGTCTTCACGTTGCCACTGTTCCCGGAATTGATCAGCTGCCCGATATCGGTGTTGCGTGCCGTGATGATGCCATCAAAGGGAGCGTAAATTTTCTCGAACGACTGCAAGGTCTCAAGCTGCCGAACGTTGGCCTGATCGGCTTCGACAATCGCCTTGTTCGCATTGTAAGTGCCCTCGGCATTATCTGCATCTTGTTGCGCCACAGCATGGGTCGCTAACAAACCGAGGTAGCGGGTCTTAGTGATCTCCGCCAGTTTGAGATTGGCCTGCGCGGTAGCCAGGTTGCTGCGCGACTGTGCTAATTGTTGATCGACTTCCGGCGTCTCAATCACAGCCAGCAGTTTGCCTTTCTTTACATGCGCTCCAATGTCGGCATACCAGTTCTTCACATAGCCATTGGTGCGCGCGTAAATAGGGGAGCTAATGAAAGGCTGCACGCTCCCCGGCAACACAATCTCCTGCGAAGGTGCGGAACGCTGGGGAGAAACGACCGAAACCGACGGTAAGGCCATTTGTGTGGTGTCGGCATGCACCGCTCTCTGTTCTCCGAGACGCGTGAGAATGCCGTAAATGATGATCCCACCAAAAATTACGAGAAGTCCGACCACGACAAGCCATCCTCGTTTCCGCCGATGGGGTGCGTTTGCGAGATTCGTCATTTCCCGTTCAGTCGGAGGAACTATTATTTGTGTTTGCATTTGCATTGGCATAATCATTCCTATCCTTCGAATCATTTATTATTGTTGCCCGCCATCAGTTCGGAGCGCCGGCCATGGATGACACTGAAAACCGTGGGTACGAAGAACAGGGTCGATACCGTCGCCAAGAGTAGTCCGCCGATTACTGCGCGTCCTAGCGGTGCATTCTGTTCACCCCCGTCGCCCAATCCCAGCGCCATAGGGACCATTCCGATCATCATGGCCAAGGCTGTCATGATTACAGGGCGGAATCGAGTGAAGCCGGCCGCCGATGAGGCAGCAACAGCATCTTTACCTTCCGCCATTTGCTCTCTGGCAAAGCTAACTAACAGAATGCTGTTGGCGGTTGCCACTCCCATGCACATAATGGCGCCAGTAAGTGCGGGCACGCTAAGTGGAGTGCGAGTTGCGAACAACATCCAGGCAATTCCCGTCAGAGCTCCGGGAAGGGCGGAAATGATAATGAAAGGATCCAACCAGGATTGGAAGTTCACTACAATCAGCAGGTAAACGAGCACGATGGAGAAGGCCAATCCTCCCAAAAGACCAACATAGGAGGAATGCATCGCCTGAACCTGTCCGCGCAAAATGACTTGCGAGCCTCGTGGAAGCTGTGTCCTGGTCTCCTTGAGAATACGCGTGATGTCACCAGCCACTCCGCCCAGATCGCGCCCTTGGACGGAACCGTAAATATCGATGACGGGCCGGATGTCATAGTGTGATACAACCGCCATACCGGTCCCTCGCTGAATTGAAGCCACGCTGGCGAGAATTGATGGCGGCGCGTTGGGGTCGACTCCGGTGACCGGAACGTTTTCGAGATCCTGTAGTGTGTCGAGACGGTACTGCGGCGTCTGTGTGGCGACCTGATAACTGACACGAGTTTGCGGATCAACCCAGAAAGTAGGTGAGGTCTGGAAGCTGCCGCTGAGCGATACCAGCATGTTCTGCGCAATGTCGTGGGCTGTGAAACCTATTTCCTGTGCCTTGGTTCTGTCCACCCAGACGTTCATGTAAGGGCGATCGAAAGGCTGCTGAATCCGCAGGTCCGCCGTTCCCGATACTTGTCTCACTTTTTGCAGCAGGGCATCAGCATAGGCCTGGTCGCCCTGCAGGTCGTTGCCGACGACCTGAATGTCAAGCGGTGCGGGCAAACCGAAATTCAGAATCTGGCTCACCATATCGGTCGGCAAAAAAGCAAAGGTCACGCCGGGAAACCGTTTGGCCAGACTGATCCGAAGATCGTGGATGTAGCTGGCGGTTTTGTGGCGGTTCTGGGTAAAACTTACCAGGATGTCCGCATCTGAACTGCCAACCGGCGCAGAATTGCTGTAGGAAAGGTTGATGCCGCTGTATGGCAGCCCAATATTATCCACCACACTGGAAATCTCCCCAGGCGGAAGCTGCTGCTTGATGAACTGTTCGACCAGATCGCAGAGACGCGCGGTTTCCTCAATGCGTGTTCCTGTGGGAGCGCGAAGGTGAAGAGTGAACGCTCCACTGTCGACGCTGGGAAAAAAGTCCTGGCCCAGCCAAGGCACAATGATTCCCAGAGAAATGGCGCAAGTTGCGTAGAACCCAATTAGGAAGATGCGGCGATGATGCAGGCAACGTTCCAGCACACTGTGATAACCCTCGCGCAGGCGCTCAAATGCCTCTTCAAAGCGGAATTGCAGGCGAACAAAGGGATTTCGGCTGGCCGCAAGATCTTGTGGCGACTGTTCCCTGTGGCCCCGCAGAAGGTACTTGGCCATGGTTGGAACAAGCGTGCGTGAAAGGAGATACGAGGCAATCATGGCGAACACCACGGCCTCAGCCAGTGGGACAAACAGATATTTTGCGACCCCTGTGAGGAAGAACATCGGAACAAAGACGATGCAAATCGCCAGCGTGGAGACAATGGCCGGAGTGGCTATCTCAGAAGCGCTTTGCAGGACAACCTCGTCCAGGCTCTTTTTAGGGGTGAGACTTCTATTTCGGTTGATGTTCTCAATTTCCACGGTCGCGTCATCGACCAGGATTCCGACAGCCAGGGCCAGTCCCCCGAGCGTCTGGATGTTAATGGTTTGGCCCAGCGCACTGAACGCGATGATAGAAGCCAGGATTGAGAGAGGTATTGATGTCGCTATGACCAGCGTGCTGCGCCAGCTCCCGAGAAAAACAAGGACCATAAAAGCAGTAAGGCACGCAGCAATCAGGGCTTCCTTTACCACTCCCTGAATCGCGCCTTTCACGAATATGGATTGGTCAGCGAGTAATTTAATGTCCAGAGAAGCCGGAACCGATTGTTTGATCAGCGGAAGCAACGATTTGATTCCTGCAATGATGTCCAACGTTGAGTCCGTGCCGTTTTTCTGAATTGTCAATAGCGTGGCGCGCTGGCCATTGACGCGGACAATGTTGGTCTGCGGAGGAAAGCCGTCACGAACGAAGGCCACATCATTAATGTAGGTAGTTGTGTCCCCAATCGTTTTTACCGGGATCCGGTTCAGTTCCGCTATAGTTTGGGGAGCGGCATTCACGAAGTCAACGGCATATTCCTTCATCCCCATCTTTGCTGTGCCATTTGGCAGAATCAGATTCTGGGCGCTGATGGCATTCACCACATCCAGCGGAGAAAGACCTCTCGCCTGCAACGCGGCGGTATTTAAGTCCACCTGTACCTGGCGCTGCTTTCCGCCATACGGATATGGAACTGAGGCTCCCGGGACTGTGATGAGCCGGGTGCGGATAAAGTTCAGTCCATAATCGTTCAGTTGCTGCTCACTCAATCCCTTACCGGATAACCCAAGCTGCAGGATGGGCACACTGGAGGCACTATAGGTAATGACTAAGGGCGGCGTTGTGCCAACGGGCAACTGCCGAATTTGGGTTTGTGAAACAGCAGTGATCTGGGTGATCGCCTTAGTGATATCTGCTGACGGCTGGAAGAAAACTTTAACGACAGCGATCCCATACAGCGACTGTGATTCAATGTGCTCAATATTATCCACCGTCGTCGTCAGGCTGCGCTCGGTGACGGAGACAATTCTGTCTGCCATGTCCTGGGGCTGCAGTCCGTTGAAACTCCAAATGATGCTCACTACAGGAATGTTGATATTCGGAAAAATATCCGTCGGAGTGTGCAGCGCTGCGAGCGTCCCCATAATCAGGATCAGGATAGCCAGCACTACGAATGTGTAGGGCCGCTTGAGCGCGAGTCGAACAATCCACATAAATTACCTCTGGGTGACCCTCAGGTTTGCATCTAGTCATTAAGGGAATTGCATTTGAGTTGCCAAGAGTCCACTCGGAACAAGATCACGCCAATTGATTGAATTGAGACACCATCTTGAGGTTTTAATCTGACCAACACAGGAAAGCGTCACTGAGGCTCGACACGTGTCGAAACCTCGACACTCAATGCAGGCTGTCTCAATCATGTGATCCAGGTGATCACTGCTCTTGCTCAGAGTGGTTTTAATCGGCATAGGCGCTATTGGCTATGCTGAACTCGGATGGGCATTCGCATTCTTCGTTGCTTGAAGACTGCTTGAGGGAATTCACGGAGATGCCGTGAGACTTTGGCGTGAGAAGTGCTACAGGAAGTTAGTGTGGAGGCAGTTACGCCATGAATGACGATATGAAGGAACAATTTTCGCGACGCAAGTTTCTTGGAGTCAGCTCGGCCGCACTGGCCGCCGGGGCAGGTACTTTGCTGGCAGGCAGCGCTACGGCGCAGGAAGCTTCTAAAGCCCGAACAGACCGGAGGGCAACCGATCCCGGTCCTGCAAATAAGCCTCTGGATGCACAGAACCTTGATTCCGAGTGGCCACCCAGCACGGATTCTAAGAGCTTGGTTCCAACCTTCAAATATCCCTTCTCTCTCGCGAACAAGCGGACTTA
>DASXCL010000061.1:0-32688 GCA_036491195.1 Candidatus Angelobacter sp.
GGCCCATGAATTGGCAGGATTTCTGAAGAGCCTGGCGGATGTCTATCCCCAAGCCAAGACCATCCACTTGGTGATGGACAATCTCAACACTCATCGTCGCAAGGCGTTGGTGGATCGGTACGGGGAGCAAGACGGCCATGCGTTATGGACGCGGTTTACGCTGCACTACACTCCCAAACACGGTAGTTGGCTCAATCAAGCGGAAATCGCAATCGGGTTGTTGGCGCGACAATGTTTGGGCAAGAGACGGCTGGCGGATATCTCCCGATTAAACGCAGAGGTGCTGGCCTGGACTCAGGCGGCCAATCTCCAGAAAGTTCGCATTCAATGGAAGTTCGACCGCACCAAGGCGAGAGAAAAATTCCGATATAGTCCTTTAATCATGCGGTCGGAGAACTAGGCTGCGAAGAAAACCTATTCTTTGGTGAGCTCTTCCATCTTGGCTTCGTCAATCACGCTTACGCCCGTATTTGCCTAACCGCTTCACCAGGTCGGCGTTGCGCGGCTCGGCAAAGAATTCATGAATGCTCTCGGCAATCCGTGGGCCGACCTCACTTACCTCTTCCAGTTCCTCCGGCGGATTTCTTCGCGCAAAAAATCGATTTGGCACTGAACGTCTTTATCTTTGGCAGCCGAAGCCATGCGGAGATTGTATTGCGGTATGGGAACAGCAAATATGATCCGGCAAACGATAAATTACCGGTGACTCTCCAGCAATTGCTGTGTCCGCACTTTTGAGCGGCTGAGGAATGTGTCAATCGATCTAACTTAGTTCAACTGCATTTGGAAGGCTTGCAAGCTTGTCAACAATGTCTTCCCTTCGTTTATCCATGCTTGGACCTCAAGTTCCATTCGGTATAATACCGCGTGTTGACATGGCTGCAGGGGTAAATTAAAGTCCCTTCGGATTTCCACCAACTGCTCCTGCCAATTCAAAATCTGCTTCAGCATCCATTGTCTAAAATCATTGATGGAAGTAAGCATTTTCTGAAACAGCTCCTTCCTGTGCCTATTAGGTGGGGCCATCGCATTTAATATACTCCATATCGTCTTGCTCAGTAACTCAGAAATTTCAGCAGTTCTGTGAATACTTGGTTTCATTTTCCAAGACTGCCAGCAGGCGTAGGCTATATTGATTTGCTCATGTGCAAAAAGCATTCTTAATCTACAACCCGGCCTCAGGCCGCAGACGCGCCAAGCGAATGCAGGACATCGCGCGGGTGGTGGAGGTCTTGCGTGCGGCGGGGGGCGAGGTTGAGACGTGTGCCACCACGCACGCCGGCAGCGCCATCCAGCAGGTGCGGGAAGCGGCGGGACGGGGCTTTGATACTGTCATCGCCTGTGGAGGTGACGGCACAGCCAATGAGGCGCTCAACGGCATCATGCGCGCGTCTTCTATAGGAACTTCTGGCGACGTGGCGCTGGGCTTGGTGCCCCTGGGCAGCGGGAACCTGCTGGCTTCAGATTTGGGCCTGCCTTCTGATCCGGTAACCGCAGCAAAGAAGCTTCTGACCTACCAGCCGCGCGAGTTTCGGCCCGGATTGGTTACTTCCCAGGGAGCAAACGGCCAGGAGAAGCGCTACTTTCTGGTTGCGGCCGGCGTGGGATCGGATGCCGAGCTGATGTACCGCACGGCGATCCGAGCCAAAGAACGCTGGGGACGAAACGCCTATTTTCTGGAGATGGCGCGCATGGCGATCCAAGGCGGCTATCCCATGTTCGAAGTGGAATGGGAAGATGAGCAGGGAAACCGCCGGCACGGCGCGGCCATGCTGGCGATGTGCGTGCGTGCGGGCACGTTCCCGGGCTTGTTGAGCCTGGTGAACCTGGGCACCAGCCTTCTGCGCCATGATTTTTGCCTGCTGCTGTTTCGGACAAATAAGGTCCGCCGCTTCCTCTCGTACTTTGCCGGCGTGGCCACGGGGCAAAACTGGAAAGTGAAGGACGTGGAAGCCATCCATACAAAATGGTTTCGCTGCACGGCGATTCCGGGCATGAAGGCCGTGCATTCGCAGGCCGATGGCGAACTGCTGGGCACGCTGCCGGCGGAGTTGACGATTGAAAGCCGGCCGGTAAAGCTGTTGATGGAATGATTGCAGGCGCAGCGGTCAGCTAAAAAACAAGGGCAGCCGCGAATCAACGCGAAAGACGCGAATTAGTGTTCGTTGATTCGTGTTCATTCGCGAAATTCGCGGCTATTCTTTTACCTGCACTTCCGTGTAGCGACGGGCCGCTAAATCGGCAGAGCGTTGAATGCTCCAATGCAATTAGAATGCAGGTTCAACGAAAACGCCGAACCATGGACCCTATAACACATATGATGACCGGCGCGTGCCTGAGCCGGGCCGGGCTCAATCGCAAAACCGGACTGGCCACGCTGACGCTCACGCTGGCCCTGGAAGCCCCGGACATCGATTCGCTCTCCTACTTTGGCGGGCCGATCACCGGACTGCAACATCATCGCGGGATCACGCATAGCCTTGTGGGCGCGCCTTTTGTCGCCGCGCTGGTAGTCGCGATTGTGTACGGCGTCTATCGCTGGACTTTGTGGCGCAAGAGCAATGGGCGGAGTTCCCGCGATGCGCCGCTCAAGCTGCCGCCGAACTGGAAACTGCTCTATGGCTACGCCGTGCTGGGCGCGCTGGTCCATTTGTTTCAGGACTTCACCAACAATTACGGCGTGCGGCCGTTCGCGCCCTTCAATGAGAAATGGTACGGATGGGACATCGTTTTTATCGTCGATCCCATCATGCTGGCGGCGCTGTTTCTGGCGCTGACGCTTCCCGCGCTGATGGCGCTGGTGACGGAGGAAATCGGTTCGCGGAAACCGCAGTTTCGCGGACGCGGGGCCGCGATCTTTGCCCTGCTCTGCCTGGCTGCGGTGATCTTTGTTCGCGACTTTGAGCACCGCCGGGCGGTGAATGCCCTGAATGCGCGCACGTATCGCGGTGAAGACCCAGTGCGCGCGTCCGCCTTTCCTCAGCCCATCAATCCGTTCTCCTGGAACGGCGTGGTGGAAACGCGGGATTATTTTCATCTGGTGGCGGTGGATTCGGGTGCGGGTGAAGTCGATCCGTTGAACACGGCGGTTGTGCGCTTCAAGCCGGAAGAGACGCCGGCCACGCTGGCGGCAAAGAAATCCCGCTTCGGGCGCGTGTACCTGGACTGGGCGCGGTATCCGCTGGTGACCGCAGAGCCAATGGAAGGAGGCCGCTATCAGGTGCAGTTTGAAGACCTACGGTTTGAGAGTGTTGAAGCGTTGGCGCAACATCGCCGCCCGCCGCTCTCGGCCTATGTGGTGCTCGACCCGCAATTGCGGGTGGAAGAGATGTTTACCCGAAGGCCGCCGGATTGAGCGTCAGTTCGAAAATAGGGTAGTGGCCTACTTTGAACCTTCCGAGAGCGATTTAAATAGATCGCCGCCAGCACTCCAAAGTTCGCGGCCCGCAGCATCGACCAGGGAAATTCGGGCGGGATAAATTCGGGCGGAATCCACCGATGATTTTGTAGTCGGCGTGAATGTCCCTATCAAGTGACCTTGGGCATCAACAATGCTGAAGCGTTGCGCCCTAATCTCTAAGGCATCGGGTGGTTGCACCTGGGCGTGCACGGACGACGGCGCAATATAGCGGGAAAGAAAGCCGCCCAGCAATCCAGCGGCAAGCGCGAGGACAAGGGTCAGATTTCGACGCATGACGTTATTCTCCAGTCCAAATGATACTCCCGTCAGAGCCGACAGAGCCAAAGTAGCCCACTACGAAAATAAGCGCCGCCTTGACGCGGTGGTTTCAACCCGTCACAATAACTCATCTGAGGTGCGTATGCTCGCTTATCTGTTTGTGGTTCTTGCGGTGTTGCTGCGTTTGGTGGCCGGTACCGGCGCGTTCGCGACCCTGGGCTTCAGCCTGGTGGGAGCTTCACTGCTGTTTTTTGGATCACGCATGCCGCGCAAGCACTTCTGGGTTCCAGCCGCTCTGTTCATTGGCTCCGATATTTATCTGACCCTCCGCGTTTACCAGATGCCTTTAGGGTTGGACCAGATCGTGATGTGGAGCTGGTATATGGTTCCCTGCTTTATCGGGTTTTTCCTGCGCGACCGCATCAAGCCCCTGAACGTCTTTGGCGCGGGACTGGGAACGGGTGTCGGCTTCTTCCTGACCAGCAACTTTGCCGTCTGGGCGTTTGGCAATATCGCGTATGCCAAGAACCTCTCCGGGTTGATCCTGTGCTATACCAAAGCCATTCCATTCTTCCGCAATGGAATTATTTCGGATGTGATTTTCGCGATGGTGTTTTTTGGCATCGGCGCGCTGGTGGCTCAGGGGCATTCAGCTATTGAGAGCAAGAGCGCTGCCGCGTAATACCATTTACCGCGGATTTGCGCGGATGCACGCGGATTGAAAAATCTCACCACGGATAAACGCGGATGTCACGGATTTCGGAGTTGATTCAATCCATCTTATCTGTGTTCATGCGTGGTAGGCATTTTCTTTGATCCGCGAAAATCCACGGAACAAAATTCGCGCTATTCCTGCCTGATCTCTTCGGCAATTTCTTTTGCCGGCTGGCGCAATAGTCGATATACCAGGTAACCCACCAGTCCCAATCCCACGGCAATCAACGCCAGCACTGACGGATGCGTCTTGATCAGGTTCTTTGTCTGGTCCACAATTTCCCGGCCAAAGACCACGGTGAGGATGGAAAGCACGCCAAAGCGCACCAGGCGTCCGCTGATGACGGCCAGCAGGAAGGCGACCGGCTTCATTTCAAACACGCCGGCGGAAAAGAGAAAAAGCTTGAACGGCGTTGGCGGCGGCAGCATTGCCGGGACCATTAACGCGAGAAATTCCTGGCGCTCAAAGCGGTCGCGAATGCGCTTCAGTTTGGCTTCGTCGATGCGCTTGAGCAGGAAGAGCTCGCCGCCGGCGCGGCCCAGGCCGTAAGGAACCAGGCTTCCCAGGGCCGATCCCACAGCCCCGGCAATGCAATAGAGCCACGCTTTGTGCGGATTGGAATAAACGTATCCGGCAACCAGCGGATCCATCGGCACGCCAAACGCGGCGGAGTCCAAGATAGCGATAATAAACACGCCCCAGGCCCCCAGAGTCTTGAGGGCAGCGAGCCAGGCAGTGTATTTGAGGAAAAACTTCGGGGCGGACAAGGTTGTATTGTAAAGCCCACCGGGCTGGCGCTCAAAAGCGGACAAACAGATAGAATAGCCGATGGAGGCTTCAATCGATGTCAGCACAGCAGCAGCCCGCCGCACCGCCCAACCCAGTGCAGATCTTCAGTACGATTCAAGGCTATCAGCGTGTGTATGCGTTGAAAGCAGCGGTGGATCTCGATTTATTCACTGTGATCGGCAAGGGCAGCCACTCGGCGGCCGAGATCGCGAAGGCCTGCAACGCGGCGGAACGTGGCGTCCGCATTCTGAGCGATGCGCTGGTGGTGATGGGATTCCTGACCAAAGCCGGAAATCGTTACTCGTCGACGCCGGATACAGCGTTTTTCCTGGACAGCCGGTCACCCGCTTATCTGGGACTGGCTTTCAAGTTTCTGCTGCACCCTTCGCAACTGGCCCATTTTGAGCATCTGAGTGCAGCGGTGCGCATAGGCGGCACGCCCGACGCCCAAAGCAACCTGGCTCCGGACGACCCGATCTGGATCGAGTTTGCCCGGGGCATGGCGCCGCTGATGGTTCCCCCGGCCCAGGCGATGGCAGGCATTCTGGAAGCGGAGCTCGGTTCCCGGCCATCGGTCAAAGTGCTTGACATTGCGGCCAGCCATGGACTGTTCGGCATCACCGTGGCGCAGCGGCTGCCCAAGGCGCACATCTATGCTCTGGATTGGGGCAACGTGCTTGCCGTGGCCAAGGAAAACGTCGAAAAGCAAGGCCTGGCAGACCGCTATCACCTGCTGCCGGGCAGCGCTTTTGACGTGGATTATGGCACGGGTTTTGACGCTATTCTGATCACCAATCTGCTGCATCACTTTGAGCCCGCGGACAACGAAAAAATGCTCAAAAAGGCGTACGCCGCCCTTAACCCAGGGGGACAGGTGATAATCTTAGAGTTTGTGCCCAATGATGACCGCGTTTCACCACCGGTACCCGCAATGTTCAGCCTGACCATGCTTGGCAGCACGCCCCTGGGGGATGCGTACACATTGGCTGAATATGAGACCATGTGCCGCAATGCCGGATTGGAGACACCCCGGCTGATCGCGCTGGAGCCGATGCCGCAATCGCTGGTGATAGCGCGAAAACCTTTTTGAGGCAGCCCTTTACACGGCATTTTTCGAGCAATTACACTAGCCGGTTTGACATATACGCAGGAGAGCCTCTATGCCCGCAGTTGAGGAGAAGGTAAAACAGATCATCGTGGACCAACTGGGAGTGGACGCTGCGGACGTGACTCCTGCTTCGTCGTTTGTCGATGACCTGGGAGCAGACTCGCTGGACCGGGTGGAACTGATCATGGCGCTGGAAGAGACTTTTGGAATCGAAATACCCGATGAGGACGCGGAAAAGATTGCGACTGTCCAGGACGCGGTGGATTACATTCAGAAGAATGCGAAGTCAGTACAGCAGTAAGAGAGATCAAAATTGAATTTTAGCAGTCAGCTATTCAGCAAACACTAGAAGGAGACACTAAGCCTATGGCAGCAGCCGTTGAAGATAAAGTGAAACAAATCATCGTTGAGCAGCTTGGAGTGGATGAAGGTGAAGTTACGCCCAATGCCTCCTTTGTGGACGATCTTGGCGCAGATTCTCTGGACACAGTAGAACTGGTCATGGCGTTTGAAGAAGCCTTCGACATCGAAATCCCGGACGAGGACGCGGAGAAAATCCGCACGGTAAAAGATGCGGTGGATTACATTGACAAGCATGCGAAAGGCGGCAAGTGATTGGCCAGGCGGGTTGTTGTAACAGGCATTGGGCTGATCTGCGCGGTGGGGCAGACCAGCGCTGAAGTCTGGCAGAACATTATTGCCGGCAAGAGCGGTGTAAGCAAAATCACCACCTTTGATACCACGCAGTTTGCCTGCCAGATTGCGGCTGAAGTCAAAGGCTTTGATCCTCTCAAGTTCATCGAGAAAAAAGAGATCAAGAAGATGGGCCGCTTCATCCATTTCGCCATGGCGGCGGCGGATGAAGCCATGAAGATGGCAGACCTGAAGGTCACGCCGGAAAATGCCACGCGAGTGGGCGTGCATATCGGCTCAGGCGTGGGCGGGTTTGACGTGATTGAGCGCGAGCACGCAGAACTGCTCAAAGGCGGACCCCGTAAGATTTCGCCGTTCTTCATACCCGCCGCAATCGTGAACCTTGCCGCCGGCCATGTGAGTATCCGCTATGGGGCCAAAGGGCCCAACGAAGCTACGGCCACCGCCTGCACCACCAGCGCCCACGCCATAGGAGACGCTTACAAAATCATTCAGCGCTGCGACGCTGACGTGATGATTGCCGGCGGGTCTGAGGCGGCCATCACGCCCATGGGCGTTGGCGGCTTTGCCGCGATGCGCGCACTTTCCACCCGCAATGACGATCCGGCGACGGCCAGCCGGCCGTGGGACACAGAGCGCGATGGTTTTGTGATCGGCGAAGGCGCGGGCATCCTGGTGCTGGAAGACCTGGAGATTGCGCGAAACCGCGGGGCCAAAATCCTCTCAGAGATCATCGGTTACGGCATGAGCGCCGACGCCTACCACATCACGCAGCCGGCGGAAGAGGGCGAAGGCGGCTGGCGCGTGATGACCACCGCCATCAAGGACGCTAAGCTGACTCCGGCCGAGATCGATTACGTGAATGCCCATGGGACATCCACGCCGATTGGCGACGTGCTGGAAACCAAGGCCATCAAACGGACATTTGGCGCGGACACAAAAATTGCCGTGAGTTCCACGAAATCCATGACCGGACACCTGCTGGGCGGGGCCGGCGGACTGGAAGCCGGCATCACCATCCTGGCGTTGCGCGATCAAATTCTTCCACCGACGATCAACCTGAACACGCCTGATCCTGAATGCGACCTGGATTATGTGCCAAACGTGGCGCGGAAAGCGCGCTTGAACGTTGCGCTTTCCAATTCGTTTGGCTTCGGCGGAACGAATGGATCGCTGATCTTCAAACGGTGGATGGAGTAAGACGTTTCGCCGCAGATGAACGCTGATTGACGATGAACGCTGATTGACGCTGATCAGGGCCAGGTGCAACCCATGTCCCGCTACAGATTCAAACTCGAAACCATCTTTCTGGCGGCGATCATGTTTGGCCTTTCTGCGACTGCCCAGGTCCCCGGGGAAAAGGTCCGCGGAGAAAAGTGGAGCGCGCAGTGGGAGCCGACGAAGGTGGTCAATGGCTCACCGGTGCTTTTTCGCGTAACGTCGCCCAACCAGCTGACTGAACTGCACGGAAATTTCCTGGAGCAGGAGCTTTCTTTCCGGTTCAGCACGGCCTGCCATTGCTGGTATGCGATTGCGGGAGTGAGCCTGGAGACCAAGCCGGGCGCGTACACGCTGCGGGTCGAGGGCAAGGATGCGACCGGGAAAAATCTCACGATGAGTTATGCGGTGCGCGTTGCCGCCGCGCATTATCCTTCCAGCACCCTCAAAGTAGCGCCCGGATTTGTGGTGCCGCCTAAGGAAACCCTGGCCCGCATTGAGGAAGAGCAGGCCATCAAGAAGCAGGCTTTTTCCAAGACGCAGGCGGAGCCGCAATGGTCAGGGCGTTTTAAACCGCCAGCGGACGCAGAAATGTCCGGGATTTTTGGAACGGCGCGCGTGTTCAACGGGATGAAAAAGAGCCAGCACAGCGGACTCGATTTCCGCGTCACAACGGGCACGCCGATTTCCGCCACCAATCGTGGAACGGTTGTGCTGGCGCGCAACCTTTACTTCGAGGGCAATTGCGTATTCATCGACCATGGCCAGGGACTGTTCACGCTTTATCTCCACTTCTCAGAGATCAAAGTCAAAGAAGGCGAGATAGTGGAGAAAGGCCAGGTTCTGGGCCTGAGCGGCGGCACCGGAAGGGTGACAGCCCCGCATCTGCATTTCGCCGTGCGCTGGCACGGCAAGTATCTTGATCCGCAAACGCTGCTGGAACTGCGACCGCCGGGAAACTGACGCGCCAAGCGTTGACAGCCCCGCAGCGCGCTCATGTTCCTGTTTCAACCTCAGCGGTGCAAAAAAAGAGCGTGACCAAGCCGGCCACGCTCAAAGCTGAGGAGCATGAAGAAAACTTCTAAATGGGGTCCGAACCGATCTTCAAATCTTGCAGGGCTTTTTCCGCCTGGCGCATGGCCTTCTGAATTTCGGGCGAGTTCAGCAGCTTAATGCTTTGCTCGGACATGTCGAGAAGAGCCATGTTCTTATCGAGCGAACCCAGATTGTCGTCAAGCTCGATCATGAAGTCGTCGCTCTCTAGAAGGCCCTGGTTGAGGCCTTGCAACATCTCGTCCATGCCGCCGAGAGAGGCTTGCAGCTCTTCAGTGTCAAGATTCAGAGAGGACGAATCGCGCGATCCGCGGTCGGGAAGCGTTACCGTGAATGTTTGCTCGTGCTTGTCTCGCATCACCAGCAGCGTCATTTTGCCGCCAGTACGATGGTTGCGAAGAATGTGGCTGAGGTCGCTGCGATCGGTAAGCTTTTCATTGTCGGCCTTGACGATGACGTCACCGGCTTTCAGGCCGGCTTTTTCCGCCGCGCTGCCCTTTTCCACGGACCGCACCAGCACGCCTTCTCCATCCTTTACGCCGAAATATTCGCCCAGTTGGCGCGTGAGACTTTCTGTCTGAACGCCGAGCACGGAAGAGTATGTCTGGATCTGGAATGGCAGGTCCATGCCGTTGCGGGGGAAGACCTGCACGCGGGGATTTGGAACAATGATGTGAGGACGGGCTTGCGCTACCACGTCGCCGTGATCGGCAAGCTGCACGTTGATCTTCATGGGCACGCCATCACGGCTGATGCCGAGCGCGACGGTGCGGCCGGGAGGAACTTCGCGAATCAGGCGGCGGATTTGCTCTTCGCTTTCAATGGCCGTACCGTTGAATTCCAAAATTACGTCATGCTCGCGTAAACCGGCTTTGCCGGCCGGCGCATCACCATCGACCATTGTAATTTCTACGCCGCGTTCTTCTTTGAGCTTGAGCGAGGCCAGCCGGTCCGTGGTGACATCGCGAATATCCACGCCCAGGTAGGAGCGTCCGCCAGCCATGAAATAGCCGGGGACCTGATGAGAGAGTGCGTCCGGCTGCGGTGTGGGCTGAGCAGCAATTGCCGATACTGCTGCCCCCGCCAGCAACAACGTGATGGTCATTTTGTGAGTCATGGGGAACACTCCGATTCTGTCTTACTGTTTTGCTTCGCGCTTGATTTCAATGTTGCCGGCAGTCGTGTGGACGTGCAGAATTGGGCCGCCGCCGTTGAGACTTCCTTCAGCATAAAACTCGCGCTGCCCGATATTTCCCGCGGGGCTGGTAATTTTCAGTTCGCCGAATTCGCTGCGGATCCCATAACTGCGGGCCGCTTCCACCGCCGCGCGCACATTCACTCCCAGCCCATCCGGGACGTACACAATAATGTCGCCGATCTGGGTCTCCAGCTTGGAATCGGTAAACGGCGCGCCGCCCGCGGCCAGCCTGGCCATGATCGTGCCCGCTCCGGTTTCCGCGCGCACTCCGCCTCTCGCCGGTCCAATATGGATGCTGCCGCCGCCCGTCTCAATCTCAGCCGCTCCGGCAATATCATTCAGATCGATGTTTCCGCCGCCGGTTTCGGCTTTGACTTTGCCATCGCACTTGGTTACCTGGATCGATCCACCGCCGGTCTGCAGCGTCATCACCTTGGCCCAGCCGATGTCCAGGTTCCCGCCGCCCGATTTCGCCGTTACATGGCCCGCGGCTGAAACCAGATGTATGCTGCCGCCGCCGGTCGAAGCTTCAACGTCATTTCCCACTTTGCCGATCTCGATGTTCCCGCCGCCGCTCGAAACCGCGATGATGCCGGTGATCTTGTCCAGCTGAATCGCGCCTCCGCCCGTCTTGGCCTCGACGCGCCCACTGAGGTTGTTTGCCGCCACTGCGCCACCTTCCGTCTCCAGCCGCACCAGCTGAGTCTGCGCCGGCACATGGACGTCAAAATCAATGGAACCCTGGTGTGAGCCTTCACAATCGGCTTGCAGCACCACGGTTTCGCCGGAGCTGTAGGTCGTAAACTTCATGCGGCCCAGCTCGCGGCGCGCGCGTTCTTCCGTAGTTGCGCGGACGTGCTCGCGAATCGTATACGTAACGTTGTTCTGCGGCGCGCCCAGAATATGGATTGCCCCGCTGCTGGATTTCACCTTCACCGTCTTGCCGGCGGAAAATGTTCCTGAGACTTCCTGTATCCACTCGTTGCCTTGCGCCCGGTACAGGCGCGGGTTAGGGCTCTGCGCGACCGCGGCCTGCTCTGCTAAAAGAAAGCCTGCCGCCAAAATCAACGTCGCGAGTTGTAGTTGCTTCTTCATCGTTGTTAGTTTCTTCTCTTTCGATCAGCTCATTCGTAAGCGCTGCAAACCGTTTCCCTTCCGATTCCAAGCCGCTTTCATCTTCCAAACAAAGCTAATTGCTAACTGCTAGTTGCTCATTGCTGCACTAATCCAGATGCGGCATGCTCGCCAGATATCTTTTCGATTCCTCACGGATAAACTTGTTCGGATCGTGCTCCGCCAGCCCCGTCAGCGCCAGCCGTACACTGCTGTCGGCCTTTACTGAGTCCAGCAGGCTGATGGCTTCCTGGCGCACGCCGGCATTGTTGTCGTGCAGCAGCGCGTCCACCACGGCATCGCGTACGCGTACGTCGTCGCGCACATAACTCTTCAGCGCATCCAGCGATTTCAAGCGCACGCCCGGATTCTTGTCATAGCGCAGCGCTTCAATCAGCACTTCGCGCACCGCGTTGTCTTCGGAGCGCCGCATCAGCAGATCCAGTGAATCCAGCACCACGCCGGAATTCCGGTTATTGCGCGCTGCCAGCAAAAGCAGCTGCCGCACCCGCGGATCGTCCGTGGATCCGTTAAGGGTCTGCGGCTGCAATGTGTTGTACTTGATTTGGACCTGGTTGGAATTCGCTGCCGGAGTGATGGATTCGATTCCTGCTATGTTGGCTTCAGCCGCCGGAACAAAAGTGCCGCTGCCGGAATTGTTGCTGACCACCGGCTTCTTTACGTCCATCATCCGGTACGTCGCGCCCACGCCGCCGGCAAATCCGATCATCAGCAGCGCGGCCGTCAGCGCCGGCGCCAGCTTGATCTGGTGGAACCATCCCGTGGCGTCAAAGATGAACGAGCTGAAGATGTTGCGCGACTGCTCCGCGTGCTCCAGCGCTTCCTGCAACTGCATTCGATTGGCCGCCAGAAAGCTGGGTGAAACGTCCTTCACCGGCGCCGCGGCCATGCCGTCTTTGAACTCCAGCGCCGCATCCAGCTCGCGCCTGCATCCCAGGCAGTGGCGCACGTGCTGCTCAAATTCGAACTTGGCGTCGTCTGCCAGTTCGCCGTAGATGTATAAAACAACGTTTTCTTTGGTCCAATCGCAGTTCATAACTTTTCGGTCCTATCGCAATTCGTAACTCGTCCCGACTTTCTATAATCTGCCTTGAGCCTTGGCTTTTGGCTCTTAGCTTTTGGCCTTTAGCTCTTAGCCCTTTGCTTCTGGCCGGGTGGAGCAGGCATTTATGCCTGCGTTCCAAGCCTAAAAGTCCTTGGGCTTTAGCCCCTGCAAAACCCTCACCGCATGCTCCCCAACGCTCCGCGCAACTTCTGCGTCGCCCTAAATAGCGTATTCTTGGCTGTCTCTTCCGTCGTGTTCAGCATCTCGCCAATCGTCCGCAATCTCAGCCCCTGATAATGTTTCAACTCAAAAACCATGCGTTCGCGCGGCGTCAACTTGGTCAGCGCCTGGTTGATCTTCGATCCCAATTCCCGCCGCATCAAATCGCGCTCCGGGTTCGCTCCTGAGCGGTCGTCAGCCACGCGGTCCAGCACGTCCACCGGCTGCCCGCTGGAATCCATTACCATCTGCGGATCTTCTTTGCGCGTCTGCCGCTTGCGCAGATGGTCCAGGCAGAGATTGGTCACAATGCGATAAATCCAGGTATAAAATGAGCATTCAAACCTGAAGTTTCCAATATGCCGATAGGCTTTGAGAAAGGCTTCCTGATAAATGTCGTGGGCGTCGGCATCCGATCCCGTCAGGTGCATGGCCAGGCGCAGGACGGCCTGATCATACTGGCGCACCAGTGTCTCGAAAGCTGCACGGTCTCCGCGCTGAGCGGCGCGTATCAGCTCACTGTCGTTGATTCGACTTAGGGCTTGACTCACCATCTCTCCGGAAGAATGGGAGCTTCTTGTACCACCGCTCGCGCCAACCGTCACTCCTATGAATGCTGAGTCGGCCGGCATCTATTCTGTCCTATGTAATCCTCTCTCCTTGCAATTACTTGGACGGGGCTCCCTGCGATACGTAAGCTGAGAGTATCCCATTTTCGAACACTTGGGAAATCCCGGGACGACCCGTAAACCTAGCGGGATCAGCTGCTTCACCCCTTACTCCCGCGTCCCCGAAATCCTGCCCTCCCCCGCGGAACCCAGAGATAACAGTTGGAGACAGTGGCTCTTGAACGCTCTTTTTGCGAAATCAGCAAAAATAAATTGCGTCATCGCTGAAATAAAACGCACACCAAGCGCACTACTGAACGGTACTTCTTTCACTCAGTTGAAATGGAGAGAGATTCGACCTAACGAAAGGGAAAGTTATGATTAAGCAAGTCTGGAAACATTTCGCGTTTACGTCGACGCTGGCCCTGAGCCTGCTTTCGCTCACAACGGTCAACGCGGCGGCGCAGCCTCAGCCCAAGCCCAAGATCACCGGAGAACCGCAGATTAAGGGGACAATTGGGCCCGTTACCCGGCCGCCGACCTTCCAACAGCGGGAGATTTGGCGTAAAGCCATGGTGCGGAGTGAGCGGCCGAAGAAGGGATGCTTCATGGCCACCTATCCGCAAAAGACATGGAAGGAAGTTCCGTGCGAGACTCCGCGCCCAGTTCCGTTTGGACCAAAAAGGGGAGCACGGCCCTTCACTGTCGGGAACGGTACCGATTTCTCGGCCCAGGTTACGGGTAACACATCCGCGGCCGAGGGAACTTTTGAGAACATTGTCGGCGTGACCGGCGTAACCGGTGGCGGGACTGCCAATAAGTACTCGCTCCAGCTCAACACCAATACTTTCTCAACCACAACTTGCAGTGGCGCAGCCAATCCAGCGACATGCCAGGGCTGGGAACAATTCATTTACTCCTCCGTCACTCTCAGCGAGATACTCATACAGTACTGGCTGCTCGGCTATAACAATCCATGTCCGGCGGGGTGGACCTCAGACGGTGGTGGTGATTGCTTCATCAACAATGCTGGGGCACTGCACGTTCCTGTTCAGGCGATCAATGCCACCACGCTAGGCCAGATGACATTGAACGGCGATATCACCGATCAGGTGACTCTAACCGCCGGTGGCACCATGTTCTCGGCGCCAGGCGACAATCATTTCCCCGATCTGACCAATGGCTGGCGGATCAGCGAGTTCAATATTTTTGGCGACTCTGCTGGTACCCCCTCGGCCGACTTCAACGCCGGATCGACCTTGGACGTCAGGACGCGCGTGAACAGCGGGATGGGCGCGATTCCTCCCACGTGCGACGGAACCGGCTTCACGGGCGAGGTCAACAACCTCACCCTGGTGAGCGCGCCGGCGCTCATCAACGACGTGAACTGGCCTTCGATCGTATTCACCCAGAGCAACAACGCACCCACGCCGGTTTCGTGCGATAACGCGGATAGCATCGGCGACACCCATCTCACCACCTTCAGCGGGTTGTACTACGACTTCCAGGCATCTGGCGACTTTCTGTTGGCCACTGCGGGTCCTGACTTCGTTGTGCAAGCGCGCCAGGCATCCGGAGCGCCGACCTGGCCGAACGCCTCTCTCAACAAGGGGATTGCCACGCAAATGGGCGAGACTCGCGTTGCCGTCTACGTAGAGCCCGACCGGCTGGTCATCGATGGCCACCCCGAGAATCTGGCAGATGGCAAGGATCTCTTGCTGCCCACCGGCGTGCAGGTCTCACGACGAGGCAACACGTACAACATCACCAGCGAGGACGGCAACATGGTGCGTGCCGATCTCAATGGCGCTTACATAAACGCTCATGTGGGCCTGGGCCATACGCCCAAGCCGCAGGCGCGCGGCCTCCTCGGCAGTCCCAACGGAAACAACAAGCAGCTGGTGACCGCCGGTGGAGTTGTGCTGAACGAGCCGGTATCCTTTACTGATCTCTATCACAGCTATGCCGACAGCTGGCGCGTCCAGCCGAACGTCTCGTTGTTCGCTGAGGCCACAACCATCAAGGCCGGCATTCCCAGCGGCCTATTCTTTGCGGCTCATCTCAATCCGCAGGAGCGCGCTCGCGCTCTGACCATCTGTAAGGCGAGTCACATAACAAATAAAACTCTCCTCGACGCTTGTACGCTCGATACCGCTGTGCTGAACGACGAGGGGGCCGCCAGAGTTTTCGTCCACACTCTTCCGCCCCGCGTCGTCATCAAGCCGGTCTTGCGTGAGTCGGTCTTGCATGAGCCGATCGTGCATCCTACTCCATGAACCAGATCGGCGATTTCAGCGGCCGCGTACGCGCGGCCGCTGAATGGTCCGGCTTCTTGCCGCGCGCCTATTCTTCCTTAACCCACAAGACAGTGGCGCCCATCAAGACCTAATATCCCGGATGCGGCCTTCAGGCTCATCGAACAAGCCCCAACAAGTAAAGCCGGCCTTTTCAGCAAGCTTCAGCGACGCGGTGTTCGCTGGCGCGATTCTAAGAACGATCTGCCGGGCTTCTGTTGCCGTTCGCAAATATTCATGTGGGCCGGACTGGCACTGGCGGCGGTATTCCTTGCCGCAGCGGTGCGGTTGCGCCGCTATCGTGGGCCGATCTGATTCGCGCGAGGAGCGGCCAACCAGGACCTTCGTTCTCAGCCATTTTTGCAAGCCTACAATATTCCCACCCTTCATTCGTCTACATCCATAGAGGGGCGTCGTGGCGAGCCTGGATCACATGGCACTCGAACAGGACCAGCGAATCTCCGAAGTGGTGAAGCGGGAGCAATCCCGGCTGCGCAACTTCATTCGTAGGCGCGTGCCCGACCCGCGCGACGCCGAGGACATTGTGCAGGACGTCTTCTACGAACTGGTGGAAGCCAATCGCCTGCTGATGCCGATTGAGCACGTGACCGGCTGGCTGTTTCGCGTGGCGCGCAATCGCATTACCGATCTCTTCCGCAAGAAGAAGCCGGAAGCGTTCAGCGACGCAGCAATCGAAGGCGAAGACGGCGAGTCGCTGCGGATCGAAGACCTGTTGCCATCGCCAGATGCCGGACCGGAAGCCCTCTACTTCCGCAACCTGCTTCTGGACGAGTTGGAGCTTGCGCTCGACGAATTGCCCGACGAACAGCGGGAAGTATTCGTCGCGCACGAACTGGAAGGGCGCAGCTTCAAGGCGCTGGCCGCGGAGACTGGCGTGAGCTTGAATACCCTGCTCTCGCGCAAACGCTATGCGGTACTCAATCTGCGGGAACGCTTGCAAAGTATTTATGACGAATTTACGAAATCATAATTTACGAAACATGAGGGACTGAACATGAACCGAAGAAGAAGGAAATTGATTTGGATAGCTCCATTAGCGATCCTGGGGATAGCGCTTTTTATCTTCGTCGGCGGCGAAATAGTGATGCGCCTGTGGAATTGGCTGCTGCCGGCGCTCTTTGGCTGGCGCCAGATCACTTTCTGGCAGGGGGTAGGAATTCTGGCGCTGTGCCGGATCCTCTTCGGCGGTCATGGATGGCATCGTTCCGGTCGCTCCCATTTCCGCCGTCGCATGGAGGAGCGCATGGCCGAGCGCTACGCCAACATGACCCCGGAGGAACGGGAGCGATTACGGCAAAGCTGGCGCGGACGTTGCGGCTTCGGTCCACCCACCGGCGAGAGCCAGGGGCAATGAAAGCTTTTCGATGCAACGTGGCAAGCGCAACGTCAGCGCACGCCAAAGATCAACCGCGGATCGCTGCAGATTTACGCTGATCGTCTGATCTGCGGTCATCCGCGTCAGTCCGCGGTAATATTTTCTTCGGTTCGAACCTTACGCTTCCGCTTCTTTCTCCACCGTGACCGTGATCTTGCTGATCACGTCGCGATGCAGGCGAACCGGGACTTCAAATTCGCCCAGGCTCTTAATCGGGTCATTGAGCTGGAGCTTGCGCCGGTCGATGGTGAATCCTTTGCGCTCCAGCGCTTCGGCAATATCGGACGTGGTGACCGACCCAAACAGGTGGTCTTTCTCGCCCACTTTCCGGTGGAAGCTCAGCGCGGTGCCGTCCAGTTGTTGCGCCAGCGCGTCCGCTGCGGTCTTTTCCACCGCCGATTTGCGCACCGCCGACTGCTTCATCTGGTCGATCACGGCGCGGTTCGCCGTGGTGGCCTCAATGGCCAGCTTCTGCGGCAGCAGGTAATTGCGGCCGTATCCTTCCGCCACTTTTACCACCTCGCCGCGATGGCCCAGCTTTGGAACATCTTCTTTCAAAATGACTTCCATATCAGAATCTCCAGTCAAAATCTATCAATACTTTTCGTTTACTGCACTCCGCCGACTGAGCGCTGCATCTGTCGCGGGGTGGAGCAGGCATTTATGCCTGCGCTAGTGGATCGTTGATCTCGGCTTTAGCCCCTGAGGCAAAATGCAATCAAGCTTTGCTACTCTCCGTGCCTCTGTGTCTCCGTGGTAGATTTTGCCGTTATCGCGCGGCAAAGGGCAGCAGGGCGATGTTGCGCGCCCGTTTGATGGCCGACGTAAGCCGGCGCTGGTGCGGCGTGCATACCCCGGTCAGCCGCCGCGGCACGATCTTTCCCCGCTCGGCCACAAACTGTCCGAGCAGACGCACGTCTTTGTAGTTAATGTCGTCAATTTTTTCCACGCAGAACTTGCAGACTTTCTTGCGACGGAAAAATTTGCGTCCACCGCCCTCGCGGCCGCCGGGCCCACGGTCCGGTCGCGGACCATCCGGCCTTCCGCCGCTGTGGGGCCGTGGCGCTGGTGTTGATACTTCCTGGTTTTCGTCAGCCATGTTTCTCCTTCAAGCAACGCGCTCTATAGCGCGCAATCTTTTTCTTTTCAAAATCGTAAGTTTTATAAAGTCCACAAACGATCGGAGGAGCCTTGCCGCTTTTCTTAGCCGGCTATCCATCGCTTCATCCAATCAAAAATAAGTAACGAGTCAAGGCCAAAAAGCTAAGAGCTAAAAGCTGCTCTTACGCGCTTACGCTCGGGCTCTCGGCTTCCGCAGCTTGCTGCGAACCCGCTGGCGGCCTCTTTACCTTGGCCGCGCGCAGTTTGCGAACTTTATCCAGCCGCTGCTGCTCCTCGTCCGTTCGTACGGTAATGTATTTGATTACCGGCTCAGCCACGCGCATGCGCCGTTCCAGTTCGTGGATGGCCTTGCCGTCAGCCTGCAAAACAAACAGTACGTACTGCCCGTCGGAAAACTTCTTGACGTCATACGCCAGGCGGCGCTTTCCCATTTTTTCCGTGTTTACTACCGTTGCCCCGGCAGTGGTCGCATGGCCTTGCAGCGTTGCGATCAGCTTGTCCATGTCTTCTTCCAACAGGTCAGGCCGTACGATAAACATTACTTCATAGCTTCGTTGCATGTTGTCTCCAAACTCTCAATTCTTCAGTGCTTCGGTACTAAGTATTTGGTATTTAGCTGCACGGCTGCGGCTGCTGTTGCGCGCTGCCTTGCTGCTTGTTGCGCCTGCCTGTTTGCTACTTCAGGCGGCTTGCATCTTTGAAACAAAGCTAAGTACCAAGTACTAAATACTAAGTACTGCTTTCGTTGTTTTTCCGGTTAAATCTGTTCATGGCCGGCAGAATGCCCTCATTCACAATCACATTCACCGCCTCCGCAGTCAGATCCAGCGCTTCATCCACCGCCACCAGCTGCGACTTCCGAAAAGGTGAGAGTATGTATTTCGCTCCGCCTTTTTTCGGATCGTCTGGCGCCACGCCGATCCTGATTCGCCCAATCTCCTCAGTTTGCAGCGCGTTAATAATCGACTGCATCCCGTTGTGCCCGGCCGACGAGCCCCGCGCCCGCACCCGGATCATTCCCAGCGGCAGGTCGAGCTCGTCATAAATCACCAGCACGTCCCGCTGCGGTTCAACTTCATACTTCCTGACCAATTCCAAAAGCGACATGCCGCTCAGATTCATGTACGTTTCCGGCTTGGCCAGCAGCACCTCGTCGTTCCCGATCCTGGTCCTGGCCGTCAGCGCCTTGCAGTGCCGGTTATCGATCATCACACCGCACTGCTCGGCAATCCGGTCAACCGCAAGAAAGCCGATATTGTGGGGCGTGAACTGGTATTCGATACCAGGGTTTCCCAACCCAACGATCAGCTTCACCGCGGCTACTTCTTCGCCGGAGGCGCTTTTTCAGGCTCAGCGCCCTCTTCCGTCTCCTGCTTGCCCTTCTTGATGACTTCAGGCTCAGCCGGACCCGCTGCCGCAGCTTCCGCCGTCGCCTCAGGCGTTGCCACAACTTCTTCTTTCACTGCCGTCACGTGCGCCACGCCCTGGTCTTCAGGGGTGATGAACTTCAGCTTGCCGCCGTGCGGCAGGTCTTTCACGCGCAGCACCACGCCGAATTCCAGCGCAGAAACGTCAGCATCAATGTGGCTTGGAATATCGCCCGGCAGGCACTCAATTTCCACTTCGCGGATAATCTGGTCCATGATGCCGCCCTGCTGCTTCACGCCAACGGCCTCGCCCACCAGATGGATCGGCACCATCACGCGCATCTTCTCGTCCATGGCAATGCGCTTCAGGTCAATATGCAGAATGCTGCCGCGGATCGGCTCAAACTGCCAGTCCACGATCATCGCCTTGGTTTTTTCGCCATCCACCTGGAGATCGAAAATCGTGTTGTGGCCGCTGTCAGAAGCCAGGATCCGCGAAATCACTTTGGGGTCCAGGCTTACCGCGACGGTCTTTTTCTTGGCGCCGTACACCACGGCCGGCACGCGGCCGCTCACGCGCAGGCGCCGCGCTTCGTTTTTGCCGCGCGAACTGTCCGGCCTGGGTTGGGCTTCAACTACTTCTACCTGTGCACTCATTGGTCTCTTCCTTCTTCTCCGCTTCCATCAGCCGCTCATGCAAACAGCGAGCTGACGGAAGTCTCTTCGTGTATGTTTTGAATTGTCCGGCCCAGCAGGCCGGCAATCGACAGCACTTTTATCTTCGGTTCGGCTTTGGCTGCGCCCGTGAGCGGAATGGTGTTCGTAACCACCACCTCCTCCAATTGCGACTTCGATATGCGCTCAATTGCAGGCCCGCTCAGCACCGGATGTGACGCGCAGGCAAACACTTTGGTCGCGCCCGCGCCGATCAGCGCTTCCGCGGTCTTCACCAGCGTGCCTGCCGTGTCAATGATGTCGTCGATGATCAGGCACGTCCGTCCGCGCACATCGCCGATTACGTGCATCACTTCGGCCACATTCATGTCCGTGCGCCGCTTGTCCACAATGGCCAGCGCAGCGTCAACTTTCTTGGCGAAGAAGCGCGCGCGCTCCACGCCGCCTGCGTCGGGTGAAACCACGGTCAGGTTCGGCAGTTGCATCTTTTTGAAATGGTCTACCAGCACTGGTGACGCAAAGATATGGTCCACCGGAATATTAAAGAACCCGGCAATCTGCGGCGCGTGCAGATCAACCACCAGCGCCCGATGCGCGCCCGCCGTGGTCAGCAAATCCGCAATCACTTTCGAGGATACCGGCACGCGCGGCTTGTCCTTGCGGTCCTGGCGGGCATAGCCGTAATACGGAATCACCGTGGTAATGCGCCGGGCCGACGCGCGCTTCAGCGCATCCACCATCAACAGAAGTTCCATGAGGTGCTCGTCCACGGGGAAACATGTGGGCTGGACGACAAAAACGTCGGCGCCGCGCACGTTTTCCATCACCTGGATATAAACCTCGCCGTCAGAAAAGCGCGTGACCGTCGCCTTGCCCCGGGCCATGCCGAGGAATTGGCAGATCTCGTCGGTTAAAGCCTCATTCGCCGTGCCGCAGAAGATCTTGAACTTATCGTCTGCGCGCGACCGTTGAGGTTTCTGTTCGCTCTTGGGCTGCATCTGCTGCTGTTTTTTCTCCGGTTTTTCCGTTGCTGTCGCTATTGTCGCCATGGCTTTTCTCTCCGTATGAGCTGGTTTGCTACATCGGATTGCATTTACATCTAGCTACTAGCCGCTTAACTTCTCGCTCTTGGCTTTTAGCTCTTGGCCTTTCTGTAGTTCTTGACCGCTGGCTCTTAACTTCCTAATTAACTGCAAGAAATTCCTCTGGCTGTTCCGATCACCGGATCACCCGATGTCCCGATCACCCGATTAACTTGGCTGGGCCGCTAGGATTCGAACTTGAGCCGCTTAGCAGGCGTCCGAGCCTGCTGGCGAAATCCTGAGCGAAGTCGAAGGACCTCACCGCTGCACCCACGTCCAAACTGCCTAAAGCCTAAACTTGGCTGGGCCGCTAGGATTCGAACCTAGACAAAGTGCTCCAAAGGCACTTGACCTACCATTAGTCGACGGCCCAAAAAATTCAACGTCATCCCGACGGCCGTACCCACGAGCACGCGCACTCTTCAGCGTGCGAGTAGGCCGGAGGGACCTTGTGTTTGTTCGACAAAACCGTTCAAAACAACTTCGTACCGATCATTTGAGCTCAAGTACAGCCCTCTGCTCGACACTCTCAAACCGATGGGGTACCCCTCCCCCTTGGGCTCGATTAGGAAAACAAAGTACTTACGCCATTCAACCCCAGAGAAATCCGGCTAAATCATGTTCAAACTGCGTTGATTCGATACCGAAATCAACTATTTTCCGCGCTATCTACGCTCCAACCACGTTCAATCTGCCTGACCCAAACAGCTCGTTCCAGTACCGTTCTCTGGGCAGCGTCACGGTGGCGTGTGCCGGAATATCGGCTGCTTCCAGCTTTTTCACGGCCTGGCTGGCTGAGTCCTGGTCGGCAAACAGACCAA
The DNA here is from genome assembly GCA_036491195.1 of Candidatus Angelobacter sp. GTDB lineage: Bacteria > Acidobacteriota > Terriglobia > Terriglobales > Acidobacteriaceae > Angelobacter. The sequence continues at coordinate 22,178 of DASXCL010000061.1, forward strand.
ACACCGCAGAGCCCGACCCGGAAAGCGACACATACTTCGCCCCGGACCGTTCAAGCGCACGTTTGACCTCGCGTATTGCGGGATACTTGGGAAAAACGACACTTTCAAAGTCGTTTTCAATCCCGGTACGGACAAGGTCGAGAAGCAATGCCTCGGCCCGGTCCCGGCCTTTGCCTGGGACACCGGTTGCGGTAAAACTGCCATTCAGCCATTCATAAATTGTGCGACTGAACGTATTTATTCTATCTGAGCTGCTCGGGTCAGTCAATTTGGAGCCAGTCGATTTAGGGGCCCACTTCTTGTCCCAGTCGGCAAAAGCCGCCGGTGTTGACACCCCGATGTCCGGCGTGGCGATCACGCAATGGTAGCTGGGCAGGTCTTCCAGCGGATAAACCTGCTCGCCATGGCCGACGCCCAGCACCGTTCCCCCTACCAGAAACAACGGCAGGTCGGAACCGACTTCTGAGGCTATGCGCAGCCGCTCTTCCGGCGCCAATGGCTGCTTCAACTCCTTTTCCAGCGCCAGCATGGTGGCCACGGCATTGGACGAAGCCGCGCCCAGTCCGCCCTGCACCGGCAGCCGCTTCTCAATGGCGATGCGGACCTTACCCCGCACTTTCAGCGACCGCAAGATCCTGTCCGCCACCCGCCAGCAGGTATTGCTTTCGTCCGGGGGCACCCGCGGGTCTTTGCAAACGATCTCGATGCCCACGCCCTTGCCCACGTCCACGCGCACTAGGTCGCTCAGCGCCACAGTCTGATAGATGGTGCGCAGCTCGTGAAACCCATCTTCACGCAGCGGCCCGATCTTCAAACCGAGATTGATTTTGGCAAAGGAGCGAACAGAGGTGGCCATACGCTATGACGATGATGATAACCGAGAATACTGCTTTTTCTGGACATTCGGTTCGCAGCTTTTTCTGAAACCCCGAAGCGTAGCGAGGGGGCCCTATAGCCATCGTTGGTGCTGGCTCACCGTTCTGCGACGGCCTTGAGGACAGGGACGAACCCACAAGACAAAACATAACGTTTACACCCTGTCATCTTGAGCACCCGACCCGCGTGCTGCGGGATAAGGCGGGAATGACAACGTCCGGAAGTTTCCTCTAAGTTCTTTGTTTCTGTCTTTGTCATTGGGAGCGGAGCCGGAACGACCGCAGGGAGTTCCGCACAGTCGAAAGATCCCGACCGGCATCCTTTGCCATATAGCATCAGGGAGTTCTCACGAAAATTCGGTGTGAACCAGCAGTCTTGCGCTTGATTTCAGATTGGATAAATTGAGAATCAAGAACGAGTTCAAATTTGGAGTGTCCTGGAGGAGAGTCATATGGCAACCGTTGTAAGAACGGTGCGGACCGAGCAGGGAAATAAGATGATCCCGCGTGGAAAGACATTAATTAATTATGACGATGCTCTCGCCCAACTTACCGAAGAGCAGCGGCTTCGTGCCACCGTGTATGCCATGAACACACTTCTTATTGCGAAGGGTATCTACACCGCAGAAGAATTTAGATTTCAGTTCCGCCAATCGGCGCAAAAACAGCTAGGCAGGAAAAAGCGTTAGCGCAGTTTAGGACGCGGCTTCTCCTTTTTGTCATACGTTTTCGCCGGAAACGAGCATAGAGCAGAGTAGGTACGCTGTGAAGACGTTAAAAATAACACGTCACAATGCGTTCTGGTGTTATGTGATTTTGGGGACGAGCGGGATGCTGATTGCTCCAAGGCTGAAACGCAGAATTTAGTGCCCCACGCTTTTTCCAGTCACTGGTTTCGATTACATTTCTTGAAACCTAAGTATGCAGTTGCAGGTCAATGTGGCGATTTCCGGTAGGGACCAGGCTCTGAGTCTCTCCAATGCCGGAGCCCCCGCAGGGGGCGGAAGCGCGCGCTTTTAGCGCGCCTAGCCCAGTCCGAGGCGAGCGAATGCGAAGCCGTAGGGCTGGGTACGCAAAGAAAAGACTTCTTCCTCACTGCCGTAGGCCCGCGCGCAGCGTAAGCGGAGCGCGAACAGCATGAATCCCCACAACCTGTCATTTTTTCTTGGCAACCGCCGAGCTATTGATTACAGTTGAACATGAATGACGAGATTCTCTACAAGAGAAGCGGCCAAGAAACTTGGCATCAGTCACAATGCCCTGGCAGTCTATGCTCGGACAGGGAAGGTGCCCGCTCCAGAATCCGTGAAACATGGGGGAAAGATTGCTCACATCTGGACCGAATCCGAAATCGAAAACGTACGCCAGCTCTTGCCCAAGATCGCCAACGGCAGGAAAACACGTTATAAGAAGAAGCACTCAGCAATCAGCGTTCAGCAGTCAGCCAAACCAAAGAAGAAGAAACCTAAATAAACACTCTGGCCAATTGCTAATTGCTTAAACCCAACGGGCCGCGCCCGATGTTCGCGCACCGAACGCAGCCCTGACCGCAGTTCACCTGTACGGAGACAGGCCAACCATGGCTGATATTCAAGCTATACTGCCCCATCCTGGGGGCGCAACCTCTGCGCCTCATCGCCTTTACCCAACCCTCATCCTCCGGAGGGCGCTATGAATGAGAACACGCGTCGCCCTCTCACCAGCAAAGTCCATCTTTACCAGGCGCTTTACCTCTTCAACCGAGGCTTTGAGATCACCCTGGCCGGCCTGAAGCGCCTGGAAGAACTTGGCGTCTTTCGCGAGGAAAGCCTCAGTGATTATGAAGTCATGCTCGAGTTGACTCGCTCTGAGGCTAATGACGAACTCACCACCGTCATGCAGGGCTATGAAGAGGACGATGCGGCCTTTTGGGACGATCGCTACCGTGAAAGGCAAAAGCTCCTTGCCGATCCCGACGACGTGTTCTTTGCCGCTCGCGACCGGAAAAAGGAAATCAAGGAACAGATCAAGGAGCTCCAGTCTGGCCTCGCCCGCCAGCACCCCAAACGTCGGCGCGCCAAAAAACGCTCTTGATTCAAACGTGGGGCCGCTCACCAAGGCGGCCCCTTAAAACCGGCTTCTCTCGAATTCCCAAAAAGTTTTTGTCTCCCACTTGACGTCGCCCTCCCGCCTGTTGTATTTAACTTATAGGTTACATAACTGACTGGTTTAATAAAGAATATATGTCCGATCAACTCAGCAATACCTTCGCCGCACTGGCCGATCCCACACGGCGCGCCATCATGGCCCGGCTTGCATCGGGCGAGGCCTCTGTCACCGAGTTGGCCAAGCCCTTCGACATGAGCATGCCGGCCATCTCCAAGCATCTGAAAGTTCTGGAGCGGGCCGGCCTGGTCGCCCACGGACGCGAAGCGCAATGGCGTCCGCGCCGGCTGGAGCCCACTGCGCTCAAGGAAGTGCACGACTGGGTGGAGCACTATCGCCAATTCTGGGAGCAGAGTTTTGACCGCCTCGATGCTTATCTGCAGCAGCTCAAAAAAGACCAGCTAAAAAATGAAGATCTCAAAACCGACTCCCCGGAAATCGGTGGATTGCGATCACAGGGCGGGAAGTCTCAACACTTGAAACGAGAAAAGATTCATCAGGAGAAGAAGCATGTCCGCAATCAAAGAAAAAATTAATCCTGCCGCGGTGACACCTGATCGCGAGATCGTAATAACGCGCGTGTTTGATGCTCCGCGCGAAATGCGGCAGAGAAACAAAAAATCGGCTGGGCGGCTGACTGGTTTGCGAAAAACGCAGCGGAGAGCAGCCCAGCCATTGCCGCTAGGCCGATTTGCGCGTGTTGCTGGCAGGGAAGTCGATGATCTTGCCCCGCAATTCCTCAGGCGTCCACCGCGTCTTCGGTGTCTGGAAGTTTGCCGGAACGTAGAATTCAATCAATTTCTCCATAACGTCCTCCTTGCCGGGAACCCAACGCCGCCATTCGGCGCTCTTGCGGAACCAGCGCAAAACCCTGGTCCGGTGCAATCTTGTGTCAGCCTGTTCCCTCATTCCGTATCTTGTTCAAGCAAGCTGAGTGCCACTAATAAAAACACCACAACACAAGCGGAGTTCTTGGCGGCATGCGCCAAAGCACTTAAGTTTGGTAAAGCGATGTGCGCTTTGGCGCAAAAAGAAAAGCGCAACTTTCGTCGCGCCGGTGGGATCGCCCACGTATTGACGTTCGTTTGGATTAAGGATGGGTTCGGCGCGAACTAAGGCGCAGCCAGTTCTTGAAAATGATTTCTCACATGGATGTGAATTTTCATACCAATAGGACAAGGAGTAGATATGGCAGTCAAGAGCAATGCCGCAGCAAAACTGGAAGGTGAACTGACCGTTACGCGCATCCTGGACGCGCCGCCAGAGACGGTCTACAACGCATGGACAGACCCAACACAGATGGCGCGCTGGTGGGGGCCCAAAAACTTTACCAATCCCGTCTGCGAATTGGACGTGCGACCCGGCGGCGCCTGGCGCATCGTGATGCGCGCACCCGACGGCATGGAATATATATGCGCCGGAGTCTATAGCGAAGTGGTGAAGGCTGAGCGCTTGGTCTTCAGCAACAATGCCTTTGACCGCGAAGGCAAGAGCCTGCTGGAGGGTGTCACGTCAGTCACGTTCGCAGCTCAGGGCGCGAAGACAAAGCTGACGGTGGAAACCCACGTGGTTGGAAAGGTTTCCTATGCCGCGCAGATGCTGGCTGGAATGGAAGCTGGCTGGAACCAGAGCCTGGACCGCCTGACCGATCTTGTGGCCAAAGGCTGAGGCGGGCGTGTAGACTCATCGGCTGTGACCCGGGCCGGCGGATAGGGACGAAACGCCGGCTCGCGGCGCACTTTTGTGCGTCCAATTCATAAATTTTCCATCGGAGGGACGATGTCTAAGGGACAAAAGATCACGATGTGGGTCGTGAGCATTCTGCTGACGGCGCTGTTTCTGTCTGCAGGTCTACCCAAACTATTGATGCCCGGCAAGATGATGGCCCAGTGGATTTACGCGCGGTGGTTTCTCACCTTGGTGGGCGTGTGCGAAACGCTGGGTGCTATCGGGTTGCTGATCCCTCGCCTGGCGGCGCTGGCAGCGGCCGGCCTCAGCATCATCATGGTGGGCGCTGTCTATACGCTCATTAAGGTCCACATGAGCAATCAGCTCGCGATTCCGATCGTGGTCTTCATTCTGCTGATGCTGGTGATTTCACTGCGTCGCAAAGAGGCAAAAGGCGCAAGCGCCCACGCGGCGCATTAATACCGGAACAGATACGACAGTTTGATAAAGATCTGGCGGCCGTCATTGATGAAGCTGTTGGGCGTGCGCAGCAAACCGTCAAAGGTTTCTCCGGGAAGGCAGGGCAGGCCGGCGCAGACGCGCTGGAGCCGGGGATCGAGGTTCTGCAGATCGCTGTTGTAGCCAACGTAAATTGCCGTGCCAGGGTTCAGCAGATAGGTGAACAGAACGTCGCCGTTAAAATTCTTGGCGTTCTGCAACGTGGTAAGCCCGGGATTGGAGATGGTGGTCACGTACTGGCCAATCAGACGCAGCGAGAATTCCTTGGTGAACTGGTAATTCCACTTGGAGCGCAGGATGTGGTTGTTGAAGATGTTGCGGTTCGTGTTCTGGTCCAGCAGCCGCGTCATCAGGTAGGTGTTTTCAATGGTCAGGCCTTTCGTTGGGCGGACCACGCCGCGCACGAAAGCCGTATTCTGGTAGCCCAGCACCGGCGGGCCGGTACGCGGGACAAAATTCGTGGCTGTGCCCCAATCCATCTCCATGCTGAGATTGATCCATTTGAAATATTGCGTGTCGATCTCCGCTCCGCCGACTACGTGCGTGTAATCCCGGTTCGTGGTCAAACTGGAAAAATCCACCGGACGCAGGCGTTCGTGCTCCCACACGTTGAATATGCTGAAAGCGCTATTGCGGGGAAAGTTCCATTGGTACTGCGGGTTGAGCAGGTAATCCAGCCGGGTGCCGTTGTGGTCCCACAGGCTCTGCTGGAAAAGATTGGCTGAGTGGGCCACCAGCAATTTCCCTTCAGGATGAAAGCGCCGGGAGATAAAGTTGCTGAATCGCCGGTAGTCGGTGCGATTGATGAAGCCGGTTTCGGAATCGAAGCCCGGGGAAATGTCCTGGTACATGGAATTGAATTCCAGGCCGCGCGAGCTGCGCTCCAGATATACCTGATAAGCCGGGCCGGATTCGTGCGTGCCATCCTGAAACTTGGTCTCACTGGTGACGGCCTGGGCATTCATTTGCCAGTTCTGGTTGATCTTGAACTGGGCATCCACGCCGCCCACGCGGTTGAACCCAATTTCACAGCGCACATCAGTGCAGAATGTATTCGGCGAGGTGTGCAGCTCGCGATCGGTATAGATGAAGCCGATGCTGTTGTTTTTGCCCAGTTCGCGATTGACGCGCAACACGCCGAAATAAGCGCTCTGTCCGGAAAGCGGGTCAGTATCGATCACGCTTCTGCCGGGTGAGCGATCGTTGGCCAGCATGGCCCCGACGGCCCACGGGCCTTCCTTGCCGGTGAGCCGCAGGCCGTACAAGGGATCGACCACGCGCCGCGTGAAGACCAGGTTCAGCGGCGTTTGGAAGTAGTTGGAATTTTCCTGGAAGAAGGGACGCTTCTCAGGAAAGAAAACTTCAAAGCGCTGGTTCACCGTGACTTGGGGGTCGTCGGATTCGATCTGGCCGAAGTCGGGATTGATGGTGGCGTCCAGGACAAGGCTGTCTTTGATCACCAGCTTGGAATCCAGGCCTGCCTTGGGTTCTACATGCTTGCCGGTAAAGCGGTCGCCGGCGGGATCGCGTTCATCCAGCGAGCGGAATGCGCCCACTGACGTGTAAGGAATGAACTGCATGTTCCTGCCGGGAGAAATTTCCTGGAGACCGTTGAGCGTTCCTTCCTTGGTCAACATTCCCTGGATCCGATTGCTGTTTGGCGGAAAGAAAGAGTGCTCGGAATTCCGGGGAATCACCCGTATCAGGATCACACCCCAGCTGAGTGACGGCTGTCGCTTGAAACGCAGGGACTTGAATGGAATCTCGATGATGACGATGTAGCCCTGGCTGCCGATTTTTGCGGTCGTGTGCCAAACCGTATCAAAAGTGTTGTCCGGCCCGCCGTTTTCCGCAAAGAGTCCGTCTTGCTGGATACCGTAAGGGTTTGAATAAAAGTAGTAGGCGTGGCGCTGGTCGTGGAAGGTGTCAAGCCAAAGGCCTACCTGGTCATCATCGTCAATAAGCTCGCGGCGGAGCATGCGCGCGCGTATCTTTTTCGGTTCTTTGTCAAAACACAGGAACACGGCATAAATACTTTTGTTGGTGTAACCCAGATAAGCTTCGGTTGGTTGGCTGGCCGGAGCGCCGTCGCGTGGTTCCTGCTGGATGAACTTACCAATCTTCAACATCTTTCTTGCTACAGGGCTGGCTGGCTCCATGCCTTCAAAGTCGCCCAGTTTGGGGCCGGCTTGCAGGCGGGGAATGTTCAGGGAACTGAGCTCGGCGGTCAGGTTCGGCGCGTGCAGGCTTGGGCCTTTGTGCTGGGCGCAGAGGGGCGACGCCGCCAGAATAATCACTCCGAATATCCTGGTGATTTCCCTGAAGTATCGTCGTTTTGCCACGTCAATTCCCGAAGAAATAGTTCTGCTGATGTCCGAAGTTTAGACTCGAATTGCTAAGAAACGTTAACTGGTCTGGTGCGGGCAACCGGCTAGCTAGAACAGTTCCGGCTGCCGTCCGAACTTGATGCCAAAATGATCGTAGGCCAGGCGCGTGGCCACGCGGCCGCGCGGAGTGCGGTCAAGAAATCCGATCTGGATCAGGAACGGCTCATAGATCTCTTCCAGCGCATCCTGCTCTTCTGCCAGTGCCGCCGCCAGCGTGCTCAGGCCCACCGGACCGCCATTGTATTTCTGAATGATGGTCAGCAGCAGACGCCGGTCGATCTCGTCAAAGCCGTGCTTGTCCACTTCCAGCATTTCCAGCGCGGCCTGCGCGGTGGCTTTGTCAACCCGTCCCGGCCCGCGCACCTGGGCAAAGTCGCGGACGCGGCGCAACAGCCGGTTGGCAATGCGCGGCGTGCCTCGGGCGCGGCTGGCCAGTTCGGCGGCGCCTTCGCCGTCAATGGCTACGCCAAGAATTTCCGCCGAGCGCTCCACAATGTATTTGAGTTCTTCCGTGGTATAGAACTCCAGGCGCAGCAGGATTCCGAAGCGCGACCGCAGCGGCGATGACAGCATGCCGGCGCGCGTAGTCGCCGCCACAAAGGTAAACGGCCGCACGTCAATGGTGTGCGTCCGGGCTGAAGGCCCCTGGCCGATGATGATGTCGAGCTTGTAGTCTTCCAGCGCCGAATACAGGATCTCTTCCAGCGCCGGTTGCAAGCGATGGACTTCATCCAGAAACAACACCTGCTTGTCACGCAAGTTGGTGAGGATCGCCGTGAGGTCGCCCTTGATCTGTATGGCCGGCCCGGCGCTCTGCTGGTAAGGCACGCCCATTTCGTTGGCGATGATGGTGGCCAGCGTCGTCTTGCCCAGCCCCGGCGGACCATATAAAAGGACGTGGTCCAGCGCTTCACCGCGAGACTTCGCTGCTTCCACGGCGACCGCCAGATTTTCTTTTACCTTTTTCTGTCCGATGAACTCGCGCAAATAACGCGGACGCAGCTTGAGTTCATACGACGCATCGTCTTCGGCCTGCACGGCGGAGACGAGACGGTCTTTATCTTTATCTAGCGGTTTGTGCTCTGAAGCGGACACTATTGGCGATACTAGAGCGAACTTTGCAAAAATGCCAGAAGCAGATTTGGGATTGAACGAAATTCAACCCAAAAATGACGCATTTGGTGCGCGATCATCGGCAAAAAGCAGATCCGGCGTGGCCATGGTCAACAATAAATATGGGCGAACCGAAAAAACACGAGAGACTCTGACTTATCCGCGCACACTGCACCAGGACGGCCCCAACTGCTCGTATCTTAAACTAACCTAAAGAGCGGCAAAGGCTTACATCTTCAATGAAATTTATTCGGCGCGGGTTTATTGAGACCACCTGCTGGATGGGGCCAGCATCAATTGACAGCAAGTTCCCCCCAGGAGATCGATCATGAAAATTCTGTCCTTCGTCATAGGCGGAGCTCTGATTTCCGCTGTCACATTAGCGGTCGCTCAAACCACAGAAACTCCACGCATCTTTACTGGGAGCAACAGCACCCAGACTGTACAGGTACAGCAGCAGGGAACAGGAATGGCCATCAAAGGAGTAACGGGCTCAAATGCTCCCGCCATCCTTGGCCAAGCCACAAACACAAGCGGGGTAACCTATGGTTTATGGGGAGTTGTATCGAGCAGCCAGGGAACGGGAGTTCGCGGCGAATCGAATGCCACAACTGGAGGCGCGGGCGTAGTTGGCATTTCTCACGGATCGCCGGATGGTACGGGCGGCGGTAGCGGCGTCTTTGGCCTGGCCATGGATTCTCACGGCGTGGGCATACACGGAAAGGCCGCAAGCGCGGATGGCAGCATCGGGGTACTGGGTGAAGCCGACCCTCTTGATAACATTCCCATTGCAGTCATGGGTCACATTACCGCCAGTTGTTGCGGCATAGCTGGCTTATTTGAAAACGATGTTAACACCGGTAATGGCGGCTCAGGAAATGAGAGCATTATCGTTGGACAAACAGCGGACACCAGCAATCCCGGCACCCAGAAAACCGTTTTTAATCTGACAACCAATGGCAATCTATCCATTACTGGACAATTTACTTCGGGCGGCGCGGACTTTGCGGAGTCAGTTGCTGTCAAGGGAGTGCAATCCAGTTATACCGCGGGCGATGTACTGGTGATTGACGATACTGCGCAACGCCGCCTCGCGCATACCACACAACCATATTCCAGGCTGGTGGCCGGAATTTACTCCACTCAACCGGGCATGGTGGGCGGCGTCAGTGTTGGGAAAGTGCCTGGGTCCCATGTTCCTCTTGCCGTGGTTGGCATCGTTCCATGCAAGGTAACTGCCGTGAATGGTCCTATCAAGGCCGGAGACCTGCTTGTGACTTCGGCTAAACCCGGGTATGCAATGAGAGGAACGGATCCCAGCCGCTTAACGGGCGCGATTCTGGGCAAAGCGCTACAACCATTGCCTAACGGAGAGGGTGTTATCGAGGTTCTAGTGACGCTACAGTAGTATATGGCTTGCGCAATAGCCGGCCCGATAACGATTCATCAGCAAGAAAAAGGGACCCGGTGGCGCCCGGGTCCCTTATCGACGAAGTTACGCGAACATCGAGGGCTTATTGTGCCGAGCATGAAGGGAAAGTCGTCAACGCTTGCACGCCAGCGCCGGCCTGTCCGGTTGAAAATGGACGCCCAGGAACGGGCCGCAGCGTTCCATCATCGCCGGTCATCCAGCCGTCCACCTGTGCTTGAACGCGGAGCAAAACGAGATCAAAGGCACTCAGGTGATCCACCAGGTGGGACAACTCGATCCGACACACGCGGTAGAAGTGGACGGATGGTTTTATGCGGTGACGAACGTGGGCTGGAGCAAAGTGGATGACAATACCGGCCAGCTCAAGCCGGG
>DASXCL010000062.1:0-6866 GCA_036491195.1 Candidatus Angelobacter sp.
AGTTCTTTTTTTGCTGGATTCGGGCACGGATTCTCCACGTTTTCTTCGAACAAGAGACACGCTTCCTTTCTGGACTTAACCAGTTGTCACCACAACGCACATAAGGCTGCCACCTGTAACAGCGCTGCCTTAGAGATGTCTGGTAAGGAAGCTATGCTGGAGGTCCGCGGGAAAGCGAGGGGGAAAATTGAGACTGTGACGTGAAGAAGGCGTCTTCAATGTCCAGCCAGTCGCCTACCGCGATTGGCAAGGACAGGAACAGAAAGAAGATGGGCAACGCGAGCGTCGTTTGATCGAAACTGTGCGCCGCGCTCAGCGTGGTAGCGATGGATAGGATCAGAATCAGAGCGATCGAAACGATCACCATCGCCCACGCGAATCGTCCGATCCAACACGGTTTTGTTGCCCTGGTCATTGGGCTTGATTTTATACAGTTACCACGGACAGATTGAAACTAAAAGCCGCAGGGATCGAGTTCCATGTCAACGTTTCTTGAATTCCTTATCCGCAAATTCTATGAAATAGGGCCAGTTTGGCGCGGGCGTGTGACCGTACTGGTGCTGCCGGAAGGCGACGTCACCCGAGTCGATGAGAGTGCCCATGGGCGGGAAGGTGGTTGTGCCCAGGCCTTTGGCGCCCAGCAGATTCCAAACCGGGCTGGCAGCGACAGCGGCCATGAACATACCTTGCGCATCCTGCCAGGCGTCGCCGGGAACGTAAACTGGATCGGTGAGCAACGCTCCGCCACCGATGAAGACGGGACGCGGCGCCACCATCGCAATGAATTCATGACTATCAACGGGCATCTCATTGGCGGAATGGCCGGCCGCGGCGTATTTCATGAAGTTGCCGGCAAACCAATGAAACTCGCTAGCCCCGGCAATGTTGCCCATGGTCTCGCCGTAGTTGCGGCGATAGAGATCGGCGCCCCCCGCACCGGAAGAGGAAATGAAGCCGATCGCGAAGCGCGGGTCATCAACCAGGGCCACCAGCGCCGCTTTTCCGCCGCGCGAATGCCCCATGACGCCGACTTTCTTTGCATCGACATCAGGATCGGTCTCGAGATAGTCGAGCAGCTTGCTATCGCCCCAGGCCCAGGCACGCAGCACACCCCAGTCATCGAGCGAGCGCGGCTGACCTTTGTTCACCAGGCCGATAATGCCCCGGTTGAGGCCAGCGCCGTTATCGGCCTGCACGTCGCCGGAATTGCGGCCGACAAAGCCCCAGCCATGCTCCAGGAGCAGCTTGGCGGAATCGGGCGCATCGGGCGGTGAGGAGAGCATGTGCACCACCTGGCCGGGCGCAGCAGGCGGACGAGGAAAATTCGGGCGGGGGCGTATCGAACCGCCCCCAACGATGACCGGTACCTTCTTGCCCTTAGTGCCGGCAGGGGTAACGACATCAGCATGAATGTCGACCGTGATTGCTGGATAGGATGAGTTATCGACATGACCGGTCACGTGTTTGACGATGGCGGGAATGCCCTGCACCGGTATGGTCGCGACGCTATCCACACTCCAGGTCACTTTGGGAATGTGCGCGGGATATTTGCCGTATACATTTTCGTCGAACATCGCCTTTAGTTCAGCGCGACGCTTCTTCCATTGCTGCGGAGACTTCACCCGGGTTCCGTCGTTCATGACCAGGACTTCAGGCAGCTTGGGATAGGGATTGGCTTTGGACTCATCGTAATTAGCGTTGCCCGGCTTGCCGATGTCGTAGGCAGTCGCGGGAGGCTGCATTTCGCTGATGCCAAGCAGCTTGAGCTCCCGAGCGCGCTCCGCACGAGAAGCAGCAGCCGTTGCTGCGCGGTCAGATGCGGACGGCGGGGCGGCGGGGGTTTGGGTTTGCGCGGCCACACCGGCGGCCAGGGAGAGAGAGGCGCAGGATACCAGCAGCGACAGGGATAGGGTCCAGGACATCATATTTCGCCTCAAAAGTTGGTACACTCACTTCCGTCTTGCGCAAATCCTTGAGCCCTGACGGACACGCGGCGAGTTCGTGACCGCGGCAATTCGTGGCAGCAATCCAGCCACTGCAGCACGAAGCATATCGCTTTGTCATGAGTTCGCGCCATATCGCCGACGGCTGGGTTATGGTTTGGACGTCCCCGGCTGCGGACGACGCGGGCTCCTGGGGTGAGCGAGCGGGCGACACGTTAATCTCAAAGCGGAGGTCGATCGTGATAAGCGCTCTGGCATTTGCTCTATCGCTGACTGGGTTCGTTATCCCCGCCTTTTGGTTAGGAGCTCCCCCATCCGATGCATCCTCGCTCCAACGAGGAGAGACACTTCCGCAAGTTTCCGGACAGACACTCACCGGTAGAACGATAGAACTCCCAGCGGCAGCAAGAGGCAAGCCTGCCGTCGTGATTTTTTCCTTCAGCAAAGCCGCGGGCAACGACGCTCGCTCCTGGAACGAGAGGCTGTCCAGGGATTTTCCTAAGAATGTTCCCAGCTTCACGATCATCATGCTGGAATCGGTGCCGAAGCTTTTCCGGGGGATGGCTTTGTCGGGCATAAAGGGCAGTATGCCGGGTTCCATGCAGGATCGAACCATGGTCCTGTATCGCGATGAGACGCTATGGAAGCAACGCCTGGCATTCTCTATGGACAACCGGGCGTATGTCATCCTGTTGGGTCCCGATGGCCGAATTGCGTGGAGGAGCGAGGGGGCGTTTGCAGAAGCAGCTTATGCGCAGCTTAGGAATCAGTTATCAGGAATGCTTCAACCGCATTCGTAGGCCAATCTTCTCTGCGTTAGCCGACAGGCGCGGACCAGGCGAAGAACGAAAGATCTTCCTTGACGACCTCATCCAGCATGCTGTATGTATACACCAGTACAGTTAATTAGATGCTTTTCAAACTAAATCATTCAGCCGGGCAGCCCCTCTATCTGCAGCTTATGCAGCAAATACGTCACGCGGTAGAAAACGGTGCTTTGCGACAGGGGGATCAGTTACCGGGCATTCGCACGCTGGCAGAGGAGCTTGTAATTAGCCCTACTACGGTTGCAAGGGCATATTCAGAGCTTGAGCATGAGAGATTGCTTGAGTTGCGTCAAGGCTCCGGTGCATTTATCTCGGTAAAGCGACGGGGGCTGAGTCAAATGCAGCGTGTTCATGAAGCCAGCACACAGGTCCGCCAACTCATCGATGAACTGCGCGAGGTGGGCCTTACAGAAGATGCGATACGCCGGATCTTCGAGGCTGAACTGCTGTACCCGGCTGAGGTATTGAGCAAACCATGACCAGCATGCCTGTAATCGAAACCACCGGCCTCAACAAGTCCTACCGGCAGGTCGCAGCTGTTCGAGCTTTGAACCTTTGCGTCAAGCCCCATCAGATAACGGCCTTTCTGGGATTGAACGGAGCCGGGAAAAGCACCACAATCAGGATGTTGCTGGGGATGATTCGGCCCAGTAGTGGAACTGGCCGGCTCCTCGGATATCGTATCGACGAGGCGAAAGAAAGTGTGTGCCTGCGGCGGAAAGTCGCTTACGTCAGTGAAAACAAGCAGCTTTATGACTACATGACGGTGGAGCAAATCATTCGCTTCACAAGGCCCTTCTACTCCGATTGGAGTCTCGATAGGGAGCGAAGACTTCTCAATAACTACGAACTGCCACTCAAGCGAAAAATCAAGTCTCTCTCCAAGGGGATGCGGACCAAGTTGGCCTTGCTACTGGCATTTGCCCGGAAGCCGGAATTATTGATTCTTGATGAGCCGAGCGAAGGTCTGGACCCAATAGGTATCGAGTTGATGTTGGAGAGTCTGGTGGCGCAAAACAGTGAAGGTACGACTGTCTTCTTCTCTTCGCATCAAATTCCCGAAGTCGAACGGATTGCTGATCATGTTTGTTTGCTCCACCAAGGAAGGCTCGTGCTGGACGCCTCCATGGATGACATGCGTGGGTCTTACCGGCAAATCGACCTTGTGTTTCCGTCTCTTCCAGAGGAGTCCGATGTCCGGGTCGCCGGGGTAGAGAGTATTCGCGCGAGTGGGCGGCAGATGAGCGTTGTGGTCAGCAGAAATGCGGAAATGCTGATTGAGCGCGCTCATGATTTACATGCCAGCTCGGTGGAGGTCTCACCGATTGGACTTCGCGAAATATTCCTGCAAACCGTTAAGGGGAGTTAGACAATGCTTTGGTACAAAGCCTGGTTGGAGACTCGCTCAAGATTTCTGATTGCACTCGTCGGCTCTGTAGTGCTCTGTTCTCGCCTGGTGGTTGTCTTCCTCAGAAAAGGGGCGCCCACTCAATTGAGCCAGGTGCTGCATGCGACCCATGAAACTCTTGCCGCCGTATGGCTCCTGGCTGTCACTCTCATCATGATGGGCGGCCTGCTGCGGGAGAAAGCGGCGGGGTCATCTTCGTTCACGTTATCTCTACCTGTAAGCCGGTTGCGTTTGATGTCCGTCCGGATCGCCATGGGGCTCGCGGAGGCTATCCTGCTCGCGATACTTCCCTGGATTGCTATGCTGTTTTACGCGAGGGTGGCAAGCAAGATGCCTTTCATTGAGCAGGCCAGCATTCACGTCTTCCTGCTGTTAGGTGGCGGAGTGCTGTTTCTTGCCGCCTCTTTTCTCATCTCCTCATTCGTAGAGGGCGAGTACACAGCACCCATCGTGAGCTGCGGTGCGATCATCATGTTCGCTTACTTGATGAGCGATGACAAATTGCGTCCCTACAGCCCCTGGGCATTCATGCTCGGCTCAGAATACTTTCATTGGCGCACGGCACAATTTGTTGGGCCGATCTCCTGGATTCACGCCGGAGTTTTCGCGGCAATCGCCGCGTTTGTAACCCTGGCCTCAATCAAGCTGATACAGTGGCGCGATTTTTAGGGCTGACCGTCTCTCGGGTCATTATTCACACAGCAGGACGGCTGGATCAACCCTAGCCCGACTTTCGCAGTTCAGCGCGAAGAGTGATGATTTTTCGAAGCGCCTGAGGGATAAGTCGTTTGCTTGGAGCGAGGGGTAGAGGCAAGCGGTTGTGGTGAAGACCTAGCCTCTATTTTTGTGCTGGAGATTCTGTCATTCTGCGGCTGCGATGTTTTTGCGTAGCACGAGTCGGAAAAAGGACGGCAAGGAGCACCGCTACTTCAGCGTAGTGGAGAACCGGCGTCTGAGCACGGGCAAGACGGCGCAGCGCACAGTGCTGTATTTGGGCGAGGTGAACGATGGGCAAGAGCGTGCGTGGCGCAAGACGCTGGAGGTTTTCGATGAAGCGGGTCAGATCCAGCGGCTAAGTTTATTTCCTGAGGATCGGGCGCTGCCGGAGGATGCAGCCGACAGCTTGCAAGTGAGGTTAAGCGGTCTGCAGTTGCGGCGGGCGCGGAGCTATGGCGACTGCTGGCTGGCCTGTGAGTTGTGGCGGCAGCTGGGACTGGACGAGTTTTGGCAGCAGAGATTGCCCGATGGCCGGGAAGCGGTGAGTTGGGAGAAGGTGCTGCGTTTGCTGGTAGTCAACCGGCTGATTGATCCAGGCAGTGAGTTCCGGGTACACCGGCAGTGGTTTTTGTCCAGTGCGATGGACGAGTTGCTGGGAGTCGATTACCGGGTGGCGGAAAAGGATCGGCTGTATCGCTGCCTGGACCGGTTGTTGGCACACAAGCAGGATTTATTTGTGTGGTTGAAGCAGCGCTGGGCGGATTTGTTTCAAGTCGATTTCGAGGTGCTGCTCTACGATCTGACCAGCACCTATTTCGAAGGAGAGATGGAGCAGAACGGGAAGGCCAAGCGGGGTTACAGCCGGGATGGGAGGCCGGATTGTTTGCAGGTGGTGATCGCGCTGGTCATTACTCCGGACGGCTTTCCGTTGGCCTACGAGGTGATGGACGGCAATACCGCCGATTGCACCACGCTGCGCGGTTTTCTGGACAAGATCGAAAAGACCCACGGCAAAGCCAAGCGGATGTGGGTAATGGATCGCGGCATTCCCACAGAAGCGGTTCTGGCCGAGATGCGCGATCCTGCCCGTCAGATCTCCTACCTGGTAGGCACGCCCAAGAGCAAGATCCAGCAGCATGAGAAGAAATGGTTGGAGTTGCCCTGGCGCCAGGTGCGCGACTCGGTCGAAGTGAAGTTGTTCGAGCAAGAGGGCGAACTCTACGTGCTGGCCAAAAGTGCCGGCCGCCGCTCTAAGGAAAGGGCGATGCGAAGAAAACGGCTCGCCCGTTTGCTGTGGAAGCTGCGCGCCATGCGCCGCGCTCTGCCCACGCGCGATCAGCTACTGATGCGTATCGGTGCGGCCAAGAGCGAGGCGGGCCGGGCCTTTGGCTTTGTGACCATGCAGATCCCGGATGCCGGCTTGCCGGTGACTCGCCAGTCCTTCCATTTCCGGTTGGACAAGAGCAAGCTCCAGGACGCTGAGCTGCGCGACGGCCATTACTTGCTGCGCTCCAATCTCACCGGCGGTGACCCTGCCCTACTATGGGCGCGCTACATCCAACTGACGCAGATCGAGGCGGTATTCCGCTCTCTGAAAAGCGATCTCGGCATTCGCCCTGTCTACCACCAACTGCAACACCGCGCCGATGCTCATATCCTGATCGCCTTCTTGGCCTACTGTCTGCAGGTGACGCTGAAGAACCGGCTCATGATTCATGCTCCCGGCCTTACTCCCGTGGCCGTGATGGACAAGCTGGCCGCTATCCAGATGATCGATGTCCATATCCCTACCCTCGACGGCAGGTGCCTCATCCTTCCTCGTTATACCCAACCGGAAACAGAGGCCAAACTCGTCCTCGAAAAACTACACCTCGTGCTGCCAACCCAGCCACCCCCACGCATCACCGCACATCCTGCCGCCTCCTAAATCCACTCTTGTGGTGGAGACCTTTCCCTACCCTTGACTCATTC
>DASXCL010000063.1:0-33272 GCA_036491195.1 Candidatus Angelobacter sp.
TCCCGAGCACGTTGATCGAGTTCGGGCGCTGCATCCGGGGATCAAGGTGATTGTGCATCCGGAATGCCGCTGGGAGGTCTGCCAGAAGGCAGACGGCATCGGCTCTACCGAGGGCCTGATCAAGATGATTGCCGAGGCGCCTGAGGGCAGCAAGTTTGCCGTGGGCACGGAAATCCATCTTGTAAATCGCATGGGCAAAGAGTTTGCCAGAGAGCGTAAGATGGTGATTACCCTGGATGAATCCGGCTGCCTGTGCACCACGATGTTTCGCATATCGCCACAGCACCTGTGCTGGGCGCTGGAAAATCTGACCGAGGGCAACGTGGTGAACCGCATACAGGTCCCGGACGACGTGAAATACTGGTCGCGAGTGGCCCTGGACAGGATGCTAGAGATACGGTGAGGCGGCCGAGCAGGCAGATAATCAAACTATGGCAAAACAGAAAACTTTCACGCTGGAAGAGGCGCAGACTCTGGTACCGGTATTGCGGTCTCTAATTAAGCGCGCGATGGACGACAAGGGCGTGATTGAGACCGTGGAAAAAGAGCTGCTGGATCTGAAGCACCGCATCCTTCTGAGCGGCGGGCTTTTTGTGGATATTCCGACAGTGGCACGGCGGCGGGCCGAGCGCGACAAAGCCTTTCAGGACATTAAGGACACGCTGGCGGAAATTGACGCCATCGGCGTGCAGGTAAAAGACCTCGATATCGGCCTGCTGGATTTCCCCTGCGCGGTGGACGACGAGATTGTGCTGCTGTGCTGGAAATATGGGGAAGAGAAGATCGAATTCTGGCATGGCACGGAAGAAGGCTTCAAAGGCCGCAAGCCGATCAATGAGCGCATCCTGCGCGGGAAGAAGAGAGAGAAGCCAAATTAGGAATTGGTAATTGAGTAATTTGGTGATTGAGTCCTTCCGACAGTCGAAAATTTTCCATTCATCGCGAAAGAATTGGCCACGTCCGGCGTCCTTCTAGTGAGGATTCCTGATGGCAAACGAAAGCAAATCAGATAGTTTCTGGGGCAATTTCGTTGAGTGTGCGTTTGAATTTGTGCCTGATGAAGCGGGTCTGGGCATTCTTGGCTGCATTGCCGCGGCCTTCGTTGTGGCCGGGACCATCTGGGCCGCAAGCCGCCTGTGGGGAAGCATTCTCGGCTGACGAGGTACGGTGTAAGCGAGCGAACGAAATGTTGAATGCAGGCTTACTAGTTGGACGGGAAGAACTGTTGGTGCCGCCCCTCCAGGGCTCGCCTCTATTCTTCTTCCTACCCAGCCTTCCGGCTTCGCATTCGCTCGCCTTCAGACTGGACTAACTTCTCATCGCGCCTAATGGCGCTGGTTGAACTTAAGATACGGTGCGTTGTGGCCCTCAAAACCATCGTTGCTATAGGGCCCCCTCGCTGCGCTCGGGGTAAAGAAAAACTACGGCTTCTTTCCCTCCACCCATTCCGGCTTGAATTCGGAATCAGCCAGCCACTTCACTGGTTCCAGCATGGAGTGAATAGCCTGTTCCATATGATTGAAGTCGATATGGGCGACGTCATCACCGGGGCGATGATAGTCATTATGCAGGCCAAAGCTGGACACAGTGTGAGCGATGATGCCTTGTTTGGCCAGAGCGTAATTGTCTGACCGCTGGAAGAAGTTTTCTTTAGGATGCGGATCAGCTACCAGCTTGGCGCCATGTTTCGCCAACTCCGGACCAAGATTGCTGCGATCGAAACCGGTGAGCCAAAGTTCGTCGGGCTTTATTGCGGAGTCAGCGCGGCCAATCATCTCAAACTCCAGGTTAGCGACAATATTTTTGAGCGGCACGGGCGGATGCTGCAGAAAATATTGGTTGCCCTGCCCGCCGGTCTCTTCACTGCCGAAGAAGACGAAGAACACGGTGCGTCTGGGAGCTTTTCTGCGCGCCAGTTCCCGCGCCAATTGCAGCACGGCAACGCAGCCGGAAGCGTCATCGTCGGCGCCGTTATAGATGCTGTCGCCATTGACGGGTTCGCGGACGCCCAGATGGTCAAGATGCGCGGTGAGCAAAATCACCTGGTCTTTCAGTTTTTTGTCGCGGCCCGGTAACCTGCCGATCACGTTGCGGGTGTTCCACGGCTTTTTGCCTTCGCGATAGAAGTCGAATTCGCCGGAAACGTTTTGAATATAACCGCCATCATCGCCGGCAGGTTCGATGCCGATTTCACGCAGTTGCGAAGCGAGATAAGTGGCGGCGAGCAACTCGTCATGGGAGCCGCTGGCCCGTCCCTGCATGGCATCACTGGCCAGAAATTCCATGGCGCCGCGGATCTGGGCGGCGTCAACGTCAGGTTGCTGGGAGAAAGCTCCGGTGAAAAAGCAAAAGAGGGTGCAGAATAAAACAAATTTGACGCGGATACCCATTCTTCTCCTTTGACCGAGCAGTATACCCGCAGAGTTGTGGGAGTTTAGAAACGGGCGAAAGGCCGGACGTACGCTCATGGCACATGTTTGCCGATGCGCTCCGGATTTTCGGCCGGGGCGCGCTGGTCCAATTCGGCGGAGACCTGACGCAGCCAGCTGAGTTCAGTCCGGAATTGTTCGATGGTGAGTTTGATCATCCAGACCGCTTCATGAAAGCCATGACCTACTTCTTGTTCAACCGCACGCAACGTTGCCACTTCTCGATCAAGCTCAGCTTGAAGAAACTCCTCACGTCGATGGACCTGTTTGCGGAACACGCCGGGACGGGCCTGCCAGGAAAGGGCCATCCAGGTAAGAAACGGAGGACGGTCGCGGTGTTTTGCCCAGTCATCGCGCTCCAGTGCTGCGGCCAGGGCCGCGCGGCCCTTTGCAGTGGTGGAAAAAGTACGGCGCTCGGGACCAAGAGCGGCTCCTTCATCGCCGGCTTCTTTGATCAGCTCAAGCGCGGCAAGCTTTTCCAGCGAGTAATAAACCTGAGGGCGCGAAATGCCTGCCCAGTCCTGGACCTGGCGACGCTCCAGTTCCAGATTGGCCTGATAACCGTGCATCGGTTGTTCGGCCAGGAGGCTGAGCAGAACCAGGTCCGGGACCGTGAGGTTGCGTTTCTTAACGGCCGGCATTCCTGGCCTTTCGCTGGCGACTCCAGTACCACCACTGGCACTGTTCGGCGGGAAGAAGCGGGTCCCGGGCCTGCGCAATCGCGGCGGAAAAGACGTCCTGGCAGCAGATGTCGATAGGTTGACCGTTGATGCGGCAGAGTTTCTGGTAAAGCCTGGCCGGATTTTGCCGGGCAAGTTGTTTTACGCTGCGGATGCCAAGAAGCTCAAAATCGCGCAACATGGCTGGTCCGATGGAGATCAGGTCCTGTAAACGACATTGTTGAACTGGCATAAAAACCCCTGTTGACATCAGCAAGATTGATGTCGTAACGTGTACTAGTCTAAATGATACTAGTGAGCGATGCAACGAGAAACTGATTGCCGAATCAGGATTTTTCGAACATCTGAGTCGGGCTGATTTTCGGTCTTCACAATCTCGACAAAGGAGAAAAAACATGGACCAGGCAACGGTGAGAAAGATTACACCGATCCTGTTTGTTCAGGAACTTGAACCCTGTATCAATTTCTGGACCGAGCAGCTGGGTTTTCAGAAGACGGTAGAAGTGCCGGAGGGAAACAAGATCGGTTTTGCCATCGTGGAGAAAAACGGTGTGGAGTTGATGTACCAGAGCTTTGCCAGCGCGAAGAAAGACAATGCAGCGACCGGTGAAGCGGTGCGCAAGGGGCCGAGCTTTTTATACATAGAAGTGGACGACCTGGATGCCGCGCTGGAAGCGACTAAGGGAGCCGAGATGGTGATGCCGGTGCGAACCACTTTTTACCAAGCCAGGGAATTCGGTATCAAAGATCCGGCGGGACATTACTTGATTTTTGCCCAGCAGGGAGCGGCAGCTGTGGAGTAATGCGGAGCGGCAGATGGCCAGTAAAAAAAATTGCGCGAATCGCAGGCAGAATGGGCCAGGCGGGCAGGGACGGGCCGCATCTGTCTTGCATGGCGGTCGACTGCTATATTTGTGAGTAAAGGCGATGGGAACTTTCTTGCACATACAACTCATGAAAGTGCAAAAGCGCGTCCGCGTTGCGGCGCTGTGTTTTGCCGCTGGACTATGCCTGCTGGCAGGATGCAGCGGCAGAGGCGGCTTCTCTGACCATGCGGAGTATGCCTATGTGGCCGTAACCGAAGCTGGGCTGCGCGATCACGTTTCGACCGTCTATAACAAAACCGGCGTGGTGCATAACGGAGAACGGGTACAGATACTGGAGCGGATGCAGAACAAGCGCTTTCTGCGCGTGCGATCGCCGCGCGGGGAAGAAGGATGGGTGCAGGAACGCTACCTCACTGACCAGCAGACGTTCGACCAGTTTCAGCACCTGGCAGAGCAATTCAAAGACGCGCCAGCGCAAGCCACAGCCTTGACAGAGGAACAGGTAAAGGTCCATGTGCTGCCGGGAAGGAAGACCGGATATCTCTATCTGCTGAACGAGAAACAAAAAGTGGATATGCTGCAGCGCCAGCCGGTGGACCGCAACGCGGCCCCGCTCCAACTTAAGGACGAGAAACAGAAAGATGCGGACGAGGGCCCGGATGAAGACAAGGTAAAGAGCGACAGCGCAGCGCCGCCGGCCGTGAAAGAAGACTGGTGGCTGGTACGCGACCCGCAGATGCGCGTGGGATGGGTACTGGGCAGAACGCTCTATCTGAACGTGCCAGAGGAAATCGCGCAGTATTCCGAGGGCCAGCGCATTGTGGCCGCTTATACCCTGGACGAAGTGCAGGATGGCGACAAAAAGGTTCCAGAGTACCTGGTGCTGTTCACGGAAAAAGAAGGGCTGCCTAACGATTTCAACCAGGCCAGGGTGTTTACCTGGAACACACGTAAGCATCGCTATGAAACGGCATATCGCGAGCGCGAGCTCGCGGGCGTGTTGCCGGTGACTTTGGGGCGGCAGGATTTCGGAAAAGAGGGCAGTTTACGCACGTTTGTGTTGCGGGTAAAAGAGGACGATGGAAGTGTCCGCGAACGTACTTACAAGTTCAACCCGCCGATTGTGCATCGGGTGCTGGCTCCGGGCGAGGAACCGCCTGCGCCACGCCGCCATAAGGGAGCCAAAAGCAGCAGCAAAGGAAAATCTAAAGCTTAAAGTCGTGGCATCCAGAAAGCCTTCTTTGCCCTCCAACAGGATATGGCGGAAAAGGTCAAAGAACTGCATCTGGAACGGGACTACAAGAAATACTTGTATTTTGTCGACGGCAGCGGAAACGTAAGCCGGAAACCCAAGTCGGGTGAAGGCGAAACCGAGGTGCTGGTGCCTAAAGCGATTGAGCGTGACAACCAGTATCTTTATTTCGTGGATAAAGACGGCGATGTTGCACGGTCGCCGCGCGCCGTGCGTAGAACAGCCAAGAAAGTAGCCTGATAAGCGTCCATGAGAGGCCTGAATCTGCTGGTCTTTCGCGACGACCAGCGGAGTGTCAGCGGGCAGAACATTAAGGCGGAACTGGTTGAAAAACTAGAGCGGCTTAGCGAATGTTCCTCTCGTGATGCGTGGACCGGAGCTTTGCTGCTGACAGGTGAATTTGAGTGCGGCTTGGCGGACTGCAACAGCGGGTTCGCCGAGCTGATCCCATCGGTCACCGATGGCATCGCAGACGCGCTCATGCTCTGCGAGTCTGGATCTATCCTACATCCCTCAAAACTAAAAAAACTGATTGAGGCAGCGCGGGCTGTTCCCGTTTTCCAGCAACTCAACATTTCCACTCCAGAAGGTTTTGCGTATTACGCGCTTCATCCATTGACTTATGCCGATGCCGATGTCATGGCTGAGATCACTGCGTCGGAAAATTTGCTGGTTGTCGGCATCAGGAGCGTCGGAACGACGCTCAGCGCCGTTATGGCCGCAGCAGCGCGGGTTCGAGGGGCCAGAGCGCAGAGAATCACGGTTCGTCCGCATGGGCATCCTTACGACCGAAGCGCAGAGTTTTCAGCAAACCAGCTTGAGGTGATCGAAGGAAGTGTTGCGGCTGGCGCGACATTCGCTGTCGTGGATGAAGGGCCAGGATTAAGCGGATCGTCGTTCCTCTCGGTGGCGGAAGCGCTGGAGCGTGCCGGCGCGCCGTGGGATAAGATCGTGCTGGCCAGCAGCCACGCGCCAAAAATAGATGCTCTTTGCGCCGTGGATGCAGCGCGTCGCTGGCCGCGGTTCCGTTGCGTGGCGGTTACATCTGAAGCCCGACGGCCAGTTCAGGCAGTTGATTTCATTGGCGGAGGGAAATGGCGCAGCCACCTGACAATGAACGGTTTGGAATGGCCGGCTTCATGGACCAGCTTTGAGCGGCTCAAATATCTGTCGACGGACCATGGCGAGCGCAGACTATTCAAGTTTGCCGGACTGGGACATTACGGCGATCAGGTTTTCGATCGCGAGGACAAAGTCGCTGCTGCCGGATTCGGCCCCAGGCCGCGAGCCGAAAGCGATGGATTCATCTCGTATCCATGGATGGATGGCCGGCCTTGTTCTGCAACGGATGTCTCGCACGCGGTGTTGCAGCGTTTGGCCGGATACTGTGCTTTTCGACAGCGTGCATTCGCCGTTGAATTGTCCGGCCTGAACGCATTACAACAGATGGCGGAGCACAATCTGCGTGAGCTTGGACTGGATTTGGCCGTCGATCTCCGCCTTGAACGCCCAGTACTGGCAGATGCTCGCATGCAACCGCATAAATGGTTGTTGACGCCGGACGGAGAGCTGCTGAAGACGGATTCCGGCAGCCATGGTGACGACCATTTCTTCCCCGGCCCAACGGACATCGCATGGGACCTGGCGGGAGCAATTGTCGAGTGGCAAATGAATCCTCAGCAGACGGCGGATTTCCTCAATCTCTATCGTCGCGTCAGTGGAGACGATGCCCGCGCCAGGATTGACGGTTTCATCGCAGCCTATGCGGTTTTTCGTTTGGCCTATTGCCTGATGGCGGCAAATGCCATGAACGGATCAGAGGAGCAGCCGCGCTTGCAGAGCGCAGCAGCCGCTTATCGCGCGCTTTTGACCAAGATGGAAGCGCGAAGCCTCTCGGCCGTTCAGTCATTGATGACGATGTCAGATGCCTGAGAAATTCGCTGCACTCATGGCTCATTGCCAGCACTGCAGGAGTATCTTTGTAGTCAAGAATAAAACTGCGCAATCGACTCCACTACGTGCCGCTGCTCGTCTTCTTCGAGCTCGGGAAAAATAGGAAGAGCAAGCACATCGAGCGCGGCGCGTTCGGCTTCCGGCAGATCGCCCGCAGTGTAGCCAAGATAGCTGAAACACTTCTGCAAATGCAGCGGAATGGGATAGTAAATCTCTGAACCGACGCCGCGGTGGCTGAGGAAAATGCGCAACTTGTCGCGGTCGCGCACACGAATGACGTACTGGTGATAGATGTGGTGCGCGCCGGGCAAAGTCTTCAGTAGAACAATCGGCGCTGAAGTATCGGCGCCCATTTTGGTCAAGCCTGCACTGGTGAGCAGACGGCCATATGTTCGTGCACGTTCGCGACGGGCTTCATTCCATTGAGCCAGATGCGGCATCTTCACCCGCAGCACAGCGGCCTGAATGGAATCAAGCCGGCTATTCGCGCCTACTTCATCATGGTAATAGCGCTGCTTGCCGCCGTGATTCCGCAGCGACCGCATGCGCTCCGCCAGGGCAGCATTGCTGGTGGTTACGGCGCCGGCATCACCAAACGCGCTGAGGTTTTTTGTGGGATAGAAGCTGAACGCGGCGGCCAGTCCGAGCGAGCCCGCGCGTTTGCCGTTCCAGGTTGCGCCCACGGCCTGGGCCGCGTCTTCCACCACATGTATCTTGAATTCCGCTGCGATCCGGCTGAAAGCATCCATGTCAGCACACTGGCCATAGAGATGGACCGGCATCAAGGCCCGCATATCTTTGGGCGACATTTTGAGGTGATGTTCCACCTTCGAAGGATCCAGATTGAGCGTCTCTGGATCGATATCGACGAAAACCGGCCTTGCGCTCGCGCGCAGGATCGAGCTGGCGGTAGCAAAGAAGCTGAAAGGCGTGGTAATCACGGCATCGCCCGGGCCAACGCCGGCTGCGGCCATGGCCAGCCATAGGCCGTCAGTGCCGGAGGCGCATCCCACGGAGTCGGCGGTGGCGCAAAGAGCGGCAAATTCGCGTTCAAATGCGGCCACTTCGTCGCCCAGAATGTAGCGCTGGGAGTCACAGGCCCGTGCCACGGCTGCCAGAACTTCGTCGCGGATGGAGGCATATTGACGCGAGAGGTCAAGCATGGGGACGTCAAGCGTCGCTTTGTGGCCTGCGCTCTTCATGGCTGTCAAAATTCTAGCATTCCCGCGCCAGGGATTGGGAAAGGCCGCTTTTTGCCGGAAAAGCCCTGAAAAGCTACAATGACTTGAACAGGCCACCAAGGCTGTTTCGTGTCCTATGCAAACACAGGAGAAAGATCGGCAGATGGAAAATAAGCCGGCACAAAACATACAGGACTCGTTTCTGAATACCGCGCGCAAAGACAAAAGTCAGATCACCATTTACCTGCTGAGCGGGGTGAAACTGACAGGCCGTATCCGGTCCTTTGACAAATATTCAGTCGTCCTTGAAACCAACAATCAGGAACAGCTCATTTTCAAACACGCCATCTCAACCGTGGTAATGGCAAAAGGCAGCCATTTTGACAGCCGTTCACATGGCTCCGCGGCAGAAGGCGACAGCAATACCGGCAAGTCGGAGGGCTAATTTATTCCTGGGCAGCGTTCCCGCCGTTTTCAACCGTCGGCCGGGATCAAGACTGGTCGTGACGGTCCGGAGCGGGCGTTTCTCGTAGCTCTGGAGTTCCGTTACCGCTCCCGTTCCGACCGCGATCTGCAAGTTCCGCCCAGCGCCGTGCTTGCGCGCAATGTAGCGTCTGACCGTGCGGAAGGGAAAAGTGTCTCCCGCATAGGCGTGGAAGAATCGCTGGCTGAGTTCCGCGAGCTGGTGGCTTCGGCCGGCGCGGAAATTGCCGGTGAGTTCGTTCAACACCGCGACCGTCCTGACCCGGCAACGCTCATCGGCAAAGGCAAGTTGCAGGAGATTGCCGGCGCTGTGGCTTCCGTGGACGCCGACCTTGTGCTCATCGATCACGATCTTTCCCCTTCACAGCAGCGCAATATTGAAAAAGAAGTAAACGCGCGGGTGATTGACCGCACCCAGCTCATCCTGGACATCTTTGCCCGCCATGCCCGCAGCCGGGAAGGCCAGCTTCAAGTGGAGTTGGCGCAGCTGGAATACATGCTGCCGCGCCTGGCCGGACGAGGCATTGAGATGTCACAGCTGGGCGGCGGCATCGGAACACGTGGTCCCGGTGAAACGCAACTGGAAACCGACCGTCGAAAAATTTACCGCCGTATCCGCCACATCAAGCAGCAACTGGAGGATGTAAAGCGCATTCGCGGACAACAGCGGCAACGGCGCGAATCGGTTCCGCTGCCGACCGTCGCCCTGGTGGGTTACACCAACGCAGGGAAGTCGACATTGTTCAACGTGCTCACCGGCGCGGGCGTGCTGGAGTCCGCCAAGATGTTTGCCACGCTCGATCCAACCGTCCGCGGCGTTACATTGCCTAGCAAGCGCAAGGTGCTGCTGTCAGATACGGTAGGGTTCATTCGCAACCTGCCGACCACGCTTGTCTCGGCGTTTAGGGCGACGCTGGAAGAAGTCCAGCGCGCCGCATTGCTGCTGCACGTGGCCGACGTCACCAGCGCTTCCGCGCACGACCAGCAAACCCAGGTGGAAAGCGTGCTGAAAGATCTTGAGGTAATGGACCGTCCGCAGATACGCGTGATGAACAAGATTGATCTTGTGCCGCAGGCGCAGCGGCGCGAACTGAAGAACACCGCGAACAGTGTCTATATCTCAGCGCAGAAGCAGCTTGGCCTGGACGATCTGTTGGCTGCGATTGACGACCATCTGGAAATTGACGCGCTGCAAACATTGCGGATTCGTATTCCCCAAAGCGAAGGCAAACTGCTGGCCCAGATTGCTGCCCGGACGCATATCCTCAAGCGCTCTTATCGTGACAGCAAAGTGCAGATGGACGTGGAAGCGCCAGAATCTCTGGCCCGGGTGCTGCGGGAGTATGAGGTGCGAGCGCGGAAATAGCTTCCAGCCGAGGCTGGCTGTTGCTTCCGTTGTCAAAGCCATGCTCTAATCTTCTCCGCTGGCGGCGTGAACGTAATTGGTAATTTGGTAACTTGGTAATCGGAAAAGCACGTTCTCGCCTTGCTTTACGCAAGGTGGCTAGATTTTTTGCGGCTCCCACGTTCCCTGGCCGCTTGGGCAAGCCCTTTTCCTATGTGCGGCAGACTACCGCTCAGGTTACCCATGGCCATGTAGATAGAGCTTGGGCCGTGTACTTCGTATATTTTTGCAAGAGTAAAATGATCTTTTCGGGTGAGCCGGTAGCCGTGGTGCAACTTCACCAAGACTTCATGCTCGGCGGCGTTATCCCATTTAGTACGCTTTCGGCTCATTGAAGCTCCAGAGTTTAATTGCAGCCTGCCTTACGTTACCAGATTATTAAATTACCCAATTACCAATTTCATCTCAGCTCTTCCATGATCTCATCCAGCGCCTGGCGCGAAGGACGCGTCAATTCCTGCGGCATTCTGGCCAGTGACGTTTCGCTAAGGTTGAGCTGCTCGATGAAGCTGGGCGTCGTGGTGTTGACGTAAAAGACGCCGGTCAGCATCTCGCCTTTTTCGTGCGACGCGGCCAGAAGCTGGAGTGCGCCCACTTTATTGGTGGCGTCATAGTCGCGGTCGAGCTTGCGCAGCCGCAAGTGCGAGCCGTCATGCATGCGGACATTGGCGGTCGTGCCCGGATCATAATCGACGTCGATATTTTCGAAACTGGGTACAAAGCCAACTTCCTGCACCGGCTCGTCATGGTCCTTGGAATATTTATAAGACTTGGTGGAACCTTCATGATCGTTGAAGGTGGTGCAGGGTGAAATCACATCGATCATCACAGTGCCGCGGTGCGCGATGGCAGCTTTGAGCAGCGTGAGCAGCTGTTTCTTGTCACCGGAGAACGACCGCGCAACAAACGTGGCGCCCAACTGGATGGCCAGCGCGCAGGTATCGATTGGCGGCAGATCGTTGAGCACGCCCGTCTTCAGCTTCGATCCCACATCCGCCGTGGCGGAAAACTGTCCTTTGGTGAGGCCGTATACGCCGTTATCTTCAATGATGTAGATAATGGGCAAATTGCGGCGCATCAGGTGCACAAACTGTCCGATTCCGATTGAAGCTGTGTCACCATCGCCGGAGACGCCGATCAGCATCAGCTTCTGGTTGGCCAGCGCAACGCCAGTGGCAACCGACGGCATGCGTCCATGCACGGAGTTGAAACCATGCGCGCGGTTCACAAAATAGGCCGGCGTCTTGGAAGAGCAGCCGATACCGGAGAGCTTGGCGATATTTTCCGGCTGCACGCCCATTTCATACATGGCGTCAATCAGGCGCTCGGTAATGGCATTGTGGCCGCAGCCCGCGCACAGCGTGGTCTTGCCGCCGCGATAGTCGAGCACCGTCAACCCGATGTGGTTCGTCTTTGGACCTGGCGCGGGAGCAGGCGTTGGCGTGATAGTTGCCGACATTACTGGGCCTCCTGAGAAACGATCTCCTGGGAACTGGTTTCCTGAAAAACGACAGCATCTGTTACGGAGCGAGCGTCAATGGGCAGCCCGTTGTAGTGGACCACGCTGCGGAGCTTCGTCACCTGGTCAGCCGCAATATCGAGCTTGATCAGCTGGAACATCTGCGCATCGCGATTTTGTTCCACCACGTAAACGCGGTCGTGGTTCTTGATAAATTCATGGACGTCCTGATTGAACGGGTAAGCGCGCAGCCGGAGATAATCCGCGGCGACGTTGTGTTCTTTGAGCAGTTGGTCGCACGATTCTGTCAGGGCCCAGTGCGTGGTGCCATAGGCAATGATGCCGATCTTTGACTTAGACGTACCACTCACTTCTTTCACCGGCGCCGGCACGAACTTGCGCGACGTATCGAATTTGCGCGCCAACCGGTCCATGTTGTTCACGTAATCGTCGGGGCGCTCGCTGTACTGCGCTTTTTCGTTGTGGCCGCTGCCGCGGGTGAAATAGGCCGCAGCCGGATGCGCGGTACCCGGCAAGGTGCGATAAGGAATGCCGTCGCCATCGACATCTTTATAGCGGGCAAAACTACCCAGGCGTTTCAGGTCATCTTCATTCAGCACTTTGCCGCGCGCGATCGGCTTCTCTGGATAGGCAAACGGATGGGCCATCCAGTTATTCATGCCCAGATCAAGATCGGAGAGCACGAACACCGGCGTCTGGAATTGCTCGGCCAGATCAAACGCCTCCATGGCCATGGTAAAGCACTCTTCCACAGAAGCCGGAAACAGCAAGATGTGCTTGGTATCGCCATGAGAGAGGAACGCGCAGGAAAGAACATCGCCCTGCATGGTGCGCGTGGGCAGGCCGGTGGAGGGGCCGACGCGCTGAATATCAAAGAAGACGCCAGGAAGCTCAGTGTAATAACCCAGGCCGATAAATTCCGCCATCAGCGAAATGCCGGGGCCAGAAGTTGAGGTCATTGATCGTGCGCCCGCCCAGCCCGCGCCCAGAACCATTCCGGCAGCGGCGAGTTCGTCTTCCGCTTGCACAACCGCAAACGTCGCTTTGCCGTCCGGGCCAATGCGATATTCTTTTAGGTAGTCAATCAGAGTTTCCACCAGCGAACTGGAAGGAGTAATCGGGTACCACGTAACCACGGTGACGCCGGCAAACATGCAGCCCAGTGCCGCAGCGGCGTTGCCGTCGACAATGATCTTGCCCTGGTTTGCATTCATGCGCTCCACCCAGAACGGGTCCTGCTTGGTGAAGGTGGCAATGGCATAGGAATAGCCGGCG
This sequence comes from Candidatus Angelobacter sp., assembly GCA_036491195.1. GTDB lineage: Bacteria > Acidobacteriota > Terriglobia > Terriglobales > Acidobacteriaceae > Angelobacter. The sequence continues at coordinate 12,966 of DASXCL010000063.1, forward strand.
CGGATGGCGGCGGTATTCAACTCAGCAGCCTTTTTCTTTTTGGCAAAGTGCTTGACCAGCGCCTTCTCGGATTCAGCCGTGTCGATGCCCAGCAGCGCGTCCACTACGCCGACATAGAGCATGTTCTTGACCAGGCGGCGCAGCTTGGCTTCGGGGCAAACAGGCCCTACTAACTTGTCAAACGGAACGGGATAGAAGCTAACGTCCTTGCGCAGGCCGGAGAGCTGCAGCGGCTCGTCATACACGCAGGCTGCGCCGGGCGTCAGGGACATCACGTCTTCCTTCGCGGTCTCAGCGTTCATCGCCACCAGAAAATCGATTTCCTTTTTGCGCGCGATGTAGCCATGCTTGCTGGCGCGGATGGTGTACCACGTGGGCAGGCCGGCAATGTTCGATGGAAAAAGGTTCTTGCCGGAGACAGGAACGCCCATCTGAAAAATGCTGCGCAGCAGCACGGTGTTGGCCGACTGCGAACCTGAACCGTTCACCGTGGCCACTTGAATGCTGAAATCGTTGACCTTGCGGCCCGGCTGTGGTGGACGAACCGCTTTTTCCTGTACCCCGAGATCGATTGTCGTCGCCATGAATTATCCTGTGCAGCTCTGTGGCCACAATTACCCTCGAATGAAAGTCTGCCCAGTATGAGGGAATATCTCATTATAAAACAGTGAGCTAAGTCACATGCCGGCTGTGCGCCCTGGTTCCACTCTAAGGGCGCATGCAGACCAGCGATCTCAGGAAGGGAGGCGACCTTCGGCGGGTCGCCGCCGGGGATTCTACTTAGTCCCCTTATCGTTCTTCTTTTTTCTTGCCCGGCGTGGGTGTCTTGGTTGCGGCGGGCGCTGGCGAAGGAGTTTTGGTAGCTGCCGGGCTAGGGGCAGGAGTCTTGGTGGGAGTGGCAGTTGGTGGCTGATGGGGCGGGGGCGTTTTAACCGGTGCGACTGGCGCGCCGGGTTTGGGCCCCGCCGCCGAGGTCGTGGCGCTGGCCGTGGCTGAGGGAGTTGAAGCAACCGTGGCTGTAGCCGTAGCCGTAAAGCCGGGTGTTTGGGCAGCGCCGGGCTTAGGTGCTTCAGTTGACGCGGTGGACTTGGGCTTGACGGGCGAGGTATCAGGCAGAGTTTGTGGGACCTCGTTGCCATTCTCGTCAGTCTTGGCCAGATCAATGAAAGTATCAGGAAAATCCCCGCCTCCAATTCCGAGTTGGACGCCGCACAACGCATCCTTATTGCATGTCTTTTCGGGTACAACCACATCAACGGCATTGGCTGAACGCGCCAGAGGCGCCAGCTTCGCTGGTGTGCCGGTTTGTGGCGTAATCTGAACGGAGGCCACCGCCTTCAACTGGTCGCCCTGAAACTGGTAGACGTTCTTGTCCAGAGGTATGAGCTTGACGTTGTGGGGTTCCAGTTGCGAGCGCAAATTGGGCAGCTCGAAACGCGAATCGCGATCGTCCTGGCGCTGGATGTGCAGCTTTTCTGGAATAAACGAGTACAAGGCGAAAGGAATAGCGAACTGAATGTGCCGCCTGTTTGCGCTGGTGCATACCTTAAATGGCAATTGTGGATCTCCCGACGAAGTACACTGGTCCACCCCCGGAGTAAAGTATTTTTGCACCACTTCCTGGCTTTTCTGGTCCTTATTCGCTTTTACTTCCGTAGCCAATATTGGCTCGGTTTTGCTGCCCGGCGCCGAGGCATGCCCTCTCATGTAGTAATGTGTCGCAACGGTATTCTCAATCCCATCGAATTCTGGAATGTCATATTCCTTCTGCGAGGCGTCTATAATTTCCAGTTCCACCAGCCATTCGTAAACGTCTCCCCGTTTGCGTACCGTTATGTCATAGCCTCCGCGTACGATCAGGTCCTCGTCGTCTTTTGTTAACTCTTCAAGACTCCTCTCGTCTGAATCCTTTCCGCCGCTGGAATTTTTGCCGGGCTGTGACTGAGAAGATCGTGGCTGCCCTTCCTGGGCTTGCTGAAAGGAGACATTCGTGTAGTCGCCGGCATCGCGACGCTGGCAATAGGGCACGGCGGCCGCGTGATTGAAAGAATAGGGTTGCGTTCCAGCAGCGGGAGCCTGGGCCGGAGCTGGCGCGGCCTGTAAAGACAGATCGGCATCTCCCCACATTCCTGGACGACCATAGTAAGGCGCTTCCTCGACCCAGATTTTGAAGTTGGAAAGGCAAGTAAGGGGCATTGCAGCGTCAGCAATTGTCTCATCGCCGCTGAGCTTGCGCGCATTTTGAGGCGTGGTGCTTGCGTGGCAAAAAAGTCGCAAAGACCTGAGCGGCACGTCGCATACAAGCGCGCCGCGATCCTGTCTGCATTCCATGGCCCAGTTCGGACGTAGGGGAATTGCCTGCTCTTTCTTTACTCTTGGCTGGTCCTTTGCATTGGCCAGATCGAATCCTTCAGGGAGTATATAGCGCTGGAGTGTATCATTCGCATCTGCTTCCAACACAACCTGCGCCTGGTCATGCAGGTAAATGGGCCGGTGCGTCCCGCGAGTCGTGGCGTAGGACACCAGGCGCAATTCCAGCGTAGTCAATACATCTCTGGGTTTGCTTACTTTCTGGATGAACACGCTAAACGGACCGGGATCATAGGGCTTTGTAAACAACGGCTGGAAGCTGCTTGAACTGAGAGTATCTGGTTGGGTAAAGAACCATTCTCCGATCCGCACAGTATCGGCCTCGCGCGCCAGCGAAGTGAGTTCGCTGCCATTGCCGCCGGATGAGGGATCGACGATGCGGATGACTGGGAAATGATCGGTACCGGCAGTCTTTTTGCCGATGTAGAGCAGAATGGTATGCGAATCCGCCTGGAGCCAGGTGTCTTCTGCCAGCTTGTCCGATTCGAGCAGGCCGAAACGGGAGCCGGAAAGATCTTCAATTTCCGTAGAATTGCCGGCGAGATGCAGCGCAGTGGCTGTAGTGGAGTCACTATAAAGGCCGCGTCCGCGCACATCGCGCACGCGCTTCAGAATCTGGTCATTGGCGGTGACAATCAGGTTGGGGTCAATGGGATGGCTGAACACGATCTGGACAACCGCCGGCCGAGGCGTGGGTGTCGCCATCGCAACGGCGCTCACGGCTGCCGGAGCAGCTGCATTTGCCGGAGCGGCCCCGGCTGTGGCAGCGGGATTTGCGGCGCTAGCTGGCGCGGCAGGCTTTGCCCCATTGGACTCTTCGCCTGTGCCCTTTTCACCGGTATCCGCAGGAACGTATGAGACATGTGTTACCCGAAGCACATGGTCCTGCGGCAACAGGACCGATATTTTGGGATCGCTTTTCTCTTTCGACTCGTCACTGCGATGCCAATTCAAGGGATTCCAGCCGGGATAGCGGCGGTCACGCTTGGTCCAGTCGACGCGCAATGTTGCCTGGAGTGGGCCACTCCTGCCCGGCCCCTTCGGCACGCGCAGAATTGCGTATGTAGTCCGCAAGCCCGGAGCCAGGCGATTTTCATTTGGCGCGGGGGCAAAGTCCCATCCGAATTTGCATTGACCCGCGCCAAACCCTGAAGCGTAAATGGACTGCGAAAGTCCGCTGCGCAGGCTGCTGTGGTCATGCTGGAAACTGGCCTGAAGTCCAAAGCCAACCACAGTCTGCGCAATACCCGTAATACCGGTATGCGTGGTCTGGTTGAACCCGTGCATGATGTTATAAGCCGCGGCGCTCGGATAAAGCTCGTATGCCAGTGGTACGGGATCGTTACCATCTTTGCAATTTTCGAAAGCCATCTCGACGTGTACGCCTCTGTCGCGCGCTTCCGACTTGGGATTGATGGATGTATCAAACTGGACCAGATACACGTCAAAATGTTCGGAATCGCGCATCAGGTCGTCGTAGATCACAGCAAATTCGCGCGCGATACGCTGGTGCAGGAGATCGATCACGTTATCCATGGCGATGGCCGGCGGAAACGTGGGCTGCTTCAGCAGATTGGTCAATGCGTCTTGAAAACCCTGGGGCATTTTGTCTAGCGTGGCATGCTGCGGCTGGTCTGAGGGGCTGATGGCGGTGCTGGCCGTGGAAGCCAGCGAAGCATCGCTGATGGAAGGCGGAGTGGTATTGAGCGTGTTGTTGATGCTCGTGATCTGGTTTTGCAGCGACGTTTCAACCTTTTGTGTGGCCGTCGTGTCTGTCCCGGCCTGGGTCTGCTGCCGCTCTGTTGCCTGGGCGTCGAACAGCTGAAGCGTCAGATCATTCCGCTGCTTGATCAGCTTCTGGCGAAAGTCCGCATCCGCGTTATAAGCAGAAACCTCATTGGTTCGCGCCGTTTTCAGTTTTTGCAGGGCAAACTGATTATTAATGGCCGCCGCCTGATCGTATTTGGCGGTGAGATCAAAGGAGTTCTGTATCAGGTCAATGGCCGCCTGGTTCGCCGCGTTGGCGTCCAGACCCTCCAGCGCCCGGATGGTCATGGAATCCACGTCGCGCATGATCCCATCCAGAACCGAGAACACGCGATCCGAGCGCCATACCTTCGGGCATCCTACTGAGACCGTTCCCAGGCTTTGCTTTACCTCGACGCCGCCGCACCGCGACAGCTCTGGACTGTCCGCAGCCGTAGTTTTTCCCTGTTGCTGTGACTGGTCTCCGGTTTTAGCATCGCCGGAACCACTCTGTTGTTGGGTCTGCGGGAGAGCCGCGAGCGCGACATGTTTGCCCACGTTCGAAAACAACATTAAGCCAACAGCCAGGATGGCAAGCTGAACCGAAAAGGAACCCCTTACGCGAGACGAACTCAAACCGGCATGTTTCAATTTCCGGGGCGACGACAACATGCTTCTTTCCTCCAGGAGCAGATAGAGATGGCACCCATATTAAACGCACTTTCAACAGTTAACCCTTTACCCGGTAAATAAACCTGTTTCAGATGGCCTATTGATGAGTTAAAGATAGCGGTGATTTAGCACCGCTGGTAGGCTATTACCGTGAATTTCGTATTGAATCCTGCTGAAGACAGGGTGCTGGGCGCGCTGGTGGAAAAAGACATCACAACGCCCGACTACTATCCGCTTTCACTCAACGCGCTGATCAATGCCTGCAACCAGAAGAACAATCGCGAGCCGGTGACGAACTTTGACGAAGAAACCGTCCGCCTGGCGCTGCGCAACCTGAGCGACAAGCAACTGGCGGGAATGGCGCGCGGTGCCGAGGGTCGAGTGGCAAAGTATGAACATCGCCTGCAAGAGGTCTTCAACTTTACCCGGCCGGAGACGGCGATCCTGTGTGTGCTTCTGCTGCGCGGCCCGCAAACGCCCGGCGAACTGCGCGGACGCACCGAGCGCATGCATCGCTTTGAAGACCTGGACGAAGTGCTGAGCGGGCTGCAACAGCTCATGCGCCGCGAGCCACCTCTGGCCAAGGCGCTGGGACGCAGGCCCGGAACCAAAGAAATTCGCTACGCGCATCTGCTCTCCGGCGACGTGGCAGCCTGGGAGCCGTCGGCGGAAACCGCTTCGTCTGGCCACGTTACAGAAGAAAATGAACGCGTTGCACACCTGGAAGAGCAGGTGGCAACGTTGCGCGGCGAAGTGGCCGAGCTGAAGCAGCAGATGGCGGAATTCAGAAAGCAGTTCGAATAGGGAAATACCCTTACCACTGATTTTCACTGATGACACTGATTGGGAAAATTGCCAGAAATGCCAAAATTGCCAAAATCGCCGAAAGTGAAACCCCAGACCCTTGAAACGCTGGGGAACGGAGGAAGCGGAGGAATACGAGCGGTGTAAGGCCCTAATCCCATAGAACTGAGCAGAGAGCCCTATTTCCACGCGAAGCGTTTGCGGGAAGAATCCTTCAGACTTTAACTTCATCTTCAACTTTTCAGGGAAGGCCTTGCCCGTTCGCCAGAGAACGATGGCGACGCGCAAGAGGGGGAGCCCGCGTGAGATCAGCCATCGCATGCGCCATGTTATTGGCGTTATTGGCGTTTTTCGGACCATCGGCGTCCGCCACGGACGAACGCGGACCACGCTCTGCCCCCGCAACAGCTTCAGCCTCGACATCCGATTCCACAACGGCTGGTTCGCTGGCTGGCCCATCTTCGAATGCAGGAGCGACGTCCGCTGCCGCTTCGCCCGCAACTGCCACCTCCGCCGCAAACGCCAGTCTTGCTTTAAGCGCGCCAACGGCATTCGCAAAACCCGATGCGCTGGCGTCCGCTCCGCCGGCCGCATTCATCAAGCTCAGGCAACCGCCGCGCACGCACAGTTTTTTTGACGCCCGTAACACCTTGGGCTTCATCGCCCTTGCCGCTTCTCTCACCGCCGACGCGCTCTCCACGCAAAAAGGCCTGGCCTATCCGGGCTTTACCGAAATGAATCCTATCGCGCGTCCTTTTGTGCAGAGCCGGCTCGGTGAAGCTGCCTACACCGCCGGCGGCTTCGGCTTGCTTACGGGGTTGATGTACGTGGCGCACAAGACGAACCACCACAAACTGGAGCGCATTCTGCCCTTTGCCGTCGGCGGATGGGAGGGCCTGCTCAGCGCCAGGAATTATCGCGTGATTGCGAATCGGCCAAAGCAGCAAGGCTTCGATTCCGCGGTTCTTCAAGGTTTAAATTTGACCGTGACTGAGGTTTCCACCTCCGTAGGTTCGCCATTCAGCATAAAAGGCTGGTAATCCCAATTCTTCACAGCATCCATCGCCGCCTGGATCAGGATCGGATGTCCGCTCTCCGCTTTTGTTTTGGCGACGTGACCTTGCTTATTGATCACGATGTGAATGACCACGTTGCCTTGAATCTTCGCGATCTTTGCCATCTGCGGGTATTGGGGCTCCGTCTTCCCCGTTAGCCTTGATTCCGCCACCTTTGGATCGATCAGGGGCTTGCCAAACTCTCCGGTTTTGTTTCCCGCCGCTACATTCATGGTAGCCTTCGCCGTCGGGACTGCATCCCCGGCTTCTCCAACTTTCACCGGCGTACCGTTCGTATGGTTGAAGTTGAATACCAGTACCACAGAAGTATCCACTTCTCGCGGCTGTCCGTTGACTTTATAGGGGCGGTAAATCCATTGTTTCACCGCGTCCAGGGAGGCTTGGCGCAGGTGCGGATCGCCGATGTTCACCGATTTGCGACCAGCCAGGTCCTTATCCACCACCATCGCGTGAGTGACTTTGCCAGTCTTGTCGATGGTAAAAGCAATTACGATCTGGCCCGACGTGTTCACGCTCTTCACGTCTGCCGAATAGTCGGGCAGCACCCTCTTCTCCAGCAACGCATCCGCGACTTTCTGGTTGATGATGTTTTCGGGAACACGTGCCTGTTGCTGCTGTGCGTCCAGGCCGGTCTTTAAAATACATAAAACTGCAATCGCTGCCCTCAAAAATCGTTTGGCGTTCATAGGCCGTTATCCTCATCCACCGGGCGTGAAGATGTCAACGTTTTTGCGAGCGCCGTAGAGCCACCGCCCTGAGCTTTATTGAAGGGTGCGGTACAGCGTGAGTGCGAATACCCTGAGTTTGAGCCTTTCCTGATCCAAACCAAAACGGCCGCCGGCAGGTTTTTGCCCACCGGCGGCCTTTTCCACTTGCAGGCAACCACCTATTCGTTGCCGCCCCCGCCAAAGTTAAACAGGTCAAACATGTCGCCGATGGCCGGCGAGTTCAGTGGAACATAAGGATTGCCACGCGACGTGACCGGATTGGGGAAGTTGTCGCGGCTGCGATTCGTGATAGGGTGCAGGCCCCAGTTCTTTTCGATGAACTTGACCACCGAAACATGGTCGGCATACGTGTGCGAAATCTTTCCGCCTTGTGAGAATGGCGAAACCACGATCATCGGGATGCGCGGGCCGTCGCCAAAGTAATCCAGCGGCTGAACGTAGCCGGAGTCGTAGAAGCCGCCGCCTTCGTCAAAGGTCACGAATACGGCGGTTTCTTTCCACAGCGCGCGGTTGTCCTGCAACTCATTGACGATCTTGGCCACAAAACCCTCAAAGATATCAAGCTTGGACGAAGCCGGGTGGCCGTCGGCAATGCCGTCAGGCTTGGCAAAAGCGATGGCAGGGAGAGTGCCGGTCTTGATGGCTTCATGCAGGTTCGTGGTGTCCTGGATGTGCGCAGTGCGCTTTACCGGATCAGACATGATGTCATTGGCGTACTGGAAAGGATTGCAGATATTGCAATATGCATTGGGCTGGTGGGCAACGGCGCGGTCCCAGTGTCCGCCGTAATAGACAAAGGAAATGCCCCTCTGCATTAGCTGGTCGCCGATGTGGGCGACGTTGCTGGGCGGGAAGTTGGCGCCCAGAGCAGCGAGCGTGCCATCTTCATTGAACTGCGGCGAGACATTGTTCAGCCCATAGAAGACGCCTTGCTGGCAGTTGGGAGCGACTGGTTTAGGCAGCGACTGCAGAAAACCCACGATCGGCGCAACGCCGGGCTGGGTGAGATCAGAGCAGTTGCTGAAGTTCGCTCCGCCGCCATCACGGGTGTAGAAATTGTTGGCGCCGGCTAGCGGGTTCGGGTTCTCAATGAGATTTGCCGCCGGATTCACTGGGTTTCCATTGCCATCGCTGTACCAGGGCAGATCGGCATAACCGAACATCAGATGCTGCACCATGGTGCCGCCCATCACAGGCTGGTGATAGTTGTCACTCATGCTGAAGCGACGGGCAAGGCCGGCGAGGAACGGCGTGTCGCCCTGTGCGGTGTTGTAAAACTGCATGCCATTGGAGCCTTCGCCGGTGGTGAGCTGGTTGAAGCCTGCCGGCTGCGTTTGACTGGTATTGCCGGTGCCGATGGTGGTCTCAACGAAAGGCACCAGATCAAAAAGGCAACCGCTGGGATTTGCCTTGGTAGCGTGACCCGTATTGCAGTCCGCCTGCTGCCACATCTGGTAGAAGCGATGCACCGGATCACCGGTATAGGCGTCATAAGGCACGGCGGGCGTGATGGGATAGACGCCGCTGGCCAGGTTGTTCACGTTGGCAAAGCGCGTATCAATCGACTTTTGCGGCAGACCGGTGGCGCCGGTGATCATGAAGCCATTGAAGGTCGGGAACAGGTCGGTTTCGAAAGCTTCTGCCACGGCCAGGGTGGCGAAGGGCGGCGGATTGGTATCGCTGGGCGCGGTGTTGGCGCCATCGGTCATGGCCGGCGGCAGAACCTGGAATGCGGTCTTGGGCGTGGGGCTGATGTTGTACGTCCCGTTTACGGTCGTGTTGAATTGCGCTGACTGCGAGAAATTTGGGCCGGGAGTTCCGTCCTGATTGATGATGCCTTTGGAAAGAAGGTTGGAGATTTTTTGCCCGTCTCCCGGCTGGAACGTCCCGAAGACATGGTCGAAGGTGCGGTTTTCGCCGATGATGACGATTACGTGTTTGATCGGCGTAAGAGTGTCGCGATCTGCGTTGCCCTTGTGATTGCCATCTTCAGCCAGTGCGGAAATCGGTGCTCCGACGAGCAACTGCAGCACCATCATCGCGGCCAGGCCCTGCTTCATCCGAGGCAGGCAGCCCTTCAGGGAAAGTAACTTCAGACTCATTGAGCTTTCTCCAGTTCTAAAGTCACGCACTGTGGGTTTGTGCGCGCAGTACAGGTTTAGGCTGTGGGTGTTAACCGCCAGTTAAGTCTGCGTTAAGGATTAGGGAAAAAAAGGACATGTACGAGAGTGGTAGGTGGAAAACGATTTCATTTCGGGAAAGTAGTGCGACCTTAACGCCGTTAGCCGCGGAAGAAAACCGCAGAACTCAACTTTTCAACCAAGCGGGAATAAAAACGTGCTCCCCCGGTTCTTCCAGTACTTCTTCTCAACTCCTCAACATGGGGGCCGTACCTCTCATGCGGCCCTTTGTTTTGGCAAAAACATTTGCACCACTGATCAACACAGATGACACTGATCGGAAAAAACCAGATCAGTTGAATCAGTGTTTATGAGTGGTGAGATTATTCTGCGGCGGGCTTGCGATGCGAGCGCATGGATTTGGCGATCAGCCCCAGCCCGCCGACCAGCAGCACCAGCATGATCAGGGTATTCAAAAGGGTCTCAGGCCGGAAGTAGATGTGGGGCCGTACCTCTCATGCGGCCCTTTTTTTTGGCAAAAACATTTGCACCACTGATCGACACAGATGACACTTGATCGAAAAAAACCAGATCAGTTGAATCAGTGTTTATCAGTGGTGAGATTATTCTGCGGCGGGTTTGCGATGCGAGCGCATCGATTTGGCGATCAGCCCCAGCCCGCCGACCAGCAGCACCAGGGCGCGGCACTGTAAGAAAATTGGCGCGGTCCTAAGAAAATAGGCTACCGCGCCTTGCTTATCTTTTTATCTTTGCGGAACGCCCTGCTGATAGTGTTCGATCATGTTGCGGATCGCCACCGCGTCTCCCTTGCTGTGGCCATGACTCAGAATGGGATTCGTGCCGCCGGTGGAATCAATGCGGATGTCTGACCAGAACATTCCCGTGCTGATCAGCACGGACGCGACCTTGGTGATCGGAATGCTCTCTTCAGAGCTTCCGAAAAACCGCGGCTTGATCCGCAGAACTCGCTCCGGCCCCACTTCAATACGCGTGGGAAATAGAAGATTGCCGCGCGTCCAGCGGCTGGCTTTGAATAGCTGAGGCGCCATTGCATTCAGATTGGGAGGTGCGGTCGACATGCAGACTATTCTACGCTGGCAGATTCACTTCCCCGCTGCACCGGCGAGAATGCCTCAATGCGCCTTCGCAGGATTGTTCGCCTCGGCCTGCAAGGCTTTTTTGCGTCGCCGGCTGAGGATAAACGGCCGCCGTCTGCGCCGCTCCACTCGCTTGTCAATCTTCTTCCAGAAGCCCCAGAAATAATCCACGGCCGAAATCACTGACACCGCCACCATGAACCATATCGCCATACGCGCCACCAGGTCCACATCAAGAACGAATGAAAACAGGCCCAGGTTAAAGAGCCATACGTCCCAGCGCAGCGCCAGGATAGTGGCGACCACCGAAACAATCTGCACCACCATTTTCAGCTTGCCCAGCTCGCTCGCCTCGATCGTAAAGCCCTCTGAAGCCGCAATCGACCGCAGGCCGCTGATCAGGAATTCCCGGCCGATGATCAGCACCACCACCCAGATATTCACGATCTCCGGGCTCAACCGGAGCAGGGTGATATAGCAGGCCGCGATCATCAATTTGTCGGCCAGCGGGTCCAGCAGCATACCCATGGTGGTGATCTGGCCGCGGCGTCTTGCCAGGTATCCATCCAGGCCGTCCGTGATCGAAGCCAGGATAAAGATGCCCGACGCCAGCACCACGCGCAGCGTCTCTTCCTTAGGGCTCTTCCCGCTGAAGTAGGGTGTGGTAAGTATCCAAATGATCAGCGGGATAGCGGCAATCCGCGAGAGCGTGATGTAATTCGGCAGGTTCACAGGGAAAACGGGCCGCCGGGGCATTCGGCTGCCCTGATTATCGTTGGATTTTGGCTTCAGCGCAAACTTAAGTTTTGTTATTTCTTGCCGTTGATCGTCTCCAGACAGCGCGTGTAGAGCTCCAGCAGGTGGGTGGCGTAATCCTCTGATTTGTTCTCCACCCCGCCGTGGAAGCCCGCCCCGGTGGCAACGGTCTTTCCAACATTAGTAGTGGCGGCGATGAATTTCATTAAATCCAGGGCAATATCTTCGTTGCGCCGGCTGCCGATCATTCCTGCAAGCGGGTCCATGAATCCTCCAAAAGAAGAGTGCAAACTCCTATTGTAACGGGCAGGAACGCAGCCGTCAGCAGTCAGCCCTTTCTGAAATCCCGAACCCTGAGCTTGCCGAAGGGGAGGGGGACCCTATCGTCACGTTGCAGCACGGATCGGCCAATGATTCTGATGACGCTTGGCGGCAGCTCTGGAACGAGCGCCCTTTCCCCTTGCTTACCGAGGGAAAGGAATGATAGTATCGGTTACCGAGGACATAAGCATGAGCAAGCCTTCAGATCTCGTGCAGGGCACGCTGGATATGCTGCTACTGAAGGTCCTGGCACTTCAACCAATGAACGGCTTAGCCCTTAGTGAGCGGTTAAGACAAGTATCAGGAGACGTGTTACAGGTGAGCGACGGGTCCCTGTATCCAGCTCTGCACAAACTGGAACAAGAGGGCTGGATCACAGCCGAGTGGAAAGTGTCCGAAAAAGGCCGCCGCGCGAAGTATTACTTCCTGACTCGGCTGGGGCGGCGACATCTCGAAAGAGAAACGGATAATTGGGGTAGGTTGTCCGGTGCGATTTCGCGCGTGGTCAAACTGAAAGAGACCTAGCAGCGAGAACCGAGGGGACGCGATGATGCGACTGGAGCGTTGGTTCAATAAATCATCATCCTGGCTGCGCTTACTCCTTCACCGCCGAGAGGCTGACCAGGCGTTAGACGAGGAGATTCAATTCCATCTCGATGCGAAGACTGAACAGTACATAGAGAAAGGGATGACGCCGATAGCGGCACGGCGCGCCGCGTGCATCGAACTCGGCGGTGTGCAGCAGGTTAAGGCGCAAGTTCGTGCGGTCCGCGCTGGCGCGTGGTTGGAAACCTTTGTGCAAGACGTCCGATTCGGTCTGCGTCTCCTCCGCAAGTCCCCCGGGTTCACCACCGTCGCCGTGATCACGCTTGCGCTGGGGATTGGGGCAAATACGGCGGTTTTCAGCATAGTTTATGGAGTGGTCTTTCGTCCGCTGCCGTATCCGCAGCCGCACCGGATTGTCGAGCTTACGGAATCTTCGCCTCGCGGCAGCGATGAAAAGGACGTCACCTATCAGGAACTGCAATTCCTGCAAGAGCACAGCTCTCCATTTCAATTCCTTACGGGCTACACGGTCCAGGGCTACAACATCAGCTTTGGCGATAAAACTGAACGTGTGAAAGGACAACCGGTTTCCACCGATTACTTTAGTGTACTGGGGATCGGGCCGGTGCTGGGGCGCGATTTCCTTGCTGAAGAGAATATCGGCAACGGCGCTCATGTCGCCATCCTCAGCTACGAAATCTGGCAGAAACAGATGGGCGGTGATCGCGAGACTATTGGGCGAACCGTCACGCTTGATGGCGAGCCGTTCACCATAATCGGCGTAATGCCCGCAGGCTTGGAGGCCAGTGTTGATCCCATCTTGCCCGGCGATACCGATGTATGGACGCCACTGGCGCTGGTGAGCCAAACCGCAGGCTCCGGGCAGAATATCGAAGTTCTTGGCCGGCTCGGGCCAGAGCTCTCGCTGGCTCAAGCCCAGGCGCAGATGCGGAGCATTACCACTGAATTCCGCAAGGCATTTCCTGACGAGCTTGGCCCCACAACTACGCTTAGCATTCAGTCTTATCAGACGATGCTTTCGAGCGATGTTCGGACGATTTTGCTGGTGCTGTTTGGCGCAGTGGGATTCGTGCTTCTGATAGCCTGCGCCAATGTTGCCAATCTTCTGCTTGGACGCGCCACGGCACGCAGCCGCGAGTTTGCGGTCCGCGCGGCGATCGGGGCTTCGCGCACGCGGCTGGTCCGGCAATTGCTCACCGAAAGCGTTTTGCTTTCGATCATGGCTGCTCTCCTGGCGCTACTGCTGGCACGCATCGGGATGCGGTTGCTCGTGGCGCTGAGTCCCTCGGATCTGCCACGCGGGAATGACATTCACTTGGACGGCTGGGCGTTTGCATTCACTTTGGCTGTGGCGGTGATCACTGGGATTTTATTTGGCCTGGTTCCTGCTTTCCGTGCGTCTTTCGGCAAAATATACGAAAAACTGGGTGAAGCTACGGCCCGCATGAGCAGCGGAAGAAAGCACGGACGCTTTCGCGCAGCGCTGGTGGTCAGTGAAGTGGCGATGTGCCTGATTCTGCTGACCGGCGCCGCATTGCTCATCGAGACGTTCTGGCGCGTGCTGAATACCGATCCTGGATTCAACCCCACCCATGTGCTCTCGATCGAAGTTTATCTCTCCGGCTCGCGTTACAACTCCACCGCAACGGTATCGCGCTACTACGACCAGACCCTGCAACGAATCGAACCGCTGTCCGGCGTACAGTCGGCATCCGCGATTACTGCCGGACTGCCTTTACGACGAGGCGCAAATTTCGGCCTCTCGGTCGCTGGTAAAAAAGTACCGCACACATTCGGGGTACGCATGGTTATGCCGGACTACGTTCGAACGATGGGCATACCGCTGGTGCTGGGACGATCTTTGACCGCAGGCGACAATGAGAAATCGTCGTCCGTTGCTGTCATCAGTCAAGAAGCAGCGCGGTTGCTCTTTCCGGGGCCAAACCCAATCGGCCAACACTTCCAGTTTGCGCGACTCGATTGGCAAGTTGTGGGCGTGGTCGGAGACGTAAAGTCTTATCTCGACAAGCCAGCGGAGGCCAGCGTTTACATCCCGCTGGCACAAACACCTTTTCCAGTGCTGAACCTTGTTTCCGTCTGGTTTCCTGAATATATCGTCGTCCGCACATCGGCTGACCCGCTGGCGCTCAGTCATTCCGTCGAGCAGCAGCTCCAAGCGACTGATCCTTCGGTTGCCATAGGCCAAGTCCGCACCATGGAGCAGGTGCGCTCGGGCGCGGTGGCAATGCGCCAATTCAACATGACGCTGCTGAGCGTATTTGCGGGATTGGCGTTGCTGCTGGCGGCCATCGGAATTTATGGTGTGATTGCCTATAACGTCGCGCAGCGCACACATGAAATCGGCGTGCGCATGGCTCTGGGCGCGAAACGCAGAGACGTTCTGCGACTGGTGCTGACTGAGGGCATGGTTCTGGCGGGCTTGGGCATTGTATTTGGAATCGCTGGGGCGCTGGCACTCACACGGTTGTTGGAAGCCTATCTATACCGGGTGAATCCGACCGACCCTATCGCATTCGCGGCGACGGCTCTGCTGCTGGCGGGGGTTGCCATGCTGGCTTGTGGCATTCCCGCGCGGCGGGCAACGCGAGTGGATCCCATGATGGCGCTGCGCTATGAGTAACCCAACGCCATCGCCGCTGCTCGCTCTCCTTGATGATTTCGCTCAAATCCATAACCGGCCGTATTTCAATCGGCCCAAGTCCATACTTAAAGCCTGGAAGCTGTGAGACAAGCTGAACGGCATAATTGAGGGTCTCTCGCCAATTGTCATCCTGAACAAGCGTTCTTTGCGCAGTGAAGGATCTAGGCGAGCCGCGCGTTGTGTCGCGTTCTTTGCAACACAATAATCGCACGTTTGGCTCGCTTCCTTATCAAACGCCAACAAGATGTCCGTTGGCGCGCAGATGGTCATTGCGCTCATTTTTTTAGCCTCGTCAGAGGAATCTGTGGGTCACTGATGCGAATCGTCGTTAACAGAGATTTTGACCACTGAAAACTCTGCGGCCGCTCTGACGGTCTGGTCAAATGGAACGCGCTTTATTCATAGCGGAGAGCTTCGGTGGGCGAGACGGCGACGGCGTGGCGGGCGGGCAAGAGACAGGCGACGAGTGCGCTGAGAACGAGGAGCGCTGCGGCTGCCATCAGACTGGTTGCGGCAAAGGTGTTTTGCATCCAGTGGGCGAGGATGGCGCCGAGAAAACTGTCCAGGGCCAGCCCCATGACAATGCCCGCTGCCGAACTAACGAGCGCGATGCGCGCGGCGACCCACAGGACGTGCTTGCGCGGCGCGCCGAGCGCCAGGCGGACGCCAAACTCTGTAGTGCGCTGCGCAACGCTGTAAGCGACGACGCTGAAGATGCCGACCAGCGCCAGCGCAAGCGCCATGGCAGAGAAGACGCTAAACAATATGGAGAAGAGCCGCTGGCTGCTGTACTGTGCGTCGCGCGCGATGGCTTCATTCAGGGTAACGGTGCCGTTGAAGCTGCTGTTGGAAAGCGTCTGGCCGGAGGCGACGGATGCGACAGCGCCGCGGATGGATTGCAGGTAAGCGAGCGGATCGCCCTGGGTGCGGACGAAGAACTGCGCGTAGGGCCGCACCAGTGTGGTGTATGGAAGGTAGATAGCGGGGGCCACGGGGTGATCGAGGCCATCATTGCGCGCATCGCCCACCACGCCGATGATCTGACGCCAGGCGGTGCTTTGCGCAGAGGCGACCTGGTACCGATTCCGAGGTGTGAGACCCGAAATGCGTAGCTGCCGGCCCAGGGCACTGGACGAGGAGAGATAGCGCATCGCGAAAGCCTGATTGACCACCGCGATGAAGTCGCCGCGGTTGTTCTCATCTGTGTTCCAGATGCGGCCCTGAAGCAGAGGGATGCGGAGCGCAGCGAAATATCGCTGGTCCACAAGAACCACGCGCGCCTGCGCCTGCTCGCCATCGCGAGGTCCATCGATCTCAAAGGAGTTGTCAGCGGCACGAACATAGGGTGGCATGGCATCGACGCCAATAGCGACAGAGGAGACGCCCGGTACCGACGCGATCTTCTCCCGTATCTGTTCGATGTAAGCGACTGTCGTTTCGCGCGACCGCCTGTGTCCCAGATCGAACGGGTCATCGCCATGCGGACGGATGCCGAGCCTCATGACATTTGCGGGATCATAGCCAAGCGGTGTCCGCATGAGCCCAAGAAAGCTGCGAATGGCGGTTCCTGCTGTGGCCATAAGAAGAAGCGTGAGCGCGACTTGCGCGGCGATGAGAACGCTCCAGCGGCGCTTAGCGGGGGAAGCCACAACGCCGGTCTGCCGGCCGGGGAGCATATGCCCGGAATCGCGACGCGAGAGACGCAATGCAGGGACAAGACCGAAGAGCATGCCACAGAGCAGCGCAAGCGCGACAGAGAACGCGAGAATGGGAGCATTGATGCGAATGAAGGACTCTGCCGGAAAGGAATCCGGAGCAAGCAGCATGGGAAGTTTTGCCAGCCAGTAAGACGCTGCCACGCCAAGCACGGCGCCGCTGCAGGAGATGACGATTGCTTCCACCAGCAACTGGCGGGCGATGCGCCAGCGGCTGGCGCCGATGGCACTGCGGATGGCGATCTCATGCCGGCGCGTGCGCCCACGGGCCAGCAGAAGAATGGAGCAATTGGCGCAGCCGATAATCAGCAGGAGCACAACGCCTGCAAGAAGAAGCTTCAGGGTGTGGCCGATATTCTCCTGGAAAGTCCAGATGATGGGCTCCAGCGCAAGATGCCATTGCTGGGGGAAGCGCTGGGGATTGTGTTTATCCATCTCGCGCGCGAAGGGCTCAAGCGCGGCGTTGGCGGCGGCAAGTGTAACGTGGGGCCGGAGCTTGATCCACGGTACGTAGTTAACGTTAGGAACATTCGCAATTAGACTGAACGGCAGGTAGACATCGGCAACGTCGGCAAGGTCATTGAATGCGAAGCTGCGCGGCATCACGCCAATGATGGTGTACGGAGCATGATTGATTTCCAGCGTTCGCCCGATCACGTGGGAATCGCCGCCGAAGTGGCGCTGCCAGAGGCGGTAGTTGAGAACAACCACGGAGTGGCCGCCGTTCTCTGCGTCAGATGGCTCGATGTTTCGGCCAAGAAGCGGGCGCACACCAAAGAAAGTTCCGGCGTTCTCTGTGACGTAGGTGCCCGCGATCTCTTCCGGGAACGCGCCGCCGGTAATCTGCAACCCCGTGGGGTTGAAACCAAGCACCGAATCAACCGGGCCGGCAAGACGCAGGTCATCAAACTGTGCTTTGCTGAGGGTAACAAAGCTAAACGCGTCAGGATGTTTTTCGTTGAAGGCGAAGAGGTACGTGATGCGCTCGGCGTCGGCGTAAGGAAACGGGTGCAGCAGAACGGCGTAGATCAGCGAGAACATCGCCGTGGTGGCGCCGATGCCGAGCGCCAGCGAGAGCACGGCGACGGTGGCGAAGCCTGGGTTACGACGCAGGCCACGGAAGCCGTAGGTGATGTCTCCGCCCAACTCGTCGAAGATGCGGAGGCCGATGGCCTTGCGGTAAGTCTCGTTTTGGGCGGCGGACTGGCCAAGATCGATGCGGGCTTTGCGGCGAGCTTCTTCCTCCGGGAGGCCCTGGCGTATTAAATCTTCCTGGTAGGCGTCGAGGGTAGAACGAAACTCTTCTTCAACGTCGCTGTGGGTGCGTGGCGCGATGGAGCGCCAGAGCTTGCGAATGGCGGCGAGGAGACTCATAGCTCGTCCGCCTTCTTGTCGAGAATGGCGGCGACCACAGCGGTCATGTCGGTCCATTTGGCGGTCTCGGCCTTGAGCTGACGCGTACCGGCCCTGGTGATCGAGTAAAAGCGGGCGCGGCGATTATTCTCTGACTCACCCCACGCGCCTTTGATCCAGCCCCGGCGCTCAAGACGATAGATGGCGGTGTAGAAGGAACCCTGCAGGATTTCGAGGCGCTCGCCGGAAATCTGCTGGATGCGCAGCAGGATGCCGTAGCCGTGCAGCGGACCCAGGGAAACGGCCTTGAGGATGAGCATCTCGAGTGTGCCCTGCGGGAGTTCAACCGGTTTCGTCAAAAGGCTCTCTCCTATCTAGGAAAGGAGAGTATAAGCGCGCTTTCCTTTCCCGTCAAGGAGACTGCTACCTGGGCCACCCGGCCGAGTGTTTATAGACTTCCGGTTGGGACTGCGCCTGCACGCTCGTAATTCACGATGATGACGCCTTTTGAGGTGACTGCGCTTTCCGTCACCTTGAATGCCGCCGTGATCGTGCCATCGGCGAACAATCGTTTTCCACCACTCAGCGTTATCGGTAATATCATCAGCCAGAACGCATCCACCAAATCATGTTTCATGAGCGTCTGAACCAGATTTGCGCTTCCATAAACGTGCAAATCCGGCCCTTCCTGTTGCTTCATTTTGGTGATTTTTCCCGCTATATCTCCATTTAGAAACACTGTTGGCTGCCATGCGTGAGAAGTTATGGTATTTGAGGCGACGTATTTGGTCGCTGTGTTGACGCCTGGCCAAATGTCATTATGTTGCGGCCAGAATTGTGCCCAAAGATCAAAGGTTATGCGCCCCAGCAACAAGTCAAACGGCATGTTCATCTGCTTTTTTACGGCCGCTGAACTAACAGGGTCGGAATGTAGACGTATCCACCACGGCGGGCCACTGGTATCTTCCTCTGGCCCGCCGGGAGCTTCTATGACACCATCCAGGGAGACAAATTCAAGCACATTGATTTTTCTCATGACTCCAGTTCCTCTCGAGTCCTATCTGATTTTGTTTAACTCTGGTTTTGTTTAATTTACGCGTGTCCCGGATGGGGTTTACTCATACGCCAGCGCGTCAATCGGGTCCTTCTGCGCGGCCTTGAATGCCGGATAAATCGCTCCCAGCATGGCCCCGCCAATGGCGATCAGCGTGGCGTAGATGGCCCACTTCAGGGTAATCGGCATTACGCGCAGCGTGGGGAATTGGTGAACCAGACCGGCGCGGCCCACTGAGCTGATAATAAATCCCACAAGAATTCCTGACACGGCCAGCAACAGCGTCTCGCGCAAAATCACGCGCACCACGTAGGCCTTTGAGGCCCCTAGCGATTTCAGTATCCCGATTTCCCGCGTCCGTTCCATCACCGCCGTGTACATCGACTGGAAAATCACGATAAACCCGATGATCACGGCAATCCCGATAACAATTTTGATAAACAGGCTGAGCCCCGGAATATTGTCCGCCGAGGTCGCCGCCAGCCACTGGCTGGTGGAGAGTATGTTGTAACTCTCCATGCCCGGAATTTTTTTAAGCTGTTCCACCACGGCATCGGCGTTTATGGGATTATCCAGCTTTACGTAAAACATTGAAGCTTTGTTCTGCGCGCCGATCAGCTCCTGCATGGTGGTGATAGGGATAAATCGCCGCGCGCCGCGGCCGTGCGGCACAACGCCGCACACTTTGAACCGATGATTCAAGACCGTGACGGTATCTCCCACATGCACTTTGCTGCCTGCGGCAAAAAGATCGTCCACAATCATGTCGTCCGGACCCTGAAACGGCCCGCCTTGCAGATATCGCATGGGCCCACCCAGGGCCTGGAACGATTCCAGATCAATGCCATAGATAATTTCGATGTTCGTTGTCGAAATCACCTGCATCACCACCGGCGAGACCGCCACAATATGCGGCTGCTTGCGTAGGATGTCAGCCACGCGCATCGGCACCGGAGCGCCGCCAAACGCGGCCAGATTGGAAGATCCCGGTGGCCGCACGGTAAGGTCCGCGCCAATCCCCACCTGGCGCGATTTGTTGTCGTCCAGAATTCCCAGCGCCAGTCCAACAATCATCAGGATCAGCGTAACTTCCACCGCCACGGCAAAAATGCTGATAATGGATCGTATGGGGCGGTGGACCAGGTTGGCCACAATCATCTTGTTCATAGGATTCTCTTAAGACCGCCGGCGGACGCTCGGCTTCGCCGCACCGCTTCAGTCCGCTTCATCACTGTGGAGGCTTCT
>DASXCL010000064.1:0-62957 GCA_036491195.1 Candidatus Angelobacter sp.
AGATGACGGCAAGATCGTCGGTTGCGGCGCGTTGCATCTTTACGGAATGCATCTGGCAGAAATTCGTTCCATCGCCGTAACGCCCTCAACCAAAGGCCTGGGCGCGGGACGCAAGCTGGTGGAATCGCTCCTCAGGGAAGCCAAGCGCCACGAAGTGACGTGCGTCTGCCTGTTTACCCGCATTCCAGAATTCTTTGCCCACATGGGATTCAGCCTGGCCAAGCGTGACGATCTGCCTGACAAGATTTATAAAGATTGCGTGCATTGTCCCGCATTCAACGCGTGCGACGAAATCGCCATGTATCGGGGGGAGATTCCCAAACACAACGGAGTCCGCGACTTGCAGATACCAAAACCGCTGGTTAAGCTGACCGTGTGAGTACGAATCCGCCCCAAGGATTTCTTTTTTCCGCCTGCACCGCCGGCATCAAGGCCAGCGGCAAGCCTGATTTAGCACTAGCCTTGGCCCCCGATGGCGCTTCCGCCGCCGCCATGTTCACGCGCAATCAGATCGTCGCTGCGCCGGTGACGGTTGGACGTGAGCATCTGCGCCGTGGACAGGGACAGATCCGGGCGCTGATCGTCAACGCCGGCAATGCCAACTGCGCCACCGGCAAACAAGGGCTGAAAGCCGCTACCAGCGTATGCATTGGAGTCGCAAAGCAAATCCAAGTCAGTCCACACCGCGTGTTCCCGTCTTCCACAGGAATCATCGGCGTGCAGCTGCCAGTGGAAAAAATCCATGCAGCTCTTCCGGGATTGGTCAGCTCTGCGGCCGCCGGCGATGAAGCTTTCGACCGCTTCGCACATGCGATCCTGACAACGGATACGCACAAGAAAGTGGCAGCGCAGTCGATTACCTACAATCAGACTCACATTGTAGTGGCGGGAGTGGCCAAGGGCGCAGGCATGATTCATCCCAATATGGCGACCATGCTGGTCTATCTGTTTACTGATCTGGCGGCGAGCCCTCGCGAGTTGCAAGCCTGCCTGAAAGAAGCGGCTGACCAGAGCTTCAATAATATTTCCATCGATGGCGATACTTCAACCAATGACACGGCTCTTCTGTTGGCCAGTGGCAAAAGCGGCGTGCAGTTCAAATCGGTACGAAATGAGTTCCAGGCGGCGCTGACGAAAGTGTGCCGGTCGCTGTCGGGACAGATCGTGGCCGACGGTGAAGGCGTGAAGCACGTAGTGCGCCTGAATATTGAACAGGCACGGTCGCGGAGTGAAGCGCGCCAGATAGGCAATGCCATAGCTAATTCGCCGCTGGTAAAGACGGCCTGGGCAGGCGCTGATCCAAATTGGGGACGCATTCTGGCGGCGATCGGCTATTGCGGGGTTACGATCAACCCTGAGCGAATCAACATCTATCTGGGGGAACAGCAGATTTGTCGCCACGGTGCAGCCTGCCCTTTCGACCACGATCGCGCACACGCTTATATGTCCGAGCCGGTGTATGAAATTCGCATTGCGCTGGGCGTGGGTAGCACGTCACTGGAATTTCTCTCCTGCGATCTGACGGAGGAGTATGTGCGAATCAATGCGGAATATTCGACGTAGCAAGCAAATAGCAATTAGCAACTGGCAGTTAGCCAAAGCTTTTTACCGCAGAGGACGCGAAGAACGCAAAGGAATAAGGAAAACTCTGAGTTTCCAATCGCGTTTGCGAATCTTTGCGACTGTTGCGGTCAAGCTCTTTGGCTATTTGCCATTTGCTAACTGCTGTCCTTTGCCGTTCTTTGCCGCTTTGCGTACTGTTCCTTGAATCGGTATTTTAGAAACAGATGCCACAGACCTTAGCCGAATACCCGCAGCTGCACCTGGCGCGCAAGAGCGAGATTGCCTACGTTCACCGGCGCGGATTCCGCATGCTGCGCTGGACCTACCGGCAGATGGCGGAGCTGGCGTTTCGTTTTGCCCGCGAACTGGAGGCCAGAGATGTTGCCAAAGGTGACCGAGTGCTGCTGTGGGGCGATAACTGCGCGGAATGGGTTGGCGCATTCTTTGGCTGCATGTTGCGCGGTGCTGTGGCAGTCCCCATGGATCGCATTGCCGCACCCGACTTCGCACAACGCGTGATGTCGGATGTGGATGCAAAGCTTGTTGTCTGCGCCAGTGCTTTGACAGCCCATGCCGCGGCGAAACCTTATCTAGAGCTGGAGAACCTGAGTTCGGCAATTGGTCAACGATCAGCAGAGCCTTATGCTCCAGTCAAGTTCAGCCGCGACGACACGGCGCAGATCGTCTTTACCTCCGGCACCACGGCAGAACCCCGAGGTGTGGTGCTGACGCACGGCAATATTCTGGCCAGCGTCGATCCGATTGAGCGCGAGTTTCCCAAATATCAGCGATCGGAACGGCTGTTCCATCCCATACGATTTCTGGAATTGCTGCCCCTCAGTCACGTGTTTGGGCAATTCATGGGCATGTTCATTCCACCGCTGCTCGGTGGAACAGTACATTTCCAGGACAGCTTTAAACCTACCGATATCATCACGGTCATCAAAAGCGAACGCATTTCTGTGCTGGTAGCTGTGCCGCGGGTCGTGGAATCGCTCAAGAACAAGTTACGCGATGACCTGGGCGCGTTTATCGAGAAGAACTGGGCTCGCGCAGAAAAAGAACATTTTCTCAAACGCTGGTGGCGGTTCCGAAAGATTCGCCGTCGCTTCGGCTGGAAGTTCTGGGCGATTATCTCCGGTGGCGCGGCGCTTGACCAGAACACGGAAGAATTCTGGCGTCGCCTGGGCTATGTGGTGGTGCAAGGCTACGGGCTTACGGAAACCAGTTCGCTCATCAGCCTCAATCATCCTTTCAAAGTGGGACGGCGTTCCATTGGCAAAGTCCTGCCCGGGCGCGAAATGAAACTTGATCCTGAGACCGGCGAGATTTTGGTGCGCGGCGAGAACGTGGCGCGACAGTACTGGCAGGGCAAAGGGCTGAAGCCGGTAACCGGCGCAGAAGGCTGGTTTCGCACCGGCGATCTTGGGGCCGTGGATGACGAAGGCAATCTTTACTTCAAGGGCCGCAGCAAAAATGTGATTGTCACGTCGGCAGGGTTGAAGGTTTATCCCGAGGACCTGGAGCAGGCATTGCGCAAGCAACCGCAGGTTCGCGACGTAGTGGTGGTCGGGGTAGCCAAAGGCGGAAATGCGGAAGCATGCGCGGTCCTGCTGTTGAATAATGGCGATTCGGGGAGCACTGCTGTGGCAAATGCAAACCAGACGCTGGCGGACTTCCAAAAAATACGGCGGTGGTTCGTGTGGCCCGACGACGATTTCCCGAGGACGTCAACGCAGAAGCCCAAACTTGAGTTGATTCGCCGTGCGGCGGAGATCCAGGCCAACGGCAGCAGCTCAGCTGAAGCGGCAACGTCGACCAGTCGCGCTGCGGACGGAACTCTGGAGGAACTGGTAGGAAACATTGCCGGGCGGCACGTGGAATTAACACCGGGCGCTCATCTGGAAAATGATCTGAACCTGAGTTCGCTGGACCGCGTGGAGTTGATGGCAGCGATTGAAAATCGTTATCAGGTCGATCTGGGCGACCGGGAATTTTCCAAGGTGAATACGGTGGCAGACCTGGAGAACTTGCTGAAGAAATCGGCGCCGGAAGCTAAAAAGAATGACTACCCGTACTCACGCTGGCCGCAAAGCTGGTTGGTGCGCTGGATTCGTGTACTGGGCTATAACTGCGTCACTCTGCCTTACATCTGGATGATGGCGCGACCCAAAATAATAGGCCGGGAGCGGTTAAAAGATTTTCGCGGGCCGGCACTGATTATCTCCAACCACATTGCGCAGATCGATATTGGATTTCTGATGGCGGCGCTGCCTATGCATCTGCGCAACCGGCTGGGCGTGGCCATGCAGGGTGAGATGCTGCGCTCCATGCGCCATCCGCCAAAGGACTGGTTTTTTCTGAAACGCTGGTGGGAGCAATTGCGATATGCGCTAATCGCGGCGTTTTTTAATGTGTTCTCGCTGCCGCAACGGGCCAAATATCGTGAGAGCTTCCGCTTTGCCGGCGAACTGGCTGACCGCGGTTATAGCGTGGTGATCTTTCCGGAAGGGCGGCGCACGGAAACCGGTGGGATGTCCCCGTTCCGCAGCGGGATCGGATTGCTGGCGACGCAGTTGAACCTGCCGATTATCCCGATGCGCATTGACGGGCTGTTTCCGTTCAAGATCGCGAAGAAGCATTACGCTCCGCCGCACGCGGTGCAAGTGCGTATTGGCGATCCGGTAAGGTTCGAATCGACCGCCGATCCAGAGGAAATTGCGAAGGAATTGCAGAGCATCGTGGAGAAACTCTAGGTAGATAAAACAAAACCTTACCGCGGATCAACGCGGATTGTCGCGGATCGGAAGGCAAAACCTTACCACTGATAAACACTGATGACACTGATCAAAGAGCGGCTTTTATCTGCGAACCAATATTGATCTAAACTGTTCGTAGATACCTGCGTTATGAAAAAGATACGGAAAAATTACCAGACCACAATGCTCATAAGCGGTTTGGAGCAGGAGCGACAAAAATAATGATTCACACAGGCCGCCATTTCCTTCAGATTCCTGGACCAACCAACGTTCCAGACCGCGTGCTCCGCGCGATGGACCGCCCGGTCATCGACCATCGTGGGCTGGAGTTCGCCCAATTGGGCGCTGAGGTGCTTGAGGGCGTGAAATCAATCTTCAAGACCAAAAGCCCGGTCGTGATCTATCCTTCCTCGGGCTCGGGCGCGTGGGAAGCCGCGATTGTGAATACGCTATCACCCGGCGACCGAGTGCTGATGTTTGAAACCGGGCACTTCTCCAACCTGTGGCGCGACATTGCCGTGCGGCATGGGCTGGTTGTAGATTATGTGCCGGGAAACTGGCGGCGCGGCGCACAGCCCAAGGACGCCGAACAGCGGTTGCAGGAAGACAGGCAGCACGCGATCAAGGCCGTGATGGTGGTGCACAATGAGACTTCTACGGGAGTCGCCAGCCGCATTGCCGAGATCCGCCGGGCCATGGACCGGGCGCAGCATCCGGCGCTGCTGATGGTGGATACGATTTCATCCCTGGCGTCAATGGACTACCGGCATGACGAGTGGGGCGTGGACGTAACGGTTGGCGGGTCGCAAAAAGGATTGATGCTCCCGCCCGGGCTAAGCTTCAACGCGATTTCAGAAAAAGCGCTGGCCGCAAATAAGTCGGCAAAAATGGGGCGCTATTACTGGGATTGGAAGGAGATGCTCAAGCCGAATCGATCCGGTTTCTTCCCTTATACGCCAGCGACGAACCTTTTGTGGGGACTGCGCGAAGCCCTGGCCATGCTGCATGAGGAAGGGCTGGAAAACGTGTTTCGACGGCACGATCGGCATGCGGAAGCCACGCGGGTGGCGGTGAAAGCGTGGGGACTGGAAGTGTGGTGCGAGGAGCCGAAGGAATATTCCAGCTCGCTTACAGCGGTTGCGATGCCGGTGGGCCATGATGCCGATAAATTGCGCGAGATCATTCTTGATGCTTTTGATATGTCTCTGGGAACCGGCCTGGCAAAACTGGGAGGCAAGGTGTTTCGCATCGGGCATTTGGGACACTTCAACGATCTAATGCTGGCAGGCACATTGAGCGGCGTGGAGATGGGCTTAAAACTGGCGAAGGTCCCGCACAAAGCTGGAGGAATTAACGCGGCCCTGGACTGCCTGGCAACGAGCTATCGACAGGCCGACAGCCAGATGGCCGTGGCGGAGAGTGCGTTACGGTAAGTTACAAAATCGCGAATGCGCCGGATTAGCGTTGGTCGTCTTTCAGGTTACGGAAGGTTGCGCGGTGCTCGCGGATCAGGCGATCAAGCCGGGATTGCAGCAGTGTAACTGAATCGAATAAGGTCTGAATGCCGCCGGATTCCCAGGTCACATCCTCGTGCTCCAGGTCCATGGAGAGGTCCCGTATCATCTGGGCGAAACGGCGAATTCGTTCCGCGGCCAGGAAAGACGCGAGCAGTTCTTTGCGTCCGGCCTGAGCGTTATGCAGTTCGCTGGCGGTCCAGGAAGTCATGCGGATTTCGTCCAGGGCATTGCGGAAATCCTGAAGGGCTGCGGCGTCAGAAATGGCGCCGGATTTCAATTCATGCCCAAGGACGCGCAGCTCTGCTGTCAGGGTGCGCAATTTTGAAGCGATCTGGAAGCTCTTGTCGGCCATATTTTGCCCGCACCTGTTTTGATGCTTATGAGCTCTGAAATACGCTATGTTTCTGCGCGAACATGGCCACCCCGGCTTGCCCGCCACGGCCCATTTCGGAACTACCCTTCGGTAACTTGAAGTTAAATTGCCGGTAAAATCGCCTAGATTCAGTAATTCTCATCCCTTTGTGGCAGAGGTCGCAGGAAGCCTAGTGGGACTTCGTCTTGCGCTTGTTGGAGGCGGCAACGGTCTTTCGGGCGGGCCGGACAGCGCGCACGCTTTTCGGCTTTGCGGCACGAGCTGGGGAAACGGTCTCCCGCAAATCGATGCCAAGTTTTTGGAGTGGGGGTAGCTTCTGTTTAAGTTTGAGCACCGGCTCGAAGAGGTCACCCTGTTTTTCCATGCGCTGCAACACCTGGCCCGAAGTAAAAACCAACAGGTCAGGATCGCTTTTTTTCAGGCAGTTTTCCACTTCCTGCCAGGTGACTGGCGTGGAGACGGTGGGCTGATCTTTGGCGCGCAGTGAATAGACGTTGACGGTAGTTTTGTAATCGTCGTTCTGGCTCCAGTCGACAAAGACTTTGTTCACGCGCAGGGCTTTCTTCATGTCAGAGACCACATGTTCGGGATGGCGCTCTTCCAGCAGGCGCGCAACGGCTTTGGCAAAGGGCTTGGTCTGTTCGTACGTAACGGCGGTGTTCAGTGGAACATAAACCTGAAGGCCCTTGGAGCCTGAGGTCTTGGCAAAGGCCTGCAATCCAAATTCCTCAAAAATTTCCCGCACCCACAGGCCGACCTGGCAGCATTGCACAATGGTGGCAGGAGCGCCGGGATCGAGGTCAAAAGCAACTACGGTGGGGCGCTGGGTTTCAGGGGCACGCGATAGCGAGGTATGGAGTTCGAGGTCGGCGAGATTAGCAAGCCAGACCAGCGTCGGCAGATCGGCGACGACGCAGTAATCCATGAACCGATTGTTGCCTTCGCTCCAGACCCTGGCGGTTTTCATCCAGGACGGCCGGTAGGAAGGACAGTTCTTTTCGTAAAAATGCATCCCATCCACGCCGTTGGGATAGCGTTTGAGGGTAAGGGCGCGGTCGGCGAGATGAGGCAGCAGCACTGGAGCAATGCGAACGTAATAATCGATCACCTGGCCCTTGGTGAAACCAGCTTTGGGATAAAGGACTTTATCCAGGTTGGATAGTTTGATCTGGCGGCCTTCCACCTCAATCACGGATTCCCTTTTGGCCATGGCAAACTCCTATACAACCTGCATATTAGATGCGACGGCAGGGAAATTGCATGCTAACCCATTAACTTCAAAGGTGCATTTTTCAGGTGAATTCAACAACGTGGCATCGCGATCAGCCATCTAAACGGGGATGCCTGCCGACCAGAACAAGTCGCTGCCGGTAAGTTCCTCAACGCCTCCGGCGTTTTGCAAGCAGCAGGAATCACTGTTTCGCGAGGTGATTGAGCTGCTGGAGCAAAACCATGTGCCATTTGTGATTTCCGGCGCTTTCGCGCTGCATGAGCATACGGGGATATGGCGCGACACCAAGGATCTGGACTTGTTCCTGCCAGCGCAGGAGGTGGGACATGCGCTCCGGCTGCTGGAAAACGACGGCTTTAAAACCGAGGTTAAGGACCCGGTATGGCTGGCTAAGGCCATGAGGGATGGATTTTTCGTGGACCTGATCACCGGTATGAGCAATGCCGTGCTGCGGGTGGATTATTCCTGGATCCGGCATGCCAGCCGGGCCCTGGTCTTTGGGATGTCAGTACGCGTACTGGCTCCGGAAGAGCTGATCGCTTCCAAGATTTTTGTTACCCGGCGCGAGCGCTTCGATGGGGCAGACATTTGCCATGTGATTTACGGAACGCGGGGCAAATTTGACTGGCAGCGGCTGCTGAGCCTGATCGGCGACCACTGGGAAATGCTGTTCTGGTGTCTGGTGCTCTACCATTACGTCTATCCGGCAAATTCGGATTACGTGCCGGCGGAAATCTGGACAGAACTGGTGCAGCGTTTCAGGGTGGAACTCGCCCATCCTAACAAGGGATCCAACTTCCGCGGCAGCCTGATTGATGACAAGATGTTCGCGATCGACGTTGCCGAGTGGGGCCTGCGCAACATTCTTGACGAATGGCGCGAAAAAGCCGACACCATCGAGCGGGAGACGGAAGAGGCGGCTTAGGCGCGACCATTCACAAACCGTTAACCCATGAGAATTGCAGCCACAGCCGACCTTCATTTCACCCCGCAAGGCTATGACCGCATACGCGAGCCGCTGGCACGGGTGCGCGACGAAGCCGACGTGCTGGTGATTGCCGGCGATCTCACCAATTACGGCAAGCCGGAAGAGATGCATTCACTGTTGAACGGGCTGGTGCGGTTGCGCATTCCGATTGTGGCCGTGCTAGGCAACCACGACTACGAAAGCGGCCAGGAAACCGAGCTGATCAAAATGATGACGACCGAAGGTATTAAAGTCCTGGATGGGAGCGGCTATGAGCGCGATGGCGTGGGATTTGCCGGCGCCAAGGGTTTTCCCGGAGGCTTTGGCCGCGGGATGCTGACAGCCTTCGGCGAAAGAGAAATTAAGGCGTTTGTACAGGCGGGACTGGATGAGACGCTCAAACTGGAACGCGCACTCACTATGCTGAGCACCGGGAAAATCGTGATCGTGACCCACTATTCACCGATCTGCGAAACGGTGGAGGGCGAACGCCGGGAAATCTTTCCATTTCTAGGCAGTTCACGCCTGGCTGAAGTGATTGACCGCCATCAGGCAGTGGTCGCGTTCCACGGCCATGCGCACCATGGAAAGCCGGACGGCAAGACCGGCGGCGGCATACCGGTGCACAATGTTTCTTTGGCCGTACTTATGGCGCAGGACCCGCCATGCCCGTACAGAGTGGTGGAAATATAGGGTTTGCCAGCAGATTCCCGCAGATGAATGCAGATCGAGCGCCGTTGAGCGTGATTGCCTTGCCGAGAATCTGCGGATCGTTACCAAAGCGAGTTTGCCACAGATGGTAGCTATCACCGCGACGGCATTCGCGCCCGGGACCTGGTCTTCCTGTGCGTCAAAAAAACGGCCGAGCGAAGGCACGAGTTGCAACACGCGGAAATAGTTGTAGGTGACCACGCCGCCATTGATCGGTTGCGATTCGCCGGAGACCACAAGGTTGATTGGCGATGTTGGATATTGCGCCGCTAAATCGGAGATCGACTGGACACGATCCCGGTATTCCAAGTAATCCGGATAAGATAGGGGGACGTGTCCGTGGCCGTTTCTGGTTCCATAAACGTGCACCAACTGGGAAGCATTCGGCACCGGCAAGAGGCGGAGAAAGAGCGAGTGGACAAGGCTGAAGATGGCAGTATTCGCGCCGATTCCCAGGGCCAGCATAAGGACGGCAACACCAGTGAACCCCGGAGATTTACGCAGCCTGCGGAGTCCGTATTGGACGTCCTGCGCCAGAGTCTCAACCAGATGAACGCCGCGGGCTTGGCGGCACTCTTCCTTGATTTGGTCCGTGCCGCCAAACATAAGACGGGCCTGGCGGCGAGCTTCCGTGAGAGGCAAGCCCGACTGGACAAATTTATCGATTTGCCGGTCGATATGAAAATGCAACTCATCGTCGAGTTCTCTCTCCACGGCCTGGCGGCGAAGCAGAGCACGGAGGCGAATCAGGAGGTCTCTCACCATCGTCCACTCCTCGGGTCATCGAGCATGGTTTGTCTCCTACGCGGTCTCCAGCACCTGGGCAACGGCCGTGGCGAGCGCCTTCCAGTCGCTCTCTTCCGCTTCCAGATGTTTCCGGCCGCTTCTCGTGAGTTCGTAAAACTTGGCGCGGCGATTGTTCTCCGATGCACCCCAGCGTGCCTTGATCCGGCCGCGTCGTTCCAGGCGATGGAGAGCGGGGTACAACGAGCCTTGCTGGACCTGCAGAACTTTGCTGGAGACCTGATGAATGCGCTCAGAGATGGCCCAGCCGTGGTTAGGCCCAGATACCAGGCTTCGGAGAATCAGCAGATCCAACGTGCCTTGTGGAAGATCGATGCCCTGGCGTGACAATATTACCCCTTTCACTTCTACAGGGAAGATAGCATTTCTCTTGTCGAAGTGCAAGGGGAGAATTTTACCGGCGCACACAGCGGGTAGGTCATCGATCTGGAGAGACTTGAATCTTCGAACTCTCGCTGACCAACTGAAAATTAAACACCTTACAGTCGAATTTCCTGAAAAACAGCGAGATCGGTATTGTCACAAGTTAGTGAATCAAAAGGAGGAATGATCTGGCGCGCCCTAGGAGACGATCTTAGAACTTTTTCGATGTTGCACACGAGTGCATCGGCACCCGAGAAAGCTTCGCAAACTGCCTCATCTTAAGCCCTTAGTTTGAGGTCGGCTCTCCCGAGCTCAAATCGAGTGCATCTGACGCCAAGGCACCAACCGCCTGTAATGCAGGTGGTGGCCAGTCACGGGGTTGCTCAGCATTACACGTCTTTTGGGATTCCTTCGACCGGTTAGCTAAACGCTTCAGCATGAAAGTTAGAAAGAGCATCAGAGCATGTGGCGGATGAACGAAAGAAAGGAGGTGAGGACGAGACCCGAACTGCGATCTCTGGCGTGATAGAGTTGCTTCAGAGGATAATTACTTGAAAAATAACGGCGCGGACCGCCCGATTTAGCGCCCAAAGCACCCTGGGGAAGTATTATCGCACGCTAGTTACACCCACGTTTGACTGCGGCTTCGCATGGCAGACTCGTCGGCTTCCCTCATCCTGATTACTACGCATAGCGCGTAATCCGCCGAGAATGAATGCCAAGTGCGGAAGATCACTTCCCACAACCAGACGTCTGGCCAGCGTAGCTGGCATCCGTGCATCGGGGCGCTGTGCTCGGTACGGCGGGCATACACGAAAGTGGTGGGTCTCGCAACCTCGACCAGACATGCAGCGTCAACAATAGTGACATGATCCTGTACGAAACGATCTGTGCGGACGGCACCGCCTGCCGCCTATGCAATCTCTTCGACAAGTCGAGACAGGGCATGCACGTTGCACTGTCAGCGACCGGTTGATTCTAGTTTCTTTCTCACCCATCGCTGCAACTCTTCGGCGCCTTCGATATGATCGCGGCTTTTCGCCTTTTGGTAGGCACTCACTGCCTCGTCTACAAGTGGTGCTGCAAGTTCAAGTCGAAGCGTGGCGATGTAAACTCTCGCAAGCCCTTCGGTGTGAAGACCGTATAACAATTGGTAATCCTGGCGCTGTGTCTCTGATAGTCCGATATCTCTAAGCCCACTCGCGGCCGTAGGTTGTTCGATCAACTGCTCGTCCTTGGTCCGTAGCCAAACAAGAATATCTTCAGCGTCCCCATAGCGGTGCATGTCCCGATAGATTGTGGCAATATTGCCGAGATCGGACACGACACCGTACAGATTTCCATTTGACTCTTCCAATACAACACTCTGGCCGAGGCTTTGGACCGCCTCTTCCAGTCTGCCGGCCTTCCAAAGCTTCTTTGCCATCATCGAGAACTCCTGAGCGCGTCGGGCCGTCTCCAGTGCGCTAACAACGCCTTGCGGGTTTGCATCCTCGGCAACGCGTGCACTGCCTATTTGCTCCACTGAGGCCTTCCCCAAAAGTATTTTGTTCATCAAGTCTTTAAAATTCACCAAAGTTCCTTGCTCGGAGCCTAAAAGAGGCTCCAGACACGAGTGTCACCCATAACGACTGCATCGATACCACATATATGACGATACCGTTCATTCATAGCCTTGACTTCTTGTATTCCACGCCCGAACCTGCTCAGACCGTCAATGAACTGGTCTAGGGTGCGTTCGGCCCCACACAAAATCGAGGCAAGAGCCAATATTCTGACTAATTCTTCATCTTCGAGTATTCCCGGCAACCCACCATGAGTTGTGCGACTCACAAAATCTGCTTCCCTCGCAGGCGCGAAGAACGGGGCTACGCGTGACATATAGATTTCTCCAGAGGCAACTTCAATATGATGCGCGGATATTTGCCAACCTTCTTCCGACATGATGCTAAGTTTGGGAATTATATAGATGATTACCCATTCTGATTTTTCGTCGCACGTTTCTTCCGGCGGACTCTGCGCTTCGCTGCCTTTGTCTTTGGCTTCGGCTTGTAAGCTAAAACCGCGTCCACAAACTTATCCAATTCGCGGGGAGTTTTCATGCGATCAACCTCGCATAAGTGAGACGCTTTCCGCTCACCGCTCCGACGAAACTATCAAGCCTTTCCAGCGTGTGATTTTTGACGTTCCCCTCGTTCAGCCGCCACGCAAATTCATCCGTGTAGCGTCCAAGATGTTTGGGGCTGACATGATGAAAGGTTCCATAGACTCCGCGCTTGAGCACGGCCCAAACGGATTCAATGCTGTTAGTGCTGGCCGCGCCTCTCGCGTATTCGCCAGCCGAATGATTGACGGACTCGTGACGAAAAAACAAACCATCGAGTCCGCTGAAAATCATGTGATCGTCGGAATAGAGTTGCGATCCGACTTTAATTTGATTGTGGATTTTCTCTGTGACGGCTTGGATAGTTCTTTCGCTCACAGGGGCAAGGATCGTGCGTCCGTCACGTTCCCGCATCCCAAGCACAGCAGTTTTACCGACAGCACCGCGACCCATGCGGAGCTTCTTATGCTCATGCTTGTTCGCTTCCTTGCCACCTATGAAACACTCGTCAAGTTCTACGATGCCTTTCAGTTTGGCGATAACTTCCGGCTTGCTGCAAGCCTCGCGGAGCCGATGCAAAACGAACCACGCGGATTTTTGCGTGATACCTATCTCTTTCGCAAGTTGAAGGCTACTGATGCCCTTCCGCGCTGTTACGAGCAGGTATATGGCGTACAGCCACTTGTGAAGAGGGACTTTGCTCCGCTCGAAAATGGTTCCGGTGCGGACGGTGAAGATGAGTCTGACACATCGCTCACAGCGGTAATAGCCCGTTCTGATCCAGGGGTACACGCGATCCTTAGTCTTGCATTCTGGGCAGATTGGGCCATCAGGCCACAAACGCGACTCCAGATAGAGCCGCGCCGCTTCCTCATCGGGAAAGGCTTGGAAAAGCTGGAAAGTGCTGATAGTGGATTTGCTCACGGGTTACCCTTTCATCGTCTCTGGAGTGATGTCTTGGCGCAACCGTGCAGTAGTCTCTGGGCCCAGCCGACCTGTTTCGGCCTCGATGATGTAATCACCGAGGTCACAAACATAGCAGCCCTGCTCTACATGGCCAGTAGTGAGCACTTCGCGCTCGATAATAGCTTGACGACCATCCACATGGTAATAGGCTCCTTGCCATGCTGGGCCGTGCGAGGGATGAGCCTCAAAAAATCCGTTAGCTATGAGTTCTTTTTGGGCCTCTTCTTTGGTTTCATGGTTCACTTTCATAACGTCCTCCATGTAGACAGTGTAGATGAGTATCCATTGCCTGTCAAGAACTTTATAAGCCCTGTTTTCAATGGCTTGGATACTCATGTATATAATTCCCAAGCAATGAAGGCGGCCCTTGAACAGCTTGAGGGCAGCACGCTTGTGCGCGAGGCGAAGCCCTGGAGTGACGAAGAATTCCTTAACTTCACCGGGCGCATTCATGTCCCGCAAAGGCGCCTTCTGGCCAAGTTGCTCGAAATCGGGCCGCGCCAGAGCTTGGAAGATTCGTCATTGCGCGAGCTGTTAGAACTGCCGGACAACCGGTCCCTTGCCGGCAGTTTATCGGGCATCTCCAAAGTGGCCCTGATGTTCGATATTGAACCGCGCCGGGTCTACATCACCAGCACCGTTTACAGACATTCAAAACCGCATCGGAGTTATCAGATCACCCCCGAGTTTGCAGAGGCCGCAGCGCGGCACAAATGGCCGTCCAAAGGCGACCTGAAATACAAGTAAGAAAGGAAGCAGCCATGACATTGGCAATCAAATTAGCAGTGCTGTACGCCAGAGTTTCCAGCAAGGACCAGGAGAAAGAAGGCTTCTCTATCCCGGCACAATTGAAACTGCTCCGCGAATACGCCGTTAAGAACAATATCAAGATTGTTCGCGAGTTCGTGGACGTGGAAACGGCGAAGACCACGGGCCGCAAGCAATTTGGGGAGATGGTGCGCTTTTTCCAGCAGCGCCCGGAATGCCGCGTGGTCATTGTCGAAAAGACTGACCGCCTCTATCGCAACTTTGCCGATTGCGTAACTCTCGAAGACCTCGGGATCGAAATTCATTTGCCCAAAGAGGGTCAGGTTATCAGCAAAGATTCAAAGTCCCAGGCCAAGCTGGTGCATGGTATTCAGCTTGTCATTGCCCGCAATTACATCGAAAACCTGCGCGAAGAAGTCAAAAAGGGCATGCGCGAGAAAGCCTCACAGGAATTTACCCAGCCGCCCGCCCTTGGGGTACACGAATAACAAGCTCAATCACACAATTGAAGTTGAGGAAGAGAATGCGGCCATTGCCAAGCGCGTCTTTCAGCTCTATGCGACGGGCAATCATTCCCTGGTGGAGTTGCGCAAAATCATTCGCACCGAAACGGGCAGAACGTTTCAAAAGGGCTATCTTCACAAGCTGCTCAAAAATCCGTTCTATTCCGGCTTCTTTGAATGGAATGGTGAACGCTACAAGTGTACTCATCCGCTGATTATCAGCCCTAACCTATTTAACCAGGTGCAGGCCGTTCTTGACGGCCACAACCGTCCCCGCTATCGGAAACACATCTTCGCATTCCGTGGTTTGCTCACTTGCGCCTTTGACGACTGCATGATGACCGCAGAGACGAAAAAACAGAAGTACACCTATTACCGTTGCACCGGCTCAAAAGGAAGATGCCAATTGCCCTATGTCCGCGAAGAGGAATTGGGAGAACGCCTGGGCCAGATGCTCAAGGACATTCACATCCCTGACGATGTGCTGCGGCAGTTGGAGAATTCTCTAACGCAGGACCAGAACAATCCCCACACAGAGAAGAAAGCACAGCAGGAGAAATTGCAGCAGCGCCTTACAGCCGTTCGCAATCGCATTGACCAAGCATATACGGACAAATTGGACGGCAAAATCTCTGAGGAGTTCTGGCGGAGAAAAACCGCCGAATGGCAGCTTGAGGAACAGCAGATTATTGCAATGCAAGGATTCCGGGAAGCAAGCCCGGACATTTTGCTCAACGCGAAAAGAGCCTTAGAACTCGCAAATAAGGCTTATTTTCTGTACGTTACGCAGAATCCGACTGAGCAGGCCCAACTGCTGAAAATGATGGCTTCGAACTGCCGCTTTGACGGCGCAACTCTTTACCCTACATACAGAAAGCCCTTTGACGTAATCTTCGAAAGAGCAAAATCGAAGAAATGGCGCGCCCTGAGAGATTCGAACTCCCGGCCTTCTGATTCGTAGTCAGACGCTCTATCCAGCTGAGCTAAGGGCGCGCAGGGTTGCGAGAGCAACTCAACCATTTTAGCAAAGGGCTTCAATTCTGTCCTGTCGGAATGGAACAGCGGCAGGCGCAAAAGAGAAATTTGCAATTTGACGCCGAAAATTTACAATCGGCGGGAATGCTCACAAATTGGCACACGGTCCTGGAAATTGTATTGCGCACCTCTGCGGTATATGTCCTGGTGCTTGTGGGTATTCGCCTGACCGGCAAGCGCGAAGTTGGTCAGATGACGCCGTTTGATCTCACTCTCCTGCTCCTGCTCAGCAACTCGGTACAAAACGCTATGACCGGCCCGGACACTTCCCTGATGGGAGGAGCCGCCGCGGCGCTGGTTCTGCTCACATTGAATTTCCTGCTGGCGGAAGTTTCAGGCTTGAACCGCCGCTTCCGCAAGATGATCCAGGGCTCACCGACGCTTCTAGTTCACAATGGCGAGTGCATTACCAGCCATATGGCAAAGGAACACATTTCCATGGATGAACTGACTCGATCTCTGCGCGAACACGGTGTCGCCTGTGTTGGCGACGCGGCTCTGGCGGTACTAGAAGTGGATGGCTCCATCAGCGTGCTGAAATATGATGACGTTCCGAACCAGGCGCGGCCGCAAAAACGGCTCAAGTTCCTCCATCGGCATTGACCGGTACAAGTTTTATGAAAAACAAACAGGATCGCTCGAAAACTGGAATAAGAGATATCCTTCAGCCGCAATGACATTTCAGCACTCGCAATCATTCTCAGGAAGGAAGCAATGAGCTTAGAAGAAGAACTTAAGGACGGCGCGGAGCACGCACACCAGCGTGGTGAAAAAGGAATCGGCCTGACCATGGCGATCGTCGCCGTGCTGCTGGCAACGGCGACTTTGGCGAGCCATCGTACACATACTGAAGTTGGTTTGTTGCAAGGCAAAATTGTGGACGAGTGGAATTTCTATCAGGCAAAGCATAGTCGCGCTCATGAATATGGCGCGCTCGCCGAAGTCGCTGCGTTGCTGCCGAGTGGAAAAGACCTTGCGGTGAAAGACTACAAGAAATCTTTGGACGAAGAATGCGGTACGCCACCCGAAAATGGGTGCAGCAGTCCAGCCAAGGACTCGGCCTTTTTACGGCCGCTGTTGAACCCGAATCTCTCTGCTACTGACACCAAAGAAGGAAATACCGATCAATCTTCACCTGCCAGAGCGGACAACAACAAGGACGCCGGCAAAGAAGGCGCGGCTACGGGAGAGCACCACGATAAGAAGCCTGCCGGTCGAAAACCGGGAGCCGTTAACATCCAGGACAGCGCCAAGGAAATGGAACACGAGCGAGAACTCGTGGAGCGTCGGGCCGATTTCTATGATGCCGCCGAGCTGTTTCTGGAAATTTCGATCGTCTTGTGCTCCATAGCGCTACTGGCGGAAATGAAATTGTTCTGGAAACTGTCTTTCTTTACCACCATAATCGGCGTCGGCGTCGCCTTATGGAGTTGGTTGGCGATCCGCGGATGATCACCAGATCCTGCAAGAAATACCAATGCCCAGAATTTATCTAGCCACTTCTAACCCGGGCAAGGTGCGCGAGTTTCGTGAAGCGGCCCAGGCATTGAATGTAACGCTGGACCCGCTGCCTGGAATGGCCGGCCTGCCACCGGCGATCGAAGAT
This sequence comes from Candidatus Angelobacter sp., assembly GCA_036491195.1. Taxonomy (GTDB): domain Bacteria; phylum Acidobacteriota; class Terriglobia; order Terriglobales; family Acidobacteriaceae; genus Angelobacter. The sequence continues at coordinate 17,271 of DASXCL010000064.1, forward strand.
GGAACCACCTTCGAACAGAATGCGCGGATCAAAGCCGGGTATTACAGCCGCTTCGCAGCCGGCGAACTGATATTGGCCGAAGATTCAGGCCTGGCCGTAGAAGCGCTCAACGGCGCACCGGGCGTGCATTCGGCGCGCTACGCGGCGTTGCTTCACTCAGGCGGCGCTGCGTTGGACCAAAACTCAGACGATCAAGCGAACAATCGTGCGCTCATTGCTCAACTGGAGAAATTGCCCGGTGCTCGGCACGTGGGAAAGTACGTTTGCGTGATCGCACTGGCGCGTGATGGCACGACCTTGGCTACATTCACGGGCGAGGCCCCCGGTGAACTTCTGATCACTCCACGCGGGACACAGGGTTTCGGGTACGATCCGTTGTTTTACTTCCCTGCCCTGGGCAAGACGTTTGCGGAGTTGTCGCTGGAGCAAAAGCGCGAGCATAGCCATCGAGGCAAAGCGTTTCGGCTGTTTCTGGATTGGTATTCCCAAAAAGCGAAAGAGCTGTGAAGGATGTCTCATGGACCAGTCAACGGCATTCGCTCGGCACCAGATCACTTGAGCATCTCGACTGCTTCTTTCTTCATCTTCTTTAAGTCCGCCTGCCACTTGGTTCCATCCTGAAATTGGAGCTCGGCAACATAGACGACAACTCCAGTCGGGTGTTTGGACAAATCGTCTTTGCCAGGTACTCCCTGCCCGGGAATATCAAATGCTGCGGTTGTGTCGGTTGCGTCCGGGACTGTAACCAAATCGCCATGGCCGACCCTGACCTCATCTTTTCTTACCACCGCCCAACCGATGCGGTAGGTCTGGATCTTATTGTGGCTTTTATTTTCCAGGCGTGCATCCAGCATAAGGTTATCGGCGCCAAAAGAAGCCTGGACGATGTGAACGGGATCCTCCGCCTGCCGGGCGAAAAGCATCAACGTATCTTGGCCGGAAGCTTGCGGCGGGCCCGAATAGGACACGGCGAGCGAGCTCTGAGTTAACATGATGATAAGGCAAAAGATAAAAGCCAGCGGTTTCTTCACAGCTTCACCCCTGAATCACCCGAGCGGCAAATTGTCCGCAGACGGGAGCAGCAGCCCCGGCTTTGCGCTTTGGCATCCTACACCTTGAGCGGAATTTCTCAAGAAGAAACTTGCTTCCACTCCTGCCCGATGGAGTCGAAATTAGGCGTTGCGCAACCCTGCAAATCCAAGTAAATTCAAGGCTCTCTCATGGCGAAACGGCCTTCACAAGCGGCATCCCGTTCAGCGAACGGAACCTCCGACAAGTACCAGCGCATCCTGGATGCAGCCATTGAAGTCATCGCGGAGCATGGTTTTTTTCACTCGCGCGTTGCGGAAATCGCCGACCGTGCCGGGGTGGCTGACGGCACCATTTACCTTTATTTCAAAAACAAAGACGAACTGCTGATGGCGGCCATCGATTCGGCATTCCACCGTTTTATTCAGCGGGCGCGAAGTTCCCTGGACCAAGTCCACGACCCGCGGGAAAAGCTCCGCCGCATGGCTTTCCTTCACCTGGAATCCCTGGGTTCAAACCGCAGCCTGGCGATAGTCTTCCAGACCGAGTTGCGGCACAGCGCAAAATTCCTGGGCCAGTTTTCCCATAATCTGCTGGTCGAATACTTTGACGTAATTAAAGGCGTTTTGCGCGAAGGCCAGGAGGTTGGCGTATTCCGCGCCGATATCTCGATTACAATCGCGGCCCATTGCTTCTTCGGCGCTGTTGATGAGATAGTAACCACGTGGATCCTGTCGGATCGTGACCGGGACCGCGACTATCACCTCTCCAACCTGACCGATTCGGTCGTGGCGATTGTCCTTAAGGGGATGGAAACGGGCTCTTAAGTATGGAAACCAGGACGCTGGTTGACATTTTTTTTGCTTCCATAGCGCATGACGTTCAGCGTCATGTGATGTTCAAGCGTGACTCTCCCTGGCAGATCATTTCTTCCCGCCAGCTCTATGGATATGTTGCCACGCTGGCCCACATCCTTAAGGAATGGGGCATTCAAAAAGGCGATCGCATTGCCATCCTGAGTGAAAACCGGCCGGAGTGGATGATTGCGGACTTCGCCTGCGTGTGCAGCGGCATTGTGGATGTACCGATTTACGCCACGCTGACCGCCGATCAGACTCTCTATCTTTTGCAAAATTCTCGCGCCCGCGTTGTTTTTGTCTCCACCCTGGAGCAGTTGCGGAAGGTGCAGTCCATTCAGGCAAACACTTCCGTGGAGAAAATCGTAGTCATCGACGATGTGGCCGAAGTAAACGTGGTCCGAATGTGGTCGCTGATCAATGACGCGTCGCTCGAGCCAGATCCGGAGTTCGACCGGCAGGCGCACCAGATCCAGCCCGACGATCTCGCCACATTGATTTATACATCCGGGACCACCGGCACCTCCAAAGGGGTAATGCTAAGCCATGGCAATCTCACGTCCTGCGCCATCATGGCCAGCAAGCAAGCGGAATGGGAGCCGGGAGACGTTTACCTTTCGTTTCTTCCCTTATCGCATGTGACAGCACGCCATGTTGATTACGTCTGCTATCTGGACGGCGTGACCATCGTCTATTGCGCGGTATTCGAGCAGCTTCCACAAATGCTTCAGGAAGCCAAACCGACCATTATCGTCGCCGTGCCGCGGGTGTATGAAAAAGTCCGCGGTGAGGCCGAGCGCCGGGCTGGCCACGGACTGAAACGCAAGGTCTTCGACTGGGCGGTTCGCGTAGGCGCGAACCATAAGCAGGAGATCGCTCACGGGGAAACGCCGAGTGGTTTGGCATGGAAGCTGGCGAACCGGCTCGTCTTTGACAAAATACGTCAAGGGTTTGGCGGTCGGAGCCGGGCATATTTTTCCGGCGGAGCGCCGCTCGGCCAGGACATGGCGGAATGGTTTTGTTCCGTGGGAATTCCAATCATGGAAGGTTATGGCCTGACGGAAACTTCTCCTACTCTTTCCGTCAACCGGCGCGGAGCGTTCAAGATCGGATCGGTTGGCAAGGTGAATGATGGCCTGCAGCTCAAGATTGCCGAAGATGGCGAAATTCTGGTCAAAGGTCCGACCGTCTTCAAAGGTTATTGGGAGATGCCGGAAGAGACGCGAAACTCGTTCGTTGACGGCTGGTTTAAGACGGGGGACATTGGCGAGTTGGATAGCGAGGGCTTTCTGAGCATTACCGACCGCAAGAAGGACCTGATTAAGACTTCAGGCGGAAAGTTCATCGCGCCCCAGCCGATAGAGAATGCGCTCAAATCGAATGTCTTAATTGCACAGGCGGCCGTCATTGGCGACAAGCGCAAATATGCTTCAGTGATCCTCTCTCCGCATTTCCCCATTCTGGAAGATTGGGCCCACGCCAACGGAGTGACGTTCACCTCACGGCAGGAACTGGTGGGATCGGCAAAAGTGCGCGATCTCTACAAGGGCATTGTTGAAGACCTCAACAAGCGGTTGGCGCACTTTGAAACCATCAAAAAGATTGTGATCGTGCCGGACGAGTTCACTGTGGCCACCGGTGAGATCACGCCCACGCTCAAGCTCAAGCGTCGCGTGATTGAAGCCAAATACAAGCAGCAGATTGATGAACTCTATCAGTCGCCGCATCCCATTGAAACCGCTCCTGTGGGGTAAATGGGACGGCCTTCTGTGCTCATGGCGTCCAACGCCTCTGCTTGAGAATTTATTTACAATAATATCCATGGATCTTCTCATCATCTCAGGCCGGCAATTCCGCTCACGGCTGATCGTCGGCACCGGCAAATACAAATCAGGACAGGAAACCGCGCGCGCCATTGAAGCCAGCGGCGCGGAGATGGTCACGGTGGCTGTGCGGCGCGTTAACCTGGACAGAAGCAAGGAATCGCTGCTGGACTTCATTGATCCGCAAAAATATTTTCTTCTGCCCAACACAGCGGGCTGTTACACGGCAGACGAAGCCATTCGCGCCGCGAGGCTGGGCCGCGAAGTCGGCCTTTCCGACTGGGTCAAGATTGAGGTGATCGGCGACCAGAAAACGCTCTACCCCGATGTCCAGGCCACGATTGAGGCGACCCGGGTCTTGGTGAAAGATGGTTTCACGGTCCTGCCGTACACTTCGGATGACATCGTCGTCGCCAAGAAGCTGCTGGACGCGGGCGCGAGTGCGATCATGCCGCTGGGAGCGCCGATCGGAAGCGGGATGGGCATTCAGAACACCGCCAATATCCAGATACTGCGAGAGATGATCACGGAAGTTCCGCTCATTGTGGATGCCGGTGTGGGTACGGCCTCTGACGCTGCCATCGCCATGGAACTGGGCGCCGACGCTGTGCTGATGAACTCAGGAATCGCCCATGCTGAAAACCCGGTCTTAATGGCGGAAGCAATGAAACACGCCGTCATCGCGGGCCGCGCCGCTTATCTGGCAGGTAGAATGCCGCGAAAGCTCTACGCTACGGCCAGCTCTCCCATGCAGGGCGTTGTTCGCTAGAAAGCACGGCTCGCCTGCGGGCGAGACAGGTCTTTACCGCGTATTATCCAGGGCCACGCCGACAGGGCCAGTTAGTGTCAATCCGGTATTTGCGCCGACGATTGAGCGAGTTGGCGCAATATTGCCGTTCGCCGTGTTCAAATTGGCAAATATCGCCACTTTGGCCGCCCCTGGGTCGGCAAGATATACACTTCCCGTCCCAGAGGGATCGACCACGATCTGGCTTGGCGTTGAGAAGCCCGTATTGCTGCCGGCAATTTGCGCCACCGGCGCCTGATTCCCGTTAGCTCCGCCAGCATTCCCGTAAATCGTAATGCTGGGCGGTATCGCCGGGACCGCAGCCACATTGCCCGCGTTGCTCACCACCAGACGCCCCGCTCCATCTAACTGCACTCCAACCGGATTGCCCAGCAGCGTTGCGGCGCCCTGAATTGTACGATTTGCGGTAATGGGTCCAGTTGGCAGCGAGCTGGCATTATCATAAACGTCAATGGCATCGCCTGACGTGTCGGCGGCAAAAAGACGATCATTTGTTGAATCTATAAAAATTGCCGACACACCCAGCCCAAAGGTAGTTACCAAACTCCGCGCCGGCGTGACGTCGGAGGTCGCGGTTGATGCCGAACTGAAAACGACAATGTTCACGTCGTCGGCAACATACAGCAGGTTCCTTACCCGATCGAAGGCAACGTCTGAAGGACCTGTTAGCGTAGTGTGTGGCCCCGCAATGATCCGGTTCGGCGCAATATTCCCGCTGCTCTTGGTGCTGATGTTGTCGTAAACGAGAACCGAAATATCGCCAGTGTCTGCGATGAAGAGGCGGTCGCTTGCCGCATCCAGCGTCATAAATCCTGCACCGTTCAGAGTAGTGTTGGACCCAACAATCGTTGCCGCCGGAGTTGCATTGCCGTTAGCCGTGAACGCATTGTCAAAACGAAGAATACTGCTTGTGTTGGTATCCAACACGTACAGCTTGCCCGTGGCCGCCGGGTTTGGGGTGGGCGTAGGGGTTGGGGTCGGGGTCGGAGTAGGCGTTCCTCCGCCTCCACTGCTACCGCCGAGGGTCCGCCGGGGTGAAATAACACACCCAACCATGAGCATAAGGCAGAAAACTGCCGCAACTAGCCGTACCGGCGTAAAGCCGCGCTTTGATCTGAAGATGTAGTCCATTATAAAAGCCATCATAACCCAAGTCTTGAAGATTCTAAAAAGCTATTCATGGAACGTAATTCGCACCAAAGTAATGCATAAGAAATGCAAAAAGCGGCCAAAACATGGCCGCCTTGTCGAATTTTCCGGGAATCTCTTCTGATTATTTCTTCTTGTCGTCAGACTGTTTCAACATTGATACCTTGTCGACATGAAGCGTTCCATTATCGACCTTTCCGGTAACGCTCACGTGATGTCCTTCGTGACCTTTCAAAGCATCCTGATTGTCGACGTTCAGAATACTTTTATCTTTCTCGGAGACGAAGACCAGCTTCGATCCAGCCTCAGCGCATTTTTTCGCGCAATCGGCATTGTCGATGTCCTTGGCTCCGCATTTTTCATCGCTCACCCAGCCGCTCATTTTAGTCGCTTTAGGTGCTTTGTCTTTGGCCAGAGAAATCGACGTTACAGATGTTACAAACGTGAATGCAAATAAAACTAACAGCAGTTTCTTCATAGGCGGTGCATCTCCTCAGAGGATTTTTCATTCGGCAAGCTGCATTCTTAAGCACATTTGCCTTGGATTGCAGGTATGGAGTGAAGACAACGAAAATGGTTACAAATCGTTCATCTAAAAACGCCCTTACCAGGAGCTTGAGGCGTCTCCGTCAAAACTACTTCTTATCTTGTGCGGGTGCAACCGGCGGCGCTGAGACGGTAAAAACAATTTCACCGGGGCGAGCGTAGCGAAGTCTCTCACGGGCTTCTTTTTCAATGGCTTTGGGGTCATTCTTTAAAGCTTTGATTTCCTGTTCCATGGCAGCATTTTGTTGTTGCAAAGCCTTAATCTGGCGGTCGAGTTCGAGCGATTCCTGGCGTTTTTGCCGGTGGTCCATCGGGCCGTTTGCCGCGAACAGAGCATAGTATGCCACTACGCAAAATAATGCCCCTACGCCCGCTGCGGCAAGTTTATGCCGCAAACGATATGCCCACTCCCTTCCGCTATTGAATATCCCCGGCATTATTGTTCAATCCAATCGCGCGCGGCTCCGGCCAGTCTGGCCAGGTCCGCCTCTGACTTGGCCTCAGAATAGATCCGCACCACCGGCTCGGTGCCGGACACGCGGTAACAGACCCACGATCCATCCTCCAGAACCACCTTAAGCCCGTCAATCCGCACCAGCTGTTTCACCTTGTGGCCGGAAAGTTCTGAAGGATCGCTTTTCATCTTACCAGTGAACTTCGCTTTCACTTCCGGCGTCAAGCTGAAGTTTTCTCTACGGGCATAAAAGGAACCAACTTTGCCAAATATATCTTTGATTTGTTCCCCGATCGATTTCTTGCGGCGCGCCACAGCTTCACAGCAAAGCAAACCGGCAAGGATTCCATCTTTTTCCGGAACGTGATGCCGGATAGAAAGTCCGGCGCTCTCCTCGCCGCCGATGGCGATTTTGTCCTGCTTGATCAGTTCGCCAATGTATTTGAACCCAACCGGTGTTTCATAAAGCGGCACGCCGTGATGGTCCGCCAGGGCATTCACCATGTTCGTGGTGGCAACCGACTTGGCGACTCCATTCTTCCAGCCCCGCGTTTCAACCAGATAATCGAACAGAACCGCGATAACGTAATTGGGCTGGATAAAGGCGCCATCCTCGTCCACGATTCCGAAGCGGTCGGCATCGCCGTCCGTCGCGATGCCGATGCGGGCTCCGGTGGTCTTCATCTGCCGGCGCATTTCGTCCAGCAGATTGCCTTCAGGTTCGGGCGCATGCCCGCCAAAAAGCACATCGCGGACGTCGTGAACGGTGGAAACAGGAATGCCGGCGTCTCGCAGCAGATCGTCAGAATAGCCCCGCGCAGCGCCCCAGAGCGGATCAAATACAATCTTCAATCCTGAAGAGCAGATAAGCTTGAGATCAACAACCTCCTTAAGGCGCGCCATGTAGGCCGGTTTTGGATCAATCGCCTCTGCCATCGCTTTCGACGACGCCCTTGAGACTTCTCCGTTGGCCGCGATCAGCGCTTCAATAGCGCCGGTGGCTTCCGGCAGCGCGGGAGCGCCATCCGGAGTGGAAAACTTGATGCCGCTATATTCCGGCGGATTATGTGACGCCGTGAAATTGATAGCCCCGTCTGCTTTCGATCTAATGATCTCGTAAGAAATTGCAGGGGTAGGAGCAGGTTCGTTGATCGCCAGCGGCTGCACGCCAAAAGAGCCCAGCACTTCGGCGGCAATCGCAACAAAGCGTTCGCCCATGTATCGCGGATCGCGTCCCACGATCACCCGCGCACCACCCGGCTTTTTGCCAGCGACGTATCGGGCGATGCCGGTGACGGCGCGGCGCACATTGGCCACCGTGAACTCATCGGCAATGATTGCGCGCCAGCCGGAGGTGCCGAATTTGATGGTCGCGCTCATTGACAGAACCTTCGTTAGTTGCAGCCTGCCCGAAAATGGTTTTACGGCCCTGCTGTTCATATTAACCGGGACCAATGGTGGGATGAACCTGCCGGCGGGAATTCAGTCCGCTGTTGATACACTCACACTGAGGTTTCTATGACCAACGCCCGCATTGTTCTTACTACGGCCGGCTCGCAGGAAGAAGCCCGGAAGATCGCCCGGGCTTTGGTGGACCGCCGGCTGGCTGCGTGCGTAAACATTGTGTCGCAGGTCGAATCGGTGTATCGCTGGCAAGACAAGATGGAGACATCAAAAGAATGGCTGCTCCTGATCAAGACGCAGACCGAATCCTTCGAGCAAGTTTGCGCCGCCGTGAAAGAACTCCATACTTACGATCTTCCTGAGTGCGTAATGCTGGAGGTGGCCGCCGGCAGCCGGGAATATCTCGCGTGGATCGCTAAAAACACCTGTTAAACAGAGAGGGCACAGAGGTTCACAGAGAACGTTCATAGAACGAGTTTCGAAAAAGGCCTCTTTCGATTCTGAGGCATTGCAATATCTCAGCTTTTATTTTCCTCTGTGTTCCTTATGGTAAAAGCTCTTTCCTAGATCGCCGCCAGCGCCTGGTCCAGATCGGCCAGCAGGTCATCCACATCTTCAATGCCTACCGAGATGCGGACCATGCCATCCGTCAATCCGATTTGCTTTCTGCCCTGCTCACCCAGTGCGGCATGCGTCATGGTGGCGGGGTGCGAGATCAGCGTTTCCACGCCGCCCAGTGATTCGGCCAACGAGCAGACGCGCACCTTGGCCAGCATCTTCTTGGCATTTTTGAGCGAGCCGGTCTCAAACGTGATCATGGAACCGAAGCCAGTCATCTGGCGTTTGGCCAGCGCATGTTGAGGATGATCGGAAAAGCCTGGGTAGAGGACTTGCTTGACCTTGGGGTGGTTGCGCAGGAAGTTAGCGACCGCGCGGCCATTCTCATCATGCTTTTCCATCCGCACCGCCAGTGATTTCACGCCGCGCAACACCAGCCAGCATTCGAAAGGCGAAAGGATCGCGCCCGAGGTTTTTTGGATGAAGGCCAGTTTTTGTGCGTGGATCGGCTTGGTTGCGGCTATCATGCCGCCCAGGCCGTCACTGTGGCCGTTGAGAAATTTTGTGGTGGAGTGCATCACCATGTCCGCGCCAAATTCCAATGGACGCTGGAAATAAGGCGACATAAACGTGTTGTCGACCACCAGCTCAGCGCCGCCGGAATGAGTAATCCGCGCGACTTCCCTGATATCGGTGAGCACCATCAATGGATTGGTCGGTGTTTCCACCCACACGATGCGGGTGTTCCGGCGCATCGCTTTTTTCACAGCCTCCAGGTCAGAAGTATCCACGTAGCTGAATTCCACGCCGTAATTGGCCAGTACCTGGTTGAACAGACGAGGCACTCCGCCGTACACGTTGTGCCCGCATATGAGATGGTCGCCCTGCTTGAGGAAGCATTGGGTCACTGCCGTTACCGCCGCCATGCCACTGGCGAACACATGCGCAGACGTTCCCCCTTCGAGCGCCGCCAGGTTGGTTTCCAGGTGCGTCCGCGTGGGGTTGGAAACCCGGGCATATTCGTACCCTTTATTCTTGCCCAACTCTTCCTGCAAGTACGTGGAGGTGGGATAGATGGGCACCACAATCGCTCCGGTCAAAGGATCAGCTTCCTGCCCTGTGTGAATGCATGTGGTGGAGAACCCAAATTTCCCGTCGCTCCGCTTTGACCCGCTTGCGGATTTATTCTTTGCCATCTCTGGTTTGCTCCTGAAAAGCTGTACTCCTGAAACGTTGTACTACTGAAAATCGTGCCCTCGGCCAGCCAGATTCGACACTCTGCTATTATTCGCCGCCTTCGAAGATATTCTTTGACATGTAGCGTTCGGCCGAGTCCGGAATAACTGTGGCCACACGCTTCCCCTTGCCTAGTTTTTTTGCCACCTGTAGCGCGGCGAAAACGTTTGCTCCGGCGCTTGATCCTCCCAGAACGCCCTCCAGTCGTGCCAGTTGCGCCACTGTATCAAACGCATCTTTGTCCGTGACCATGATGACTTCGTCGCAGACTCCCGAGTCAAACGTCTTAGGAATAAAACTTGAACCAATCCCTTCCACTTTGTGAGGCCCTTTGGGGCCGCCGCCAAGAACTGATCCCTCTGTTTCTACCGCTGCGCAGTACACGTTGGGCAGCTTTTCTTTCATAAACCGGGCCACGCCGGTGAATGTGCCGCCCGTGCCCACGCCAATCACTACCGCATCAATCGATCCCTGCATCTGTTCAAAGATTTCTACGGCGGTGGTTTTTTGATGGAAGTCAGGATTGGCTGGATTTTCAAATTGGAGGGCCGTGAACGATCCGGGAATATCGGCGGCAAGCTCTTTGGCCTTGGCTATCGCGCCTTGCATTCCCGCTTCGTCAGGTGTTCTGAAGACCTCGGCGCCCAGGGCCCGCATGATCTTGACCTTTTCCTCGGCAAACTTCTCTGGAACGCAAAGCACCACCTGATAACCCTTATTCACTCCAATCAACGCAAGGCCAACTCCGGTGTTGCCCGCTGTGGCTTCCACAATGGTGCCTCCGGGCTTCAGAAAGCCTTGCTCTTCGGCTTTCTTGATCATTCCGACGGCGGCCCGGTCTTTTACGCTTCCGCCGGGATTCAGATACTCCAGTTTGGCGTAAATATCAGCCGAGTCGACCGGAACGATTCGTCGAAAATGCAGCAGGGGGGTTTGGCCAACCAGTTCGGTGATGTTTTCAGCCACTCGAAGTCGTGTCATAAGGCGGACTTTTTAGAGTACGGGACAGAGAGCGCTATGGTCAAACCCAACCAACTTTTTCTGTCCTGATCGCAGAAAATGGGGCAAACAAGGGAGTTGGGCCGACGCTAAATTACAGAATTGACAGAGGTTGTGGAACAGCGTACCGTTAAGAGTGAGCGAGCATCCATCCTTACTCTCCAGGCCTGCTGAACTAAGTCAGCCCCTTCTGAAGCTCGTCCCCTAGCCACAGTTCCAAAAAGGCTGAATTATGGTACACGCTACATCGCTGTTCCATGCAAAATCTCACACGCAGTGTGAACTGCCGGAAGATCATTGCGGCAATCAAGAGGCCCCAGAACAACAAATGCATGAGGAAGAAGCCACGGAGGCCTATGAAAACTGATAAAAGTACACGCTCGTCAAAGGTATTCGCCGCAGGCAGCACGATTGCCAATCCATTCCTGCTGTGCCGGGTGGCCGCGGTTTATGCCCGCAGGCTGCAAAAGACCCGAGTCCAGTTCGCTGAAAGCATCAACCAGTCCTTGCGCCTGATTTCCGACCTTCCCCGAGGTCACATGGATATGGCCAACCTGCCGCCGGTGCTGCACGAACAGGAATTCACCGCACTTGAGCCGGCAGCAGCGATTACGCTGTGATCACCGATACAACCAGGTACTGAAATGGGCGCCTCCTGGAGAAGCGCCCCACTACTCGATTTTTGCGATTTTTTTTACTGCTTGGTCGAAGCGGTCCGCTTCTCATCGGCAAAGTAGCCATCGCGGGTACGCACTTGCAGGTCTTTATAACCCGGAGCCCGCGCTTCGACTTTTACCTTGCGATAACCGCCATTGCTGCGCGGATTCGTTGGCTTATAAGAAATGCTGTATTGATTTCGGATATCGCGCGCCACTTCCTGGCTGATCTCATCCACTTCCATGAGATCTTTGGGGAAGAAAGCCACGCCACCTGTTTGGTCAGAAAGGCTTTGCAGAGCGCGTTTGGCCCGCTTGATGCCGGGTTCGTCGCCTAGAATGCCAATCGTATAAATAGTAGGCCCGTTATCATCCTGCACTTTTCGGATGGCTGACTCGAGCGATTCGCGGCTCTCATTATCGACTCCGTCCGTAACCACCAGCAATGCCTTCTTCTCCTTCTTTGCGCCTTTAGCCAGATGATCAGCCGAGGCGATTACGGCATCATATAGAGCCGTGCCGCCACGCGAATCTACTCGATCAAGAGCTTCGCGAAGAGGGTCCAGCTTATTGGTGAAGTCCTGGTCCAGATAGGGATCGTCATTGAAATTCACGACAAAGACCTCGTCCTGAGGGTTGCTGGCCTGGATCAGGTTCAGAACGGCCTTGGTGACCGCGGCACGCTTGGTGCGCATCGAGCCGGAATTATCCACCACGATTCCGATAGAGACCGGTATGTCTTCCCGACGGAATGAGGTAATCGTCTGCGGCTGGTTGTCCTCATACACGGCGAAGTTCGTCCGTGCCAGATTGGTGATCAAATGCTTTCTGGCATCGAGCACCACGGCAGAAAGGGTTACCTCATTGACCTGCGACCGATAGGTGTATTGGCCATCATTCTTTGTCACTTCACCCACAGCGCTGCCGGGTAGAGGCTGCTGTTGCCGTCCTGTTGGAGCCGGCGTGGTAGAAGGTTTAGAAACGTTTGCCGCTCCCGGCGGCGGCGGCGCCGGCTTGGCCCAGTTTGGCAATGCCGGATCAGACGGATCAATATCCGACGGTATTGGCGTGGGCTGAACACGCTGTTGGTTTTGCTGAGGCTGCGTGGTTTGGGCCTGGGTGGCCCACAGAGAGGTCGCACCCAGCAGCAAAAAGACCACGGTTACGATAACTTGCTTATTGCGAAGGTGCATAGTAACCCGTTCTGGCATAGACATTTAGATGCGGCAAACCCTTGGGTGGATTAAGTTTCACTTTAATCTTGCGCCAGTGGCCATCCTTAACCTTGTTGTTTGGACGGTAACCGAGCACATATTGGTTGCGCAGCTCTATTCCAATTTTCGTAGCCACATCCGCCAGTTCGTTGGGATTGTTGATAGTAAACATTCGCCCGCCGGTGACCTGCGAGATTTCAGTCAATAAGGCTGGACCGGCGATTTCTTCCGGTTGCGAAGGCGCAAGGCTAAAGATGCCGATTGAATAAATCTGCACGTCGGCCTCTTTGACCATGGCTTTGATCTCGTTTTCCGTATAGCGGCTGTGGTTATCGCCCCCGTCAGAAATGATGAGCAGCGCCTTTTTGCTGTTGCGCGCGTCTTTCATTTTGCTCACGCCCATATAAATGGCGTCGAGCATGGCGGTGCTGCCCTGGGGGACCGTATAAACCAGCTTGCCCTGAATGTCTTCCACGGACTTGGTAAAATCCGCGGTCAGTTGCGGCCGGTCATTGAACGTGATCATGAAGAATTCGTCTTGCGGGTTCGCCGTTTTGAAGAACTCGATGACGGCTTCGCGGGCTTTCATGATCTTGTCATTCATGCTGCCGCTCATGTCAAAGATCACGCCCAGGGAAATAGGGGCGTCTTCGCTGGAAAAGTGACGAACCTGCTGGACTTCGCTGCCTTCCAGAACCGAGAAATTCTCTTTGTCCAAACCGGTAACGATACGGTTCCAGTCATCGGTCACCGTCACGTTCACCAGCACCAGATTGACGTCAACTGCGATTCCGGGCTTGCCGTGATTTTTCTGGGAAGCGTCCGGGCCGCTTGCATCCTCTTTTGTATCAACGGTTTTAGGGGAAGCCGGCGGCTTGGGTTCGATGTGTACGTTTACGTCTTGACCGTGGACGTAAATGATAAAAGCAAGAAAACAGGCCAAGGTCAAAGCGTAACGAATCAGGGGCGTACGATACGCCTGGGAAGAGAGCTCGGGGGAACGGCTTGCACCATACCCGCAGCGTTCGGAGCGGGCCATGAGGGAACCTCGTTTTGCCGCGATATTATCACAGCAGCGCAAAACATTACACAGGAACTTGGACATTGCACCTGTTCTCTTTATTTGTGTGCTGCACGTTAAATTAGATGATTGTGTGCTGGAAACTGGTTATCCGCGCCACTTGATAGAATGCAATAGAACAACTGAAAATGGCTGAAATCATTCCATTCAAGGCGCTTCGCTACGATCCTGACCAAGTCAAGCTGGAGGACGTGCTCACCCAACCCTACGACAAGATTACCCCGGAAATGCAGTCAAAATACTATGAACGGAGCGCGCATAACCTGGTCCGTATTATCCTGGGGAAGGCCGGAGAAACCGATACTGACGCCTTTAACGTTTATACCAGGGCCGCGGAATACCTCCATGACTGGCGTTCCGGAGGCATCCTGAAGCAGGATGCTGAACCGGGAATTTACGCCTATTCCCAGACTTTTACGGTGCCCGGAACCCGGGATTTGGCGGAACGCCGCGGCCTGATCGCATTGGGCCGAATTCATGATTATTGCGACGGCGTGGTGTTTCGCCATGAACAGACTCTGGCCAAACCACGGGCTGACCGGCTGAACCTATTGCGGGCTACGCGCGCTCATTTCGGCCAGATCTTCATGCTCTATAGCAACCCGAAAAACGAAATTGAGGCGTTGCTGCGAGCAAAAACCGAGGAAGACCCTGACGTCTCACTGCTCGACGAATATGAGACTCTTCACCGCCTGTGGCGCATACATGACCCGGCACTCCTCCAAGCGGTGCAGCACAGCATGCGCGATAAAAAGCTGCTGATCGCCGATGGACACCATCGTTACGAAACGGCGCTGGCCTACAGGAATGAACGTCGTGGAGAGGGCGGCAGCCCGAACCCCAACGCGGCGCATGAATTCGTCATGATGACCCTGATCCCCATGGAGAGCCGCGGACTGGTGATTCTGCCGACGCACCGCATCGTCCATGGCCTTCCAACATTCGATCGCGAGCGCATGCTGGAAGCCGCAGAACAGTTTTTTGATATCGATCGCATCGATCTGCGCACAGAGAGCCGCAGCGCCACCACTCTGCTGGGCCAGGCGGGCGTGAACGGGACAGCCTTCGTCGCCGTGACCCGCCAGGGACCGTATCTAATGCGGGCCAAGAAGAATGTGGTTCAGGACGCGCTTGAGCAGGTGCCCTCATTGCAGCGCGACCTTGACGTGGTCCAATTGCACCGCATCATGCTGGAACGGGTGCTGGGGATTTCGGAGGAAGCCGTTCGCAACCAGGAGAATATTCGCTACGAACGCGACGCTTTTGAAGCCATTTCATGGGTGCGCCAGGGCGCCAATGTTGCCTTCCTGATGAATCCGGCAAAGATCGAACAGGTGCGAGACATCGCTTTCGGCGGTGAGGTTCTGCCGCAAAAATCCACTGATTTCTATCCCAAGCTGCTGAGCGGTCTGGCGATTTATGCCCTGGAATAAAACAGTAGCTGGGCTGGCAGTTCTGGCGGTTGTGGCTTTGTGCTGCGCTCTTGGGGTTTCCGGCGCCGGTCTGGAGCAACAACTTACTGTTTACACAGCCCGGACCACTTATTCCCTTCCCGTGCTTGATCGTGGCGGCAAACCATATGTTTCCGTGACAGACTTGCTTTCACCTTTGGGCTCTTCCCAGCCGATCATAAAAGGAAAAGACTGGCGGATCAGCCTTAACAAGATGGATCTACGGCTAACGGAGGGAAAAGATAAAGGCACGATCAACAAGCAAGTAGTTGATCTTGACGGCAAAGTGCTCTTGGAGAATGGCCATTTCATGGTGCCGATTAACGCAGTGCTTACCTTGTTAGGCCGACTGCTGAATACCACCATCGACTTTCATCAGCCGGCAGGACGTCTTTTCATAGGCAATGCATCTACAAGATTCACGGCTGATTTTAAGAATGGCGACCAACCGTCCTTAGTGTTGAATTTTAACCAGCCGGTTAGACCCGACGAGAATCAAGAGGAGAAGCGCGGAATTCTTACTCATACAGACAAAACGACTCTGATGTTCCGAAAAGATCCGCTGGTTTCCGATCTCAAAACACAACAATATGGTAATGGCGCGATTCAAACGCTGTCTTTCTCGGAAGAAAACGGCGCGGCCCTCCTCACAGTGACAGGCAATAAGCATTTGGAACTTATCCGCAGCGATGATGGCAAGACCATCACGCTGCAGCCGCAAGCTCCTGATGTTTCCGCCACGCCAATTCCGGCCCAGCCCAACGTGCCTTCAACCGAAGGTCAGAAGCGCGCGCCCGAGTTTTTTGTCATGATCGACCCCGCCCACGGCGGTAGCGATAAGGGCGCGATCTTTGGCGGTAAGTTGGAAAAGGATATTACCTTGCGGCTGGCACGCGAGCTGCGTAAAGAACTGGAAGAACGCGGCGTCGCGACACGATTGCTCCGCGAGACCGATGTTGATCTGAGCCTGGAACGGCGCGCGGAGATCACCAATGAGCAACATGCCGGCCTCTATGTGGCCCTCCATGCTGGACCGCCGGGGAAAGGCGTTCGTGTTTACGCCGCACTGCTGACCGACCCGCAGCAGCCCGTGGCTGACCGCTTTCTTCCCTGGGAAAGCGCACAAGCGGGCTCTCTCAGTCGCAGCCAGGCGGCCGCCCGCGCAGTGGCGGACGAACTTCGAAAGAAGGGATTGGTTGTGGCAAACCTTGTCATGCCGGTGCGCCCCTTGAATAACATTGCAGCTCCGGCCATCGCCGTGGAACTGACGCCTGACGAAGACGACCCGCAGTCTCTCGAAGGCCCCAAAAAACAAAACAACGTTGCCACGGCCATTGCTTTGGGGATTGCGCAGATCCGCAGTCAGATAGGAGGCCGGCCGTGATTCCCCGGCACTTCCAGATCACGGTGGCACTGGTTCTGCTGGCCATTCTGGTAAGCGGAGTGGTGATTATCCGGATCACGCATAAAGAGGAGGCCATGACGCTACAAGCAGCGGAGGCTGCGCCTGTTGCGCCTGTGGTGAGCGGCAAGCAGGAACACATCCAGGTTCTGGTGGCATACGATGAAGACAAGGCCCTGCGCTGGCGCCCAGCCGATGTTTTCTTGCCGGCGGACCGCGGCTTGCGCGCCCGTGAAACCCTGCGCTACGTCCTGGCACAGTATCTTCAGACGCCTTCGCCTCACCCGCTGGGCAAAGGCTCAGACATAAAAGATGTATATTTCATCAGCGACGACACCATGATCGTAGACACCACCGCACCGTTTGCCGATGGGCATCCCTCAGGAATTCTGCTGGAAGAAATGACGCTGACTTCGCTCATTGAAACGCTCAATGCCAATGTTCCCGGGATCGCCAGGGTCAAATTCCTGGTGGACGGCAAAGAACGGGAAACCCTTGCCGGACATGCTGACTTGATGTCGTTCTACCAGACCGCGGCCGTGCACGAACTGGCCAGGGAGTTCGAATAAGCATGGCGCCGGTCATTGGCGTTTTTGACTCCGGCTTTGGCGGCCTGACCGTCCTGCGCGAATTGCGCAGCGTGCTGCCCGCGGCAAACTATCTCTATTTCGGCGATACGGCGCATCTTCCTTATGGTGCGAAATCAGTCCGTACGGTGGCCAAATACGCCATCTCAGCAGCGCATTTCCTGGAAGAACATGGCATTGAAATGCTTGTGGTAGCGTGCAACACGGCTACGGCGCTGGCGTTCGATGAGATTTGCGCGGCGGTCAAGGTACCGGTCGTCGGCGTAATAGAACCTGGCGCGCAACGGGCAGCAGCAATTTCAAAAACAAAGAGAGTGGTCGTTGTAGCCACCGAGGCCACCGTCGCAAGCCATGCGTACCGTCGCGCTCTTGAGCAGCAGGGTCTGCAGGCCACAGAAAAGGCATGCCCGCTCTTTGTGCCTCTGGTGGAAGAAGGCTGGGTGGAACATCGCGTCACCGAAGAGGTTGCTCATATCTATATGGATGAGGTCTTTCAGAACGGTGCGCGAGACGCGGACGTGCTGGTGCTGGGATGCACGCACTACCCGCTGCTTCGCCCTCTGTTGCGCAGAGTGGCGCCGCCTCGGGTGGAAATCGTGGATTCGGCGGAATCAACCGCCGCAAAGGTGGCGGAGATGTTAGGCAAAAATCGAGGACAAGGTGTCCCCGGTGAATTACGCTGTTATGCCACAGATTCTGTTGAAAAATTTCGTCGTCTCGGCAGTAAATTTCTTGGGTCCCCAATTAAAACCATTGAGTTGGTAGACATTGAAAAATAATAAAGACACATTTTTTCGCTCAGACAATCGCGCGCCGGAGCAGATGCGCCCGGTGAACATTACTCCCGAATTTATCTCCACGGCTGAAGGCTCAGCGCTGATTGAAGTGGGCAACACGCGCGTGATCTGTACCGCCTCGATAGAGGAAAGCGTCCCCGGCTTCATGAAAGGTACGGGCAAGGGATGGATCACGGCGGAATACAGCATGCTGCCGCGCTCTACCCTGACCCGGACCGCGCGCGAAGCCAGTCGCGGACGCCAGAGCGGCCGCACGCATGAGATCCAGCGATTGGTAGGACGCGCGATGCGTGCCGTGGTCGATCTGAAACAACTGGGCGAACGCACCATTACGCTGGATTGCGACGTGATCCAGGCCGATGGCGGCACGCGTACGGCTTCCATCACCGGCGCTTTTGTTGCGCTGGGGCTCGCCATGCAGAAGCTGGTGGAGGCCGGAACGCTGACCGCAGCGCCCATCCGGGACTTTGTCGCCGCCACCAGCGTGGGAATCGTTGAAGGCGCCATTCTTCTGGATTTGTGCTACGAAGAGGACTCGCAGGCCGAAGTGGACCTCAACTTTGTGATGACCGGGGCGCGCAAGATCGTGGAAGTGCAGGCCACCGCCGAACAACACCCCTTCGATGAAGCGCAGCTCAAGAAAATGATGGACTATGCCACCACAGGAATCGAGACGCTGATCGCCAAGCAGCAAAGCATTCTCGCCAAGCTGCCGCTGCGGCAGTAAGTGTGGGAAAGAGCGACCATTCTTGCTGTTTCGGATTGGTGCCGAGCGCATCATGCCCATCAGCTTTCATTGACGTCAATTACCAGATTCGAAGCGGCGTTACTTTCCAGCTGCTAGCGGTTGAATAGGAGAGTGGCGATCAGCACCCAGATATAAGCTATCTGAACAAACATCTCGGGTACTGTTTTTTTCTCTTTCTTGAGTCCTCTGACAATCGTTAAAGCGCCGACCAAAAGATTGAGAAGAAGGACGACGCCTAAAGATTTGCTCAGCCAATCGTAAGTACTCCAATGCCTCGCAATCGCAAGGGCGACGTCAACCGTCACAGTAACGGCGAGCAGAAGGCCGATCGTGTTATAAAAGCGGCCTTTGAAGAAGTCTTGTTTCTCAGGTGCTGTTAATTCCATCTTTGCTCCGGTTTCAGAACGCCATTTATTGATCCCAATCTCAAGGTTAGCGCGCCCACAGGGCGGAATGCTTGCGTCGGTTTTAGTACAATGGGTAACCGGACGTGAATGCCGCGCATCTGTCAGTTTCGGTGCATCCCGAGGGATTTCTCATATCAAAGTAGATTCGGCCAAAGCCCGAGTGTCAACAGTAGAGGAGAATTGGACCATGAAGCTCACCCCTGGAAAATTAGCGGGAATGAAAGCAGTGTCTGACAAGCGAGGCGTGATCGCAGCCGCAGCCATGGACCAGCGTGGATCGTTGCAGAAGGCGTTGGCCAAGGAAAAAGGCGCGGATGTCAGTACGCAAATGCTGGAAGAATTCAAGTCGATCGTTACGGAGGTCCTGACGCCTCATGCCAGCGCGATCCTGCTGGACCCGGAGTTTGGACTGCCGGCCGCCAAGCGTCGTTCCAAGAATGCCGGCCTGCTGCTGGCCTATGAAAAAACCGGATACGACAAAACCGGCCCCGGCCGTCTCCCTGATTTGCTGGACAACTGGTCCGTCCGGCGATTGAAGGAGGCCGGCGCCGACTGCGTCAAGGTCCTTTTGTATTACACCCCTACTGACGGGCCGGCCATCAATGACAAGAAACATGCCTGGGTGGAGCGCATTGGCGACGAGTGCCGCGCCAATGACATTCCCTATTTCCTTGAATTCGTGGGATACGAGGACGGCATTGACGAGAAAGGCCCGGAATTCGCGAAGAAGAAACCGGAAATCGTAATCGGGTCCATGGCCGAATTTACCAAAAATAAATACGGCATCGACGTGATGAAAGTAGAAGTGCCGGTCAACATGAAATTCGTTGAGGGCGCCAAGTCATATGGAGGGCAGCAAGCGTACTCCAAACAGGAAGCCATGGAGCACTTTCGCAAGGCGTCGGCCGTAGCTACGCGGCCATTCATTTATCTATCGGCCGGTGTGAGCAACGCCGAATTCAATGAAGCCCTGGCCATGGCTGGCGAAGCGGGAGTGAAGTTCAACGGCGTATTATGCGGACGCGCCACGTGGAAAGAAGGCATTCCGGTTTACGCCAAACAAGGCGCGAAAGCCTTTGAACAGTGGCTGCAATCCGAGGGCGTGAAGAACATTGCGAACGTGAATGCCAGCCTGAAGGCCGCAACGTCATGGTTCTCTTTGTACGAAGTACGTGAGCCAGCCATGGCGGGCGATTGATTGCCGCGGTTGGCGTTGAGGGACGGGCGAAGCGTGCTTCCGAATAAACCTTTCCCAGTACTTCCCCTCAGTACGCAGGCGCGCATCGAAGACGTGCTGGGTTAACTCATTTCGCGCCTACGGCGCTGGACTCAGGTCGCGCTCATTTGTAAGCGAGTTTGTGTTCCTCCAGCCAGTCGCGGGCGATTTGCTGAATCGCTTCGTCGCGATAGCGATACCAGGCTTGCAGCAGATCGAGCCGTTCGACGGCGCCACGGAAGTGGCGAAAAGCACCGGAGCCGTGAATGGCGGCGAGCAGCACCTGCCGGAGACGCTCGTTTTGCTCGAGCGAGAAACGCTCCATAATGGCCCACTCATGGAGTTCGAATCGGTCCGGCAATGCCAGAAAGCGGTCGCCATCGAGGGCCTGACGCACTTTCGGAATCAACTCGCGTTGCCACTGTGGAAGGTCATCGAGGGAATGGCCTTGTTCCACCAGGACGCGCTCATCCTCTGTCACCAGAACAATCTCACCAGTATCCGGGTCGAGATAGGCCTCGCCTTCATTGCCCTGGGTTTCAATAGCATCGACGATGTCGCATAGAGCAATTACAACTGCCATGGATCACCTCCGAAGTGAACCAAATCAATGGCATTATAAGACGAATTGGGGCGGGTTCCCCCTGAAATGCCATTCATTGATGTAGTTTTCAGCAGTTTTCGGCGAACGGGACGATTGAACGGTTCCGGGCTACATGTTTCTAAGATTATTTATTCGCTGTGTGAAATGCGCTATAGTCTGGCAGCGCCTCAGGGTGTGAGCGGCCTTGGATCATTGAAAATCAGCTCATCGCCGGAGGTGCGACTCGAAGCGTGTGCGTAGTAGAATCTAAAGCTTTCCACCGAACCGCGAAACCCATGCACCCCACCATTCTCGCCATGTCCCTCCAAGTCTCCGGCACGGCGGTCGCAATGTGCTCCGCCGGCATCGCGGTTTTCCTGATCGGAGTATGGGCGGCGAAAAACGATATCGCTGCGGCGCGCGGCATGAATAAAGATAAGATCGTGGCCTTGAGCAATTTGTGCTTCGCTGTCCCGCTTGCGGTCTTCGGCACGCTGCATCTCTTCGGCCCGCAATTCGTCAAAGACCTGGTGCCGCCGTACATGCCAGGACGTATGTTCTGGGTATATTTTGTTGGCTGCGCGTTGATTGCCGCGTCCTTGAGCATCGCCACCAAAATTGGCGTGCGCTGGTCCGGCCTGCTGGTGGGAATCATGATGTTCATGTTTGTCGCGATGCTCTATCTTCCCAGTGGGCTGCGCCACCTGCATGCCAGATTTACCTGGACGATCGTCTTCCGCGAATCCTCGTTCGGCGGCGCCGCGTGGATTCTAGCGGCACTTGCAAAAGACGGATGGCGCGGGAAAACCAGGACCACGCTGATCACTGTTGGCCGCATAGTGATCGCGCTGGCGGCAATATTTTTTGGCATTCAGCACTTTCTGCACCCGATGGGACTTCCCGGAGTCCCGCTGCAAAGAGAGATGCCCTCATGGATGCCGGTTCCCGGGCGCATGCTCATTGACTATGTGACCGGCGCAGCTCTTCTGGTCGCCGGGGCAAGCATTCTGCTGAACAAGAAAACCCGGACTGTGGCAGCCTGTCTCGGCGGTTGGCTTTTGCTGATGGTCCTGGTCATCTATGGGCCCGTCATGATCGGGGCGCTATCCGATCCGCATATCGGGGTCGAGGTGGAGGGAATCAACTACTTTTTCGACACGCTGCTGTTTGCCGGAGTCATCCTGGCGGTGGCGAGCGCCGCGTCACGATCCGGTGTGGGCCGGGTGGTTAGCAGAAAAGGTGCCGGGTAAGGTCGGGAGTTAGTCGGTCCCACCCTTTGCACCGCAAAGGATGGGGCCCCCGGTTCGGGTGGCCAATAAGCGACGACAAGCTTAGCCCCCCGGTTTGCCGATTATTCAGTTGTCAAAGATCTTTCCGGCATCTATGCCGTGCTCCGCTCGGGAGCTATTAGCCGATCATCCAATCAACGCGATTCCCTACCCCCCTCCCTTGGTGTCCCACCGCATCCCAGGTCATCCCAGAATGGCGTGCACTTCAGCGCGTTCTTCCGGTGCGATGACCGCCTGTATCGGCCTTTGCTCATCGCTGCTCCCTGGCTTGACCTTCATCCCAAAGCTCGCTTCGTAAGCTTCTATCCCTTCCCGCGTGTCCATTCTGTACATGTCCGGCGTAGGCTTCCATTCAATCGGGTTTATCGGGTTCTCTAATCCGCGCTCATCCGCGTCCATCCGCGGCAAGCCCTTCTCTTCCTCTGCGTCCTCTGCGGTGAAAACCTTTTGGTTCGCCGGTAAGCTCTTCTCTTCCTCCGTGTCCTCCGTGGTAAATGGCCTTTGGTGTTGGTGTTGATTTTGTTTACTTTCCTTTGCGTCCTCTGCGTCCTTTGCGGTGAAGGGCCTTAGACTTTGATTTTGGTGTTGGTGTTGCCTTTCGCTGACTGCTGAGTGCTGATTGCTGAATGCTTCCTCTTCATCCACCGTCTCCCGCACCATCTCTTCGTCCTTTGCCTGCCCAAATGTCGTCTGCCCCACGTTCGTCAGCGCCAGTTGCATGGAATACAGCAGCAGCCCGGCCTTCTTCATTGAGATCGTGTCCTCAATCACCGCCTTCTGTATCCGCATCAACCCAACCTGGATCGCGTTGGCGTCTTCCGGCGGCGGCAGCTTCAACATCAGAGCCCTGGCCTCCGCCATCTGCCTGTGGGCAAAACAGTAAATGTGCTGCTTCATCTGCGGTGACCGGCAGCTCGTTCCGTCCTGCCTGATCCATCGGCAGCGCGGAGCCATGTCCGCCAGCTTCAACCTATGTTTCAGCTTCTGGTAAACCTTGTCTTCCTTGGCCTCGCCCTCCGTGATCTGCCGCTTCATCCCCGGATTCCGCTCCAGCAGCCGCGTCAGCTCTTCATAGGTCCGCGCCAGCTTGAGCGCCAGGGCCTCCGCCCGCTGCTGTATTCCCTGCTGCTGCTCAACTTCCGGTTGTTGATGGTCTTCATGTTCAGTGGTTGTCAATGGTTTGCCGTTCACGGTTCCGTGCGCCATGGCTCAAGTCCTCTTTCCCGCCTTTTTATCGGACACTAGACACTGCTCAACGTCTGAATCAGGCGAAATTAATCGAGTTTAGTTCAGATTTGCTGCGCGAATCAATAGCGAAATAGGCCATTGGCCATGTCCGATAACAATTTACCGCTGTTAAATGATCTAAGCAGCAGAGCTGGAAAGACTTACACGCACGCCACCAGCGAAATTCGCAATCGGCTGAGTGCAGTTCAAGTGCGTATTATCGGACCTGGCGAAAATCGCCGCGATCTTGGACATGTACCGCAACTTTTTCGCCATGCTCGTGTGTCACCCGGTGTGGCCGACGCTCCCTGTTGCTTTCTGTCCCTCACCACACCGTGGGTGCCCCATCCTTTGCGGCCCGCGTCCCCGTTCTACATACCCGACTGATTGCCGCCGCAAAGGGTGGGTATATAAGACCTCAACCGCTCACACACGAATCCCCACCACACCGTGGGTGCCCCATCCTTTGCGGCCCACGTCTCCGTTCTACATACCCGATTGATTGTCGCCGCAAAGGGTGGGTTTACAAGGCCTCTAACCCTTCGCACCTGATCCCACCACACCGTGGGTGCCCCATCCTTTGCGGCCCACGTCTCTGTCCTACATACCCGACTGACTGCGGGCCGCAAAGGGTGGGTTTACAAACTTCCAACCCTCACATTCGAACGGAGTATAAAATCCCGCCATGCCCAAAGGACTGCGCAGGTTCTATGGAGGTGGCGACCTCCACTACATCACCTGTAGTTGTTACCAAAGAAAACCGTTTCTCGGCTCCGCGCCGCGCCGCGACCTGTTCTTGAATATCTTTTGAAGAAGTCCGTGTCTGTCATCCTGACCGAGCACGAACGACCCTGAGCTTGCCGAAGGGGAGGCGAGTGCGAGTGGAAGGATCCCGAGACAGTTTCCTCCGCCATGCCGATTTAGGGAGTTCTCTCGAAAATGCCATTAGCTTCGATCATGAAGAATTCAGGTTCGGCGTGGAGTTAGCTTTCGCGCGTATCGGCTGGGAGAGGAAGGTCTGATAAAGATCGCAGGTTGATGATACCCACCCTTTGCGTCCGCAGTCCGGTTCGTCATTCCACGCTGGTTTCAGGGACGCAAAGGATGGGGCACCCACGGTTTGGTATAGGAAAGAAACAACTAAGGAACCTGGAGCACCCAGCAAGACGCTCGGCCTGCGGCGCAAAGGAAGAATCTCTTCAAGTCGTCTTGCGGCACGACTTCGCTGCCCTCGCCTTCGCTAAGCTCATCTCGCGCTAAACGCTAAAGTCACGCCCTGACACTTGTGTCGCGGGCCGAAGCGCGAGAATAGCGAATCGAATCCCACCCTTTCGCAAACAGCGCGAAAGGATGGGCGCCCGGCCAGTTTGTTAACGACGAGACGCATTGGCGATCTGACTTAAATAGCTAGAAAAGTTTGCGTGCTGAAGCGTTGTCGCAATGGACTGAAGCGCTTGCGATATCCGACTAAGTTGACTCAATAATTCTTGTATCTGCTGTTCGTTCATATTTTCAACCTTTCTCAAGGGGCAGCGGGATTATACGCTTTGCGAAACCATTTCACGGTAGTCAACACACCTCTTCCCTTCCTGGAATTTTCCGGTAATTCCTTGTGTTCTTCTTTCGGAATTGCATTACAATCATCCGTAGTTTCTATCAATCAGTTGATTACGAACATGCCGCCAGACCCAACGAACGAAGCAGCCTGGTTAGAAGTCATTGCTCGCGCCCTCGCATTTTTTGCGCTTCAGCACCCCGAGATCCGAGATAGGAACATGCTCGGGAAAGCTGGTTTTCTCTCTGGTTTAGGTTTTTCAGAACAGGCCGCGGCGGAGATTCTCGGAACCACAAGCAATTCCCTCGGCGGGCTCAAACGTCTCGCGGCGAAAAACAAGAAAGGACGTAAAAACGTTGGCAAGAAAAAAGGTAAGTGAGCCGATGGAGCCTCCAAATCATATGGAGCGTATCAGCCGACTATTGGCGATGCTAGTTGTCGGTCATATGAAGCATCAGAGTGAGCAAATCGCCACGTTAGGCGCGTGCGGCTTTTCTGCCGCCGAAATCGCGAGCCTGCTTAGAACCACCCGAAACACGGTCAGTGTGTCCCTCTCTAATTTGAAGCGGAAAACGAGATAGGAAGCCCTTTTGGCAACGATTGATCCTGATCTGATCCGAACGCTCCAGACTCGACTTCACAAGGGTCGCGCCCAGATTTATAAAGACATAAAGAAAATCTCCAGCACTCAGATTTTGGAACCTAGACTAGCCGCACTCTATCTAGCTGTTGACAATGGGATCAATGTATCGAGGTTTGCCTCGGGTGGTGATTGGGCCGTGCTTCAACGAAGTCAGCAACCCGTGTCACAATCGCCAACTGTACCCCCCACAAATGCCCCAGCAAAAAGGAAACCAAAAAACAATAAGACAAAGCAGATCAGGAAAAAACGGGGCAAGAATATTTGGGTTGTACAAGGGAGGAATTCCAAGATTAATAGGGCTATGGAAGATTTTCTTCGCAGCATAGATCTAAAACCGATGGAGTTTCTGAAGCCCGCAAAACGACCCTCTGCGCACATAGGCGAAATCCTTGAGAGCGCGTTCGAAAAGGCCGCTGCCGTCGTTGTGCTCCTGACACCGGATGATTTGGCGAAGTTAAATAAGAAGCTGATCAAACCGGATGACGAAGACTACGAACGTAAACTTACACCGCAGGCGCGTCCGAACGTCCTCTTTGAAGCTGGTATGGCCTTCGGTCGCAACCCAGACAACGTCGTGATTGTGGAAGTCGGCAAGTTACGTCCATTCACAGATATTTCAGGTAGACATACGGTAAGGATGAATAATAGCGCGGCAAAACGAAAGGAACTTATTCAGAAGCTGCGTTTAGCCGGTTGTGATGCAGATGACTCGGGAACTTCATGGCTGCAAACTGGCGAATTCACCGTATAGGATCGGATCGAGTTGGCTTAACTCTCATTTCTCCGTCACGGAAATGAGTCGCTCAGAGTAAGCCCCAGCGCCTTGGCAATACGCGACATATTCAGTATTGCACTGTTGCGAGTTCCCCGTTCAACGTTGCCGGATGCCCCATCCTTTCCGCGCCTTTTGCGGAAAGGCGGGATTCGACTCATCGTTATGACCCGCGAAACACGTATCTGGGCCTGACTTGAGCGTTCTGTACGAGATGAGCGCAGCGAATCGAGGGCTTGCGGAGTCGGGCCGTAAAGTATCTTGAAAACGATCCTTCCTTGCGCCGCAGGCCCGCGCGCAGCTGCTCACAGCAAGTCCGGGTTTGGCTTGCTGGGACGAAAAGCAGCGGAGCGCGCGTAAAAAATCCTGTTCCGCACCTACGGATCTCGATTATTTTCCCAGCTCTCCGCGCTGACGCGCTGGGGTTAACTTCTGGTCGCGCTCCCGGCGCTTCGATTATCGAGGCAAAAAGAAATGAGTACGCCGAACAATTGTAAGGCAAAATTTTCCGCCTGATATCCTAGAAGCGTTCATTGCTCGCATTCAACCTGCCCCGAAGGGACCCATGGCCGCACTGATTGATGCAATCGACATCAAGCGCAAAATGTTTTTTGAACTGGATGGCACGCCCTTCCACTGTCTTGACGTGGAGGTGAACACGCCAACCGCCCGTGGCGGCCAGACGCTGGTCCGCCTGAAGATGCGCAACCTGCTTACCCGCGCCGTCTTTGACAAAACGTTTAAAGCCAGCGACAAGTTCAAGGAACCCGACCTGGAAATGGTCCCGGCATCCTTCTTATATAGCGACGCGGACGGCTATTACTTTATGGACCAGGAGAGCTTTGAGACCCTGACCCTGCGGCAGGAGATGATTGGCGACGCTCAGGATTTTCTGGGCGAAGGCTTGGTCATCCAGGTGCACAAGTACAACGGCAATCCTATCGGCCTGCAACTACCTGCCCATGTGGAGTTGACGATTGCGCAGACGGAGCCAGGAGTGCGCGGCGATTCCTCCAGTGGCAGCGTGACCAAACCCGCCACGCTGGAAACCGGCCTGGAAATCCGCGTGCCTCTTTTTATTAAAGAGGGTGAGAAGGTCAGGGTGTCCACGGAGACGCGGGAGTTTGTGGCCAGGGCGTGAGGTACTTGATCGGGGGATCGGGACATCGCGCGGAATCGGGAAGCCCAAAATCTCACCACTGATTAACACGGATGACACTGATGAGGAATCGGGTCATCGGAAGATCGGAACATCGGGTAATCGGAAGAAGCCAAAGGACACCCATTCGACTTCCCAAAATTCCTTGCATTCTCCGTGCCTCAGTGTCTCCGTGGTGAGATTTGTTATTCTCCCTTCGTGGCCTTCAAACGCCCCAAAGAGATCGTCGATGAAACCGCGCTCTATGACTACGCGGTTCGAGCGCTGGGTCGACGCATGCGGACCGTCGCCGAGCTGAAGCGGTTGATGCGCCAGCGCGTTCCCAAAGACGAGATTGGCCATCTGCTGGTGGAAATGGTCATCCTGCGATTGAAAGACCAGAAATACCTGAACGACACAAATTACGCCACGGCTTACTCCAGTTTTCGCCGCGACAATGAGAAGTTCGGGCGACGCCGCGTAATCACTGACCTGAAAGTGAAAGGCGTGCACCAGGACGTGATTGAAAAGGTCGTGGATGAAACCTACGCGGCGGTGAATGAAGAAGAGCTGGCGCGGGCTTATCTGAAGCGCAAGCGGCTGAAAAAGCCCGCCAATGAAAAAGAAGCAGCACGGATCTTTCGCGGGCTGATGCGGGCCGGGTTTGGCGTAGGCGTCGCGATCAAAGTGCTCAAGAATTGGGACGTCGAGGACGAAGTATTGACCGCGTTGCAGGACGAGGCGGAAGAATCGTGAGCGCGACGTAAAGATCAGTTCGCGAACGCCGCGACCACCCAGAAATTCGCGTAACCGTGTTTCTGGTCGGGACGGAAGCACACACCAAAGTTCATACGATGGAAATCAGCGTTGGCGACGCGGCCCTGCAGTTGGTCTGGCAGATGGTGTGGATCAGAAGATGTAAAAACCACGACCGCACGCGCGCCAGAAATCTTATCTGCCATTTTGTTGGCGTCGCCTTCGGTGGTGCATGCCAGCTCACGGAGAAGAGCGTCGGGCCGTGCTTCCAGATCTCGAATGCCTCTGGCTTTTCGCGCGAGGTGAAATGCTTCTGAAAACGCAGTGCTGAACTGAGACTCCGAGTACGCGGGAACAAGGAAGATGAAATCCTGCGTGACGTAAACCTTGCCTTTTGACTCAGCCACCCCAATACCTACCGCGTTGTATTCGGGATTCAGCATGTTGGCGCGGTGGCCGGACGAGCCCATGAGCGCGGGATGGATGTCTTCAACATATTCCGTGCGCGCGACGTTTTCAGCCGACACGGTGAAACGCACTCCGGTGGACGCCAGCCGTTCGGGAAGAGAGGCTTCACCCTGAAACTGATGCGAGAGCTCGCTTTTTTCGGCCAACAAGCGGCTGTGCTGCCGCGCCGCAGTTGCCGCAGAGATATTCCATTCGAGCGCCGCGAAACCGGCTCTTTCCCGTTCATGATTGAGTTGATCGAAGATCTGCTTTTCCGTCGGCGAAGATGAGGGCTGTGCCGCTGCCGGACTATAGCCGGTCAAGGCGCAGATCGCCAATAAAAAGATGAATAACTTCATCGAGATTGACAGTGATTTTACTTCACAGTGACGGAGGATGTTGCGCTGTGATGAAACGCGACGACTCTATTGATCGAAAAACGCCGCCACTACCCAGAACTTTGAGAACCCGGTTTTGCCGCCGGTTTGCAGGCACACCCCGAGCTTCATGCGCTCCAGCGCCTTATCGGTGGTGAACTTTCGCAGACCATCGGGCAATGCGCCCGGTTCCGATAATGAAAACACCAGGACACCGGTCGCGCCGGGAATGTTCTGGATCAAACTGTCTGCATTCAAATCCTGCGCGCAGGCGGATTTCCTCAACCGCGGATCGACAATGATATCCACCGGCGGCAGTCCGCGGGCGCGCCGTGCCCGATTGAAACTGGAAATCAGTGATTTGCGAAACTGCTTTTCCGTGTAGGAGACCAGGGTATGCGCGAAATCCTGCGTGATAAAGAGTTCATGATCGCGTTCAACGATGGAGATACCGATGGCGTTGTAATCCTGATGAAGAATATTGGCACGGTGCCCCGGCGACTCCATGAGTCCCTTGTGCGCCACGTCCACGGTGGGCGCGGCGGCCACGTTTTCCGCCACCGAGTTGAAGCGCAAACCGGTCGCGCCGACGCGCTCCTGCAGAATCGGTTCCCCGGGAAACTGATGCGAGAGATCGCGGTTTTCCGCCAGCAGCCGGGAATGGTCCAGCGCCGCCTGCGCCAGCCGGTCACTCCACTCCAGCTTGTTCAAGCCAGCTTTTTCGCGCTCATGGTTGACCAGATCAAACAGCTGCTGCTCACGCTGAGACGGCCCGGCGTGTGCGTGAACGGATGCAAGAAGAACAAGACAAGCAATCGCGGCAATGGCCCGGTTCATGTGCAAAGCACATTGTACGTGAGAAGGTGCTACTTCTTAAGGGCGATGGTAGTGATGGCACTGCGATTTCGTCGCCAGCGTCGGGCCAAATATAGTCCGAACGCTATGCCTGCGCCGAGGGCAATCGCCAGTCCCAGGAAATACCGAAACAGGGGAACGCCGATGAGCCCGATAGCCAGGAAACCAGCGACGACGATGAAGCCGGCAACTCCGGCGCCCACGCGTATCTTGTGCATGCTGATGCCTGGATAAGGTCCGTCGTTTGGCATAGGTCCTTTTTTCATAATTTCGGTAGAGACGTAGCATGCTACGTCTCTACTTAAATAAAGAGTTTTCCGCGGAGCTCAAGCCGGGTCCGAAATTAAACCTTCACGCCCGTTTCGCTTTCAACTCGCCCAGAATACGGTTGATCTCGTCTTCTTTCTCCATCTGGGCGAAGCGGTCTTCCACGCTCGCGGCGTCGGACGATAGCAGGTCGGTTTTGGCCTGCCCAATGGCCTCCTGGCGCATTATCTTGTGCTTCATGCGGTCAAACGTGGCGCCGTGATCCGGACCGGCGACGGCGGAATGCGCGTCGGCGGCCTTGCCCAGCGTGCGGGCACGGCGGGACTGGGAGATCAGCAGTTCGCTGCGCGAGCGCGCTTCTTCCAGCTTCTGCGTCAGCTTGTTGAGCGCGTTCTTCAAGGTCTCTACTTGCAGCGTCTGGTCGGCCACCTGCTGGCGGAAGTTTTCCGACATCTGCTTGTAATGGAGCCCGCGTTCAATGGCGGCGCGCGCCAGGTCGTCCTGTTTCTTGCCCACGGCCAACTCCGCTTTCCTGCCCCAATCGGCAATCCTGTCTTCGTTCTCTTTCTGCTTTTTTTCCAGCAGATGCTGGTCGGCAATGGCGATTGCCACCTGCGTCTTCACCTGAAGCAACTGGTTCTCCATGTCCAGGATGACCTGCTTGATCATGATTTCCGGGTGCTCGGCTTTATCGATCAGTTCGTTTAGGTTTGCCCGGACCAAGGTTGAAACTCTTTCTAGTAATGCCATAACTCCTCCAAATTCCGAAACATTTTCATTCTCTTGAATCTCTTGCAATCAACGGTCAACGCACGGGATGACGTAACAATGTGCCTGACAACAACGCGGCGATCGAGCCTACGACCAGCAGCACAGGCAAAATAATCCAGATCGCCTTCAATGGCTTGCCTTCGATATTGAAAGTGATCATCTGCCAGAAGACTGAGAAGAAGACAGTAGCCGTAACCAGATGTATGGCAGCTGCAATCCCGCCAGCCGGCCCAAGCGTAAGAATCATCCATGTGGCAAGAGCAGCGTGGCCAACGACAACCAGCACCACGAGCAGAGCCATCGTCGATCTTCGGCTCCAGCCATTGGGCTGCATCGAAATGCCAAAATGCACAGCTACACGCTCCGGCAGTTCGTCCCACACTCTGAGCAAGCGAAGCAGCAGCGCGGCAGCCAAAGTCCAAATTACGGAAATTGCCAGCTTCGCGATCATAGATTCGCCCCGCCTGCATTCGCCGCATGGGAATTCGTCTCACGCGTGACGCTTGTGCGGTTCGCGGCCCGCGCTCCGGCAGAGCCTAAGATCACGCCAATGGCAATCCCAGCCGCCAGCCAAAAAATCCAACTGCCGGCGAGAAGCGCCACAAGCGCGCCCGCAATAAGACCTAAAATAATGCCAATGAGCGAAATTTTCTTCTTCATCGCTTTCTCCATCGCTGCCGCGGTCCTTAGAGACCGCCGGCAGGCTGCGCTGCTTGACCTGCCGGCCATTCACCTGCCGTTACTTGGCTGCTGCCTTGGCTTTGCCGCCGGTAGCAGGTTCATCTCCGCCGGGAAGCTCCGGCGAAGGCTTTGGGCCTTTGTCGCCAATCTGCTTCACCTTAGAGAACAGCTCCGCCATGCTCATTCCGGAAAGCGCCTCGAACAAGGCCGGAACCTGCGCGGCAATCGCCGCCATGTCGCCGGTGATCTTGCTGGCGCCCGCGGTTGTGCCGTTGCCGGTGGAAACAATCGTGATCTTGTCCACGTTGGCCAGCGGTGCCGCCATGGCTCGGACCACTTCCGGAAGGCCGGAGATCAATTTATCGACCACGGCCGCCTGGTTGTATTCCTGGTAGGCTTCGGCCTTGATGTTCATCGCTTTGGCTTCGGCTTCGCCTTTCTTGAAGATGATGTCCGCTTCAGCTTCACCCTGCATGCGGGTGGCGTCCGCGCGGCCCTGGGCTTCGGCGATCAAGCGCTGCTTTTCGCCTTCAGCAATGTTGAGCACGCGCTGCTTTTCGATTTCCGCCTGCTTCAACACAGTTGCGATCAGCTCATTCTGGTGGCGCGCAATTTCCGCTTCCTGCACCTTGGTCTGCTGCTCTTTTTCAATCAGCTGGACCTTCACCTGTTCGGCGATGACCTGCTGCTGCTGAATGTTGGCCTGGATTTCATAGGCTTTGTCAGCCTGTGCCTGCTGCTTCTTGATCAGCTCTTGGTATGCGGCCTTTTTCACTTCCAGATCGCGTTGCGCTTCCGCCTGCTTGGCCTGCGAGAGCGTCTCTGCCAGCACGCGCTCCTGGTCAGCCTGGGCGCGGGCGATAGCGGCGGCCCGTTGGGCTTCCGCTTTCTTGATGGCCGTATCGCGTTCGGCTTCGGCAGCGGCAACATCGGCGTCGCGCTTGATGCGGGCAACGTCTGGCCGGCCCATGTTGGCGATGTACTCGTTCTTGTCCCGAACTTCTTTGATCGTGAATGAGACAACTTCCAGTCCCATCTTGCTCATGTCACCAGCGCAAGTAGCGCGCATGCGGTCGCCCACCATCTCCGGCTCTTTCACGATCTGCTCTACCGTCAACTGGCCGATGATGCCGCGCAAATGGCCTTCCATCACCAGGCGTATCAGCCCTTCGCGCTGCGGCGGCGTTTTGGTGAGAAACTGCTCGGCCCCGGTGCGAATGGAAATGTCATCCGATTTGACTTTGATCTGCGCGACCGCCTCAACGGTCACGGCGACACCCTGATTGGTGTAAAGGTCCTGTTGCGGCGCAACGTCGAAAGACATCAATTCAAGGGACAGAAGACGGCAGCTTTCAATGAGCGGCCAGATCACCGTACCTGCTCCCTTGACCACGCGCGGCGTCTTACCACGTCCATATACCAGCAATGCTTCATTAGGGCCAACTTTGCGGTACAACCGGGCCAACATGCTGATGACGAGCATGATGGCCAGAACGGCCATGCCAGCAAAGATTGCAATTGTTTGCCACTCCATAGATCCTCCTAAACCTTTCACAGACTCTTCTCCTCTTCTTCCGCCGGCATGACGCCGGCCTTTTCCGCAAGTTCACTCCAGCGACGCACATAAGCTACGCCCTGATCAAAACGCGTGACCACAACCTCTTCACCTCGACCGATCTCGTCACCTTCTTCACTGCGGGCAGCGCAAGCCTTGCGCGCGCCTTCCTGCACAAAAATGATTTCTCCGGTGCCGCGGCCGCGAATCCTGCCGCTCACCTTGCCCAGCACGCCGACCATTTCAAAATCCATGGGATCAAGACTGGATTCATGCGCCATGAAATATTTGGCGGCGAAAACAAATACGATTCCTGCGCCAATCAGTCCGGACAAAGTTGAAAGCGCCAGGCCGGCAAAGACCCAGATGTGGCGCAGATGGACCAGCAGATATCCCGTGCCGCCGAACCACGCCAGGAAAACGGCGATCGTCATGGGATTCAAGAAGCCGAAGCTTGAACCCCGCGCGCCGCCGCCGGAATGTCCTGCTCCGTGCCCGAAATGGAAATGATGGGGCACATGCATATGGACGTGCAGCGTGCCGCTCAGGAATGAGAATGCGGTATAGGCAAAACCCACGACAAAACAAATCAGATAAAAGAGTTCCCAGTTCATGGCTTTACCTCGCTCAACATGACCTTGCTTGGCCTTCCTCTCGTCGTCAATTCGCTCAATTAGGCCTCGCTTATACCCGGCGCATTTTTCTGCTGCTGCGGACGCAGCACGTGCAACAGTTTTTCAGCCAGCTCCGGAGTCTCCAAAATCGCTTCCATCAGAACCAGGCAGCTGCGTGAATCTTTGTGCTTGGCCAGATTGAGCAGCGCCCGGCTCACCGGCGGATCGCGGCGGAAACGCTCCGCGCCCTGGATCAGCCACAGGTCCAGCGTATCTTCCGCGGCGCTTACGTCGGACATCAGTTCGTTGTGAAAGCCCTCGGGATCGTCGACCAGATATCCGGGATGGACATTGAAGAACTTGGCCAGCAGCAAGCGCGTCTTGTTGGTGAGGTGCGGACGCGCGCCATTCTCAATCTGCGAGAGGTAGCTCTGGCTGATCTTCAATTTGAGTTCGCGCGTAACGGCGCGGACCACTTCCTGCTGCGTCATCTCGCGGCCAAAGCCGCGGAGGTTTCCTTCCATCAATCTCAGGTAGCGTAATTTTTCGCCAAGTTTCATATCGCTAATCGCAATAATAATATTGCTATATGCGATATACGTCAAGAAAAATCTTGCCTTAGATGAACCTGCCTCTAACTCATTGATTTTATGCAATTTACTGCCGCTGCTGGATTTGGCGGGGAGGAAGGGGCCCGTGAGAACGCCCCTGAATCGACATGGACGCACCCTTTTGGGATGGTTCGACGCGCCCTCACACGCGTTAAGCGCTCATTCGTCCTTGCGCACCATAATAAGCCAGACCTCAGATCCCAAACTACACGAGCCGTGTTACCGGGAGATGT
Organism: Candidatus Angelobacter sp.; assembly: GCA_036491195.1. GTDB lineage: Bacteria > Acidobacteriota > Terriglobia > Terriglobales > Acidobacteriaceae > Angelobacter. Next base: position 52,067 of record DASXCL010000064.1, read on the forward strand.
TCGGAAACAAGTTAGGTGAAATAAAAAGAGGGGCATGACGTGAAGCCATGCCCTTTATCTCTTCATGTAACGAACTTAGAACAAAAACTTCAATGCCAGATGGATGTCACGCGAGCCGCCGCCGAGGAATGGATAGCCGATGGCGACATCCGGATTTGCGTTGGTCGACAGGAAGAGCCGGCCTACAGCGCGGCAGCCCCGGCTTTAGCCATAGATTCCCATGAGCATCTGTTCGAACTCTTTTTCGTTCTGGTCATGCTGCTGGTCGCGCTGGGATTTTGCTTTCTGCTGTTTCCTGGTTTCACGATCGGCACATCCATCCTGCTGTTTGGCGGAGGCCGTGGATGGATCGTTGTGTTTGGGTTCGTCGGTGGCGGCAAAGGCTGACATGGAACTGGCCAGGGTTGCGACGGCCAGCATGCGGATCAGAGCTGTTTTCATGATAGTTTCTCCTTTTTTCGATTTGCAATATGAAGGCATCGCGCGATGGCCTTGCGTTGTACACCATGCAAAACGGAATAGGAGCGGGTTTATTCCGGGGGATGGGAGAGGAATATTTTTGCGGAAAGCGGGAATAAAAAAGGACCGCAGGTGCTGGCGAACAGCGTCCTGACCGAAAAAGCTTCAGCATTATTCATGCCGCAGGGCAACCACGGGATCAATTCGAGAGGCCTTCCGCGCGGGCAGGTAACCCGCAACCAAAGCTGAGATGAGCAGAGCGCCAATCGCGAAGCCTATAGATAATGGATCGTTGGGCTTCATCCCGAATAAAAAAGACTTGAGAAATTGGGAAGTACCCAACGCAACTGGTACGCTGAGCGCAATTCCAATGGCTGCAATCATGCAGACATCACGCAAGACCATCCAGACAACGGCAGCACGCTGAGCGCCCAGCGCCATGCGAATTCCAATCTCGCCTGTGCGGCGCGCGACGTTATAGAAAACGGTCCCGTAGAGACCGACGCAGGCGATCAGCAGAGCAAGCACAGCGAAGGCCGAACAGAGTTTGGCAAAAGTAATTTCCTGACTCATGGTCTGGTCTATTTCGGCTGCCTGGGTCCTTACATCGGACAAGGGCACGCGCGGATCTGCCTGGTGGACAATTTCGCGCACGGTGTTGATATACACGGGAGAGTCGCCTGCTGTGCGCAACGCATAGACCATTTCGCGTTGCTTCGGAAGGCCCTGATTGAAGGGGATGTACACGACTGGCGGGATAGCATCCTTCAGCCCGCCATAGAGCGCGTTTTTGGATAGTCCGACAATCTCCATGTCGCGCGGAGCCGCGTGGAGTGCCAGGAGCAGGTGCTGGCCCACCGGATTCTGGTTGCCAAAGTTCGCCTTGGCAAATACCTCGTTGATGACAGCAACAGGCAGTGAGCCGGGCTGATCGCGGTCATCGATTTCGCGCCCGGCCAGAATCGGGATCTGCATGGTCTTAAGAAAGTCGGAGCCAATGAATAGAAGGCGAGTATTCTCATCCGGCGGACCACCATGGACGCTGATCGGATAGCCCGTACCCGCTCCGATGAGGGAAGATTGGGAGAGAGTCGCACTGCGTACTCCCGGCATCTGGCTAAAGCGTTTCTGCAGGTTGCTGTAGAAGTCAGAGATCTCCGGATCGTTATGTCCGGCCTGGCGCGCATTCAACTGAAACAGCAGCACGTTTTCGCGATTGAAGCCAAGCGCGACAGACTTTAAGTTGATTAGGGTCCGTACGAAAAGCCCTGCAGCCACCAGAAGCAGAAGCGACAAAACGATCTGGAACACCACCAATATGCGGCCCAGGTTCAGAGGGACTCGCGAAGAAGTCTGACCGATCCGAATCTGCTTGAGGACGGGACCAGCATCCATGGATGCCGACTGGAGAGCCGGGACAAGACCAAACAATACTCCAGTCAATACTGAAAGTGCCGCCGTCACACCCAGAACGCGCCAGTTCAAGTCTGGGTGCAAGATGAAATGCGCTTCGCCGTGCGCCAGCAGCAGGATGAGAAAGTGAATACCCCAGATCGCAACGGATATGCCAAAGACCCCACCTAGAGAAGCCAGCAGAACGCTTTCTGTTAGCAGCTGCCGTACTATGCGAAACCTAGCAGCGCCCAGACTCAGGCGCAATGCAATTTCGCTCCTTCGAGCCGAGGCGCGCGCCAGCAGCAGATTGGCTACATTGGCACAGGCAATCGCCAGGATCAATCCCACCATTGTCAACAATACATATAAAGGTCTGGAGTACCGCCGACGCAGAGTATCCAGGCCTCCGGTGCCTTCCCTAATTACGAGGGTAGGAAGGTTCGCTCGCGCACGATCATCTGTTGCAGTACTTTCCACCCACTGGTGAAACTGCGGCGCTAAAGTGGCCTGGGCTTGAGCGAGGCTGACTCCGCGACGCAATCGGCCCATCACCTCGATCCAATAGAGGTTCTGATCGAGATACGCCTGAGGGGGACAGCATTGACCCGGGTCTTGCAGCAACAGGTTCGCGTGCATGGGAAGATAAAAATCGGGAGCTGCCGCAGGGTCAACGCCAAAAAATTCGGGTGGCGTAACCCCCACCACGATGAAAGGCCTATTGTTGATAAGGATTGACTGCCCAGTAGCATTAGCAGTCCCTCCGAAGCGTGACTGGCTCAACGCAGAAGTTATAACGACTACCGGTGACGCTCCCACCCTATCATCGTCGGAAATAATCAGCCTTCCAGAAGCGGGAGAAACGCCGAGGCCATGAAAATAATCTCCCGAGACATACTCACCATTCGCAAGTCCAGCCTCACCTTTGACCGTCAGGTTCATGACCCGCGCTGGATAGTAGGCAAAGACGCTGGTGAAAACCGACCCTGCCTGATGCTGGAAGAGTTCGAACGCAGGAAACGGAAAAATGCCGGCAGCAAGCCGCGACTTGGGATCGTCGTAGGTATGGCCGTTCATGCGCTGTACGACCGGCACAACCTGAGACATCCTCTGTCCGGTCGTTCCTCGAGCCTGCGCTTGCCAATTCAGCACTGCCAACGAGGCCGGATCGGTAACCGGAAGCGAGCGCAGAAGTATGGCATCCATGAAGCTGTAGATCGCAGTATTGGCTCCGATTCCAAGCGCAAGCGATAAGATGGCGAGACCACTGAAAACCTTGTTCGCAAACATCATACGCAGGGCATAGCGCATGTCCTGGGCGAGCTGTTCCAGAAATGTCCAGATCCAGACGGCGCGGACGTGCTCTTGCAATAAAGTCACGTTGCCGAGATCTCGATGCGCGGCCGATATTGCCTGCTCTGGCGCGATGCCATCCTGCTCACGCTCCTCGGCTTCTTCTTCAAGATGGAACTGAAGTTCCTCGTGAATCTCAGCCTCTTTGCGGCGACGCTGCAGCATCCAGATGAATTTGCGAATGAAAAACATATATCACGCCTCCTGATCTCCCGGATTGAGGATCAGACCCATGGCCCGAGCAAAGGCCCGCCATTTCGAATGCTCACTGGCGAGTTGTTTGCGCCCGAGCGCTGTGAGTTTGTAGAACTTTGCGCGCTTTCCTTTGTCGGACAATTCCCAAGAAGCCGCAATCCAGCCCTTGGCTTCCAAACGATGAAGCGCAGGATACAAAGAACCGGTTTCAACCTGAAGCAGTTCTTGCGAAGTTCGTTGGATGTGTTTGGCGATAGCGTGGCCATGCGCGGGACCGGCCAGCAGCGTGCGCAGGATAAGGAGATCGAGTGTGCCTTGCAGCAGTTCAATGCGCGATGGCGGCCTGGGAGTCATTGTGTAGACACTCTACTATTAATTGTGTAGATTGTCTACTACTGTTTGTCTGCATGTACCGCGAGTACCGCCATTCGATGGATTCAGCCCTAGGGGGCCATCGGGAATCGCCGACATCGCGCGTCATCGCCGAGATCGGAAAGGCAAAACCTACCACTGATCACACGGATGACACTGATCGGAAGAAGATCGGGTGATGGCGCGATCGCATGAGGACGGGTTCCTTTGTGTTCCTCCGTGACCTCTGTGGTAAAGGTTCTAGTGCGCCATTGCTCCCGGGCCGCCGCCTTTGGGGGCTTTCTTCATCAGCAGGATCAGCGGCAGGCAGACGGCGAACATGATGGCGAGAAGAAAGAAGACATCGACGTATCCCATCATGGCGGCCTGTTGCTGGACCATACCGAAGAGTCCGGCAGCGGCCTGCTTGGTGGCGGTAGCGGCGTCCATGCCGCGGGCCATAAAGGCCGCTTTCATCTGGGCCATCATGGTTTGTGCCAGCGGATTGTAAGGAGTTACGTTTGCGCCCAGAGTATTGGTGTGGATTTGAGCATGGCGCGCGGAAATGGTGGTCACGCTGGCAATGCCGATACTGGCGCCGATGTTGCGCATCAGGTTAAACAGGCTGGTGGCGTTGCCCATCTGCTCTTTAGGAATCAGGCCGTTGGTGATGGTGGTGAGCGGCACAAACAGCAATCCCATGGACATGCCCTGCAAGAGCTGCGGCCAGAAGATGTCCCAGTAACCGGCGTTCAAGTTCAGGTTGGAGAGCTGATAGATGCTGAAAGACGCGATGATCAGACCGGCGGCCAGCAGTTTGCGCGCCTCAATTTTGCCCATGAGAATGCCGACGATCGGCATAAAGAGGAACGAGCCAAGACCGCGTGGAAGCATGGCCATGCCAGCTTCAAGAGCCGAGTATCCCATGAGCGTTTGCAGCCACAGCGGAAGCAAGACGGTGCTGCCATAGAGAACGAAGCCCAGCACGGTCATAAGAAAGACACCGGTGGCATAGGTGCGATTTTTGAAGATCCGCAGCTCCACCACGGGATGCCCGGTGACGAGTTCACGAACCACGAAGAACAACAGACCAAGCACGCAGAGGACGAACAGCGTGAGAATAAAGTGCGAGCCGAACCAGTCGTCTTCCTGGCCTTTATCGAGCATGATCTGCAGCGCGCCAATGCCGAGCGCGAGATAGCCGATGCCCCAGTAGTCCACGCCGCCTTCACCGCGCTTGATGTACGGCGGATCGTGTATGAACAATATGGCCATGATGACGGCAGCGATCCCGATAGGAATGTTGATGTAGAAAAGCCAGCGCCAGGAGTAACTGTCAGTGATCCAGCCGCCGAGCACCGGACCAAGCATGGGAGCGACGACGATTCCCAGAGCCCAAAACGCCATGGCTTTGGCGCGCTTCTCCGGCGGAAAGGCTTCCATCAGGATGGCCTGCGAGAGCGGTTGCAGTCCGCCGCCGGTTGCGCCCTGAAAGACGCGGAAGATGATCAGCAGCGGCAGGTTCGGCGCGATGCCGCAAAGAAAAGAAAAAACGGTGAACCCGCCGACCGACATCAGCAGAATGTTGCGGCGGCCAAAATAATTCGCCAGCCATCCGGTAAGCGGCAGCACGATGGCGTTGGCAACAAGGTATGAAGTCAAGACCCAGGTGGCTTCTTCCGGCGTGACGGAGAGGCTGCCAGCAATGTGCTGCAACGATACGTTCACCACCGTGGTGTCCAGCACCTCCATAAAGGTGCCGAGCATCACCGCAATGGCGATGATCCACGGATTGATGACTGGTTTGGTGGATTCCATTGTTTGTTCTTTACGGGCGCGAAATTACCTGCTTGCGATCAAATGCATTTTTGAGTTTCAACCGAATGATCTATTTACTTGGTAAACACAACCGGCTCCACCGACATGCCCGGCCGCAGGTTGTGATTTGGGTCCTGACCTTTATCAAAACGGATGCGGACCGGAATGCGCTGCACCACTTTTACGTAATTGCCAGTGGCGTTTTCCGGAGGCAACAAACTGAACCGGGCCCCGGTTGCGCCACCTATTGATTCAACAGTGCCACTAAACTCTTTTCCGTAAGCGTCAACTTTGATCTTGGCTTTTTGTCCCACCTTCATGTCTCGCAGTTGCGTTTCTTTGAAGTTGGCGGTGGTCCAGATGTCGTCCAGGTTCACGATGGAAAACAGCGGCTGGCCGGCTTGCACTGTCTGTCCCGGTTCAACACTGCGTTTGCTGAGCACGCCGGTCACCGGTGCGATGATCTTTGTGTATTTGAGATTCAGCTCGGCTTGCGCCAGCGCGGAGATGGCGCGCTGTACCTCGGCGGAAGCCGCCCCGGCGCGTGCGCGCGTGACTTTGAGTTGTTCCGGGACCGTGCGCGCGGCTTCAGCCTGGGCTTGCGACTGCGCGGCACGGCTTTCAGCGCTGGCAATGGCGGAAGTTGCAGCGTCAACGTTGGCTTTGGCCGAGTTGTTCGCCGCCACGGCGGCGTCATATTGCTGGTGCGAGATCTCATCTTTTGCGATGAGCATCTCCATGCGCTTCAGGTCGGCGGATGTCTTGGCATACATTGCCTGGGAGTCATTGAGTTTTGCGCGGGCTGATTCAATATCGCGTTGCGCGCCTGTTACTCCGGCATCGGCGGCAAGAAGCTGGCTGGAACTGGTGGTCTGCGTGAGCGGCACGCCGACGTTGGCTGCAATCGCATTGGCTTGCGCGTTGGCCAGATCGGCGCGTGCACGGTCCACGGCAACCTGGTAATCCTTCGGATCAAGTTCCACCAGCAGGGTTCCGGCCTGCACGACTTCATTATCGTCATGCAGCACGTTCACAACGGTGCCAGTCACGCGCGGGCTGATGGGATTAATATGGCCGTCGATCTGTGCGTCGTCGGTCGATTCGCGAACGGAGTAGTAGTGCCAGATGAAAGCGCCGCCGATGAGAAGAACGATCACCAACGCGGCAATAATCCATTTGGCCTGCGGATGGGTGCGGAAAAATCCCACAGCGCGCGTATCCGTCAGCGAGCGCCGCTCTTTGCCGGTGCGCCGCTCGGCTTCCCGCGCAGGCTCCGCTTCCGCGGGAACGGGTTCCTTCACTTCAGTGGAAGCCTGCTCCTTCACGTCTTCTTCCTCTTCGTACTGCGGCGATATCTTAATCGGATCTGCCACCTTATTTTCCTCCCAAAAATGCTCGCGTGCGCTGCTCCGCTTCACCCAGGGCGCGAACCAACGTGAGCTTGGCTACATTATTCTGGTACAGGGCCTGTATCTGGTTTTCATTGGCGCCAGCCACGGCCTCTTGCGCCTGCACTACTTCAAGGCTTCCGGAAACGCCGGCCTTGTAGCGGTCCTGGGATTCCTTCAGTTGCTCGGCCGCAAGACCAATCTGTTGATTGGCCACGGCCACCTGGTCGTCAGAACTCTTTACGTCAAGCATCGCCGAGCGGACTTCATATTCCACGCGGCCGCGCAGATTTTCCAGTTGCAGGCGGCTCTGCCGCAGCGCAGACTCCGCCAGATTGACGTCGGCTTTCACCTTGCCGCCCTGAAAGATCGGGATGCGCAGGCCCGCGGAAATGGCGTAGGTTGCTTCCGAACTTCCAGGCGCCGGACCAATGAATCCCGTCTGGCCGTTTAGTTCGACTGTCGGCAGCGCTTCGCCTCTGGCAGCTCTCACGGCAAGCTCGGCCGATCGCACGCGCGATTGCGCGGCCAGAAACTCCGGACGCACCTGGTACGCGTGGGCCAGGGCTTCATCAAGGTTCAGCGGGGAAAACGGAGCGTATGGGACCTTATCGGTAAGTTCAAACTGCTGCGCAACCGGCAGCCCGATCGTCCGCGCCAGCGACATTTTCTGCTGTTCATATTGGTTTTGCGCCGCCAGCACGCGCTGCTGGAGGGTCTGCATCTGTACCTGCGAACGGAGCACGTCAATGCCTGCGGCCACTCCGGCCTTTTTCAGGTCCTGGGTCTGCTGGAAAATGGTCTGGGCGGTATTGAGCTGCGCCCTGGTGGTTTCCAGGCGGGCCGCGCTGGCGACAGTCAGCAGGTATTGGTTCCCCACCAGCAGCACCACCAGTTCGCGCGCGTCCTGCACCGTGAACTTCGCCGTCCTTTCATTTTCAGTAGCCTCCCGGACGCGATTGATCGCGTTAAAGTCGAGCAAGGTCTCGCTCATGGTGGCATGCGCGTCAAAGACGGCAAACGGTCCCACCACCGGCGAGGTCAATCCCGCGGGCAGCGGAATGCCAAAGGCCGCCAGGTTGATCTGGTTCAGGGAATCGCTGACATTGCCGCTAATATTCGGCAACAATGCGCTCAACTGGCGGCGATATTGCGCCCGCGCCTCCGCCGTTTGCTGCTGAGAAAGAAGAAGGCCAAGATTGTGCTTCAGTCCGCGATCTATCGCGTCCAGCAGGGGAAGTTGAATCACTCCCGGCACCAGCTTGTCTACGGTCCCGCTGCCGCTGAACTGATCCTGCGACGGGGAAACAACGGGTGTTAGAGCTGGCGGCTGGCGATCGGTGGCCGGCGCTGGCGCCGACGTCGGGAGCTGAGCAACGGAAGAGACTGCCGTTAGAAATAAAAAAAATGTCACAAGGACACTCTGCATGTTTACCTTCTCGCCTAGGTATCGATTTTTAGATGCGCTCGCAATCCGGGGGATGCGCCTCTGCCAGCCCGGTACTTCTCTGTATCGCTTAGAACCCAAGGGATAAGGGGACACGTCCAAAAATGAATTAATTAACCGTTTAGTTAGATTATCAAGCGACGGCACTGGATGCAACTTTCTTTCGCTTTTTCTCGGGTTAAAAACCGCAGCAGTTCCCAAACGTAACGAAGCTATCGTTTAAGCAGATGTGGGAAAATCTGGGACTTTTGATTTCTTCAAATTGGTCACCTGACATTGCACCGGATCTTTTTCATACCGAATCAGACTTCTGTTCGAATCAGAAACGGCAAGCCTTCGGATTATGCTTCTTTTGCGGGTACAAAACCCTTACCAAGGAGCAACCATGAAAAAGACGCTGATTCGCTTGATTCTCGCGGCAACCGTATTGCTGGCGCTGTCCGCAACAACCGCAATGGCCGATGGTGGCGGGTTCCCGCCGTTGTGTTATCCGGGCACTCACTGCCAATAAAATGAAATGCAACAAAGGCGGGGGCTGGTAAACTGGCCCCTGCCATCTTCATGTTACATCGCATCCTCATTGCCATTCCGATTGCTACGCTGCCTATCGCGCTCTGCCTGGAAATCTGGCTCGCCATGCTGCGTACCGCTGTTCGCGTGTATAAGTTGGCTACGGTCTTCTTCAGCTACATCGTAATCAACAAACCCTCTTAAATCGGCGTTCAGCGAATTATGCTTCTTTGCGGGTACAAAAACCCTTACCAAGGAGCAACCATGAAAAAAACGCTGATTCGCTTGATCCTTGCGGCAACCGTATTGCTGGCGCTGTCCGCAACAACCGCAATGGCCGATGGTGGCGGCCCTATACCTCAGTGTTGGCCGGGCGATACTAGCTGTCCGAAATAAGGATGGAAGGTGGCGGGGGCTGGTAAACTGGCCCCTGCCATCTCATGCTTAATCGCTTCATTACACTGCTTCCGATTGCTACGCTGCCTATCGCGCTCTGCCTGGAAATCTGGCTGGCCGCCCTGCTGTACCGGCGTCAGGTGTATAAGCTGGCTCCAGTTTTCTTCAGCTACATCGTGATCTCTGTGCCGGTTTCGCTGGTTCGGGTGTTGACCGTCCAGCACTACGTTGTTTATTTCTTCGTATATTGGGCTTCGGAACTGCTGCTGATCCTGCTCAGTATTGCGGCTTTGAATCAGGTTTTCTGGTACACATACAGGGGATTCGATGCGATCTGGTGGTTACGCCCGCTGTACTACGGAGCAATCCTCGTGGCCCTGGGCGTCACCATCCGAATGGCTATTGTCTCGCCTCCGGTATTGAAGCATCCAATTTTCAGCTTCATATTGGATGCTGCAATCACCGCCACCATGGTTCGCGGCGGCATCGTGGCCCTGTTTGCCGCACTGGTGAAACCTATGGTCGTGAGGTTTCAGCGTTATCCCTTCGGTATTATCTTGGGCTTCGGCTTTTCCAGCGTCGGCCCGAGTATCGCTTATTTTGCATTTTCGGCTTTTGGAACAAAGACAGCAGGGTTTAACAACATCATGGCTTCGGTGTCATATATTGTTGCGCTGGTGATTTGGCTTAGGATTTTCAGTCTGCCGGACACTAAACTGACGAAGTGGGAACCGCCAATCCCGCCTGAAGAAATGTGGGATACAGTTGAAGGCTACCTGAAGGCGCTGGGGGTTTCGAGAAAGAGAAAGAAGAAAGATGATTTGCGGAATAATTGTTCTCCTGATGGTGGTTTGGCGGTTGATTCTTTTTGCCACACGGTTCCCAGAACGGACAATTAGGGACGTCTACCCCTTCTTTCGCCGCGTAGAGGCCGAAATTTTGACAGCCGCTTTCCGTCCCGGCCCCGAAGCTGAATTCAAGGCTGCTTTTGGTCCTGTTGAGTTCAAGCGATGGCAGAGCAAGCGCATCCATCTGGCAATGCATTTGTGCCGTGACATTTCAGCCAATTGCCGCTTACTGATTGGGTGGGCTGCGTTTGAACGTAATCAGAACGGGTCGGCGCTTCCCGATGAACTGAAGGAAGGACTGCGCGCTTTTCAGGTGTCGTGTGAACACTCCCGCATTGCTGCTTTTGCCATTCGCTTCCGTCTGCGTTTGCGGCTGATACGCATGGCCATGATGCCCTTCTTGCTTGTTCCAAGTTTCAGCACCCTCATCGAACACAGCAATGCTCTGATTGAGTTTTACAACACGGCCGAAGTTCTGGCCAAAGCCCTGAGTCTTGGTTATGGTGAGGAAGTCCATCAGAACATGCTGGCTGTCTTGGGTATGGTGAAGCTGGAGTTGGATCCGAACCAGTGAAATATGTCAGCAGCGCTTCCACCCTAGTACTTACTTGTATTAGTTAGCGTTACAATGTAGACTGCTGAAAGCATGCCTAGACCCGCAGCGGTGATTCGCCTCACGCCCCAAGAAGAGAAAGCCCTCAAGCAGTATTTGCGCTCTGGCACCACGGAGCAGC